>CAJXPX010000001.1 GCA_913058335.1 uncultured Hyphomonadaceae bacterium
TATCCGCTATCCGCTATCCGCTATCCGCTATCCGCTATCCGCTATCCGCTATCCGCTATCCGACAAATAAACGCTTACAGTGTCAATATATTCTTCAACCAGTGACCCATTTGTCCTGAGAGACCAGCCTATTAGACCACCGATTTGTTATGGATGAAGCATCTCTATAACATAGATTTCCTCAATTGTTGAAACTTCAATAACCTTCGGTTTTATGGGCGCTAATAATGCTATCGTTACACTTTTTTCACTTTTCTATGCGACCCAAGGTGGGTGTGGGATTGATAATAAGAAGAAGCCCATAGGACCACATAGTGCTATATCAATTAATTTATACCAGTTACGCAACAGAAACGTTGACGCCCCCTGTTTTGAACGAGATAGCTGAATCATCACGTGTATATAATCGCGATAACGGGATAACAGGTGTTATGCTTTATCATGACGGTTCGATTTTGCAGGTATTAGAGGGTAAAAAAGAAGCCGTTGAAGCTCTCTTCACCAAAATTGAAAATGACAATCGTCATATCCAAATTATGGTTCTAATGAAACGAGTCTCTGAAAGTCGTGAGTTTAAAGGCTGGCGCGTGGGCTTAAAACATGTCGAAGGCAATGAAGAAGATTCGCCTCTATTCAAACTTACACATAATACGCTTAGACGGGTTATTCCTGCGAACAGCAGCGCTGAGCTTCAGACGATCAGTCGAACCTACGCTCGGGTAAACGGATTATAAGGAAGTTTGACTAGCTCTAACGACAATATCCGTTGTCCCCTTTGGAGGGAAGTGTCGACACGAACTCCAGAATATCGGCTTTAAGTGTGGAATCACCGTCAAAGAGACCGGATATATATTTGACCATATCTGTATGGTTATCCCCTTCATATATTTTGACGGTTGCCACACCGCCTTTCTCTAAAATCTTAGCTCCTAAATCTTCGGAGTTTCTCGGATGAACCGTCTCATCTTCAGACCCGTGCGCCAAGAAGAGAGGCGGCCTCGGTCCAGTTAAATTATTGATAGGCGCGTCAGTTCCGGTAAAACGGTCTGGGAAAATACTTATATAAGGTTCCTCTTTCAGTAAAACAGCTCCTGTTGGGCCAGCTAGGCTAACGAGTCCCGAGATATCAGCACACAAATTTCCCCCTACCGCTTCTAGGTATTCCGGAGCCAAACCGATCATAAGCATGTTATAAGCCCCGGCTGAATGGCCCATCAGGACGATATCGCGATCTGGAAATCGTTTCACGGTGTAATAGACTGCTTTGGCACTATCTTCTATCATCTTAGGGTAAATGACTTCGGGATAGAGACGGTAGTTCGGGACAACAACGTCAAAGCCTTCGGACGTGAATCCTTCGGCTAAAAATTTATAGAGGTTTTTATCACCATGATCCCAACTTCCCCCGTGAATAAAAACCAAGACGGGGCTATCTGCACGGGGTTTCTCAGACCGATAAATATCCAGTGTCTGACGCTCTAACGGGCCATAGGAAATATCCTTTGTTTTTTCGAAACTTCCTGACGGCGTTAGTCCGTTTAGAATTTTAACAGGCGCACAAGAAACTGCACCTAGCAGCACTGCTAACGCGCTTGCCATGATTCCTGTCTTAAACTTCATCCTTAGCTCCTATAAGTCATTTTAGGTTTGGACAGCAATTCACCCCCCCGTCAAGCTACACTTTAAAAGCTCGCAATCTGGTTACGAATTGAGAGCTATAAAAGTTGCTAAAAGAAATGAAGTTTTGAAAACCGTTTAGGTCGTAACAGAAAGGCCGCATCCCAGAGGTGTGCGGCCTTTCGTACTAACCGTGGGAACGGTATGGGGCTGGGTTTTCAACTCGCTAATAGTTTAAGCATACAAATTCAGGGTGAAGTTGGAAATTGAAAACCCCTTTAGAAATAATAGCTTACCCTTCGCAAACTGGCCTTACAATTTTGTTAACACCTGACCTTAAAATTTTATGAATCTGCACATTTCACACAGGCTTTAAAGAGTCGACATAAAGCCAGGCCACCCGACCTGACTCAAGAATCACGCTCTCGCGGACATAATCTGAAACCTCGTATTTATCCGCTCGCATTAGCTCCGCATCGCTGATTTTAAAAACTTTACCTTCAACTCGATCGGTAACATTATTTGTCCGTAGAACAATCGGATGAAACCGTTCGCCGCTGCTCTTCAAAACATCTGGGTCAGTAATTTCTATCATTGTGCGTGAGAACCCCACAAGAGCATCCGCTTCCCCATCAAGCAATCGACCAAATGTGTCTTTTTGAACTTGAGAAAATTGAAGCGTGCCATAGGAAAATAAAAGCGGCATATACGGCTCTCAGTAAATCTTCTGACATCTCAGAATATAAGCAAACGAAAAGTTCGTTTATTGTATAGTTTCTTCCGCTTCCATTGAGATTGTTTTCCCATCCCCGGAAAGAGAGCCGTTCTGTTTCAAGGACTTTTGAATATCGGCCTCCAAAACATCCCCGACCAGAACCCGGGCAGAGTAACTGCGCAGCAATTCTCGTCCCTCAGGCAATTTGGCGGTCGCAAAAACATTCAAATAGTATATTCCGCTTGTTTCAGACGTCACATCAAGTTCCCATTCATGCATATCATTGCCTGAAAGAGGGAATGTTGTCTCCGCGGTTTCAGTGACGAGTCTCAGTCCCTCATCTGGTTGGGCCGTCAGAACCAGCGTGCCTGCTTCATAACTATCCGTCACTTTCACCGTCACAACGCCGTATTGCCCGGGCTGTAAATCTTTGGGCCCTGTATGAGTCAAGGTTATGGCTGCGCCTGGCTTAATCGTTTTATTCATAGCGGTGTCCGATGGCATCGCCTTGCTCGTGTGCTCAGACGAGACGCACCCCAATAGGAGCGTGCCGCATCCAAATAAAGCGAAAGCCAGAAGCGCTTTTGAAAATCTAAGAATTATCATTCCCAAAATCCTGCTCTAATTATTGAACCGTGAAATCATAACAACTGTCCTGTCCCGGCTCGCTTAGATTCTCGAAGTCATAGGCAGAGATAAAATAATCTCGGCTTTCTAGGGAGAGTGTCACTGTTTCGACATTTACGTCGCCGCTCGCGCTGCCGGAAAAGAAAGTATCACTTTCGTCAAAGACTCTGAAATCAGGGTCCGTTGTCGCGGCGCCCGAAACACGCGACATCTCAAGGGTATAGCTTCCGGCAGTCGGAACATTCAGTAATAAGAAGTCACGGTTATTGAGCTTATTAACAGTCTTCGCATCGTTAACAGAACAAATTCGCGCGGCAACACCGTCTGTCGTGACAAGTTTATAAACAGGTAGAGAAGTCGGTATGCCGCCGTCATTTGTCTCTCCTACGCCCAACGGTCCCGTACCATTAATCCTCTGCCCAGACTTTAAAGCTGCTATACCAGCCGCTGGAACATTTTGCTGCTCAAGCGAATCGAGCCAGGAAAATATCGTTGTCGTCGGTATGGCGGCCACATAGGCCGGGTCTGTAAAAGCCTCATATATTGGCGTCAGGCCAAGTGAAACTGTGTCGGATCCATCATCGACGCTGTCCCAAATATCATAAATTATAGACTGGACTGAAAATTCGCTAAACCAGCCGGGATTACTCACATTATTGTTTTCTATATCAATTTGAAAACCGCGTTCTTGCCGAGCCGTACTGCTATCACGGTAAAATTGGTCCTCTAAAATGATCGCAGACATAGCGTTGCCCCACCCTTCGCCCATGGCGACACGTGGGTCTAAACGATCTCCACCGCCATGGGATCCTCCAATTGAATCGGATCGCGATATTTGGTCTTCGAAATAATGCGCCGCTTCATGAACGATGACGTGGGAGTCATATTCGTCAGTATCGTTATTCTCGTCTCCGAGAATAGACAAAGTTGGAACTCCGCCGATCCGCGTGTAGTTTGACGTCCCGATTTCCCCAATTGAAATATCTCCGCCAGAGGCACGGTTATTCACGCTCCAATATACATTGAGCATGGGGAAATCTATGTCAGGGTCGACATCCTGATATGTCGTCACAAACTCATAAAGATTATCAAGAATCGCGAAAGGCGCCGCCGCCCGTGCCGAAGTATAGGACGTTCCGCCCCAACCGGAAGCTGCGTTCAAATCGCGGCTAGAATCGGCCGTACCCGAAGAAACAAGAGATCCCTTTAAAGTGTAAAGCGCGTTGCCGGATGTATTATCGACAACACTTATGTCGTATTCAGAACCAGTCGTACTCAGAAGTTGCGCTTTAGTGCTTACTCGTACGTCTGTATCGGCATCAATATCGGCAAAGGAATAGCTCCCATCGTCCCCCGTGACGGAGCTTGCAATTACCGAATCAGAAGCATCAAGTAATTCAATGATAGCGCCTCTCACCGGCTCCTGCCTTGTGGAGCTGTAATCCAGCCCGTTGGTGGACGTGTTAAATGGCACCCGGTCATAGGTAATCGTACCCGAAATTGTGACCGAAGACGCAGGAGGTGGAGGTGGAGGTGGAGGTGGAGGTGGAACGACAGTCGAGCCTCCATCGCCTCCGCCGCAAGCGACTAAGCTAGAGCTCATTACAAGGGCCATGGCACTTGCAGCCAAAAGCTTCCCCGAAATCCGTGTCCATTTATCCATAAGTCAATCTCGCTTTCGTCGCTTATCACTTTCCTAATCTGAATAATGTCTGAATACGACTACATATATCGAGACAGAGCAACTTCTTTGAGGAAAACTAGAAACAAGCTTTTACACGACCTTAGCCTCTCTACTCAGGTCATCTATATTTCAAAGCGGGATTACGAGCTGTATTGACATCTCCCCCCAAACCATTGCATAGGACGCGTGGGCCACGTTCCCCCACTGGAACGCACTTTGACGTCTGTACAAAAACTCAGACGATGGAGACAGTCTTATGGCAATCGCCACCGAACCGGCTAAGAAGCCGGCAAAAAAACCTGTATGCCCGCATTTTTCAAGCGGCCCGACAGCAAAACGTCCCGGTTGGGACATTTCCAATTTAAATCTAGACGTTCTGGGTCGATCCCATCGTTCCGCGCTTGGCAAGGAACGCCTTAAGCTTGCGATAGACCTTACACGTGAGGTTCTAGAAGTCCCGAATGATTATCGCATTGGGATCGTCCCGGCTTCCGACACGGGCGCCGTTGAAATGGCCATGTGGTCCCTGCTTGGCCCCCGGGGCGTCGATGTCGCCGCTTGGGAAAGTTTTGGCGCCGGCTGGATTACAGATGCCCAGAAACAGCTCCCTTTAGATGACCTAACTATCCTCAAAGGCGATTACGGTCACCTTCCGGATTTTTCAAATTATGATGGCACTCGGGACTTGGTTTTCACCTGGAACGGAACCACATCCGGTGTCAAAATTCCAAATGCGGATTTTATTCCGGCAGATCGCGAAGGCCTGACAATTTGTGACGCAACATCTGCCGCGTTTGCTCAACCGTTAGATTGGGAAAAACTCGACGTCGTTACTTTTTCCTGGCAAAAAGTTATGGGCAGCGAAGCCGGGCACGGCATGCTCATTCTGTCCCCGCGCGCCGTAGAGCGTCTCGAAAGCTATAATCCGCCTTGGCCATTACCAAAACTTTTCCGAATGAAAAAAGGCGACAAAATTAACGAAGGCATTTTTGAAGGCGCAACGATTAACACGCCGTCTATGCTTGCTGTCGAAGATTATATCGATTCACTGAGCTGGGCCAAATCAATTGGCGGTCTATCTACTTTGTTGCAGCGCGCAGATAAGAACGCACAGGTTATTTGGGACTGGGTCGAAAAAAAGCCTTGGATTAAAAACTTAGCCGTCAATAAAAACGAATGGTCAAATACGGGCGTCTGTCTTGTATTCGATGACAACCGTATCAAAGATAATGCATCTTTTTCAAAGGCTTTTGTCAATCTCCTCGCGCAAGAGAATGTTGCTCTGGATTTTGGAAGCTATCGCGACGCACCCGCCGGTTTGCGGATTTGGTGTGGCTCCGCTGTTGAACAATCTAATCTCGAAGCGCTTACCCCGTGGTTGGACTGGGCCTTTGACACCCTTATTAAAAAGGAAGGCTAAGCCATGCCTAAAGTATTAATCTCGGACAAAATGTCCTCTGCCGCCACTCAGGTTTTCAAAAACCGGGGAGTCGATGTGGATGTCATTACCGGACTATCCAAAGAAGAACTTATCGACATTATTGCTGACTATGACGGTCTTGCCGTTCGCTCGACGACACGGCCTGATGCAGAAATCATCAAAGCCGCCAAAAGCTTGAAGGTCATTGGACGCGCTGGAATCGGGGTCGATAATGTCGACATCAAAGCCGCCACTGATCAAGGCGTCGTAGTTATGAATACGCCTTTCGGAAATGCCGTAACCACCGCTGAACACGCTATTGCTATGCTCTTTTCTGCCGCCCGTCAGATACCGGCAGCTTCCGGCCGGACGCAAAACGGCGAGTGGCCTAAAAGTGACTTTAAAGGTGTGGAACTCTTTAACAAAACGCTCGGCATTATTGGGTGTGGCAATATCGGGGCCCTAGTCGCTGAAAGAGCACTTGGCCTTAAGATGAAAGTTATTGCTTTTGATCCTTACCTGACAGCTGAGCGAGCCGTAAAGCTTGGGGTTGAAAAAGTGGAACTCGATGCGCTTTTCCAGCGCGCCGACGCTATTACATTACATACGCCGCTGGTCGATAGCACGAAAGGCATTGTTTCCCGCGAACGCCTTGGCATGACTAAAAAAGGCGTCATTATTGTTAACTGTGCCCGAGGGGGTCTGGTCGATGAAGAGGCATTGAAAGACGCGCTTGACGCTGGTCATGTCCGCGCGGCAGCACTTGATGTTTTTGCCGTTGAGCCTGCGAAAGAGCATCCTTTATTTGGCACGCCAAACTTTATTGCGACTCCGCACCTCGGAGCTTCAACCTTAGAAGCACAAGAAAATGTGGCTGTACAAGTCGCAGAGCAAATGGCGGACTATCTTTTGACAGGAGCGGTAAGTAATGCGCTTAACACACCTTCCATAACAGCCGAAGAAGCTCCTCGCCTCAAACCCTTTGTTGATCTAGCGGACAAACTTGGCGCCATGACAGGTCAACTCCTGCATGCTCCCATTAAATCTGTGGAGTTCACTTATAAAGGGGCCGTGACGCAGCTTAATACCAATCCAGTAACAGCCGCCGCCCTCGCCGGACTTCTCAAAGCCGCTATGCCGGATGTGAATATGGTCTCCGCGCCGGTTCTTGCAAAGGAACGCGGCATTGAGGTCAAAGAGTCCTATGTCGATGAAGCGGAACGGGCCGAATCACTCATACGGCTGACTGTGACAACAACAGAACGCAAATATGTCGTAGTCGGCACGATTTATCGTGGCGAACCTCGTATCGTCCGACTCTTTGGGGTTCCAATGGACGCGCCGTTCTCGCCGAACATGGTCTATGTCCGAAATGAGGATAAACCCGGCTTTATTGGCCGCTTGGGCGCCGTTCTCGGAGATAATAAAGTCAATATCGCCACATTTTCTCTGGGCCGGATGAAAAAAGGGGATGAAGCAGTGTGTCTTGTCAGTGTTGATGAGCCGATATCTGATTCTGTCGCGCAAGAGATCAAATCCCTGGACGCGGTCAAAATTGTCGATGTTGTCTCTTTATAATTCTTTCATTCGCAGCTAAGATATCAGGCGGGGCTTAAGGCCCCGCTTTTTATTTGACCTAATAACTTCCACATCAAGGCTGTTAAATGTTACTTTTTCTTCGCATTGTCTCGACAGTGGTTTTTATTCTCTCCCTCTCTTTCGTAAATTCAACGGCAAAGGCGCAAGTCGCAGAACTGCGCGTTGGCGCAAACATTCACGACATTGAAATCCTCGGACTAGGCTCCAATAAAGAAAAAGAGAACAGCCTCGCTATTAATGCTGAGGTAGTTTTTGAAGAACCCGAATTCCTTAAATGGGCGCTTAGCCCGCAACCTTATGTCGGGGGGACTTACAACCTCGAAGGCAACACCTCTTATGGCGGCGGGGGCCTCTTATGGCGTCAAGGGTTTGGGGAAAGGTTTTATGGCGATTTCTCTTTCGGTTTAGTCATTCACAATGGAAATCTGGAATTTGATCGCCCGACAACTCCGGCTGAGTCTGCCATTTTCCAAGAACAAACCGCTCAGAACATTGAATTTGGGTCACGAATTCTGTTCCGCCAACAAATTGCTCTTGGCTACCGCTTTAATGAAACGTATTCGACAGAGTTTTTCATCGAACATCTTAGCCACGGGAAGATCCTCTCCTCCAGGAGTAATGAAGGTTTGGACGTTATCGGCGGTCGAATAGCGAAACGCTTCTAATCTGGAGATAACTCCCGACGGAGACTCGCTTTAAGATACTTTTTCAGTTACTCACGCGAGGAATAATTGCCGGCGCAGCTATTCAATAGCGGGCGCCTTTTTTATGCGAGTATTATATGGCCAATGTAGTTGTTGTGGGGTCCCAATGGGGCGATGAAGGAAAAGGCAAGATTGTTGACTGGCTGTCTAGCCGCGCCGACGTTGTTGTCCGCTTTCAAGGAGGGCATAACGCCGGACACACGCTGGTTGTGGACGGAACGGTCTATAAGCTCTCGCTGCTTCCCTCCGGGATTGTACGCGGCGGTAAACTCTCTGTCATTGGAAACGGCGTTGTTCTTGACCCTTGGGCCTTTCTGGATGAAGTGAAACGCATCAAAGAACAAGGTGTAAAAATTACGCCTGAAGATTTGCTGATTTCCGAATCTACAGCTCTCATCCTTCCTATCCATTCCGAATTGGACGGCATTCGGGAAAACCGTGTGGACGGCATTAAAATTGGCACAACCAAGCGCGGTATTGGCCCCGCTTACGAAGATAAAGTTGCCCGCAGAGCCATCCGGGTTTGCGACCTTGCCGACAAAGATCATTTGCTTGCGCGGGTTAAAAACCTGCTCCATCACCATAATGCGCTTCGAGTTGGTCTAGGACAGCCGGAAACAGACGCAAATGAATTGACGGAAAAACTCCTCAAAATCGCGCCTGAAATTCTGCCTTACTCGGCCCCTGTCTGGCACGCTTTGTACGAAGCGCAACAAGCCGAAAAACGCATTTTATTCGAAGGCGCACAAGGCGCTATGCTAGATATTGATCATGGCACATATCCGTTTGTCACAAGTTCAAATACAATCGCCGGACAAGCTGCAGCTGGTTCCGGCATGGGCCCAGGCGCGCTAAATTTTGTACTTGGTATCACAAAAGCTTATACCACTCGCGTAGGCGAAGGCCCTTTCCCGACAGAGCTTCACGACGAGGTCGGACAGCGATTGGGTGAACGCGGTCATGAATTTGGCACGGTCACAGGACGACAACGGCGCTGCGGCTGGTTTGACGCGGTTATGGTTCGTCAGGCCGTTATTACCGGCGGAATTACAGGTATCGCCCTGACAAAGCTTGACGTTCTGGACGGTCTAGAAGAGCTTAAAATCTGCGTGGGCTACAAACTCGACGGGAAAGAAATCAAACGCCTCCCCGCCGGGGCTGCCAATCAAGCCAATGTAGAACCTATTTATGAAACCATGCCGGGATGGGAAGGCAGTACACAAGGTGCTCGAAGCTGGGCAGACCTGCCGGCTGAAGCCGTTAAATATGTTCGCCACATCGAAGAACTGATAGGGTGTGCTGTCTCTATGGTTTCAACCTCTCCTGAACGTGAAGACGTCATTCTTATGCGGGATCCTTTTAAATCTTAACCAGAGGCTTTGAATTTCGCTTATTTAAGTGATTTCAGCGCAGCAAATGGATTATCCGATTTAGGTTTCTCCTGCTCCGCGTCCTCTTCGCTCGCCAAGCCGTGATTAAGCGGGCCATGCCCGTCTTTTGCCCCTAAACCAGGAGCTGTACGAATGGCTTCAAAGACAAATTCCCGCGCCACCATTACGGCAGCGTCCAATGACAGGCCCAGAGACATATTGGCGGCGACAGCGCTAGCTAAAGTACACCCTGTGCCATGAGTATGCCGCGTATGAAGGCGCGGACCAGACATGACATTGGCCCCCTCCTCGCTGACCAGAACATCGACAACGGATTTAGTCGATAAATGCCCGCCCTTCATCAAAGCCGCATAAACGCCCCGTTCAAGAAGCGCATCACCCGCTTTGGTCAAATCGTCAACATCTTCTATTTTTACGCCCGATAGCCATTCTCCCTCCGGGACATTTGGCGTCACAAGATCCGCCAAAGGCAGCAATATTGTCTTCAAAGACTCCATCGCGTCATCTTTCAGCAAAGTGTCCCCTGAAGTGGCCACCGCAACGGGGTCTAAAACGATAAAAGCGTCAAGCGGTTCAATTTCTTCGGCGACAACATCAATAATCTCTTTCGTGCCCAGCATGCCAATTTTAACGACATCGACGCCGATATCAGACACGCAGGCTTTAATCTGAGCGCGCACCAATTCTGCATCGAGAAACTCCACCTGCTCTACACCAAGCGTATTTTGCACAGTGATTGCCGTAATTGCGGTCATGGAGTAAGCTCCAAACGCGGCACACGTTTTGATATCTGCTTGTATTCCGGCCCCGCCAGAGGGATCAGAGCCCGCGATTATGAGGACCCGGCCTAGAGGCTTATTTTCTACGTTTTCAGTCATGATGTCCCAATTTGATATTTCTAAATTTCATTTTTTTATTTAGGTTTCCAATTTCCAAAATTAAAACCAGAAGAAAGTTAGTAGCAATTACAAAAGCCGGATTAGAGTCAAAAGCGATCGCAAAGAATATAAAAATTATATTGTATATGACGCACAACCACCAGCCTTGCCTTATTCTTCCCAAACAAAATTTATGCCCGCCAACTCCCCCGGCAAAATGAGGAAAAATAAGGCGCCCGAAATATTCTGCGTATTGGCTTTAAGGAATGGTATTATCGCGAAGACTTGTCTGGTTTCCTATATTTCAACTATGGCTTCGGCTATTTTTCATCCGCCATAGCCTCCCATACACGCATCGCCTGCACCGTCTCGCTCACGTCATGAACACGCACAATGTCTGCGCCTGCCTGTGCCGACCAGAGGGCGGCGGCGAGGCTTCCGCCTAGGCGGTCATCTGCGCGGCTTCCATCAATGCGTCCTATAAAGCTTTTGCGCGAAGCCCCCATCAATATGGGACAGCCAAAGGATTTAAACTCGGAAAGATGGTGAAGAATAGCAAGGTTATCTTCCTGACGCTTTCCAAATCCAATGCCTGGATCGAGCGTTATATTCTCATGGTCCACGCCTGCAAAATCGAGCGAATCTATTCGTTTGGCGAGATAATCTTTCACTTCGGCCACAGCGTTTCCGTAATGTGGATTATGCTGCATAGTCTCCGGCGAGCCTTGCATATGCATAAGGATAACCGGGCAAGCTAGTTCGGCGGCGACCTTTTCTGATGACGTATCGAAAGTCAGGGCTGTCACATCGTTCCAAATATCAGCGCCTGCTAATATAGCTGCCTGAGCCACTTCGGGTTTGCGCGTATCAATAGAAATGATAGGTCCAACCTCTTTGGCTTTTGTGCCTTCCCGCAAAGCTACAATAACGGGAACGGTACGCATGATTTCTTCAGCCACAGAGATTTCCTCCGCGCCGGGGCGAGTGCTTTCGCCGCCAATATCAATAATGTCGGCGCCTTGCTCCCAGAGCCGCATCGCCCCTTTTACGGCGCCCTCTAGTCCATCATAGCGGCCGCCATCAGAAAAACTATCCGGCGTGGCATTCAAAATGCCCATAATTCGCGGTCGGGTAAATTTATAAGTCATATTAAGTAGGGAACGAATAAAAAACCCCGCCGGAGCGGGGTCGTACACTTTTAAGCTTTCGCCGCGCCGCCTAAGCCTTTGGGCTTTTTCGTCGTTGGCACCGCGGAAACAGCGGGCTTGTTTTTACCGCCATCAGGGCGCTTTGGCTTGATTCCATCAGAGAGAAGCACTTTAATTTCATCTCCTGACAAGGTTTCATATTCCAGAAGCGCTTCGGCTAAGATTTTCCAATCCTTCTTTTTCTTTTTCAGGATATCAAGAGCCTTGTCGTGAGCTTCTGTGACGAAACGCTTGATCTCGGTTTCAATCAACTTCGCCGTTTCCGGAGAAATAGCAGACCCACGTCCGATACCAGGTACGAAGCTGCCTTGGTCATTGTCTTTATAGGCAATGGGCCCAATCGCATCTGATAGACCATATTCCGTCACCATCGCCGTGGCGATTTTTGTGACATGTTCGATGTCCGAACTCGCGCCAGAGGTTACTTTGTCATATCCGAATTTTATTTCCTCGGCGGCGCGTCCTCCCATAGCCATAGCCATGCTGGCAATCATTTCCTGACGGCTTTGGGAGATCTGATCCCGTTCCGGCAAATATTGAACCATGCCCAAAGCCCGACCACGCGGAATAATCGTCGCTTTATGGATAGGTAAGCTACCGGGCATATTCAGACCGACAATGGCATGGCCCGCTTCGTGATAAGCTGTCATTTGCTTTTCTTCGTCGGACATAGCGAGGGTGCGCCGTTCGGCGCCCATCATCACCTTGTCACGCGCATCCTCAAATTCGCGCATCGTAATTTTAAGTTTGTTTCGACGGGCAGACAGAAGAGCCGCTTCATTAACAAGGTTCGCCAAATCAGCACCCGAAAAACCAGGAGTTCCGCGGGCGATATATTTGACATCCAAATCAGCAGAAATTGGTTTACCTTTCATATGGACTTCAAGAATTTTCTCTCGGCCCTGAATATCCGGATAGGGAACTTCAATCTGACGGTCAAAACGACCCGGGCGCAGGAGCGCCTTGTCCAAAACGTCAGGACGGTTCGTCGCGGCGATAATAATAACGCCTTCTTGGCCGTCAAATCCGTCCATCTCAACAAGGAGTTGGTTCAAAGTTTGTTCACGTTCTTCATGCCCGCCAGATGTACCGACTCCGCGGTGACGACCAACTGCATCAATTTCGTCAATAAAGATGATGCATGGAGCATGTTTGCGTGCATCGGCAAACATTTCGCGAACACGGGAGGCGCCAACACCGACAAACATTTCAACAAAGTCGGAACCGGAAATTGTAAAGAACGGCACTTCTGCTTCGCCCGCCACAGCGCGCGCGAGAAGCGTTTTACCGGTACCAGGGGGGCCTACGAGCAAAGCGCCTGTTGGAATTCGGGCCCCAAGACGCGTAAAACGTGATGGATCGCGAAGAAACTCCACTACTTCGTTCAAGTCTTCTTTCGCGGATTCAACACCTGCGACATCATCAAATGTTTTCTTTTGAGTGTTTTCCGTCAACAATTTCGCTTTGGATTTTCCAAAGCTCATAGCGCCACCGCGTCCCCCACCTTGCATGGAGCGGAAGAATAAGAAGAAAATACCGACGATCAAAAGTAATGGCAAAACACTCATCAACAACCCGACGAGGACGCTTTGTTCCTTCTTCTCAGCATATTCATAAGGGATATTTGTTGTCGCGAGGAGGTCTCCAGCCTTATCATCAAAGAACGGAATATTGGCGACGTAATCGCTTCCATCACTACGTTCACCCGTGACGATCCGGGCGTCCTGATCAATCTTGGCGCTGGCAATATTACCTTGTTTAACTTGTTGAGAGAACTGACTGAAGTTCAGTTCATTTTCCTCAGGAACATTATTGAAATTCCCCTGCGTCACCGTAATCATAACGAGAAACATCGCTATGATGAGCCCCCAGACGGCAATATTGCGCATATTGAGATTGGGGGGTGGATTATCGTTTTTCATCTGATTGCCTTGTGCATAATCTAGCTATCCTATCACATAAGAAAGCCTGCGCCAAAATAAAGCCTGCGTAAGCTTAATTCTTCATACGTTTTTGTTCATAATCGGCCAAGTTTTCTCCAGCATGGCATTTAAACGCTGTTGAGCAAGGCACTCTACCCTAAAGCCTTTAAATTGCCCTGCCCCGACTCCCAAAATTTCGCGTCCAGCTCGCCAAACAGGTAATGTCATTCTGACCTTGGCTGGCTGTTGTTTAACTTTTTGCAATAGTTCGCCCGGCAATTTCGACATTTGCCCTAAAAGAGGCGCGACAGTCACTTCATCTTTATTTGTTCTCGCTATGAACCGCCCGTCCCAGATAAAGACTCCATTCGCTGGCAAAGCCGAAGTTATTTGCTTTGACAGTTCCTTATTTTTCCGTCCCTTGACGGCCACGGGGTCCCTGCAAAGTAAAAACCCTTTATCGAATTTAGAGACTTGCGCGCCTGTTAATGTAAGAGCTTGAAAGTCAGGACGCCGCATTTGCGTCAGGGCTCGCCTGATTTGCGCGTGATCAATGGGCCCGCCAGTTCCGCTGACGAGCCGCAACAAATGCTTTAATAGCGCTGGATAAGGCACGCCTGAGAGAACGGCATATCCGTTTTCACTTAAGCTTAATAGTTGAGAGGCCTGTTTCGTCAGTATCTCCCGCTCCGTTGATTTAGCCTCTCGCAAAGCTTGCGCTGTTTTCAAAACGGACCCGATATACCCCGGAGTCTCCTTCAGTCTCTGGCGTATTCTAACACGTGTGAATTGACGATTGGCATTGCTTGGATCTTCTATCCACTCCAAACTATTCTCTTTTAAATAGGTTAGAATTTCCGTCTTGGAAATGGATAATAGCGGACGGCATAAAGTAACTCCGGCGAGCGCGGGCCAAATTGGCGCATATACCTCAGAACTCATCCCAGCTGCGCCGCGCCAATCCGTCCCTTTATCATACCGCATGATCAGAGTTTCCGCTTGATCATCCAAATGATGGGCCGTCAAAAGCTTTGGTACACCCACAAGGCGGCAAAATTCACCCATCAGACTGTAACGCGCTTGCCTCGCTTTTTCTTGAAGCCCTGACGTCAAAACTCCCGGAGTCCATCTGAGAATATGGGCCGCCACCCCCATTTCTTCGGCGCGCCTTTGTGTAACTTCGGCCTCGCGTGTTGAGTCTTCTCGCAAACCATGATCAACGATAAGCGCAAATCGAAATTGGGGGGCGTCTTTCAACGCATGAAGTAAGGCTATGCTGTCTCCGCCTCCGGATAGAGCGACGGCGAAATTCTCTGTAGTCGGAGAATAATAAGGGGTTACAGCCTCATGCAACATGAAGCTGTCTTAATACAGAATAGAAGACTTTAACATCCCGAACGGGCAGCCTCGACACGCGCCTTTTCTTTAACGGCTTCGCGGGCATTCGGGAATTGTTCTGGAAAGCTGGACAAGGTCTGACAAGATTCCGATATACTTCCTAGCTCTCGCAATGCCGCCGCGAGGCGAACCATTGCGTCAGGCGCTTTCGCACCAGCCGGATTTTTACGCATAGACGTAATATAGGCATCAGCCGCATCGGCGTAACCACCTCGAACAAAATAACTCTCACCCAGCCAGAAACTCATTTCCCCTGCGTCTGATGCGTCAGGATTAAATTCAAGATATTGGCTAAGAGATGTTTGCGCTCCGACGAAGTCACCTTCAGCTAATTTCGTTTTCCCAATTTGACCGAGTTGGCTCACATCGAGTCCTAATGGCACGTCTTGTTCATTAACGGAGCCCGTGACTTCAGACTCTCCGCCTACAACGAGTTCCCTTTCTTTGAACACTGGAGCGCTCGGTACGCCAGACGGTTGGCCTTCCATTTCCGGGCCATATTCATATGATTCTGTACGACCTTGAGTTTCTTGAGCGACAACATCCACGGCGTCCAAATGAATTCTTATACGATTTGAAAGCTCCTGCATGGCGCGGATATCCCCTTCCAGAGCATCAACTTCTGAGGCAAGATTATCCCGCTCATAACGAAGGCGCTCAATTTCACCCGTTAGGCTGCGCTGAGAAGTTTCAAGATTATCCATGCGCGCCATTAAACGTTCTGCCGCAGGATCTCCGGTCAATAAACGTTGTTCTAAAATACCAATACGTTGCGCTAATTGCGCATTCTGAGCTGCGAGCTCTCTCTTGGATTGGGCATGCGCCGAAGACGCGGTCAGCATAGCCACCGCGACGCATAAAAGCGCGAAAGGTTTTATGGGCAAATATTTTATCATTTTCGTCTCCGGTCCCGGTCCTTAATAGACTTAACGCCCATTCGTGAAGAATGAGCGTTAAGAATCAGCCATATTTATTAATCCGTTATGAACGGTTAAGACGTGCCTCTAGGAGACGCCACCAGATGTCAAATTCGTAAAGCCGTTCCGGTTCCGGGCCCAACCTTCTTCGTTGGCACGAGCGTCAATCGGACGTTCTTTGCCGTAAGACACAGTGCTGAGACGGTTCGGAGCGATGCCTTGAGCAACTAAGAATGCACGCACAGCTTCAGCGCGGCGAGCGCCTAGAGCCAAGTTATATTCCCGAGTTCCGCGCTCATCGGCGTGACCTTCAATGATTGCACTCATATTTGAATAATTTGAGAGCCAGTTCGCCTGTTGCATCAACTTATTCCGAGCTTCGTTGCTTAGCGTATACTGGTCATATCCAAAGTAAACACGGGGCTCGCCGCCAGACTGGTATGCAAAGTCTTCAATTGACCCTGGGGTAGGCTGATCCTGCCCAACATTCGGGGTGGTCGTCACAGGCGGTTGTTGAACAGTCTCAGGTTGGGCAGGTTGGGGGGCTTGAGTAACAGGACGTTCCTGTACCGGGGCCGGTTTCGGTTTACTTGCACAAGCCGTTAGGCCAAGCACAACGCCGCCTAAAAGCAGAAATTTCAGAGGTTTCATTAAAGTCTCCATATTGAGTCCGTAGGGTTGGCAAAAACATGACCAACACATGACGGTGATTAAGAACGAGATTGCGGCAAAATCAAGGTCGCAGTTTTATTAAACGCCAATCTTACGACAAAGTTACCAAATTTCTCCGCTATTTAAGTTAACTTATTGGCAACCTTATGGTAATAATGGCGACCAAGCAGGATCTGATGCTTCTCCAGGAGTTTCAACACGACGCAGATTCTGTCCCGTTAAATCGACTGACCAAATCTCGCTGCGAGCCCCTCTCCCACGCGTTTCCCGGGTAAAGGCGATCACGCGGCCATTCGGTGACCATGTTGGACTTTCATCTAAATAGCTTTCAGTCAAAATACGTTCATTTTTACCATCGGGGTCCATAACGCCGATTGAGAACTTTCCCCTCAGGGTGCGTACAAAGGCAATTTTGTCTCCGCGAGGAGACCAAACAGGCGCATTATAGCGCCCTTCCCCGAAACTTATACGATTTTGGCCGCTGCCATCCGCATTCATGACATATAATTGAGGAGATCCGCCTCGGTCAGAGTTAAAGACTATACGGCGTCCATCTGGCGAAAAACTGCCCGAAACATCAATAGCCGGGTCATTCGTTAATCGGCTGGTCGAACGAGAGTTAAGATCCATGACATAAATATCGGAATCTCCGCGTCGCTCCATTGACATAACCAGTTGATTGCCATCCGGCGAAAATGTCGGTGAATAAGTCATCCCCGGGAAATCCCCTAAGAGCTCCCGACGGCCCGATTCAATATCGAGAATGTAGAGACGCGGATAGGTATTTTCATAAGATAAAAAGACAATCTTCTGACTGCTAGGAGAGAAACGCGGCGTTAGAACCAAGTCTGATCCTGCCAAAAGGTATTGAGGGTTAGCGCCATCTTGATCCATGATACCGAGGCGTCTAACTCGCTCAACCTTAGAGCCTTTTTCATCAATAAAGACCATCCGGCTGTCGAAATAGCCTTCTTCCCCGGTCAAAGCCTTATAAATCGCGTCAGAAGCTTTATGAGCCGTACGCCTCCAGTTTTCGGGGGTAGCGGCGAGGCGGATGCCTGCGAGTTGCTTGCCTGCAAACACATCCCAAAGACGAAACTCAACTCTAATTCTGTTGGCATTTTCTTCGACGATACGGCCGGAGACGAGGGCCTCAGCCTTGATAATCCGCCAGTCCGAATAGGTTGGCTCATAATCAATATTGGTTTGAACTTCCAAAAAACCCGCCGGACTTAATGATTCGAAAAGGCCTGATCTTTCCAAATCAGCTCGAATAACCTCCGCAACCTGGGCCCCCATCGCGCGACCACTATCAGATTGTGAAATAAAGTCCGGTACAGCAATAGGGGTGGGTTCCAAATTGCCCTTTGTAATATCAATTTCCAATTGAGCCTGAGCCGCAAGAGGCCAAGCAATTATTGAGAGGGTTAAAGTTAGTATTAGTCGGAAAAACAATTTCACAGAGACATCCTTCATAGGTTTAACTATCAGCTTCAGCGTCGTTTTACAATTGAGGCGCGAAATTCAAAGTAAGATTTCGCCAATTGGCATATTTATCGTCCGGTAAAAATTCATAAGGCGCGCATTGCGATACGGCCCGAACGGCGCGTTGTTCCGCAACTTCCCAAAAAGGGTTTCCGGGATCGTTGCGACGCGAGGTCATCCGGTTTTTAACCTGCACATCCTCAACAAAACCGCCGGGCAAAAGTTTAACGTCCAACCTTACGATTAGCTTTTCCGGATTTTGGGCATCAGCGGGTATTCGCCAGCATTTATACATGGCCGATTGCAGAGCGTCTAATTCTGAAAGCGTCATGTCCGTTCCCTCACCCGTTCCGGCGCGGGCTGCATCGGCAAAGCGGTAGGTATTTTGCTCTGACTCGAGCGTTTTCTGCTTGTTTTTTTCCGGAGACGTGTCTCGCGTTTTATTAACCAGCCCCGAAAGCTTATCCAGATCAAATACGGGCTCATTTGTTTCTTTTGGCTCTTCAGAGGGTTTGTCAGGGGCCTTGGTTGGTTCTTTGGCGGGTTCAGGGATGACCGCCTCCGCCGTTTTTTCGACCGGCTCTTCTGTGCGCTCGTTGGTGTCAGGGGCCTCCTCTTCGGAATTCTCCATAGGGGTTTCAAGCATCATGGGCTCTGCCGGTTCGGGCTCTGGAAGAGGTTCCTTAGGTTTACGAATAGCCGCAGAAATATTAGTTTTTTCACTGACCGAAACCAGATCGATCGGAATAATCCGAGTTTCCTCAAATGGCTTCACATTACCGGAAAAAGTGACGAGTCCGACAGTCACGGCCGCAACGTGAAGGCCAACGGATATAGGGAGACCGAGTTTCATACTCTATTGCGACACCGGATCTGTTACCAAGCCGAGATTTGAAAATCCGGCAGAGTTCACCCGCGCCATAACTTTCATGACCGCGCCATAATCGGAGTTCTCATCCGCGCGCAGATAAATGCGCTCTTCATAGCCATTGGCCGCCACTGCTGAGAGTTTTGATGCCAGGTCGTCCAAACTGACCTCAGCTTCTTGAATGAAAATAGCCCCATCCCTGTCCACAGAAATTGTAATCGGCTCTGTCTGACTCGGAAGGCTTTTTGCGTCTGTTTTGGGTAATTCCAACGGAACACCAACAGAAAGTAGCGGCGCCGCCACCATAAACACAATGAGTAGCACTAACATGACATCAACAAGCGGCGTCACATTGATATCAGAATTTAAACGCCCACCTCGATTACGGCGACGTCCACTTCCGCGTCCGGTTCGTCCGGCGCGGGATGAAACGGAAGCTCCCATATTACTGCCCTTTGCTTATTTTACGTGAGAGTATAGCAGACAATTCATCAGCATAGCCTTCAATGCGGCCGCCATAACTGTCCAAATCATTGCTGTATTTATTATAGAAAACTAGCGCAGGGATCGCCGCGATAAGCCCCAAGGCCGTTGCGAACAAGGCTTCGGCAATACCGGGAGCAACAACAGATAGATTAGTATTTTGGCTCGCCGCGATTGCGCGGAAGGCATTCATAATACCCCAAACAGTTCCAAACAGCCCGACAAAAACAGAGGCCGAGGACACCGTGGCCAAAACCGCCATGCCGCGCTCTGCTTTGGCCATCTCGCGGTTGATAATCAAATTCATAACCGAATCAATACGTTGACGCGTGTTTTGCAAAGCTCCTTCCGTACGCGGGGAAGTTCGGCCCTCGCTATATTCACGCATTGCGGCAGAAAAAATACGCGCCATCGGATCGCGTGTATCATTTCCAAGTGAGGCCGAGAGATCTTCCAGAGTGCGTCCCGACCAAAAGGTATCTTCAAAATCGGTCGCTCGGCGTTTCAGCACAAAAAACATAATCGCTTTGTCTATGGCAACACCCCAAGACCATAGAGAGGCAATAGCCAGCAAAATCATTACGCCTTTCACCACCCAGTCGGCCCGCAAAAAGAGCGACCAAAAAGAAAACTCGGTGCTTGAAATGGGTTCCAGCGCCGTCGTTGTCTGAAAGATAAGATCGATTATCATAATATTGGCCTTCATTTGCCGGGATTCGCTTTCAGGCGACCCTTGATAAGTACATATGTCAATTTTGGGGCAGAATAAGCAGAGCGACACCAGTCTTCCAATTAACAGGCTGTAACATCCATTTCCGCGCCATTTCCGCCATTACACATAGTTTTGGTGTTGGAAAGAAAGTCTTAACCATAACCGTAATTCCGCTTAAAACTGCTTTCTAGGTGTAAAAGGCTTGCTCTTAGTCATTAAATTGGCGCAGACTTGTCATGGTTTTGTCCAGTAAGAGCTGATAGCAAGGGCAAACAAATTTATTATGGGAGGCCTATATGCGCCGCTTTACTTTACTGGCTTTACTTTGCGGAACCGCTTTTACCGCCTGTCAAACAACTCAACCTGAAGCCCGGACCATGATAGTCACGCCCGAATCGCTTCAAACCTGCATGTCAGTTGAAGGCTTGACCAAAAAAGTCATTCCGGCCGAAACAAAAGTTCAATATGCCATTACGCAAATAGAAAACCCACCTTACGAACCAATTCAAACCAAGGTAAAACAGACCAAAGTCGTCAAACCCGCCAAAGTCATTTATGTAAATGAACAAGGCAGCGAAATCGTCGACATTTGTGAAACAAATGTTGAAATTGGTGAAATTGGGCCCGGCGTCGGAGAAGTGATTGCTGACCCGGAAGCCTAATTCAGCTAGTTTTAAGGAGGTCAGACGTGACCTCCCCAGCCCATAATATCTCGCTTGGTTCACAAATTTCGGCCCACATCAGACGGGTCTTTACGAATTCTTCTGTTGGAAGAACTTGTTGTGACGCCTCGAACGTCGCTTTGTCGGGCCATTCTGCATAGGCATAAAAAGCGCCGTCTTCACCCTTATGCAGACGTGATCCTAAAGCCCCTGCTTTCTCTTGGAAAAATTCGGTAACCCCCTTCCAACATTCGACGAATTTCTTTTCGGTTTCAGGGGTTGGAACGCTTAGAACGAATTTATAACTTAAAGCAAACATAGCCTGCCTTAACCCTGCATCTCCATTTGAGCAAGACGAGCGGCCTGATCTTCAGCCATGAGAGTGTCAACCACGTCATTTAACGCGTCGCCAGCAACAATTTTATCAAGATTATATAGGGTGAGCCCAATACGGTGATCCGTCACCCGGCCCTGCGGATAGTTATAGGTTCGGATACGCTCTGAACGGTCTCCGGAACCGACTTGACCCGCACGTTCTTCGGCACGTTCAGAATCAATACGCTGTTTCTCAATGTCATAGAGTTTCATTTTCAAAAGACGTTCTGCATTGGCGCGGTTCATATGCTGGGACTTCGCGTCACATACCACAACGACTCCGGTTGGGACATGGGTCATTCGCACCGCTGAGTCCGTTTTGTTAACATGTTGTCCGCCTGCGCCCGACGCGCGCATCGTGTCCACGCGGACATCGTTCATGGAAAATCCAATATCAATATCTGCCGGTTCAGGCAGAACGGCAACAGTTGCCGCAGAGGTATGAATGCGGCCTTGGGTTTCTGTCACAGGTACACGCTGCACACGATGAACGCCCGATTCAAATTTCATTTTTCCATATGCACCCGCCCCGGAAATTGAGGCGACAATTTCTTTGTAACCGCCCATGTCAGCTTCGGCTTCACTCTCGATTTCGACTTTCCACCCCTGTATAGAGGCATAGCGGGCATACATTGCAAAGAGATCGCCAGCAAAAATCGCGGCTTCGTCCCCGCCCGTGCCAGCCCGAATTTCCAAAACAATAGAGGCATTGTCATCCTTGTCTTTCGGCAGGAGTAAAAGCGAGACCTCCTTTTCCAAAGCAGGAAGCGTTTCTTTGAGCGTCTGAACTTCTTCGCGCGCCATAGACTTCATTTCAGCGCCATTATCCGGATCGGCGACCATAGCCTCGAGGTCAGCCATCTCGGATCGAACGTCGCGAAGTTTTCGGACGCCGTCCGCCACCGGTTTTAGCTCGGCATAATCTTTACCGAGCTGAACGATTTCGTCGCTATCCATAGTTGCGCTCATGCGCGCTTCGATTTGTTCGAAACGGTCAAGAACTTGGGCGAGTTTTATATCTGGGATATGCATCTGGGCGGGTTAGTCCGTTAAAGCGTCTTGGTCAATTCTTAGAAATCAGCCGTCACGCCTAAAAACAGCGTACGCGGCCTTCCGGGAAAATAGCGCTCATTCCCAAAGGCGAAGTCTGCCCTATCTGCATACCGCGTATCAAACAGGTTATCAATTCGGCCCTGAAGTTTCAGAGAGTCAGTCACTTTATAATCCCCTCGGAAAACGAATATGTCATGCCCAGAATAGTTCGCCGTATTCCCTGGGTTTGTGAAATAGCTTCCGACATGGCGCCATTCCAACTCTATCGTTGAAGACTTAGTTGGACGCGTTGTAGCACGTATCGTCGACAGCGTGTCGGGCGCAGTATCTACGCGGTCGCCATCTGTAATGTTATTAGCCGGAGAGCCCTCATTTAGTGAAAAATCATAAGTATGACGCGCCAAGGTTCCATCACCCGATATCGTCAGCCAATCTGTAAGGTCGACGGCAAAACTCGCCTCCAGTCCGGTATGGCGCGTTTTGCCATCCACTACATTGAACCCATTCGCATTTCTGAAGAAGAAGTTATCCTTCCATTGAGTAAAAGCCGCAAACTCTATCTGCGCTCTGCCAAAGTCTCTTTTAAATCCCGCTTCTAAGCTATCAAGTGTTTCCACATCGGCTTCGCCTGCGACCTGATTGAGCTGGACAGAGTATAGATCCGTCACTTGCGGAGCGCGGGAGCCCCTCGCGGCTCGAATATAAATCAAAGAGCGTTCATCAAACTTATGTCGCAGGCTGACTTTCGGGGTCACTGTTAGAAACTCATCTCTCCGATCGGCCACTCGAATAAATCGCCCGCTCCGTCCTGTCTCCGCCTGGTTGTCATATTTGTAATGTGTATATTCCGCCCGAAAGCCAAGATCGAGGACTGTAGAGTCACCTAAATCAAAGTCCCGTTGGGCATAAGCCGCCCCGACAAGCGCCTTTACCTCATAATCATAATGGAGTCCTTGAGTGAAGGAAAACTGATCAGGGTTGTCTTGAAATTCAAAAAGGAAACCATTCGTATATTCAATATCCGCCCCAACATTAAAGTCCTCTCCGAAAAAGGCAGATTGCAAACCGAATGAGCTATGCCCGTTTTTTTCCAGTGCCTGACCGGGGACAAAATGGCGGAGGAAACGCAACTCTACGCGGCGGGCATAGGGCGTCAATGAAATCGTGTTCTCACCGGTACTCCGGCTAAAACGGGCTTGAGTGCGATAGGTTTTGCCGTCGCGAAAAGCTTCGGGATTAGGATTGGTAAAACGTATCGTATCCTTTTTATACGCGTCATCCCCTTCGATAAACCCGGCTGTTTCTTGGTTGAGATTATTAAAAGAGCTAAGCCAATTAACCGACCAGTTTCCCAATCCACCCTGATATTTGAGCTGAACTTTTTGTTGATCAAAACCGCTATTATCCCGAAAGCCGTCATCATGAGACAGTGAAGTTGAAAGGCGAAACGCTCCGCTTGAAGCACTTGCCAGTCCAGAAACAAATCCATCCTCGCCGCCTAACACCTTTAAAGTGTTTTTATCTTCAACATCTTTGGGGGTAATATTGATTAATCCATGCACGGCATTCGAGCCATATTGTGCAGGGCCTGGACCTTTAAAAACCTCAAGGCTTTGTGCGAACTCTGTTCCGCCCTCAAATAAGCCGTTTACATTTGCAAAACCTGCAGCCCGCAGCGGAACCCCGTCTTCAAGATACAGAAAACTACCTGCTCCAGCCCCTCCGGTTAAAACTGGAGAACGTATGGCTGTCAAATGCTCCTGCCCACTCCCGCGGTGAATGTTAACGCCCGCAACGCGGTTTAACGACTCGGCAGGATGAACGGCAGAAATGCTTTCTAAACTATCAATCCCTAAAATATCCACGCTGGCCGGAACGTCCCAAATAGGGAAATCGGTATCATAAATACCCTTCACGATTATTTCGTTCATCGCTGCAGTGGGAATAATTTCTTGTTGAGTTTGGGGCGCCTCAGGATCTTGCGACCATACAACAGAGGGAAAAGCCCAAAAGCCAAGACTGAAAAAGAGAGGAATGTTCATACGCATTCCCGCCCTATGGTCACTCGTCACCAATGTAGCAAGAGTCTATTTCGGCGCACCCAGAAGTGCATCAATCAGGCGTAAATTGAATTTCACCATCACATCACGAGGCGTATTATCAAATTTCATAACGGCCATCATATTGGCAGCATTATAGACAATTAGGGTATCGGTATCATTCTTTAACGGGGGCGGCATAGTCGCCTTCATTAAATCAAGAATGTGCCCTCTTGTGGCCAAATATTGTGGCCGCAAATCAGGGTTGAACGATACCGACCAACTTAAATAGGCTTTTAAGGTCGCGGGACGATCCTCGATCATTTTCTCGTAAGCGACAGACATAGATAATATTCGGTCTTTCGCTTCTGACCCTGACTCTGGCAAGGTGTTAAACATCTCAATGATATGGGCTTCAATTTCATTGAGAACATCTTGAGTCAGTGTCTCCCGTGTCGGAAAATAGTTAAAAACTGTCGCCGTTGAAACCCCAGCCCGTTTCGCAATATCCCCATGGCCCGTCCGTTCTATGCCCATATCCGCAAATGTTTGGATCGCCGTTTCGACTAATTGATGACGCCGGGCTTCTGGACTCAATCGATTTCGGCGACGCATGATAAGACCTGATAAAGTGAGAAGTGAACTGTAATCTGCAATTAGACGGTTGTGACAAGCGTGACAATTCTTCTTATCCCTATTGATAAGTGCATTAAGACAGGCAACCTTACCAGGTTTACCGAATGAATTTGCTTAAGTTTTAGGCTTAGAAGAAGGGCTGGATCTCGATCTGGGCGACGTAGTTGTCTCAGGTTTAGGGTCTGTTTTGGGTTTAGGGTCTGTTTTGGGTTTAGGCCCCGCTTTTGACTTAGGAGTTGTTTTCGATGTGGCCGTTGCTTTGCTTTCTGTCTGTGACTTACTTTTTGTTTTTGATTTGGGCGCATTTTCAGCCTGACTTAGAGGCGACTTCGATTTCGGAAAAAATTCTAGAGGTACATTTTGGGAGACGATATTGAGGTCTCTTTGCGGAAACGGGATTGGAATACCTGCTTTTTCCAGCGTTTTGTTGATTTCTGTATGAATAGTATGCGTCATAGGAACACGTTCATCAAAAGTACGGAGAAAAACGCGGACTTCAAAGTCCAGTGAACTATCACCGAATCCCATAAACAAGACAGATGGAGGCGGCGTATCTAAAACCTTGGGCAGGTTTTTGACCGTTTCCAGCATCAACTCTCGCGCCTTATCAGTATTTGACCCATAGGCGATACCGACCTTCACAATCAAACGCGTGACAGAATTGGATAAGGTCCAGTTCGTGACTCTCTCACTGATAAGGGCTTCATTTGGAATTAGAATTTCCCGATTATCCAAATCATTCAAGGTTGTTGCCCGAATTTTGATACGGGAAACAATTCCGCTTTCGTCTCCGATGGTAACATAATCGCCAATGCGAATGGGTCGCTCAAACAAAATGATGAGGCCAGACACGAAGTTCGCAATAATCTTTTGCAAACCAAAACCAATACCAACCGAAAGACCGGCGGCGACAAATTTTAATTGTGACCACTGCAACCCCAGCCTGTCAAATCCAACAACCAAACCGACAGCAACAATGATATATCCCAAAATCGTTACGACGGCATAACGCGTTCCCGGATCAACACCGACCTGATTCAAAATAAAGATTTCCAGAAAGCCCGGCAAGTTCCGGGCAGCGATAAAGGTCAAGGCTAGAATGAGCAGCGACTGCAATACATTCCAAAGAGTGACAGCCGTTTCGATCGGATTATTTAACTCGTCCAATTCACCCGTTTTATAAGTCCAGACATCAAAGCCATCAAATATTGAAAGGGCCGGCAAAAGGGATGCCCAATTTGCCCACATTAGAACGGCGAAGGCAATAATAATGAGCGTATTGAGTAATTGCGCCGATTGGCGTGTCAGCGACGATACGTCGATTTCTTTTGTATCCACTTTTGGCGGCGGAGACATTTCCTCTCCCCGCTCTTCGGCTGCTTCCTTTTCCCGGCGGGCCTTGATGGCGGCGTCGCGGCGCTCAATAGCCTGTCGATAACGAAGCTGGCGTTGCGTGACGACAATAACGCGGCGTATTGTGCCCCAGACCAGATAGGTCAGGAATAAAAGTAACGCCGACATGAAAAAGCGCCACAACAACTCATCTGCAGTTTCGTAATATCCCGCTGCCGCGAGCGCTGCTGCCCCGATGGGAATACCAATAATAAAAATGGAAATAAGACCATTATACCGAATAAACCAGCCGGGATCGCTTGATGCTTTTGTGAACTTCTTATTTCCCAACAACGTAATTCTGAAGCCGAAGAACGCCAATACGAGGCAGGTTAGAATGAATAGGAAAAGTGACAGCCCCTCATAAATACCCGTACTGGTCATGTCCGTCGTCAACGCTAATAATCCGGAGGTAGCACCGATAATGGGCACAAACCATTTGAGCTGTTTATTGACAACTTGTCGAACGCTTGCTGCCATTTTGAAATGAGTGCCGAAAAGAGATTTATCGCGGTCCCAAACCCTCCAAGTCAAAACAATAAAGAGAAAGACAGCTAAGAAGTAACAGGCGTTCTCAAGACCGTCGATCACTGGGTCGGCCAGGTCAACAAGGTCAAATAGAATCCCTAAAAACAGGAAAAGCATCGGGAGCGGAAGGGCTATGAGGCAACCGGATGCCAAAACGGCAGGTGTATGCCACGCGCTATCCACTTTTACCCGTCCGACTTCAGTTGAACGTTTCTTTATATTCTCAAGAAGTCTCGGGCGTGCTCTGTAGAGCCCAATAATCAGAACAGCGAATATTAGGGCCAAGGGCCATAGTTGTACGAATTGGGAAGTAAATGTTTCGAAGACGAGTACGATATGCTCTGGTGCGAAAAGCTCTAGCGTCCCGGCAATGATTTTCGGGGCCCAGTCAATACCAATGGCTGGAACGCTCGGTATCCAAAGTAATTTTTCATCCAGCAATGTCTGTAGGTTTTGTGTCGTCTCCAACAGCTTTTCTTGCGCGGCTTGAAGCTGACGAATGTCAGTTACGCGATCTGTGCCCTCTGTCGAGATACGTAAAAGAAGGGAACGTTGAGAATCGTTGAGGACCTGCAGTGCAGCAATGCCTTCAGGCGTAAAGCCGGGTAAAGCCGGATTTGTGCGCTTTGCCACATTCAACACCGCTTCTGGATTCACGCGCCCAACTGGCAAATCACGAAGGGCTTCTTGCGCGATCAATCGCTGACGGGTCGCGTTTACCAATAGGGTCTGTGTCTCGTTCAAATCGGCCCGGATAGCTTGCGGGGAAACGAGTTGATTTCCCAAACGCCTTAATGTCGCTCCAGCATCACGATCCAGACTTTCCAAATCAGCTAAATCTCTAGCAACTTCCAAATCTTCAAGGACATCATCCTGACGGGATCGCGCCGATGCCGTATTTCTGGATATAGCCGCTTCACTTGCTGCCAGACCAATCACTTGCTTGGCCAGCTCCGTATTTCGTTCGGCCATATTGGAAAGCACCGGATGCAAATCGCTGTAACGCTGGGCTTCTGCTGTTACAGTATTCTGAAACTGTAGAGCCTCATTCAAGCGGCGTCGGCCGGTTCTATCCTGCAGGACTTGTACTTCGCGGGCTAATTCGCGCGATTTAAGCTCCGCAAGCATTTGTCTAGCATTGATAATTTCATTTCGGCGCGGCAAACTGGCGACTTCACGTTCCAAAGTTGCGATTTGTTGGCGTCGGTACTTGGCTTTTACCCTTAAATTTACACGGCGCGCTCTGCCCAATACGTCCGCCGATGTTTCTATATCTCCTAAATCAGCGAGGCCGGACGTGATAGTCCCTAACTCGGCCCGGACTTCTATTAGTTCTTTAGGGGCATTTATTTGCCTTGTGCTAAGCGCTTGCAAACTTGCCCGGTAGCCATCAATCTCTGAGCGCAAAGCCCGAAGCTCTGACTCGCGGGATGCCAAATTTTGTTCAAGCTCAAGCAAATCCTCTTCCCGCATGGGCTCATCCCCCAACTCCATTTCAACAAGCGGGTCTACATCCAATTGGTCTTTCGCAACTTCTATCTCCTCATTCAAACCTCTAAGAACAGACGCGGAATTTGTGAGATCCGATTGATATTGCGTTTCCTGCTCCTGCGCGAGAACCATATCCCGCAAACGCTGTAGCGCCTCACGATATAACTCCGTTGCTGTCTCAATTTGCTCTTCGGATAACTCTGAGCTCTCTTCTAATTCAGAGAGGCTAGCTTCGATTGAGGAGGTGGAAGGAACAGGCGTATTTTGTGTCGTTTGAGCAAAGGAAACCGATGTCTGAACCAGACTGAACAGGATCACTGAAACTGCTATCAGAAAATGGCGCATTTAAAGGGTTAGCCTTTACTAACAAAATTCTCTCTCATTGATAAACAAACCTCAACGCTGTGCAAGTCTGTTCACCTATTTGGCACTGTCATTTCAATAACATAGATAGAGAGAATGAAAGTCTTTGCTTTGCCTTTCCCTCGCTGTCATTACCATTCCGTCCAATGGGTAATGGTCAGATGTATTTGATATACGCCTTATACAGAAAGACTGTTTCCTTTCGGCTGCAGCTTGCCTAAACCCCGCCACATGGCCCCACCCCTTTTAACACTTTCTAATATTGCTCTGACCTTTGGCAGCACGCCTTTGCTGGAGAACGCCAATCTTATGGTCTATCCACGCGAGCGCCTGTGTCTGGTCGGCCGGAATGGATCCGGGAAATCAACCTTAATGAAAATTGCCGCTGGACTCGTGGAGGCCGATTCAGGAGATCGGTTTGTAAAACCTGGTGTCAGCTGGAGATATTTACCGCAGGAGCCGGATTTGTCGGCTTTCCGAACATCTTATGACTATATCGCCGACGGGTTGATCGGGGCAGATGACGGCAGCCGGATTCCTTATCTTTTGGACGCTCTGGGTTTGAGTGGTCAAGAGGAGCCCTCCGTCATGAGCGGAGGAGAAATGCGCCGTGCGGCCTTGGCCCGCACCTTGGCACCCGACCCTGATATTTTAATGTTGGATGAACCCACCAACCATCTCGACTTACCTGCCATTGAATGGCTTGAAAAGGAACTTGGGCGAAGCCAGAGTGCAATCGTCCTGATTTCGCATGATCGCCGTTTTCTTGATAATCTATCTAAAAGAACCGTCTGGATGGATCGCGGCGAAACCCGCGACTTGGATAAAGGCTTTGGAGCTTTTGAAGATTGGCGCGATGAGTTTTTAGAGCAGGAAGAACTTGAACGTCACAAAATGGATCGAAAGGTTCATCGCGAGCAACACTGGGTCGTTCACGGCGTTTCCGGCCGCCGGAAACGCAATGTCAGACGCCTGAAAGAGCTCGGAGATTTGCGCCAAACTATTAAAAATCAGCGCCAAGTTACGGGCAGTGCGAAAATCACCGTTACAGAAGCAGACCGGTCTTCGAAACAAATTGTGAAATTGAGCGAGGTCAGTCACAGCTTTGGTGGCAGACCGATTGTGAAAGATCTCTCGCTTCGCATCAATAGAGGGGAACGTTTGGGATTAATTGGCCCGAACGGAGCAGGGAAAACAACTCTCCTGCGAATTATCATGGGCGATATTCATCCGGATGAGGGTCAGATTGAACTTGGCTTGAACTTAGAAACCTTGGTAATTGATCAAAAACGCGAAAGCCTAAATCCCGAATGGACTTTGAAAGATGCCTTGACGGACGGCGCGAATGACACGGTTATGGTGGGCGGGAATTCGGTTCATGTAATGAGATATATGAAAGATTTTCTATTCCTTCCCGAACAGGCCCGGACGCCCCTTCACGCTTTATCTGGAGGCGAACGCGGCCGATTGCAACTCGCAAGGGGCCTCCGCCTGCCTAGCAATTTTCTTATCCTTGATGAACCTACAAATGACTTGGATTTGGAAACCTTGGACTTGCTGCAGGAAATGGTCTCGGATTATAATGGCACTGTAATCGTCGTGAGCCATGATCGCGATTTCTTGGACAGGACCGTGTCCCGCACACTCGCCTATGAAGGACCGGGTCAATGGCAAGTTTATCCCGGGGGCTATTCAGACATGGTTTCCCAAAGAGGCTCTGGCGTTCAATCCAGAAATGCTAAAGACAGCTCACCACAAAACGCGTCCACTAAATCATCAAATTCCAAGCCGGCGTCTGAAACGAAAGACTCCGCACCGAAACTTTCTTATAAACATAAGTTCCGGCTAGAAAAATTACCGCAGGAAATGAAAAATTTTGAATCATTAATTGCCGAGCTTGAACAAGAAATGGCAGACCCCAATCTTTACACGAAAGACCCGAAGGCCTTTACTAAAGTTAATGCCGCCTTACAAAAAACCCGTTCTGCTTTGAGCGCGGCAGAAGAAGAATGGTTAGAGCTTGAAATGCTCCGGGAGGAGTCAAAAGGCTAACGACTGCCTTATTCTATTAGAATAGCCCCGTTTTCGGCTCTTGGTAAAATGGGAGGCAAATTTGCAGCACGATGGTTTACATTAACCTGAACGCGCGACCCACTGTCACCTTCCATTTCTATTGTGTGGGCAATGAAACTTGTCGCCGGCGCTTTCGCGCCCATGCGGGTTCCCTTGCCCTTCACGACCAGCGCCTGTGTTGGGAAGTAAACCGTACCCAAGACATCTAGTTGACCGCCGCTGGAAATTGTATTCGCTTTGGATTTTTTTTCTTTTTTCTTGCTTTTCTTATCCGTATTCTTCTCGTTTGACTCCGCCATTTCCATAAAAGCCAAGCCTTTTCTAGGCCCTAACGCAGGAGCCTTAACTTGGACATTTGAACCACTTTCAATTTTTAACCGTGCCTTTTCTCCCGAGAATGCAAAAGTCACCCCATTTGCCACGGCTTGCGCTTCGTTTTTAAAAGTAAGAGCGCCGTCAAGCATGATGTAATCTCCCGGAAGAAAAGTTACGCTTCGCCCGTCAACGGTCAGTCCGCCGCAATATGTTCCAGGCAGTAGAGTTGCAAAACTCCCTGTTCCATTCTCTGATTCTTCGATTTCACTACCCGCTGTCGCTGATCCGTCATCATAGGGGGAAGAATCACGATCATCATCATCATCGTCATCATCATCGCGGTCTTTATTTTTCTTTTTCTTTTTCTTGAACTTCAGTTCTGAGACACAATTTCCAATTTTGGGAAGCTCCGTGTTCAAATAAGGATCTTCAACAATTAGACACTCCCCTTTTGCAAATGGGCTGAACGCCCCCTCTACTCCACCCGTAGTGCAGAAGGATTTCGCGATCGGCGCACTGTCCGTTTTTGACATCAAGGCTTTATGGGAAACGGAATTAGAATGAACCGAACATTCCGGAGCAAAAAACTCTAACCCGCCAGAAAACTTAATCGCTTCGTCCTCGTTTTCTGCAAGGGCCAATACGCATATTATATTTTGCTCGGAACGCAGCGCGGCACTTTTCGTATTAATTTTTATGCCGTCTTTGCCAATAGCCCTAGAAATTGAAAATGGAACGAGACCCGAAGCTGTCATCGAAACCAGCCCGTCTTTGGCATAAGGTTTCAAAGTAATTTCGGCGCGCCCGGAATAATTTCCTTTGAAATGTTTCCGGGCGAGCTCTTTTTTCTCATCGGCCGGAATACTATTATTTGTAGCCGCTGCCAAGACGGCATTATCCAAAGCGTTTTTCACAGCTTTGTGCTCGCCTGTCGCGCTTGTATAATCTAATACAGCACTCGAAGCCACCAGAAGCGGCAACGACAAAATTGCCGTCATAATAGCGTATTGCCCATTCTCATCTTTTTGGAAACGGGTAAATGTTTTAATATTAAACACATTAATCCTTCTCCTTCCCCGAGGTCCCTAATAAGGAACAAGAGTGAATATGTGCTTTTAAAACACGGTTAAATAAGGATTTATTCCCGTGTTGCAGTAATTTGAATGTTAAGCTTTATCCCCTTACTCACCCATTCACCTGTATCCCAAGGGTCTTCGCCGACATTCCATTGCGTGCGGTCAAGACTGGTCATTGCAGTCATAACTGTGATGTCTCCAACCTCGGTAATTGCGGGCGAGAGTTTAAAGGGCAGCTCAATATTGCGTGTTATCCCTTTGAGAGAAAGCGAGCCTTTTGCAAGGTAGGAGCCCTCTCCCATCTCGGTAATAGTTTCAGATCGAAACACAGCAACAGGAAACTCTTTTATCGAAAACCAAGCTTTCCCAGGCAAAGTTTCATTCCGATCTTTATCCCCTGCATCCACGTCTTGTAGGGGAATAGTAACCGTGACTTCAGAGTCTTCTAGGCTCTCAGGGTCAAATAATATTGAGGCATTATAATCTGTGAACTGGCCTTCAAACTCTTTTCCCTGCTGCTGGGCCGTGAATTTGATGAAACTTTCCGCCGGGATGATAGTCCAATTTGTTTCCTGTTCCATCGCTGGAGACATAGTCTGAACGGCGCTTTCTGTGGATTGCCCACATGAGACTAAAGCAATGCCTCCCAATACGAGCGATAAATTTCTCAAACTCAACATGTTACACCTTTTAATTTGCCAGTACCCTGTCTACCACACAAACATGGATATATACGCGGGAGTTAAAACATGACGGATATAAATGCCAATGACTTTATCGTCACCGACAAAAACATCCGCCTCTCCGAAAGACCCACACATTTAGATCTTTTTGACGATAAGGACGACGCAGAAGACCTGATCAAAGATAATGCCAAGGAAATAGCAGACTTAGCTCATAGACTTTACGCCGAAGCCGGACGCTCCGTTATTATTGTCCTCCAAGGCATGGACACCTCCGGAAAAGACGGGACAACGGAAGCGATCTTCCACAGAACTCCACCTTTAAATGTGAATGTCGCAAGTTTTAAAGCCCCTACAAAAAAAGAGCTTGCCCATGACTATCTTTGGCGCGTGCATAATGTTTGCCCGGGGGCAGGACAGATTACCGTATTTAATCGCAGCCATTACGAAGACGTCCTTGTTGTCAAAGTCAAAAAATTCATCTCTGAGGCAAAAGTTGAACAACGATATGACCAAATCAATGATTTCGAACGCCTATTGGTTGAAAACGGTACCACAATACTGAAATTCATGCTCAATATCAGTTATGAAACACAAGGGGAACGCCTCCGCGAAAGATTGGTGGAATCTCATAAACTCTGGAAGTTTAATCCCGGGGATCTGGAGGATCGCGCCCTTTGGCCGAAGTTTATGGAGGCATATCAAACGATGCTACGCCGGACATCGACACATTATGCGCCTTGGCACGTCATTCCCTCTGACAACCGAAAAACTCGCGGCGCCATTGTGAGTTCGATTGTTCGACAGAGCCTCGAAAACATGGATCCGCAATACCCCGACCCCGGTTTTAAACCCGAAGATTTTGAGATTTGAGAATGGCAACACTACAGCAATTTCAGACTTTGAAAAAACTCTCTGAAGTCAACGTTTCTATAAAAGAACTTTTTGAACAAGAGCCAGATAGGCTGAACCGTTTCGTCATGCGTGAGGGCCCATTAAGAGCGGACTTTTCCAAACAGGCTTTATCCAGCGAGGCACTATCTGCGCTTCTTAAAATGGCTGCGAAATGCGATCTTGAAGAATGGCGGGCAAAGCTTTTCGCCGGCGAATCTGTAAATTCGTCCGAAGACCGGGCTGTCTTACACATGGCTCTACGCGGCGTAGGTGGCTCTAAGGAGGTGCAAAAACAGGTAAGCGAAATGCGCCGACACATGGCAGATTATGCGGATAAAATTCGTAGCGAAGGTAAGTTCAAAAATATAGTCCATATTGGTATTGGCGGCTCTGACTTAGGCCCTCGCCTCGTCGCAGATGGGTTCGAAGCCTGTGCGGAACAAAGCCTCACCTTACGATTTGCAGAAAATGTGGACGGCGCGTCGATCAACGATGCGGTAAATGGGCTCGACCCGACTGAAACTCTCGTCATTATTGTTTCTAAAAGTTTCGGCACTCAGGAGACGAAAATGAACGGCGCGTCCGCCCGAGCCTGGCTTAAGGAAGGTATCGGCGAATTGGCCAGTGACCATATGCTTGCCGTAACAGCAAACCGAAACGGCGCCGTAGACTTTGGCGTTCGCGAAGAAAACATTTTCGATTTTTGGGATTGGGTCGGCGGGCGCTACTCTGTCTGGAGTGCTGTCGGTCTTTCCTTGCAACTCGCCTATGGGCCAGATGTCTTTTCTGAATTTCTTGACGGTGCTGCAGCGATGGATATGCATTTCCGTGACCAGCCTTTGCAGGAAAACTTGCCCGTCATGATGGCTTTGGTGGGTATTTGGAATAGGAATATTCTCGATTATTCCAGTCTCGCCGTCATTCCTTATTCTCGCCGCATTCGTAAATTAGCCGCTTTTCTTCAGCAGTTGGAAATGGAAAGCAATGGTAAGCGCATCACGCGAAATGGAAAAGAAGCTGGACTCACTTGCCCCATTATCTGGGGGGATGAAGGGACAAACGGCCAACATGCATTCTTCCAGTGGCTTCACCAAGGGCCTAGCGCCGGAAAATATGGAGGTGCGCCCGTGGACTTTATCGCCGTGCTGAAAGACCATGAGAGCCGCCCGGAACATCACCGCGCGCTTTTGGCAAATTGTTTTGCGCAATCAGAAGCCCTGATGCTCGGGAAGTCAGAAGACTTTGTGCGTCAGGAATTAGGAAAACGGGACGATTTGGAGGAACTCGCTCCTCAAAAATCTTTTCCGGGGAATCGCCCATCCACAACAATTACATTAGATGAGCTATCCCCCTTCGCTCTCGGGGAATTGATTGCGCTTTATGAACACAAAGTCTTCGTCCAAGGCGTGATTTGGAATGTGAATAGTTTCGACCAATGGGGGGTTGAGCTTGGAAAAGTTCTCGCCACGACCATTTTGGATGAAATGTCATCCGGCCATTCGGGACAACATGATGCCAGCACGACAGCCCTTATGGATTTAGTGAAACCCTAACTCTGTCGCTAATATAAGGTAATAAATATGATCCGCTTGCTATCTATATTTTCTATTTTCTGTGTCATTTCTCTTTCAGCTTGCTCGGAAACTACCGAAAGGCCTGTCGCTGTGTTTGAAACCACGCAGGGAAATATTGAGATTGAAATCTATACTGATAAAGCTCCAATTTCCGGAGGTGATTTTCTTCGCTATGTCGAAAATGGGTATTATAATGGAGAAGGTTTCTACAGGGTAGTGCGCGCCGATAATGACCCGCTGGAAATGGGAATGAGCTTAATCCAAGGAGGACGCTTGGACAGTGAACCTATCCCACCACTCATAGATCATGAGCTAACATCAGAGACAGGTCTTTCCAACACTGAAGGGGTAGTATCTATCGCCCGTGACGCGCCCGGAACCGGCAGCGCTGCTTATTTCTTCATCAATGTAGGCAATAATGACTTTCTGGACTTCGGAGGAGAACGCAACCCGGACGGACAGGGCTATGCCACCTTTGGTAAAGTCATCTCCGGCATGGATGTAGTGCGGAACATCCAATCTTTGGAAGCCAAAGGTCAATCAGGTGACAATGTTACAACAGGTCAAATTCTGACTAAGCCTGTGAAGATAAATGTCGCCTACCGCAAATAAAGGTTCACGCCACCGTTTCACCCCGCTAAACCCCGCGTCATGAGTAAAAAGAACAAAGAATTTCGGCCCAAAGCCCGTCGCCCCCGTGGATTTGAAGACAAGCCAGCTGAGCTGTTGCGCGCCGAGCGCAAGCTAATCGATGCCGCCTTCTCGGTTTATGACATGAACGGGTTTGAGCCGCTCCAAACTCCGGCTTTTGAATTTGCCGATGTTCTCGGAAAATTCCTCCCGGATGATGACCGGCCGAATACAGGCGTCTTCGCGCTGCAGGATGATGACGAGCAATGGTTGTCTCTACGTTATGATTTAACAGCTCCACTCGCCCGATTTGTAGCAGAGAATTACGACGCTCTCGCGAAACCTTATCGCCGATATCAGGCCGGCAGTGTTTATAGAAACGAAAAGCCGGGACCGGGTCGTTTTCGAGAATTTGTACAATGTGACGCCGATTCGGTGGGCGCGGCAGGCCCCGCCGCTGACGCAGAGATGATTATGCTTGCCGCAGAAGTCATGCGGGCCACCGGACTCAAGGACGGCCAATATGCTGTGCGCGTAAATAATCGGAAGCTGCTTGACGGCATTTTAGAAAGTTCGGGGGTTCCAAATACGGATGAAGGTGCAATACAAAGACTCCAGGTTTTGCGTGCTATTGATAAGCTGGATCGGCTTGGTGAAGACGGCGTGGAGGCTCTGCTCGGCGAAGGCCGTGAGGACGAAAGCGGAGACTACACAGAGGGCGCTAAACTAAACAAAGCCGGAATCAAAGCTGTTCTTGGTTTCACTACGGCGTCTGACCAAGACCGCGGGAAAACCATTGCCACGCTCGAAAACTTGGTTGGGCAATCCAAGCGCGGCCAAGAAGGCTGCGCCGAACTCACCACTATTGATAAGATTTTGACGTCAACGGGTTTTGGCCCGGAACGTGTAAGTTTTGACACGTCTATTGTTCGCGGGCTCGGCTACTATACCGGCCCCGTATTTGAGGCTGAACTCCTCGCAGATATACGTGATCGCAAAGGCCGCCCTGTTCGCATCGGTTCCATCGGCGGTGGTGGCCGCTATGATGATCTGGTTTCTAGATTCCGAGGACAGCAAGTCCCGGCTACAGGTTTCAGTTTTGGAGTTTCACGTTTTCTCTCAGCTCTTGAACGTATGAATGCCTTAAAACAAAGCGTGAAACCGCCCGTCATTATTTGCGCCTTTGATAAATCACTAATGGGAGAATATTTCAAAATGGCTGCCGAGCTAAGAGCCTCGGATATCCGCGCTGAAGTCTTTGTAGGCTCAGGAAACGTAACGAAACAGATGAAATATGCGGATCGGCGTAATTCACAAATTGCCGTATTGGTAGGTAGTGACGAAATGACCAAAGGCGAAGTTACGCTGAAAGACCTTTACGAGGGAGCGAAGGCGGCGAAAGCCATTGAATCCAATGAAGAGTGGAAATCGTCCCGCCCTGCTCAAGAAACAGTTACCCGCGACAATTTCGTTTCAGCCGTTAAAGACATGCTGGAAGAGTAGCCCCTTTTTTGAAAAATCTAAATTCTAATCAGTCTTCAATAGTAAATAGGACGGTCGTAATTTGGGCGAAACATTGAATTTTCGGCTTAAAAAAGACCTGCGACATTCCTTCACACATGTTTCAGAGCGTTCCCTCTTGAAGGCGAATTTCAGCCTCTTATATGACGTTTGAAATTCAAGAAAGAGGAATCAATATGCGTAACCGTATCCCCAATGTCACCCTAAAAACCCGCGTTAGAAACGAGGCCCTTGAAGGTCCGAACCCTTTCGAGTGGAAAGAAATTGAAACAGCCGATTTTTTCGCTGGTAAAAATATCGTTCTTTTTGCCCTCCCTGGCGCTTTTACTCCGACTTGCTCCACGTCGCACCTGCCCCGCTATGACGAACTTTATGAAGAGTTTAAAGCGCAAGGCGTTGACGAAGTTGTCTGTCTTTCCGTGAATGACGCCTTCGTTATGTATAAATGGGGTCAGGACCAAGGCAATAAAAACATCTTTTTGATGCCTGATGGATCCGGTGACTTCACACGTAAAATGGGCATGTTGGTTAAAAAAGACAACCTCGGCTTTGGAATGCGTAGCTGGCGCTACTCCATGTATGTTGAAGACGGCGAAATCAAAAAAATGTTCGCAGAAGACAGCTTTGGCGATGATTGCCCGACAGATCCTTATGAAGTCTCTGATGCAGACACGATGATGGATTGGCTGAAAAATGGCGAAGAGCGTAAAAAAGCCGCTTAGAACAAAAAAATAGGCGGTGCTTTATGCACCGCCAGTTCGAAGGGATGTTTAGCTATATACCCCTTCACCTAACAGGTTTGTGTCTAAAAGATGACAAGCTTGTAAAATTAAGTCGCTTTTAAAAGTCCCGCTTGAAACATTAAGCGGGTTAAAGTTTTTTTGAGAGACATTTATATCTTAAGCCCTCCGAGAGCTTTTCTCTGAATCCAAGCAGAACCAAGCCTTGACCTAGATAAGCCAAAGGCACACATGGGGCTTATGGCCCGTCTCGACTTAAAACTGCTTCCCGTTACCCCTTTTGCCCAAAATTGTTCTCTTCTTTATGATGTGGAGACCAAAGAAGGTGTGCTGATTGATCCGGGCGGCGAACCCGAAAAACTGAAAGCTGCCATGGATGAGATCGGCATCACTCTCAAAGAAATATGGCTTACCCATGGTCATTTGGATCATGCTGGCGGCGCACAGACACTACGCGAAGATTTTGGCATTAAGGTCATTGGCCCCCATAAAGACGACCAATTTTGGATGGATGATATTGAGCAGCATTGGGCGCGTTATGGTCATGCAGGAATGGGCCGCAACGTCGTTCCGGACCGTTATCTCAAAGACGGAGACGAATTAGAGCTTAGCGGTGTAACCTTTAAGGTGGCTCATACGCCTGGGCACACTCCTGGACATGTGGTCATTTATAACCAGACCATGAAAATTGCCTTTGTAGGGGATGTGCTATTCCGCGGCTCTATAGGCCGGACGGATTTTCCCAAAGGAGATCACGCACAATTAATCAACAGCATCACAACCAAGCTCTGGCCTTTAGGCTCTGATATGCGATTTGTCCCCGGGCATGGTCCAATGGGAACATTCGGGGCTGAACGTATAGATAACCCTTATGTCGCGGATGACGTCGTCAAACATTCGCAAGCCAATACCAGCGGGCCAGGGTGAAATAAGACGTGTTTGCCTAGTTTTCAGCAACGCCTTCCTTTTTCAATAGCTCCGACTTTATTTGAGCATTGGAGTTAAAGCTTCGCAAAATATTAAAGAGCTCGCCTTGAACTTCAATGTCGAACTCAAAAGGTTGACCATTCAGGACTTTCTTATTGGCTCCATTAAAAACAACTCCAAGCTCTACATCTCCGTCTAGTGGGCCGTCTATTGACGCCGTAAGCTCGCGATAGTTAAATTCCCTCAAAGCCTCCTTCGCCAAGTCATTATAAACGCCTTCATCTCCTGACGACCACGTTTCAAGAATTTTATCGCCTTGGAATCGATCGTCAGCTTCCGTTTCATCCGCGACGAATCGGATAACTCCACCGTCTTTGGCTTCCAAATATCCATCATCTACAATTACGTTCAGCCCTCGAATGACAATTGGAAAAACGCCCCTGACTGTTCCTGTTGCCTCCAATTTTTCATTGCCGAACGTCTGTAAAAGTTCGTTAATAGAAACGTCATCAAGCCGCATGACGACCCTGTTTTCCTCTGCGCCATAAAGCCATGTAAAAGGGTCGAGCTCAAAAGCTCCTAAATTTAACGGCCAAAGCGCACTATATATTTTCACGCCTTCCGGAACCAGTTCATATTCGATAATGCCGTCATCCAATGGGATACCTGGATCAAAATTTTCCATTGTCAGAATTTGTCGTCCCTTGGTTTGGAAAGGCATAAGGGATGAAAACTCGATCTGAGTATTAAGCCCTGTGACAGGTCCGGGCGCCGTACCAAAGTTCATGTTCATGATATTTAAAACCCCTCCGGATTTTAAGGGTATATCTGGCGCAAACTCGAATAGCATGTCGGCGGAAACAGTCCCTTCAACAGCCGCAACTTTACCCGCCAGAGCAGGTGCCAATGTCTGAGGTTGTAATCCAGCTGGTTCAAATATGAGGCTTTCAAGAACAACATGAGCTGTTCCGGCGCCATCTGCGAAATTGTAACTTATATTCACTGGTGTGTTATTGGCTTTCGGTACGCGGGCGATAGCTTCCCCGGTAAACATTCCGGCCTCAAATTTTACAGTTCCCATGACCGGCCAATCCGGAATTTCCATGGCATCAGTGGTAAAACTGCCCCCTTCATGTTCTACAAGGTAATCTTCTGGTGTTCCCGTAACAGCAACGCTCATGCCCTGAACAGCCCCTTGTGGAACAGCAACATCGACAGCGTCAGAGTTGAAGTTGAATGTTAGGCCGCCATTTGTGCGGTTAACTTTCAACGTTCCTTTTGGAGCGTTTCCGGTCGTTCCTTCGACTGGAAAGCTATCGGATTGCATTTGTGCCTGTTCAAAAACCAGCGCCCAGTTTTGAGTTTCTGTCCTTGAATTTAACACGCCTTTCGCCCGCGTATTCCCAAGGGTCATATTAAAATCACGCCCATCGCGTTTGTTTACCGCAGTGAAATCGGCATTTTCCAAACCAGCGTCAATCGTCGCAAGGTTGCCATTCAAGGCAAAGATTTTTTTTCCATCTATGAGATCAAGCGTGATACCCTTTAGATCCCAATCCGTTTCAGTCTGAAGCGCTTCGACAACTACTTTTTTGATTTTAGGCACATAGGATAATGACAAACCGTCCTTTCCGGGCGGCGGCAGACTTAGATTCAATTGGCCCCCTGTTTTGAAACCCTCCACATATCCGCCCGGAACACGGCCATCGAAGTCGACGCCCCCAGCGATATTTAGTTTACGCGAAGTAGCCGTTGAATAATCAATAGAGGCTTTGAAAGGAGCTAAACGCGCTGATTCTTTATTCGAAGTCACCTGCCAAGACTTAGTGGTCGCCATATCCCCTGAAAATCGGGTGATATCTGATAATTGCCATCCATTTTCAGATGCGGCTTCAATCCGCGTTTCTTTAAGAGTCATTGGAATAGGCTGATTAAGAGCAGCGCCAAATGTGGCCGTCACCCGGTTATTTACGCGGTCCCATTCATAAACAGGCTGTCCTAATGCCGGCGTGATCAAGAGTTCTGTTTCATCTCGAACCACATCCAAGGGGGAAAGGAGTGAAATGAAAGCATTTTCAGCCTGAAAATTAATATCAGCGGTCGTTTTAATCTCTGATTGTTCTAACACACCCTCTAGAGTTTTCGTCAGAGAAGGGGCAAAATGTTGCGCAATGGGGGTTTTAGATAGAGCGTCTGACAAGGTCAGCATAGTCGCCAAATCTTTCGCCCGGCTCTTATCGGCAAAGGTGAATTGCTCCGTTAAGAGTTCGATTTGACCATCCAAGCCTATTGGAGAGGAAAGAGAGGTCTCTCGCGTTATCTCTCCAGTCCAATTGAACAGGCTGCCCGCTAAAGTAAAAGGCTGCGTCTTCAGTCGGTCCGCCGTACCGCTGAGCTGTCCATTAAAAGACATATCGAGGGTTTCAAGGTCTATAGGTAAGGTTGTTGTCGCCGTTAAAATCCCACTCACTTCAAATGTTGCCTCACTTAGAGCGAGGGTTTCGCGTTCAACGCGCCTGATACGAATTAAAGACTCTATATTTTTTCTGTCTCCTTCGACATCCAGATCAAGCCGCGCGCTTCCATTCAGCGCCCAACCATTATAATTTAGATCCGTTTCATCAATCACCAACGTGGCTTTAAATTCATCCGTCTGATAAATAGTAGCACTCACATCAATTTCAGGAAATCCATAAGGAGTTTCCAGATTAAATGTCGCGTCTTCCAGGAAAAGCCCGTTTTCCGGTATAGAAAAGCCTCCAGAAGAACTCTCACTCTTGAGCGAAAGCCAGTCGTCAACAATTTTGAAGTTTTCGTCGAGGGTGATCCGCGCCTGTGGCTGGACGAAACGAAGTCGTTTCATTTTTCCCTGAATCGCTTCCTTCCAGAGGTAATCAGCTTCAATCCGATCAGATGTAAAAAATGGCTTTCCATCCGATTGATATGTCAGCTTGATGTTATCAATGATGGCTTCGTTTAGATTAGCAGTCTTAATAGACAGCTCAGCTTCTATGCCTTGGTCTTGCAAAAGTGATACCACATAACTCTCCAAGACAGAGTATCTATTTGACCAAGTCCAAACCGCTCCTATGACAATTATAAGCAGCACACATAATGAACCAGCCCCAAGCCATTTCCTCACAGACCATTTTTTGCGCAAGCCACGCCCGGATGTTGTGTTCTTGGATGTATTATCCGACTGGAGTGACATTCGTGTTTGCTTGACCCTTCCTAATTTGATTTAACCTCCTTACGCTGTGGCGAGACGCAGGACTATAAAAACTTCGTAAGTTTACGAATTGACTGCATTCGGTTAACCATAGATTAGGGATAAACGGGGAGTATCTGAGCCTATCCATTAACATCGGATAAAAGAGTTCGGTCTCATTAAGGGTTTTATATATGTCTGATTCTGATTACCAAGCTGGCACGCCTAGCAAGTTGAGCGCGTTTAAGTCCGGTTTATTAGTCAGGGCATCCGCCTTTCGAGATTTTTCCAACACGACTATCCCTCGTCAAAATCATTTGAAATTTTTAGGCGTAGCAGGTCTTGTCGCATTTGCTGGCCTTTTTGCTTTACCGAATAATGACTCCCCCGCAGTTCAAGCTGCTGAAGTCGTGAAATTGCCGATACCTAATATCGATTTAACGCGCTATGATATTGCACTGGACGAAAGTTTTGCAGTGGCGCCTGTAGATCAGACCACACTTACCATCGAATCCGGGGATAGTTTGGGACCACTCCTTCAGGAAAACGGCGTGAGTGGTACGGAAGCTTATAGAGTCACTCAAGCTTTTGCCGAAGTCTTCCCGCCGCGTAAGGTGCGTGTCGGACAAAAATTCGATCTATATTTTCAGGACGGCGAACTCCAAAATCTGACATTCCGGCCTACAGTTGAAAAGACCGTTTTTGTGGATCGCCGTGAAGATAATTTTACCGCTCGCGAAATCTCGGCTGAATTCAAATATGAAACAATCGGTGTGAAAGCGAGAGTTGATAATTCGCTCTATCTTGATGCAACGCGCTTGGGTGCGCCTGACAAGGTGGTGGCTCAGTTCGCTAATATCTATGAGTATTCCGTCGACTTTCAACGCGATATCCAGCCTGGCGATGAATTCGAAATGTTTTTTGAAGTCGCCCTTGACCGAAAAGGCGAAATTATTAAAGCGGGCGATCTTCTCTATACAAGTTTTTCCCCACGAGGAAAAACTTCGAGCTATTGGCTCTATAAAGATTCAGAGGGCTTAGAAAACTTCTACGATCTCGACGGTAAGACAGCGAAACGGAAATTACGAACAACGCCGATCAATGGTGCGCGTCTGTCCTCCAGCTTTGGACGTCGCAAGCATCCCATATTAGGCTATACAAAAATGCACAGCGGAACTGACTTTGCCGCGCCCCGCGGCACGCCGATTATGGCCGCCGGTTCTGGAACAGTAGAGCGCGCGAACCGCTATGGTAGTTTTGGGAATTACATCCGTATCCGTCACACGGATGGATATAAAACAGCCTATGCCCATATGAGCAAATTTGCCAATGGCGTTCGCGCCGGTAGCCGCGTCACCCAAGATCAAATTATTGGCTATGTGGGGACCACTGGCCGCTCAACCGGCCCTCATCTTCATTATGAAGTGATGCATAACGGCAATAAAATTAATCCTAGCCGCCTCTCTCAGCTTGACGGAAAACCTCTGGCTAAATCTGAAATGGCGGCCTTCGCCAATCGTCGCGGCGAGATCGAAACCCTTAGGGCTTCTTCTGAAATTTTAACGCCTGCGCCTGAACTTTCAGTAATGGCGGATGTAGCCCCTTAGAGTGCAAGTAAAACGAGCTTAAAGCTCTATTGATTAAATACCTTCACGCGTTAAACTTGATCCGAAACATAATAAAGGGTCAGGTATCGTGAAGAATTTTTTCAATTTCTTTTTTTCATTTGAAAAGCTCTTAAAAGAAAAGCTTGTCATAGCTGTCTTTTGGCTTGCGATTATTGTTGTTGGATTGTCTTTTCTCTCAACGGCGCTTTACGGTATTCAATTAGACCCGCTAGCGGCCTTTATACGTCTCGTAAATTTCTTTGCTTCAATATTACTCGCCCTCGCCGTCATCAGATTGTTATCGGAACTGGCAGTGGCTATTTTCCGGATCAACGACAATTTATCTCCTGATGGGGGGACGTCAGAATCTGCTAACATTGATATAATGGCAGAGACACGCAGAGCCGCCGAAGCCGCCTCTTTACGGGCCAAAGAATTTACTCATACAGCAACTGAAAAAACCCGTACTTCTTTCGAAGAGGCAAAAGGTAATTTTGATGACCTCTCCGACAATGTCAGAAGCAAAAACAAGACGACCTCAAAGTCTAACAAGGCAAAAACTGAAGACATTATGGGTAAAGGTTCCGTTCCGAACGACTCACAAGACCCCACACCTGTAAAATCGCTCGAACCCACGGCCACCCCAAAAACAAGAAAGACTACGCCTGCAGCGACAAAGGCCCCCATTAAGAAAAAACCGAAAGCCCAACTTACATCTCCAACGTCTAAAACCGCAAAAAAACGAGGGCCCAAGCCTGGTTCTAAAGCGCCGCGTGACAAAGATGGCAACCTCTTAAAAAAAGATGGTACACCTCGGAAAAAGCCCGGACCAAAATCGCAATCATAAAATAAAAGAAAGCCCCCCGGCATCACCGGGGAGTTTTTACGCCTTACTGATCTGGATTTTCCCTCCTGCCAGATCCACTTTTATCCTGTCTCCGTCCGCAATTTTTCCGGCCAGAAGTTCACGCGCTAGGCCGTCTTGGACGTTCTTTTGAATAACGCGTTTTAAAGGACGGGCTCCATAGGACGGATCATAGCCTTGCTCGCCGATCCAGTTTCGCGCCTTGTCAGTCAATTCCAAAATTATGGATTTGTCTTTCAGCCATCCCTGTAAACGCTTAATTTGAATATCAACGATAGCGCCCATATGTTCTGACTTGAGCCTTTCAAACAACAAAATCTCATCTAATCGATTAAGGAATTCCGGTCGGAAATGGGCATTTACTTCTGCCATAACCCCAATTCGAGCCGCATTTACATTCTCTCCCTCACCCAAATTGAGCAGATGTTGAGATCCAATATTTGAGGTCATGATAATGAGTGTATTTCGAAAATCCACGGTCCGGCCCTGTCCATCCGTCAGACGACCGTCATCTAAAACCTGTAACAGAACATTAAACACATCAGGATGCGCTTTTTCAATTTCGTCAAATAAGACGACTTGATAGGGCCGCCGCCGCACGGCTTCTGTCAACGCACCGCCTTCATCATAACCTACATAACCCGGAGGGGCTCCGATCAAGCGGGCGACAGAGTGCTTTTCCATATATTCGGACATATCCATGCGCGTAATGGCCTGATCATCGTCAAACATAAATCCAGCCAAGGCTTTAGTCAGTTCTGTTTTCCCGACTCCTGTAGGCCCAAGAAACATAAAGCTACCAATCGGCCGTGCCGGATCGCGTAATCCAGCCCGCGCACGACGCACAGCATCAGATACAGCTGCGACTGCTCGCTCCTGACCCACAACGCGGGCGCCAAGCAAGTCCTCCATAGAGAGAAGCTTTTCACGTTCCCCTTCAAGCATTTTCTCGACGGGAACGCCGGTCCACCGGGACACAACCGCGGCAATAGTTTCCGATGTCACAGTTTCCGAAGATAGAGCGGACGCATCTGTATTCTGACTCTCTAGCTCTTTTACCTGGTCTTCTAGAGCCGGAATATCTTCATGTTGTAGTCTCCCAGCCGTTTCATAATCTCCGCGGCGCACAGCATCCTGCAATTGGAATCTAGCCTGCTCCAAATGCTCTTTGACATCTGTAGCAGAAGCAAGTTTAGACTTTTCAGACTGCCAAGCAGCCGTAAGATCACCCGACTGCGCCTCTAGCTCTTCAATCTCTGCCTGTCTTTTCTTCAACCGATCTTTGGAAGCTTTGTCGCTTTCCTTTTTCAAAGCCTCGACCTCTATCTTCAACTGAACCAAACGACGATCAATTTCGTCAAGTGCTTCAGGTTTACTATCCACCTGCATACGAAGGCGAGAGGCGGCCTCGTCCATCAGGTCGATAGCCTTGTCCGGCAGAAAACGATCAGTGATATATCGATTGGAAAGTTGAGCGGCCGAAACAATCGCCGCATCAGAAATTCGTATACCGTGATGAACTTCGTATTTTTCTTTCAGCCCTCGTAGAATTGAAACTGTGTCTTCGACGGTCGGTTCTGATACAAAAATCGTCAGAAAGCGGCGCGCGAGAGCCGCGTCTTTCTCAAGGTGTTTGCGGTATTCATCGAGCGTCGTCGCGCCAACGCAGTGAAGTTCCCCTCTCGCCAGAGCTGGCTTCAGTAAATTGGCAGCGTCCATGGCGCCGTCAGTTTTCCCCGCCCCGACCAAAGTATGAATTTCGTCAATAAAAAGTATGATCTGACCGTTCGCTTGCTCAACTTCTTTCAGAACTGACTTTAGTCGCTCTTCAAATTCCCCGCGATATTTCGCCCCCGCAATAAGCGAGCCCATATCAAGTGCAAGCAAGCGTTTCTCGCGAATACTTTCTGGAACATCGCCAGAGACAATACGATTGGCGAGGCCTTCAGCAATAGCGGTCTTCCCCACGCCGGGTTCACCTATCAAAAGTGGGTTGTTTTTTGAGCGGCGAGATAGAACCTGAATAGTACGGCGAATTTCTTCATCGCGCCCAATCACGGGATCAAGCTTACCGTCTCGAGCCGCTTGTGTCAGATCGCGGGCATATTTCGATAAGGCGTCATATTGGTCTTCTGCCGCATCAGATGTTACGGGGTCGTCGGATTTTCTCACAGATTTTATGGCCTCTTGTAAACGGGTATTGTCTATATTGGCGGTGTCGAGCGCCAAGCGTAAATCCTTATCCGCATTTAAAACGACAGCGAGTAAAAGCCGCTCAACGGTCACGAAAACATCGCCTGCCGCTTTGGCAGATTTTTCTGCATTGGCAAAAATCTTTGCGCTATCTTTAGAAAGAGACAACCCTCGGCCGCCCTCGACTTGCGGCAATTTCCCTAACCCCTTTGAAACAGCATTTTCCAATGCGTTCACTTGGGCGCCGGACATTTGGATAAGGTTACGCGGTAATCCACCTTCTTCATGTAGCAAAGCCGACATGATATGAAGAGGGACAAGCTGTTGGTGATCGCGGGTGATCGCTTCCGTCTGGGCGCTTTGAATAACGCTACGTCCTCTTTGGGTATATGCCTGAATATCCATCTTTGGTCCTATGTTAATATTCCAATTTCAAAAATTGACAGTTTTCTTTTCGATTATGTAGGATTTTATTCCTGAATCGCAAGTGCCTGATTATCATAAGCCATAAAAAAACCCGGCGAAACCGCCGGGTAAGTCCATTTTAAATACTAAACCGCCCTATTCGGCAGCAACAATACTTTCTTTATCATCATTATCACGCGTCGGAGCCTTCCGTCGCCGTTTAGGTTTTTCTACAGAACTTGACTCATTATCCGATAACGCTGTTTGGTCTTTCTTAGGGCTTCGTTTGCGCTTAGGTTTTTCAGCCTCAGGCGTGACAACCTCTAGCCCTTCCGGTGTATTCTGGGTGTCATCCTTATCAGACTTCTTCTTTTTCTTCTGATCGCTTTTCTTATTCTTATCGTCGGAATTCTGAGAGGAATTATCTTGGTCAGAATTATTCTGCTCATTATTTTGGTTGGCTCTCGAATTTGGTGACCGGCCGCGCGAATTTCTTCGGGAATTACTGTCGTCATTATTCTCAGTATCATCGTCTTTGGACTCGTTGCGTGCCGCCCGAGCTTCCTGAGCCGCCTGTTTTGCGGCCTCTTGTGCATTAACTAGGCGAAGGTAATGCTCGGCGTGTTGACGATAATTTTCAGCTTTGACCCGATTGCCTGAGCTGGCCGTATCACGGGCCAAAGTTGTGTATTTATCGTATATGGTACTAGCACTGCCACGAACTTTTACGTCCGGGCCATTACTGTCCATAGACCGATTACTGTTATTATTATTGTTACTTTTATTACGATTACGACCGCGCTGACGCTTCATGATCTTTTCCTATACGGATGTTTTCATCGTTCACATTCTAATCACTCAAAACGAATGATTTAGGAAAACGACAGGGCCTAATCTTTAAAAAAGGCATTTCTTATGGGGCAATGAACGGTGTTCCCTTTTATTCGAACATTATTGTCGAATCTTTGATCGGAACGATCTACGTCTTGCCCAGCTGGCGTAGCAAAGTCAGACGCAAGCGCAAAGCTTTTTTTACGATTATTTTCAGCTTAGATTTTTCCCGCCAACGCATCGGTTTTGTCCGGACAAGTCTTTCCTAACGTCTATATCGACAAAATCGTTTTGTACAAAAAGGCTGTGAACCGCCTCAGCTTGATCATATCCAATCTCGACCCATATATATCCACCGGGTTTCAGGTAGGTCGCGGATTCAGATAAAATAGCACGATACGCCTCTAGACCGTCAGGGCCGCCGCGCAGAGAAATGTCTGGATCATACTGAATGACCTCCGGCTCCAGCTCTTTCATCGCTTTATCAGTAATATAGGGAGGGTTGGAAACTATAAGGTCGTATTTTCCCATAACGGACCCATACCACTCACTTCGAATAAACCCGGCCCGATTTATCACCCCCAGATCACGCGCATTTTTACGGGCAATTGATAAGGCATCTTCCGAAATATCGACCCCCAAACCTGTCGCGTCCTTACATTCAGATAATATGGATATCAGAATTGCGCCGGACCCGGTCCCCAAATCAAGGCAGGTTGGCACCATTTTTTCAGAAAGAGCTTTTAATCCGCATTGGACAAGTAATTCCGTATCCGCACGAGGCGATAAAACATCTTTAGTGACTTTAAACCGACGGCCATAAAACTCCCTCCACCCTAATATTGAGTCTATGGGTTCGCCTGACAGTCGTTGGGCCTCAAAATTCGAAAGCTTATTGGCATCCTCCGGCTCCAACAGCGCCTGACCGTCTAAAGTGAGATCCGTCCGGCTCATCCCTGTGGCAGCAAGGATCAATTCCATAGCGTCTTCTTCTGGAAAAGAAACTTGGGCCTCACGAAACTGTTTCGTCATAAGCCGTTTCGCAGACCGCGCGCTTAGACCTGAATATGAGATTTGGCCGTCTGTGTGAGCACGCATTAGTAGAGTAACCCACTCAAAATCTGAGCAAGAAGCATCAAATCCTGCTCTCGTGACAAGCTGTGATCCCCCCCTTTAACCAGTGTGTAAGTCACATCTTCACTTTCCACGGCCTTCACAATTTTTCGACTATGATCTGGCGGAACTACAGAATCTTCTGCGCCCTGCAAAATTCGAATAGGACAGTTTAGTAAAATAGGTGCGTCTAAAATTTGGCGAGCGCGGCCGTCGTCCATCAGTTTTTTTGAATAAGCATAAGGCTCTTCATAACCAGAAGGTTCATATACGATTCCATTTTTCTCTAGGTTCTTTTTCTGAGCCTCTGTCCAAGCCGCATAAGTTAGTTTTTCTGTAAAGTCTGGCGCGGGGTTGATTAAGATTATTCCCTCAACCCTGTCAGACCGTTCTAGCGCGGCCAAGAAGGCGGCCCATCCCCCCATTGAAGACCCAATAAAAATACATTTTTCCTCACAGAGAGCGTCCAAGATAGCAATTATATCGTCGCTCCATCGACTAATCGTGCCCTCTGTAAATACCCCGTCGCTTACGCCGTGTCCGTAATAATCAAAGCGGATGAATGCTTGGCTTCTCTCCTGAGCCCAGTGCTCCAAAAACGTCGCTTTTGTACTCTCCATATCCGATTTCAGACCACCGCACCAGATTACAGTTGGACCCTGCCCGTCAGATTTACGGTAAGCCAACTTCGTTCCGTCAGGAAGATTTAGAAAGTCAGGTGCGTTAGTCATCAATTTCCTCTATTGATTCTCAATATGAGTCTGAACCAGACAGATAAACCTGCCATGCGCGTTCTGCAAATCCTTCCGGCTTTGGACGCAGGGGGCGTGGAGCGCACGACTGTGGATATTGTGGAAGCGCTCTGTTTGCGGGAACATGCAGCACATGTGTTATCGGCCGGGGGACGATTGGAAGGCGAGATAGAAAAACTTGGCGGCCACCTCCACATCTCACCTATTGGAAGTAAAAATATTCTGACCCTTATTTCTCGTATTATAGAAATAATGTCGCTCATTAAAAAACATAACATTAATATTGTACATGTTCGCTCCCGCGCCCCCGCTTGGCCGGCCTATTTTGCAGCCAAGTTGACCCGAACGCCTTTAGTGACGACATATCATGGAATTTACAATGCAAGTGGACGACTGAAGCGATTTTACAATTCCATCATGGCAAGAGGCGATGCCGTCATTGCCAATTCGACCTTCACCCGCGATCACATTGTCAAAACTCACAACACTCGCTTAGATAAAATCACTGTCATTCCACGCGGCGTCGATATGAAAGTTTTTGACCCGTCCAAAGTTAGTCATGATGCTGTGGCCGATCAACGCGCGCTTTGGGGCGGGCCTCAGGATAAATTCATTGTCCTTCCGGGCCGGCTAACGCGTTGGAAAGGGCAGTTGGACGCTTTGGAGGCTTTCGCAAAACTCCCAAACTCTTGCCGCCTCATTTTAGTGGGAGACGCGCAAGGGCGCGAAAATTATGTTGCAGAAATCAAAGAACGCATTCAAACCCTGAACATTCAGGACAGAGTTATTATTGATGGCCACAGATCTGATATGCCTCTAGTTCTGGCTAGTGGACATGTCATACTGAGTGCGTCCAATGAACCCGAAGCTTTCGGCCGAGTTGCTGCGGAGGCGCAAGCCATGGGCCGTCCCGTTGTGGCAACGGCTCTTGGAGGTGCCTTGGAAACCATCGAAGATGGAAAAACAGGGTGGTTGGTTCCTACCGGAGATTCGGACGCCATGGCAAAGGCAATTAAACGGGCCTTAGCTTGGCCAGATTATAATTCAAAACAGTCGCGAACCCGAATTATGCGTTATTTTTCTCGAAAATCGCTTCAGGCTCGCGTTTTAGCTGTATATTCGGAACTTCTAACCGCAAAAAACCGTTAAGTCAGCTAAGCATAACCCTTGAATATATTGGCTATTACCGCCATATTCTTGTCCGACTTTAATAACATTAGGAGAATTCACATCGCCAGACGCCCAATAGCTGCCCCACCGTCCAAGAAGCCAAAGGGGCCGCGCATTAACAGGGACATTACCGCCGCCAAAGTCTTACTCATCATGGAAGACGGAGAAAAGCGCGGTGTTGTACCCCTAGAAGAAGCTCTCGCCGCGGCCAGCGCCGCCGGATTAGACCTTGTCGAGGTCGCTCCAAGCGAGACCCCAGTCTGCAAAGTTCTTGATTACGGCAAAATGCGCTTTGAGAACCAAAAGAAAAAAGCGGCCAACCGCAAAAATCAGCGGACTCAGGCTCTTAAAGAAATCAAAATGCGTCCAAATATCGACACACATGACTATGAAGTCAAAACCAAGGCCATGAACAAATTCTTTGATCGAGGCGACAAGGTAAAAGTGACGATCCGCTTCCGGGGCCGCGAAATGGCGCATATGGATCGCGGAATGGATCTTTTAGCGCGCGTAAAAGAAGATTTCGCCGAAATGGCAAAAGTCGAATTCGAGCCGAAAACCGAAGGCAGGATGATGACAATGGTGCTTGCACCGAGATAAAACTCACCTGCTTTGCCCACTCCGTTCAGTAATTTTGCCCTGTACGGCAGAGCTTGACCTACAGACGGGAATGTCTATAAAGCGCGACTTCTAGCGCAAGCTGGAAGTTAAGCAGCGGTTCGGGCTAAAGGCATGCCTGATCGCTCTAAAGGCAGCGTCAAAATCCAGGTCTGGATTAAAGACGCAAATCAAGGAGACCGAAATGCCAAAAATGAAGACCAAATCAGGCGCCAAAAAGCGCTTCAAAATCACCTCCAGTGGTAAAGTGAAAGCTGGCCAAGCCGGTAAACGTCACGGAATGATCAAACGTACGAATGACCAAATTCGTAAGCTGCGCGGCACAACAGTCCTCAAAGATTGTGATGCCAAGCGTATCAAAAAATCATTTATGCCAAACGGCTAATCGCCGCCCTTTCTATTCTGGAGTAATATTATGTCACGAGTAAAACGCGGCGTCACCAAACACGCACGTCACAAAAAAATCATTGATGCGGCTTCCGGCTATCGCGGTCGTCGTAAGAACACTTTCCGTATTGCCAATCAGGCTGTCGAGAAAGCCGGTCAGTATGCTTATATTGGCCGTAAGCTGAAAAAGCGTCAGTTCCGCGCCCTTTGGATTCAGCGGATCAATGCGGCGGCCCGCCTTCACGGCATGACTTATGGTCGTTTCATGGACGGTTTGAAAAAGTCCGGTATCACGCTTGACCGTAAAGTCCTTGCTGACATGGCCGGTAACGAGCCTGAGAGCTTCAAAGCTTTGGTTGAAACTGCTAAGAAAAATGCGAGCCAACCGCACACTGTTAAATAAGAATTTTCAACAGATCAGATTTTTATGAAAGCTCCCGCAAGGGGGCTTTTTTGTTTGTGTCATGCGCTTTCCTTTCGAAACTTTGCACTAGTATGATGGGATGAAAATTTCGCTACTTACTTCCTGTCATTCCGCATCAGCGCCCTTCGGGCTTGAGCGAAAGATAAGGGAGGCTTAAATTGAGCATCGCTCACGGCACAGTCCGCCCACGCCAACAGGCTGATGCTCAACCTCGCCGTCCCCCGAACCAGTGATGACGTCTCACCTGTCCTGTGTTCGAAGGAACAATTTTAGTTTGGCCGCGACAGACATCGATCCAGTGAATCGATGTCCGGCCCGAACCAAAATTGCAAAGCCGAAGCACCGCTTCGACTAAACAACTTAACAAATATAAAGGCAAAATCGAAAGTGCGGATTAGAAAAATGATTTTCGTTTGGAAACAGGGGGTTGAAGATGGTATAGGTGAGAAATACCCCTTAAGGCGAAGTCACAAACATCCCCAAAAGAGACCTTAGCCAGCGGCCTACTTTGGCTTGCGGGTTCAACGGGTCGCTCGCTCAGCTAATGTCCGCAATACCCCAGAGCGATTTTATACGCTTTTGTCGTGCTTACAAAGTTCATCATCCAAATTCGACCACTCGATTTTCTCTGACACCCAAGTATGTTCAGTTGGAGGGAAGATGTTAGGATTGTCAAAAAGAGCTATGGCAACACCTGTAACTGTTCCATTTTTTCGCCATGCCGCAATTGATGTTCCACAATTTGAGCAAAACAAACGATCAAGTTCAGTTGAAGATGGATAGCGCTTTATAGGGCCAGAAAGTTTTACATCAGCTTGATTAAACAACACGCGTGCAAATGAAGGAGCAGAAGTTGCTTTCTGACATAGGCGGCAATGGCAATATCGGGAATTTATAGGTTCGCCAGAAACGTGGATCGTCACTCTGCTACAAAGACAGCTAGCTTTATGAATCATATTAAATCCATTTAAATATGGAGAGATAACATACGGTAGCCACTCCACCAACTTAATGTCCGCAATGCCCCCAAAATAGACATACTACTAATGTAAGTATTTCCAGAGCGATACAATCGGTTCCACTCTCACTTGACTATCCAACCGACTTCCCGTAAACGCCGCGCAATTCTGCGCAGATTTAATCCTGCGCTCCGCGCTGTGCATGATGCAGACGGGGTCCCGTGGTCGACGTGTTACGTTCACCGCGGCTCTTCTGCTTTGGGCCAACGATATTGAGGTAATGACTTGTTCGAAACGCTTGGTGATAAGCTTGGAAATGTATTTGACAATCTGACGGGCCGCGGGGCTCTGTCGGAAAAAGATGTCAACACCGCTATGCGCGAAATCCGTGTGGCCCTTCTCGAAGCCGACGTTGCTCTGCCTGTTGTCAAAGAGTTTGTCGAACGCGTTCGCCGTGAAGCTGTGGGCGAGAAAGTTATAAAATCAATCAAACCCGGCCAAATGGTCGTCAAGATCGTCAATGACGCGCTGATCGACATGCTGGGCGGCACATTGTCGGATGAAGATGCCGACAAAGAAGAAGCTGCCAAGGCCAATCTCTTAAACCTGCAAGCCCGTCCGCCTATCGCGATTTTGATGGCCGGTCTTCAAGGCTCCGGTAAGACAACCACCTCAGGCAAACTGGCGCTTTATTTGCGCAAATCTCTCAAGAAAAAAGTCCTTCTCGCTTCGCTTGACACGAACCGTCCGGCGGCGATGGAACAGCTAGGCATGCTTGCCAAACAGGCAGAAGTCGGCTTCCTCCCGATCGTTCAAGGCCAGAGCGCGCTTGAGATTTCCAAACGTGCGATGAAAGAAGGCGCCAAAGGCGGCTATGATGTCGTCTTCCTCGATACGGCGGGCCGCACGACCATTAATGACGAATTGATGGACGAAGTCGAAGCTATTGCCAATGAAACCAAGCCGACAGAAACCCTTTTGGTGGCCGACAGTTTAACTGGCCAAGACGCAGTCGAGACGGCCAAGCGGTTTAATGAGCGCCTGCCGCTAACAGGTCTGGTCCTGACACGGATTGACGGCGACGGACGTGGCGGCGCGGCCCTTTCGATGCGCGCGGTTACGGGATTACCAATTAAATTCCTTGGGACTGGCGAGAAGCTCGACGGGCTGGAAGCCTTTGACGCCGAGCGTCTCGCGGGCCGTATTCTGGGCCAAGGGGATATTGTCTCTCTTGTTGAAAAAGCGTCTGAATTCATCAACGAAAAAGAAGCCGCTGCCTCTGCCGAGAAAATGCGCAAAGGTCAGTTTGATCTGGAAGATTTGGCCAAGCAGCTCGGGCAAATGCAGAAAATGGGCGGCATGGGCGGCCTCATGAAAATGTTGCCCGGCATGGGTAAAATGAAAAAGCAGCTCGACGCGGCCGGCGGGGTCGATGACCAGCTTTTGAAACAGCAACAAGCCATCATCTATTCCATGACACCGGAAGAACGCCGTAACCCCGGATTAATGAAAGCCTCACGCAAAAAACGTATTGCCGCCGGTTCCGGGATGAACGTGCAAGAAGTAAACAAGCTTCTGAAAATGCACCGCCAAATGTCTGATATGATGAAGAAAATGGGCAAAGGCGGCATGGCCGGATTGATGCAACAAATGGGCGGAATGCCCGGCATGCCGAAAATGCCCGGCGGCATGATGCCTGGATCCAAAGGCGGAATGGGCGGTTTGCCTGATCCGTCCAAAATGGATCCGGAACAGCTTGAAGAACTTAAAAAACAACTCCCCGGCGGGTTAGGCAAATTACCCGGTCTTGGCGGCGGAGGAAAGCTCCCCGGCTTGGGCGGAGGCCTGCCTGGTCTTGGCGGGGGCGGGAATCCCTTTGGGAAGAAAAAGTAACAATAGAATTTTAACCGATTGCTAGATTAAAAGGAAAAACATCATGGCTCTCAAACTTCGTCTGGCCCGTCATGGCGCCAAAAAACGTCCTTATTACCGTATCGTGGCAGCGGATTCCCGTTCACCTCGTAATGGCCGCTTCATTGAAATCGTCGGACGCTATAATCCGATGCTTCCAAAAGATTCCGAAGACCGCGTTCAACTTGATATTGAAAAATGTAAAGCTTGGCTCGAAAAAGGCGCTCGCCCAACAGAGCGCGTCGCCCGCTTTCTCGGGGCCGCCGGCCTTTGGGACTGGAAACACGGTAATAATCCGCAAAAAGGTACGCCGGGTCAGAAAGCTGTAGAACGCGAAGAAGAGCGCAAAGAAAAAGCCGAAGCTCGTAAAGAGGCAGAAGCCGAAGCCAAAGAAGCCGCCGCAGAAGCAAAAAAAGCCGCTGACGAAGCGGCTAAGGCTGAAGCTGAAGCGCCAAAAGAAGAAGCGCCTGCGGAAGACGTTGCTAAGGACGAAGCGCCGGCGGAAGAGGCTGCAACAGAAGAAAAGAAATCAGAGGAATAGTCTTTACGACGTTCTAAAGGTTAAAGCCCGGCCAATTGGTCGGGCTTTTTTATTAGGCGGCAATTAATCCCGTAAGAGAACAATATCCAAGTAATAGCTCCGAGAGTCTTTAAACACCGTCTCAATTTCAAAAGGGGTGTCCGCTATTATTTTGCGAATAATCGGCAAGTCATATTTTCGAGAAATTTCGACTTTTATTTTCTCGCCCTTTCCAAAATGAACAGTCTTCCCAATCGTGCCAATCTTAATATCCTGATCCGCTGTGCTTTCTATAAAGCTAGTCGCGATACCGTTCTCTTCATCATATTCCGGAGCATGGCGAAACTGCGCCAGATCAAACTCTCCGCCTAACTCCCGGTTAATCCGGGTCAGCAGATTTAAATTAAAAGCCGACGTAATACCGGCCGAATCATTATAGGCTGGCAAAACAATATCCGCCGATTTTTTCTTATCCACACCGAGGATCAATCGATCACCCGCCGTCAAACGACGGGATATTTTTTCCATAAAGGCTTTGGATTTGTCGTCTGTTAGATTTCCAAGGTTAGACCCTAAATAGAGTATGACCCGGGGCAAATCTGTCTCTTGCAGCACCTTTAGACGTTTGAAATAATCGCCTTGTTCCGTTCTGATATTCAGATCAGGAAGTTTGTCCGCTAGATATCTTTGCAAATGCTCCAGCACGTTCGAAGAAATATCGACAGGGACATAAGTAAAATCATAGCCCGCAGCTAAGAGCCCCTTCAAAAGGTAGAAGGTTTTTTGACCATCCCCCGCACCAAGCTCAATCAGCTCGAAGGGCTGGTCCGGCACTTGCCCTAAAGCCTGAATGAGAGCGTCGGTTTGATCTCTAAATATCTCCATCTCGGCCCGGGTTAGATAATATTCGGGAAGGTCCATAATCTGGATGAACAGATCATCCCCCGCAGCATCGTAAAAATACTTAGATGGCAGGGTTTTTGGCGTGGCAAGCAGACCTTCCGCCACGTCTTTTGCAAATTCATCAGACATTTATTTTGCCAACCTTAATCCGGAAAACTGCCAACGCTTATCCGGGTGAAAGAAATTCCGATAACTCGCTCGAATGTGTCTCTCAGACGTCAGGCAAGAGCCGCCTTTCAGCACCATAACATTACTCATAAATTTTCCATTATATTCGCCAATTGTACCTTCAGACGGCGTAAACCCCGGATAAGGCGTAAAGGGGCTGGCGGTCCATTCCCAGACATCGCCATAAAGCCCGCGGATTTTTCCGAACGTCAAAAATTGCGGCTGTGGGCGCAGTCGCTCTGACCCCAAGAAATTTCCCTCGACAGGATAGCTTTCAGCTGCAAATTCCCACTCCGCCTCGGTGGGAAGACGCGCCCCAGCCCAAGTGGCATAAGCGTCGGCTTCGTAATAGCTTATATTTTGAACGGGAGCGTCGAGGTCTATCGGTTGAGGCCCGCGCAGTGTCATGCTCCACCACTCCCCGTCATTTTTATACCAATAAAGCGGTGTTTCCCAATTTTCGCTTTGGCACTTGGCAAACCCGTCAGACAGCCAATGAGCGGGGTCGTGATATCCGCCCGCCGCCATAAAAGCGATCCATTCCGCGTTATTCACAGTTCGGTTAGCGAGTTCAAAAGGCTGCAATATGACCTTATGGCGCGGGACTTCGCTATCGAAATGGAACTCCTGGCCATCATTGCCAATCTCGACAATTCCGCCCTGAACCTCAGTCCACCCCATTTCCGTCGAGCCTCTGTCATACGACACCGGACGAGTAGGACGATAATTTGGGCGAAGCGGGTTTTGCGAAAAGAGATTTAATATATCGGTGAGCGCTAATTCCTGATGCTGCTCCTCATGCGCTCTCCCCAGCTCAAGTAGTTTTAGGCAGCGATTATTGCCGTCCAAGATAAGAGCCTTCATATGCGCCGTTACGTGGCGGCGATAGGCCAGCACCGTCTCAAGGGACGGGCGAGTGAGCATGCCCCGGCGATCCCGCGCATGTCGTTCCCCAACACCATCATAATATGAATTGAAAAGATAACTGAAATTTGTGTCGAACCGTGCGTCTTCGCCGAGTTCCGGCACGATGATAAATTCTTCGTAAAACCAACTTGTATGCGCCAAATGCCATTTCATCGGACTTGCATCCGGCATAGATTGCACAGTGGCGTCGGCGTCGCTTAAATTCTCCGCTAGACTTTCAGTAAGCAACCGGCCTGCTTTGTAACTCTCCCACTTAGTCTCTAGCTCTTCTGAATCAATTTCATTCAATTGTGGAGAGGCAATCATAATAAATCCTTCGTGTCAGCGCTGTTTGACGAACACCTAAGCTAGCTGGATGGTTCCTTTTTCGCGCCGTATCTGTTTGGAACCAATCTCAGGGTTGGGTCATTAGACTTTCATAACGCTTCGCCGGAGATGCCTCCATGACTAACCTTCCCAAACTTCCAGAGCTCAAAGCCGTTATTTTCAATACGTCTCTGAAGCGCGATACAGAGCAATCTCACACCCAAATTCTTTTGGACGCAATATCCAACCTTATGAAAAGGGCAGAGATCGAGGTGACATCTTTTCATATGGTCAATCATAGTGTTCCTCCGGGAGTTTATCCGGACATGACTGAGTATGGCTATGATAAAGATGAATGGCCTGAGATTTGGAAAACGGTAAGAGAGGCAGATATACTGATTATCGGCACTCCCCTTTGGCTCGGAGAAGAAAGTTCTGTCTGCCGTATCCTTATTGAACGGCTCTACGCGATGAGCGGCGTCTTAAACGATGACGGTCAAAGTATTTTCTATGGGAAAACAGGCGGGGCCGTTATTACCGGGAATGAAGACGGCATAAAGCACACGGCAATGAGCCTCCTATTTGCTATGCAGCATTTAGGCTACACCATACCGCCACAAGCCGACTGTGGCTGGATTGGCGAGATCGGGCCTGGGCCCTCCTTCGGAGATAAACAAGAGAACGGGATTACCGGGTTTGACAGTGATTTCACCAAGAGAAACACGACGATCATGACGTGGAATATTATGCAACTTGCTCACCTGCTTAAATCAAATGGAGGGTTTCCTAAATATGGAAATGATCGAAAGGGTTGGGAAGACGGTGAACAATTTGGATTTGAATTACCGCACCGCTCTATTGACTAATTATTTCCCATCGAGACATTTAGTTTACGTGCAAAATCTCTTTCAAGACGCGTAGTTGTTCCATAAAGGCATTTGATCCCGGCGCAATGAGTTCCACATGGCCTTCATTTGGAATAATGATCGCTTCCGCCTCGTCCCCTGATTGTTCGGCTTTGGCTGTAAAGCTATCACATAATGCGGGCGGGGAGATGCGATCTTTTTCTCCATTTACGCTGTAGAGTATTATTCCTGTCGGCAGAAGGCGATCGCTAGAGGTATCAGACAGAGGATCAGCTCGGATATTCGAAGCCGGTCCTGTCAGCTTATCTTTAATATCCGCGAGGCAGGATTTCAGAGTAAGGGGCTCGGACACTTCCAAATCTGCCAAACCTCCGGAATTTACAACGCCCACCATCGGCAAAGGCGTGCCAACGGCTAAAGCGCTTGTGTCTGGAAGATTTTTTCGTCCTGCCAGCCAAGTTATCAAATGTCCTCCGGCGGAATGCCCAAACCCGGCCACACGGTTGAGGTCTAGGTCAAAATGCTCGGCATAGTCGCGCATAGAGTCTGCGCCATGGGCAACGTCTTGAAACGTGCCGGGATATCCGCCCCCATCCTCATCAACGCCGCGATATTCAATATTCCAGACCGCCAGGCCTTCTTGGCGCATCGCTTCAGCGGCGTAATTCATTAGGCTGCGATCAGCGATGGATTTTTGCCAACACCCCCCATGAACCATGAGAACAATTGGGTGTGGTCCGGGCTCATCCGGGAGCCATACATCCACAATATCGGTTTTCCCGTCCCCGGTGCGAACCGTTTTCGTTGGATGCGCTTTCGGGCGGTTAGTCAGATCAGCCCAGCTCATCAATGGGGTAGGTTCGCTCATAACAGTATCCTTATCGGTCGTTTGGATTTGAGATGTTTGGTTCATCATCGTCTCACACGCCACTAAAGAAAGTGCGGTAAAACCAAGCAGGACAGGAAAGCTAAATTTAATCATGACATCAGATCTCTTTTGGAGTGTGTGCGAAACTCTACTGGTCAATCTGGGGGATGTCATGCAAAACAATTTTATGAAAATTGCGACCACGAGAGATCAGGCTTCTGCCTTCGATGCCCAAGACCCATTGGCCCATGTCAGAGTCCACTTTAAATTACCGGAAGATGTTACTTATCTTGTCGGGCACTCCCTCGGACCGCCTCACAGCGCCGCGCTAGAGAGACTAAACCATTGCGCTACAGAGTCTTGGGCGAAGGGACTTGTGGGGTCGTGGAATAGTGCCGGTTGGTTTGATCTTGCGGCAAAGCTTGGCGGAAAACTTTCAAGCCTAATCGGTGCTGAGCAGGATGAAGTGATGGTAACGGACACCGTCTCCGTCAATCTCTTCAAACTTGCCGCGAGCGCCCTGCCCCTAACACAAGGCGCGCGGCAGATTTGCGTTGATGCTGAGGAGTTTCCTACAGACCAATATGTTGCTGAGGCCTTTGCGGATTTGATAGGTGTATCGTGTCGACGCGTCCAGCCCGGTGAGGATTTCGGCGCGCTCTCTGATGGCGGCGTCTATATCAAAAGCGCGGTGAACTACCGCTCCGGCGAACGCGTCGATATGAAAGCCTATGAACTAAAGGCCCGAGAATCCGGTGCTTTGCTTCTCTGGGATCTCAGCCATGCAACGGGCGTCATCGCTCTGGACATGAAAAAGGCAGGCGCAAAACTCGCCACGGGTTGCACTTATAAATATCTGAACGGCGGACCGGGCGCGCCGTCTTTCATATATGCCAAGAAAAGCCTACTACCAAAGTTATATACACCGCTCCCCGGCTGGATGGGACATGCAGCGCCATTTGAATTTGAAGGCCGATATAGGCCAAGGGAAAGCGCAGCGCGGTTCGCTTCGGGCACGCCGCCTATACTCTCTTTATCTGCCCTACAAGGCGCATTAGAGGCCTTTGAAGGAGCGGACATGAAAATCCTTGAGGCGAAAGCCGGGGCGCTTGGCGATCTATGTATCGCGCGTGCAGAGGAAATCGGACTTGAAGTTATATCACCCCGCGTCGCTTCTAAGCGCGGCGGGCATGTAAGTTTAAAGGTTAAGAACGGTTATCCCGTCACCCGAGCCCTTCACGCGAAAGGGTTTCAAAGCGATTTTCGCACACCCGATACCATCCGGTTCGGGTTTTCGCCACTATATCTTCGCTATGTCGATGTCTGGGATTTAATGGAAACCCTGTCCAATATCGTGGAAACAAAAAGCTGGGATGCGCCGGAGTTTCATGCCCGATCAGAAGTTACATGACCTATTAGATATACATAAAGCCCGCAAAAAGCGGGCTAAATTCAATCAAATCTGTATTTGATTTAGCTCTTATATTTTACGCTACAGCCATAAGGCGCAGATTCTGGTGTGGCGACAGGACGACCGGCCTCCAAATCAGCAAGAGCCGAGGCTACGTAGTTTTCGGCGCCTTCAATAGTGGCAGGGTTTGAAGAACGGTTATCATCGATCGCGCCTTGATAAACCAGAGTTTGGTCGGGCGTAATGACATACATATGCGGGGTCGTTTTGGCATTAAAGGCTTTCCCCATTTCTCCTTCTGGATCGAGAATAACTTTTGTCGGAGCTGCGTCCCATTCTGCGATCAACGCATTTGCACTTTCTCCGTCTTCATATCCTTGTTTGCCAGGCGCGCTAGAAATTACAGTTAACCAAACAGTCTGGCCGTCAGCCGTTGCCGATTTTTGCAATTTTTGCATGTTATCTGAGTCATAATGTTTTTGAACATAAGGACAGCCCTTATTCGTCCATTCCAGAACGACTCTCTTACCTTCGAAGTCGGAGAGGTTATGTGTCTCCCCATTTGAGTCCGTTATAGTCATGTCCGGAACTTGGCTCCCTGTAGCCACTTCGGCAAAAGTGGTTGTCGAAAGGGTTAAAGCCACGACGCTGAGAGTTGTGGCAGCAAATTTTGTCATAATACGCATGAAACTGTCCTCACATTAAAATTTTAAAGCCCGCTCCCTTATGATGAAAGTCAGGATTTTGAGCCGTTTGTAGCTCTTCCAATAGCCTCTTTTACCACATCATATGTCAAAACTTGAGGCAAAACCTCTGCCCTCACGGAATTTTCATCAGACGAGAAGACTAGATATAACGGAACGCCAGCCCGGCCATAGCGTTCCAATTCCCGCGCTATCTCGTCATTCTTATTAGTCCAATCCGCCACAAGAAAAGCCGTATTCGTGTCGAGGAAAAGCTGCTTGGTTTTCTCTTTCTCAAGCACAAGGGTTTCATTGACTTTGCAGGTCACGCACCAAGCGGCTGTGAAGTCAACGAAGACAGGTCTTCCTTCAGCGCGAAATTCATCGACCCGTTCAGTTGACCAAGTCTCTTGTGTCAAATCTATTGTTGAGGAAGATTCAGGACGAACAGATAAACAAACAGCAATCGCCAGAATAAGCGAGAAAATCGCAAGACCTTTCGCAAAAATTCTGTCAATTTTAAGCGCCCAAACCGCTAAAGCGACAAGGAGCATAGCGGATAAAACTTGTAACAATCCTATTGGGCCAGCTTGCAGAGTTAATACCCAGACCAACCATATTGCGGCGGCAAACATGGGAAAGGCAAGTAACTCCTTGAACCTGGTCATCCAAAGGCCGGGCTTGGGCAAGACCTTTAGTAAGCTCGGGACATAGGCAATGAGCACGAACGGAAATGCAAACCCGATCGCAAGGGCTATGAAAACCGCGACAGTGACGCCGACAGGCTGTGCGACAGCATATCCTATCGCTCCGGCCATGAAGGGCGCTGTGCAGGGCGTCGCGACTATCACGGCTAATAATCCTGTAAAGAATGATCCTCTTATTCCGCCCTTGGTTGTGAGCCGGGAACCGGTGTTTTGAAACGACGTTCCAAATTCATATGCGCCCAAAAGGTTCAGCCCAACGGCAAAGAGTAAAAGAGCTAATCCAGCCACGACTAACGGCGATTGTAATTGGAAGCCCCATCCGATTTCGCTGCCCGCCGATTTCAACGCAATGAGCATAATCGTAAGCACCAAGAATGTCGCGATAACACCTGCCGTATAGGCCCAAGCCTCACGGCGGATAACGGTCCGCTCTCCATGCGCAGTCTTTGCGATACTCAGTGCTTTCATAGAAATGACTGGGAAAACACAGGGCATGAGGTTTAAAATAAGGCCGCCTAGCAGAGCTCCGAAAATGGCGCCCATTAGCGTAAAAGAACTGGCCGTTGCTATCCCTACCTCGTCCGCGCGGTCGTTCAGCCCAATGTCAAGATTATCGCCAACTTGAACCGTAATTTCGGAGCCTGTCCGAGTTCCGTTTTCCTGATAAGACAGTACGCCGACAATTTCTTCTGGAAGTCCATTTTCCCAAGCAAAATCAGACGCAGCCCGAATCTCGACCCCGTGTTCACCAAACGCGACTCTCTGAGGCGCAGAGTGCTGAACGACGCCTTGGTCAAAAGGAAAGAAATAAGCATCAGAAAAATCGGCTTCCGGCAGATCTGTTAATGTCAGAACAGCTTCTTCGCCTTCTTGTCTAATCCCCGCAGAAAGAGAGGCGAGCTTTGGTGCCCTATTCAGTGCGTCCTGAATTAAAGGATTCCAACGCGCGTCCTTCATAGTTTCGCCAATTGCGATGTCTATAGAGGCGCTACCGTTCTCCGGAATGCAAATATCTGCACAGACTAGATAATAAAAATCGAGCGTCAGAGTTTGAATTGTTCCTGGTTCTGCCGCTTCCGGTACGGTCACTGAAACCGGAAAGAGCGGCGCTCCTTCAAAGCCGTAATTTATGATCGGCCCGGTCGGCAGGGTCATGGGAAGCGGCCAAGTTATGTCCCCTGCGTTCCACCCTTCCGGCAATTGCCAATCCAGCTGAACGGGCTCACCGCTATCGCCGGGGTTGCGCCAATAAGTGTGCCAGCCAGTATCCAATATCGTTCTGAGGGCAATTTCGAATGTCTCGCCCGGGGCGGCGCTGTCATTTGAACTTACCAGAGAAGCAATCACTTTGCCTGTATCTACGGATTCACTTTCGGCTGCATAACTCGGCAAAGACGCAGCGAGAAAGAAACAAAGGCTCAAGAAAAAGGCTTTCATATAGATTTCTTACTTTATTCCTGACGCGAGGGAAATGGCGTAAGCCGCCAGATAACGCAGAGGTGAAGTCAGCAAAACAAAGAAAAACCCGAATTGTTTCCAATCCGGGTTTTTCACTCTAATATCATATAAAATTATGCGGCAGGCTGGTTTGCCTGACGCCGCAATGTCATATTCACTAGTCGCTGCCAGTTTCCGAGGGAAACGAGATGAGCGTGAGCCACAGCCAGATAGCCTTTGTCTGAAAATTCTTTCAGCTTATCAGCTGGCAAAGCCTTCATTTTTTGTTCACTGACGGCGAAATAATCCGCGATTTTCTGAAGCGGCGCTTCAGAACCATCCGCGTTATTTCCGCGGAAGTTCATGACTTTTGATTCGAACAAATCAGCGGCTTTAAAGTCTTCAATCATTTGCGCAGTTGCCTGACGATCACGCTCATAATTTTGCAAGAATTGAAAAGCTTCTTTGGTAAAGGCCGATGTGTCGTCCTTATCAAAGAAAGTTTGTGTCGGAGCTTTATCTGTAACGCATTCTGCTTCGGTATCAACGCAGACAATGAAGCGATCATTGGCTTGGTCACCAGCAAGAACAAAGGGATAACGGCGGGCAAAAGCAGGCATGTAGAAGTCCTGTTTATACTGGCCCTCCTCTACAAAAAGGTTTTCTTTTTGGCGAATACCCATCACAGCTAAAGGCGCTTTATCTTCACCGGCGAAAATAACAGGCATAGACGCCGCAGCAGCGCCGAATTCAGGGGCTGTCATGGGTAGAAAATGCTGATCCGCCATAAAGTCAAAAGGTCGATCTACCGGTTTAACGCCGAATTTGGAGTGGTTATCTTTGGTCAGGGGCTGCGGGTTTTTATAGAACATTACATTCCCGCTTATGGCAGGTGCCTGATTACCTGTAGTCTGGGCGTCTGGTTTTTTGGCCATGGTGGTCCTTCCCCTAATGGCAGTTACGTATTTTCGGTGGTCAAAACGACACCGGCTCCGCCTCTTCAAAGTGGCGAAGCTTGAATCTCCGCAAGGCTTTAGACAATTTAAATGCTGCATTCAATAATGGATTGATTCCTTTCACAGCAAGGCAAAACAGTCTAAAGACAAATGATTATGAGCGAAGATGGCACAGCAAATGACCTAGAAGACCGATTGGAGTCGGCTCGCGGAATCGTTCTGGATAAAGGCGAGAGATTCACGCCGCTCCGCGAACATGTATTGGAACTCATCATTTCCGATGGTCACGCCGTAAAAGCTTATGATCTTCTCGACCGCCTGAGTCCGGAACTCGGGTCTCCCAAGCCGCCAACTGTTTATCGGGCGTTGGATTTTCTTTCTAAGCATGGACTGATTCACCGCGTCGAAGCCTTGAATGCCTTTATCGCCTGTGATCATAGCCATAAAGGCCATCTCGCCGAATTTTTCATTTGCGAAACCTGCCAATCCGTGGAGGAACGGCACGCTCATGATCATGCCGATTGTAAACCAGACGGGTTTAGTATCCGCCGAAGTGTCGTTGAACATTACGGCCAATGCGCGAAATGCGCCGCTTGATCTGAATTATGCCTTTTATTTTAACATGGGCGGGAGAGTGTTCTGCATGGGAATGTGACCAGCTTGGCCACCTCAACATGCGGCATTATGTATATAAAACTGCCCAAGCCCGGGCGGGCCTTATTATCCGCATGGGGTTACCCGAAGCGTTTAAGCCCGATACATCCAGTTCAATACGGGTCAAAGATTTTCACATAAAATATCAAGGCGAAGCGCGTCCCGGCGATCCGTTGAAAATTGAGAGCGCAGTGATTTCCCTCAATGAAGATACGGCGGAACTTTGCCATATTATGTATCACAAGAACGGTCGCATTGCGTCCACAGTCGTGGAAACGATTGAGCATATTTACCTTCGTGAAAAGCGTAAATTTAAATGGCCGTCGCGCGTCCGTAATAATGTCGACACTTTTAAAGCGGAACTGCCCACCCCGGCCAAACCACGTAATATTGACCTGTCTGATCCACATAAGGGAATGGGCCTGGCAGAGCTTCATGCCCTCGGGGCAAAAACAATCGGCGCCGGCGTTTTTGGTCCGGAAGAAACCGACAGTACTGGAAGCGTTACCCCCCAGGCATTTTTCGGGCGCACAACTTCCTCTATTGGTTGGTATGATAGGGGCTGGCCGGAAGTACATGACGCGGAAAACCGTGAAGACGGCATCATGGCGGCGTTGCTGGAAGCGCGCGCCGTATTTCATACTTGGCCAGAAGCCGGCGACGCCTATGCCTATGTACCGGGAGTTTTGGGAGCAAATACCTATACCCGGACTATCCTGCATAATGTGCTAAATCCGATCACCGGACAAAGTTATATGAACACTGTTGCGGTAGGCTGTTTGTTTAACACGAGAACCCGAAGCCTTATAAAAGCTACTCCCGAACAAGTGGCCGAAGTAAATAATGCCTTAGTTGACGGGTTACACGCCTAATCGGGCCCGCTCGATCGCACGTATAAGAGCCGCTTGGGCAAAAGTCGGTTCATTAAGCGGAAACATATGGTCAAAGCCTGCTTGTCTTTGGACGTTTTTCTTTCCTACAATCGCCTTCATTCTTTCCCGGGACAAGAGGGTATTAGGGGCATTAATCGTTGCGAAGATGATTTGCGTATTTTCCTTCGGAAGGCTTTGCGCCGCTTTGAAAAGGTTATGGCCATGGGCCGGATAAATCGCCTGTTCCCATTTCGGGTCACAAGCCAAACGCCATCCCTCCCCGTCTGGCTTTAAACCTCCAAGCACATAATCCATCAAAACCTCGTCCGAAAATTTCTTGAATATGCCGCGCTTATGATAACGTTCATAAGCTTGCTCGATTGAACCGAATTCTGAGCGCCGCCGCTCCGCCTTAGCCGCAATGGCAAGATGTTTTTTCATCATCTCGACCCATCCGGGTATATGAAAAAAGGGTCTCATCCAAAACGGCATGATAGGAGAGTCGAAACCGACAAAGCCTTTCAGTTTTCCCTTGAGCGCAGGAGCGCATAATATTCCGACAGATGCTCCTAAAGAGTGTCCCGCAATAACAATATCTCCGTCAACATAACGATCAACAAAATCCAAAACATCATCGCGAAACTGATAAAAGGTTCGTAGTTTTTCAGGATTATAGGGCAAAGTGGAATAGCCATGCCCCCGCAAATCCAGCGCAACACTATGAATTGTTAGCTTCTCTAATATCACGCGGTAACTTCTCGCGTTAAACCCGTTGGCGTGAAGCATAATAAGACCAATGGGCTCTTTGGTGGGACCGAAATGCACAGTAGATAAGCTGCCGCCATTCACTGCGTGATCGCGGCGATCAATTTCCAATTTCGTGGGTATCATTTTTTTGATCGCTCTTGATATTCTAAGTAAAGCTCGTCCAAAGCGCGGAAGGTTAATTTGTCAGAATACCAAGCGCCTGTATCCAAGAAATAACGATTACCGAGCCAGCGCGCCGAATCTAAAGGGGTGTGGCCGTGTACAGTGAAGTCCACCCCTTTAACTTTAGTCTTTTTCCGGTTTCGTAAAACGCGGCGTCCCCAAAGCATTGTCGCGCGGCTCTTTTCTTTATCACGCGTTTTCCGCCAAGAGGTTCCGTCTGGCTCTGCGTGGCAGATTCCCACACGAAAATTATCCGATTTGACAGTCAAGGAAACAGGTTGCTTGGCTAAAGTCTTCGCCCATTTTTTTTGATCTTTACGCGGAATTTTGGAGAGCCATTTTCCGTTACTGCGTGTCCAGTCTTTTAGTTTCCCAGACTGGACCGCCTCCACCATCATTTCCTCATGGTTTCCTAAAACCATAAAAAACCACTTCTTTTTCAGCAAGTTCAAACACTTTAGACTTTCCGGACCGCGGTTAATAATATCGCCCACCGAAAAAATCCGATCTGACTTTCTATCAAACCCTTGCGCTTTCATCTCGTGTTTAAGTAAGTCATAGCGTCCATGAATATCCCCCACGACAAAATCACGGCCTTTTTTATTTTTGGCGATCAGTTTATGCATGGAAGGAATGGGCTGCTTAATCCTAGACGGCGTGAATCTTCTCCGGGTCAAGGTCATCCTTAATCGCCTGATCCAAAATGGCAAAGACCTCTTTGCGGGATCGTTTCTTTGTGTTGGCAAAAGCTGTCATATTCAGCTGACCAAACATCTGGCCAGCCAAGCTGGCAGCCATAGGCATTTGATCGCTAGGAATTATTCGGTCAATAAAGCCGGCGTGAAGAGCGCCTTTTGGATTGAAAATTTCGGCGTTAATGACGCAGCGGTTGAAGTAATTTTTCGCCAGACGGTATCGTCCCAGCTCAATGCCGAAATTATGCATAGTCATGCCAATGAGAGTCTCATTAAGACCCACCTTATATTCTCCGTCTGCTATCATGCGGTAATCGCACGCCAAAATCAGGAATGCGCCCATAGCAATCGTGTGGCCTGTTGAGAGAGCGATAACAGGACGAGGAAATTCCAGAATACGGCGCGCGAGTTTGGACCCCAACGAAGTTAGTGTCATAGCCTCTTTGGGTCCGGCCTGCATTTCCTTCAAATTGAACCCGCCGGAAAACATGCCTTCGCGCCCGGTCAATATAACAATTGCCTCATCTTTTTCGGCTTTGTCAAAAGCGTCATTCAACTCGCCAATCATGGCCGTGGACAAGACATTAGCTTTGCCGTCATCCATGGTAAGGGTCGCGACATTGCCTTCAAGGGCATAGGTAACGAGGTTGGTCATAGTGCTTTCCTTTTCAATCCTTCCCCATGGGGAGAAGAAAGTGTTTACAAACTTCGCCCAATAAGAACTTTCATAATTTCGTTTGTGCCACCATAAATCCGTTGTACGCGGCTATCGCGATACATACGGCCAATGCGGTATTCATTCATAAAGCCGTAGCCGCCGTGAAGCTGTAAACATCGATCAATGATTTCACATTCTTTATCTGTGACCCAATATTTGGCCATAGATGCCGTGACGGTGTCGAGTTCCCCCTTCAAATGTTTAGCAGCGCAATCATAGACAAATGTTTTGGCAATTTTAACGAGTGTTTTGCATTCGGCCAATTCGAATTGCGTGTTCTGGAAATTGATGATTGGTTTCCCGAAAGCTTGCCGCTCTTTACAATACTCAATCGTCAGGCGAAGCGCTTCTTCCATTTGGGCAACGCCCTGAACCGCGATGTTGAGGCGCTCTTGCGGCAATTCTTTCATAAGCTGAATGAAGCCGTGTCCCGGCTCCGGGCCGAGAAGCGCGTCGGCGGGGACTTTCATATCATCAAAAAATAGCTCGGCTGTGTCTTGCGCGTCCATTCCGACCTTGTCGAGAATCCGGCCTCGGCGGAAACCTTCTAGGTCGTCCGTTTCAACAACAAAAAGCGATTTGGACATTTTTCCTTCGCCGCCTGTATCGGCCACGACAACCACCAGATTGGACGTGCCGCCATTCGTGATGAAAGTTTTGGAGCCATTAATAACCCAGCCATTTCCGTCTTTTTTGGCGGTGGTTTTGACATTTTGAAGGTCTGACCCTGTGCCAGGCTCTGTCATGGCGATAGAGCCAACAAGCTCGCCCGAAGCCATACGTGGGAGCCATTTCTGCTTCTGCTCTTCTGTGCCGTAATGCAGAATGTAAGGCGCAACAATCGCGTTGTGGAGAGATAGGCCGAACCCGTCCACATCCGCGCGGGGCAATTCTTCCATGATAATCATTTCATGGCGATAATCGCCTCCGCCCCCGCCATATTCTTCAGGAATAGCCGCATTCAAAAGCCCCATTTGGCCAGCCATATTCCAATATTTCCGATCCACTTTTTTATTCTTCCGAAATTCTTCGGAATGCGGTGCCATTTCGCGCGCGTAGAAGCCGTGTACGGCTTCGCGGAAGATATTTATGTCTTCCTCGTCATACCAACTAGGGTTTTTGAAATCGAGTATGTTGTCAGCCATTAAGTCATTCCTCTTTATTTATGGGTCCCCGGCCAAATAGCCGGGTCTTTTATTTGTCGTTATTTATCTTAAAACGCCGCTTCTTCGAGAGCCATGACAGGTTCTGCGCCTGTCTTTATTTTTGCGAGATGGGCGTCGAGCATCGGCAACATCCGAAGCATAAAGAAACGACCTGTAATGATCTTGTTCTTATAGAAGGACTCATTCGATCCATCATCAATTTTAGCCTGCGCGACGACCGCCATTCGTGCCCACATATAGGCCAATGTCGAAAGCCCCATCATATGCATGTAATCGACAGAGCCCGCGCCCGCATTGTTCGGATCGGACATACCGTTTTGCATGAGCCACATTGTCGCTTCGGTTAATTTCTTTTGAGCGCTCTCCAAACCATTCATAAACTCGGATAGGTTTTCAGTGTCTTTGTTTTCTTTCAAAAACTCACCGATCTCGCTGTTAAGTGCCATTAGAGCGCGGCCACCATTGCGGGCGAGTTTACGGCCTACCAAGTCGAGCGCTTGAACCCCGTTTGCCCCTTCATAGATCAAGGCAATACGGTTATCGCGAACAAATTGGCTCATGCCCCATTCTTCGATAAATCCGTGACCCCCAAAAATTTGCTGGCAATCGATCGTAGTCTTCATCGACATATCGGTGAGATAGCCTTTAATAACAGGTGTCAGAAGACCCAAATAATCGTCGCATTTTTCGACGAGTTTTGCGTCGTCTGAATGCTTCTCAATATCTTCCTGTTTAGCCGCCCAATAAAGGAGCGCCCGTCCCGCTTCGTTGAATGATTTGGTTTCCATCAACATGCGGCGCACATCCGGATGGACAATGATTGGATCCGCAGGTTTGTCTTCTTCTTGCGGCCCGGCCAAGGAACGTCCTTGCAGGCGGTCTTTGGCATAAATTGCAGCATTTTGATAAGCAACTTCTGACTGGCCGAGACCTTGTAAGCCAACACCGATACGGGCCTCGTTCATCATTACAAACATAACGCGAAGGCCTTTGTTTTCTTCGCCGATAAGATACCCTTCCGCGTCATCATAATTCATAACGCAGGTCGAGTTTCCGTGAATGCCCATTTTCTCTTCAATGGAGCCGCAGGACACGGCATTGCGTTCGCCCGGATTCTCGTTCTCATCCAGTTTGAATTTCGGGACAATAAAGAGCGAAATACCCTTAGTGCCTTCAGGCGCGCCTTCGATACGGGCCAAAACCAGATGAACAATATTATCGGACATATCGTGTTCACCGGCGGAGATAAAAATCTTCTGACCGGAAATTTTATAAGTCCCGTCGTCATTTGGAACGGCTTTCGTTTTCAACAGACCCAAATCCGTTCCGCAGTGCGGCTCTGTCAGGTTCATCGTCCCAGTCCAATCACCGGCGATCATTTTCGGAAGATAAGTCTGTTTTTGCTCTGGCGTGCCGCTCGACATAATCGCTTTGATGGCGCCCCCTGTGAGGCCAGGATACATGGCGAAGGCCATATTGGACGACGTCCACATTTCTGATGCGGCGATGCCTAACATACCCGGCATGCCTTGTCCGCCGAACTCAGGGTCCAAAGACAATCCCGTCCAGCCATTTTCAGTCATTTGTTTGAACGCCTCTTTAAAACCTGTCGGTGTCGTGACAGATCCATCTTCATGGCGGACGCAACCTTCGTGATCGCCAACGGCATTGAGCGGCGTCAAAACTTCCTCAGCAAATTTAGCACTCTGGTCGAGTACAGCATCCGCAAGATCGCGGTCTACTTCTGAAAAAGCCTCATAAGATTGCAATTCCTCGAAACCGAGAACTTCATGCAATAGGAACTGCATATCACGTATGGGAGCTTTATAACTTGGCATTGTCTATCCTTTTACTGTCTATCTAAGGGACTCTATGTGTGTTTGGGAGCCGCAAAATCGTCGGCCTGGTAGTCAAAGCTGTAGCCCTGCCCTCCATCGGAATGGGCAAAACTCTTTTTGAAAGCGGCTTCATACTTTGCAGCGAGACTTTCGACGCTTGGCTCTTCTTCGGCTTGAGTCAGATGGTCATCAATAATTTCAACAATTTCACTGAGGTCGCGGGCCATAATATCAATGTCTTCGCGGCGTCGTTTCAGCCCTTGAAGAACCGTTTGAAAACTGGACTTACGGATTTCCAGCTCTTCCCTGTCGGAGACCTTACCTTCGGTAACATCTAATACAGCTTTTATGTCGTCGAGAGAAAATCCCATCCGTTTGGCCCGCATAATACGTTCAAAGCGCGCTCTGTCGGCAGCCGAATAAAATCGAGCGCCCGCCTCGTCGCGATCGGGACTTAGCAAACCTTTATCCTCGTAAAATCGCAAAGTGCGCGCTGTCACATCAAACATATCCGCGAATTGGCGAATGCCCCAATCTGAACTTTTCGTTTTATTTGAATTCGCCTGCATTCACTCCAAATAGTTTACGTTTACGTAAACGTCAATGCTGTATTTCACTTACCTCGACGATGGCCTTAATAGTTTCTTGGTTAAATGGTTAACGCCTTAACCGCGTGTTAACTACGATGAGGGCATTTTAAACCAGAGGGCATGGGTGATTCTAAATTTCTCATGATCTGCGGGACATATATTTTTTGAGATTTTAATGAGTCAGTCATCAGGAGACAGCCAGAAGGAAGCGACGCCCGAGAAAACGGTGTCTGAAGCGGATGCGTCCTCACCTTCTGAAAAAGCTGCCTCTACAACATCAAAAAAGACTTCCTCTACAAAGAGAGCCTCCGGCTCCAAAAAGTCCACCGCCAAGAAAAATACGTCAAAAAAACCTGCAAAGCCGGTGTCTAAGAAAATGACCCTTGCGGAAATGCAGTCCTCGTTAAAGTCCCTTGAAACACGAATGAAACGAGCCGACACGTTGACGCGAAAGAGCGTTAAAACATTAGAGGAAGTTGTCGAAAGCCTCGATGCACGGACTCAGAAAGACAATGACAATCAAAAGTCAGCCTTGTCACAGCGGGTTGGGCGTCTTTCCAGTGATTTAGAAGAAGGTCTCGCGACAACGCGCGCCGAAATTAAAGCGGCGCTTGCCTCAGCCCTTGCCAATCCTAACCCCAATCCAGCTGATGTAGAAACTGCGGTCGCGCAGGCTATGTCGCGCCTTAATGATACGGAAACGCAGCAAGCCCAAGCGATTGCCAAGATCAATCGGCACTTGGCCAATCTCGCGAAAGCTGTTGAAGACCGCCTTGCCACAGATCAAATCGCCGCAACCGAAGCGCTCCACCGGGTCCAAACTCAACTTTCAGACCAAATAGAATCTGTTGAAACGGAGTCGGCTAAAGCCATCGGCTCTATCGGCGGAAAAGTCGCCACCCTTTCAGAAGCCTTGGAAGCGCGTCAGTCCCGCATAGATGCGTCTCTTACTGAAAAAGTTTCCGACCTCGCCGCGAGAACCCAAGCCGAATTTGATAAAAAGACAAACTCTATGGAAGAGCGCATCAAAACGCTCGAAATGGCCGAGCGTGAAGCGGCGCTCCAACGCCCGGATGGAATGTCGGCAGAAATAGCAGCGAACGTCTCGGCACTTTCAGGACAAATAGAAACCCTTCAAAGCCGATTAGACGACATAGATGCCAGCTTTACAGCTTTGCAGGCTCAAACAGATATTATGGGACAGGATCTGGTTAAAACCCAAGTTCAGCTCCAAGATACAAAATCCCAAAATCTAACGGCTCACCGCAACCCTGCTCTAGAACAGGAATCGACGCCGCCTCCCCCCTACCCGTCTGAACAGGCAACTCAAACGCCTCGCCCACATGCCGCGCCAAATCCCGCTCGTGTAAGCAATGTCATAAACATGGTTCCCGCGTCCCAGCCCTCCTCGAACCCTTACAGTCAAAGCGCGTCCGGTGAACAATCGGCCTTTGCGGCGCATGAACCTATTGAATTCGATCCATCCAGCTATCACCAAAGCAATCCCTACTCTCAACCCAACATGCCACAAATGATGCAACAATCGGCCGCGACAGCTTTTGCGCAGCCTGAATTTGCGCCGGAACTAATGCCGGAGTCGGAAGAATACTCCGTTAATGAACCGTCCCCTTATCAAGACGACGCGTATTCTGAAGAGACCTATCCCTACGAACAATACGCGGCGCAAAACTATCAAGATGTCGAGTCTATGCCGGCGGGAGATCCTCTCTTGCCTTATGCTGACCCAGCCTACGCTGAAACCGGGACACAAGCGGGGCATGAAACGATAGAGGCCGTTCGAATTGGCGAGCCTGATAAAAGCCGAAAAAGCCGCCGTAAGGATAGACAGGCGAATAGCGCTAAATCTGGACTCGGAGGTTCATCTCTCTTTACGGCCCGTAATTTGCGGGTAGCAGCCTTGGCAACAGGGTTGACCCTTGTCACCTTATTTATGGTTAAATCGTTTCTGACAGACAGTTCTGAAAATCCTGTTACGTTACAATCTAAACCTTCAAGCCCGTCTGTCGAACAATCCTTAAATCAGCCATCTCAGGCGCCTGACCTTCCACCTAGAGGCCCTCTCACGCCGGAAATGCCTGTTTCAGATGCCTCAACTCCTGAAGGCTCAACTTCAGAATCTATGATGCCAGAAGCTCCGGCGGCAAACCTTCAAAACGCATCCCAAGCGGAACCCACCCCGCCTATTGGGACCTATGAAGATACTGCTATGCCGAAAATTTCTGATGAAGGCATCAGTACGTTGGAAAGCGCGGCCCAAAAAGGTGACGCCGTAGCTCAGTTTCAGCTCGGCTTGTCCTATCTCGAACAAAACCGCGTTGCCGACGGGGTTAGCCTTATTCGTTCGGCCTCACAGACCTTGCCTGCAGCCCAATATCGACTTGCCAAACTTTATGACAGCGGTATCGGAGTTAAAAAAGATACCTCTCTCGCCCGCGACCTAACAGAACGCGCAGCCCGGGCCGGCAATCGCATCGCCATGCATGACCTTGCTATATATTACGCCTACGGAAATGGCGACGTATCTGTTGATATGGAAACTGCAGCCGGTTGGTTTGCAAAAGCGGCTGAGCGCGGCGTCGTAGACTCACAATTCAACCTCGCTATTCTGTTCGAAAACGGACAGGGTGTTGAGCAAAGTCTTCCGGACGCTTATTTCTGGTATGCCATCGCAGGAGAGCAAGGCGATCAAACTGCTGCCGCTCGAATCTCGGCTTTGGAAAATCAAATGCCTCCGAGCGATATTGAAGCCGCCAAAACCCGCGTCGCAAACTTTAGGCCCGTACAAATAAACGGCGCAGCAAATGGTATTTTTAAAGACCTACCTTGGTCCAAAGTCGGCCCTTCTGCGGCCGCCCAAACCAAAGCCGAAATTAAAGAGGCCCAGATTCTACTCACTGATATGGGATTTGAAATCGGGGCGGCAGACGGCATAATGGGTGAAAGAACCCGCAACGCCATTCTCGGCTTCCAACGCGCGAACAACCTCTCTGAAACAGGCCTAGTCAACGGCGCTCTCTTAGATCGTCTGGAAAATGCCAGCAGAGCCTGAAGACACTTTACAAATTTTACGCGCAACAACGTCTGAAGATGTCGCCGACGTTAAATCATTATTTCTATCCTATCTGACATTCGTCACGGAGTATCTGGGGCAAGACCTGTCTTTTCAAGGTACCGAAAAAGAATTTGCTCAATTCCCGCAAACCTATACCGCGCTATATTTGGCTAAAAAAGATTCTATAGCCGTCGGCGCGGTAGGTCTTAAGCTGCTTCGTCCAGAGGTGATTGAACTCAAACGTCTCTATGTGGCGCCCAATGGACGGGGACTAAATCTTGGAGAAAAATTAAGTCAAGCCGTTATCAACGAGGCCCGCCGCCTCGGCTACACTTACCTTTATCTAGACACCGACCCCGGCCTCACCCACGCGAATGCGTTATATGAAAAATTGGAGTTTGAAGATATTCCGCAATATTACGATAATCCACTGGCAGATCAGAGCCGATATATGCGCTTAGCCCTATAGGAGATATCGCCAATAGGTTACCTGTTTTCTTGGAAGCTGCCTGAACAGACTTTTTCTTCTGTCCACATAAAAAGCCCCGGCCTGACGGACGGGGCTAATGGACGCCAAATTACAGTAAATGGAATTGGCGACTGATTATCAATGCGTTCGAACCAAACTCTTAATAGTCAGAGTCTGTTTCAGTGTCGGAATCTTTCTTTTGATCCATTTTCCAAGCTTCAAATTCGACTTCTGAAAGCATAGAATCTGCGTCTGCATCATAAGCAGCAACTTCTTCTTCAGTAACTGCAGGAGCGACCGCCTGGATTTCGGCAACGCTTAAGAAGCCGTCTGCGTCCGTGTCAATGTCTGCGAATGCGGGTCCGGAACCGGCAAATGCGGCGGGGGCCATTGCGAATGCGGCGATTGTAGTAATTGTAGCTAACTTTTTCATTTGGACTTCTCCATTTGATATCGGGACAACAGCGTCTCGATTGAGTGTGCTATTCCCAATTCTGCCCAAACGTTCCAGTGAATAATGCCGCTTTAAACGCATTGTAAGAGACATGGCAAAAATGTGTCAAAGACCATGGCAAGACCGAGGCACAACCGCCTATTAGGTGACTCAAACGTCATAAAACTCAGACAATCCCGACGAAACTTTGAATTTAGGACAGGCGGAAATAAGTCTGCAATCGCTTTGATTCTTACTTACTGAATCCTGAGGGCGTGCTCTATTTAGAGAAACACCATTTAAGTATAGCCTTTTGTGCGTGAAGCCGGTTTTCGGCTTCGTCCCAAACAGCGCTTTGCGGACCGTCTATGACTCCGCCGGTCATTTCCTGCCCCCGATAAGCCGGAAGGCAGTGAAGAAAAGTTGCTTCTGGTGCCGCCGTCGCCAGAAGCGCCTCATCAATTTGATAAGGAGGGAATGCGGCCAGACGCTCGTCTTTATCTGTGTCCCCCATTGAAACCCAACAGTCTGTGATAAGAGCGTCAGCGTCTTTAGCTGCTTCTTCGCGGGATAGGCCAATTTCAATCTTAGCGCCTTGAACTCGCGCCGCGTTCAATTTAGCGTCCTCTATGCGGTAACCAGGTGGACTGGAAATTCGCAGGTGATAGCCGAGCTGCGCCGCCGCATTCACAAAGCTTACCAACACGTTATTTCCGTCGCCTATCCAGGCAAGGGTCATCTCCTCCAGAGGTTTTGTTGATCGCTCTTCCAGGGTCATCAGATCAGCCATAATCTGGCAGGGGTGATTATAGTCTGTGAGGCCATTGATAATAGGGACACCAGAATGTGCGGCTAGCTCGCTCATTGTTTCATGGCTATTGGCCCGCAACATAATACCATCGACAAAACGCGAGAGAACACGCGCCGTATCAGATATGCTTTCGCCTCGTCCAAGCTGCATATCGCTACTGGTTGCCGTAATAGAGCTGCCGCCAAGTTGGCGCATTGCCATATCAAAAGAGAACCGAGTACGCGTCGAAGACTTCTCAAAAATAAGCGCAAGTGTATGGCCATACAAAGCAGGCTTTGAATCCACGAAACCCTGAGGTTGACCTTGGCGCGCCTTCTTCATCGCATGAGCGTCATCCAAAATGGCGCGAAGGTCGTTCTTTGTAAGATCGGCAAGTGTAAGAAAATGTTTCGGCATTATGATATCTATCGGTAAAAACTTGTGTTTAACGAGCTTTCGTCCCCATGAAAACAGAAATATTGCCTAAAAATTGGTCGTGTTTTTAGACCGCCAGCCCCAAAACCTCTGAGCCCCGCATATATTCAGAGGGGCTCTGCATATCTGAAAGTGAGTTTCCGAAAAACGATAAGGATCATTACAGTCTTAATGTATTGGGCAGGCCACTTTCTTTCAAATGGGATGAAATCTGATATTTGTGGCCAAATATGCGGGGGTTCTGCGTAAAAATTAGACTATTCGGTAAATAGGTCCGCAGAATTTAACCAAAAGGGGCGCCTATATCCCTAAGATTGCTTTTTTGCTCACTAAAATCTGATCTCTTGTTAAAAAGGGGGTGCGGAAGGCAATCGTGCCAGTCGCAAAACAAGATGGCTTGTAAAAACGGCGGGGCTGCCACCCCGCCAGTACAAGCCTAAAGCATTAGACGAAAGGAACCGACAATGCTGTATAGCTTGCAAAAACTTTTGAGCCCTAAATCTCGCTCTGTCAAGACAGGCGTCGCCCTTCCCCTTATTCTCGGCGCATTGTCGCTTACGCCAATGACTGCATCTGCTCTTGATATTACCGTTACAGAATACAATGTTCGTTTTGAACGGACCGCTGTGCAGTCAATCGATGGTATAGAAGGCATGTATGAAACGCTTGAGCAAAAAGCAAAAGAAGCGTGCCGATTGGGCCGAGCTGTTAATGACGCTGGTGAGTATATGACAAAAAAAGACTGCGCATCTGATCTTTTGGAACAATTCGTACAGAGCGCCTCAATAGACGCTCTGACTGATTATCATTCGGAAAAAGTCATAAATAGGAAATAAGGTTTTCGAAGTCACTAAAAGAGAGAGCCGCCCATTTCAGGCGGCTCTTTTTAGATTCAGAATCGGACAATTTTAGGCGGGAACGAAATCGTCCATTTCCCGCGCTTCCTCAAAGGCCTCACGCATAATCGCTATCGCTTCGCGGACATGATCTTCCGTAATGATCAGTGGCGGGGCAAGGCGCAACACATTATCCCCGGCAGATCCTCCGAGCATGCCTTTATCAAGCAAAAGGCCGCGAACCTCTTTGGCCGGTTTTTTAAGCTTCATACCACAGAGCAGTCCCTTACCGCGTAGCTCGTCGACGACATCGGGGAACTCATCCTTAAGCCCTTCAAATTGTTGTTTCAGAAAGTTTGAAACGCGGACAACCTGATCTAGGAACTCCGGTTTGGAAATTTCGTCCCATACCGCAATGCCAACAGCTGTTGCCAATGGATTGCCGCCATAAGTCGAACCATGCGTACCCGGCACCATTCCGGCTGCCACTTCTTCACTTGCAATACACGCTCCAAGCGGAAATCCACCGCCGACACCTTTGGCAACAGCCATGATATCAGGCTCTGCACCTTCGGCCCATTGATGGGCAAACAGCTTGCCTGTCCGGCCGGCTCCGCATTGCACTTCGTCATAAATAAGCAAGATTCCGTGTTCATCACACAATTCACGCAATCCCCGCAAACACACCTCGGGAAGCGGGCGCAATCCGCCTTCGCCCTGAACAGGCTCTACTAAGATCGCGGCAGTTGTTTCAGAAATCGCAGCTTTAAAGGCTTCATGATCTCCGAATGGCAAATGAATAAAACCAGGCAAGGACGGGCCGAACCCTTTGAGGTAATTCGGATTGCCGCCAGCATTGATAGTCGCAAATGTTCGTCCGTGAAAAGCCCCTGAGAACGTTATTATATCATAGCGATCTTCCTCGCCGCGGTCATAATGATATTTGCGCGCTGTTTTCATGGCGCACTCTAAGGCTTCCGCGCCCGAATTGGTAAAAAAGACTTTATCGGCAAAAGGCAGCGCCGCGCAATATTTGGCCGCAAGTTCTTTAGCGTTGGTCAGTTGAAACATGCCGGAGAGATGCCAGACTTTATCAGCCTGTTCTTTCAGCGCCGCTTTTGGAGCGGGATGATTATGTCCGAGACAATTGACGGAGATCCCGGCAATGAAGTCCAAGTATTTCTTGTCGTCTGCTGTGTAGAGATATGCGCCCTCTCCGCGAACGAAGTCCTGCGGAGGTGGAGCGTAAGTATTGTAGAGGTGGTCGCCTTTGGCCATTTTCTGCTCTTAAATTATGACTTGATCCGCCAGCCTGCGCGAAGCACCAGCAAGACGGTAATAAACAACACGATATTGATTGCAGATATAAAGGCAACACCGATTGCAATATTGCTGTCAGCCTCTCCTAAAAATCCAAATCGAAAGCCGTCAATGACGTAAAACAGCGGATTGAACATTATGAGTTTCTGGAAAAGTTCCGGCAGGACATCAATTCGGTAAAATGTACCGGACAGAAACGAAAGTGGTAGAATGATGAACTGATTGACCACGGCAAGTTGATCAAATTTTTCCGCCCACATACCCGACAATACGCCGACCATGGACATCATGACCGCCGCGGAAATACTGAAAAAGAGGACGGCCCAGACATGGGTTGGCATAAGCGGAGCGAAAAATGCGAGGGCAATTCCGGTTGAAATAGCGACCAATATCCCACGTGTCGCCGCGCCGGTGATCCATCCAATCGCCAATTCGTAAAAAGAGAGAGGCGTGACGAGCAAATCAGTCAAATTCCCCATGATTTTGCCTTGCATAACAGAGGACGAGCTGTTCGCTGAGGCATTATTAAGCACGCCCAACATGATCAGCCCTGGTGCCAAGAAAGCAATAAAGGCTTCCGGATCATCGCGAAGAGCCGCAAAGGCAAGCACAAATACCGTCATATAGAGCAAATTAGAAATGATGGGCGCGAGTAAGGTCTGTGGCGCTATGCGTAAAAATCGAAGACACTCTTTCTTGTAAAGCGTCCAAAGCCCCATCCAATTTATAAATCCGAATTTCCGAGCCGTTGGCGCGGCAGCGTTATGAAGAGAAGACATATCAGACATGAGAATGGTCTAGGCGCGAATTGAGGGAGTGGCAATCATCGATGTGAGAAGGAGCTGGATTGTTTTAGGTGGGCAAACCTTCAGAGAAAAGCCCGCAACCAAGAACTTCGGGCTAAGTTTAAATTTAATATGAATTTGACAAGTCCATTTCTATCACCGCCTTCAACAACGTCTCTTGTTTATTATATCCTGTTTTCTGAAATATATTTTTCAGGTGCCACCTCACAGTTTCATAAGTAACTTCTGATTTCAGGGCAGCCATTTTAAGATCATTCGTTTCCAATAACGCCTTAAGGGTTCGGAATTCTGATTTGGTGAGCCGGTAAATCTTTGAAAATATATCGCAATTAGAGGTATCAGTATTTTCTTCGAGACGTGTGGCATAAAGCATGACAGCGCCTTCAGTATCAGACAACCAATCAATAAGTTTAGGTCGAGGAAATATAGTTATTTGAATGAAGGGATTCACCTCTGTCTCAGACGGATAATTTACACGGAGACGGCATTGCGAAGAGACCCCCTTTCTGGCGCGCCTCATCGTTAAAACAAGGAACTTTTGAAGAGCTTCATTTTTAGGTCTTAGATAGTCGCCGTTCCATCCCAAAAATTCATTTCCTGAAAAGATGTTAAACGGATCACCGCTGAGACATTTACTTTGCAAATCCGGCTTAACCAAGAGCGCGCAATCTCGGCTCCCGATCTTAGTGCTTAGTTTTCCAGAAACCTTAACGGCATATTGGTAAGCCTCCGTTAGATGCGGCAATAACGCATTCATGTTATCGACATCTGAGAGCTCGAAAAGATTGTTTTTAAAACTCCTATGTATGCTTATAGCTTGGCGACCGGAACCGGGCGTGTCCATAATAACTGAGTGAAGACTGTCCAGTTGATCTCCGGCGCGCGATATTACGTTAAAATATTCCGTATCCTTAATATCTTCATTGCGAACATATTGTTGCCCCGTTCGCGTTTGTCCTGGCATTGTCAATTTAGAAAAGGGCATGCGGGGATCGCTTCCATTGAACTCCTTGTTATATTTCAGGATTTTCGACAGGTCGTGATTATATGAAACAGTGGAGCTATAAGGTTGCCCATAATGGGCTGACAGCATCATCGCGCGATCTCCCTCCAGCCAATCACAAATATTTCCCAAAAGAATTTCCCAAGGAAGCTCCCCCATCGCCGCGTCACGACATTGGGACTTGAGGTATTGAAGGGTGAAGCGTTTATTTCTCATCGGCGTTTAGATATGTTTGCTAAACTAGCTCATGGCAAGATACAAATTTTCTCGACGGTCTCCATTTCGTGAGTTCCCCCTCTAAATAAGGACGGACGGTCGTCAAATATGAAACTGCTTTCTTTGTAACAACCTAAGAAGCCTGCTACTGTGAAATGAACATTCAAGGCGGCTACATCACTGGATTGGGCGTACATATGGTCTTCATATTTTGTTGGAGGCCTCGGCTGGCGGGCAAGGGAAACCGCAGTTAATTCATTGCATTAAACCGCTTTATTTATCCTTTTTGACTAATTTAATCATTCAAGCCCCCCCGATTGGGTGGGGTTTAAGTCGTATCTTCTCTTTAGGGTGACCCCACGGGGCTCGTTGGTTCCGTATGCTTTTAGCCGCGGAACCAACACATACTCTTGCTAACGCATTAATTGACTCTCATTAAAAACCCTAAGGACTTCGAGACTTTTTATTCATTTCGCAAGCCTAAGGCGGCTTCACAGGTTCATCTCGCTAGGCCTCAGTTAGACATAAACCAATCCCACCATAGAAACGGCCTAAATCACGGGCTGCTTTAGCTGCGCGCCATTTCGTAAGGGCCGATATATCAGAAGCCAAAATTCTCAAAAAGACCCTGACCCTGTTTGACGTTTATGCGATGTCGAACTGGCCATGTTTAGTTCAGGGCTCTTTTTATTGCCAGCAAAGCGGCATCCTACACTGGAAATTCAGTCTGGTTAGCTTATTTACTGGCAGGTTTGCTCATTATGCCCATAGTTTACTGCATGGTAGAACTCTCCACAGCGTTGCGAAAGGCCGTAGGCACCTATATTTTCTGGACCGGGTGATGGGCCTTCTCATGAGCACCATCGGACAGAAATCCTTACGCCTCTGGATTTGGTCTGTAACTATTTTCAAACCTCATTTGGTGAACTGACATATCGGCCAATTAAGAGAGAACTTTGAATGGCAGCGTATAGATAAGCAAAGTCAGCACTTGCTCGTTTTTCTCATATTGGCGTTTACGCTTCTGTGCTCCTCTTTAACTCGGCTTCGTCTCCCCTTTGATATTGATATCTCTCTGAGGGAACGGAATTTCGATATTATTTGCCGTGAGGGCCGCATTAATTTCTGAATTAACATCATGTGTTGCCGGAAGCCTCTGAAAGACAGCCGACACAAACATCCGGATTTCAAAGTCGAGTGAACTGTCTCCATGTGCCATAAAAAAGACAGTCGGGGGCGGATCACTCAATACGTCTGGATGAGCCTCAAGAACATTTGTCAGAATTTGGGTGACTTGTTGAATGTCTGACCCGTAGGCGACACCGATATTTATTATAATCCGCGTCACCGCATTGTTCAACGTCCAATTGGTCACTTCCCCGGTGATAATAGCTTTATTCGGAAGTAACACCTCGCGATTATCAAAATCTGTAATTGTTGTCGCTCGAATTTTTACGTTATTAACGGTTCCGGTGAGGTTATTGATTGTTACCACATCACCCACACGCACGGGACGTTCGAAAAGAATGATTATGCCGGAGATAAAATTAGCAATTATTTCTTGAAGTCCAAAGCCAATACCTACGCCGAGCGCGGCGACGATCCATTGTAGCTTAGACCAATCAAGTCCTAACAACGCTAGAGAAACGACGGCTCCAATGCCAATCAAAGCATAGCCTGCTATTGTGACTGTTGCGTACCGCGTCCCTGAATCCAAGTTTAAACGATCAAAAGCTAAAAGCTCTAAAATCGCTTTTACATTTCTAGCTGCAATGAGTGATCCGACCAAGATCAGAGAGGAAACAAGAAGGATTGAAAGGGTCACTGAGCGAGACGTTTCTTCACCATTAATCATCCGGGTCTGTTCCCAAAGCGTTATATCTTCCGCAATTCCCAAAGCCGGTAAAAGCGGTCCCCATAACTTCCATAGGCCATATAGGAACACCAAAATCGAAAGTGTGAACAAAGTCTTGCGAATTTGTCTGGAAAGAGAAACAGAGTCTACAGGGTCGGGCGTAGAGGGCCGAGCCTCGCCGCTTTGATCCGCTTCGGATTTTGCTTGGTTCTCGACAAGTCTTTGATGTCTGCGCCGAGCGGCTCGTGTCAGCAAATATCTATCATGCGCCACGTTTATTGTTCGAAGTAATAATCCATATAAAATAGAGATCGTAAGGCCTAAAATTCCGGTTCGAAAAATTCGGCTTTGCAGTTCTATCGCCGTATCAAAATAACCGAACAAAGGGGCCAAACCTACGAGTAGCGGGATCAGAACAAGTACAGGGAAAATGGACGTAATACGCGGGGAGGCAGAGGTTTCCATGACGATAGTGGCCGCGACGCCGCCTTTAGGTCGGAAAAATAGATAGGCCATCACAGATATGGCCATAGACAAACAGACGAACGCTATGAGGGCAAGCCCATATCTTAGACTCGGCACATTCTCATATAACCCCATAGCCAAGAGGAATGTCATTATTGTGACAACGGGGGTAAACCATCCAAGATGCTTTGAAAGCGAATTTCGGGCCTGATCACTCCAACCTAGATGCGCTCCTAGAAGTCCATCATCTCCGCAAATCACTTTAAAGGTAAACAAGACAAAGAATAGCGATCCTGTTGACGTCAGAGCCACACTTAAAGCCTGCGTGAAATTCGGGCCGCTACCAGAACTAAATAATATCGACCCCGCACCGATCAGGACAAAGGAAAGCGGCGCCGCAATTAAAAAAGAAAGGATAAGAGCTAAGGGCGTGACTAAGAAGCCGTCAGGCCGTTCGCCACCTGCGTTTTTCCCAACACGCTGGGCCAAGCGCGATAAGCGTCTCTGCATTGTCGAACGCATGCTCCATAAAAACGCCGGAATTCCTAACAAATAAAATAGAGATAATGGTGACTGTAAAAGTTTATTTTTAAAAACGGTGCCGGCGGCTTTCCAATTTGAAGGACTTCCGATGTAAACCAGTCCCGCTGGAATATTTTTCACCGCCATCAAAGGCGAAGAATCATTTGTTCGGAGCCAAATGAGACGTCGTTCTAAACGCGTTTCAACACTCTCAGTGAGCTGAATCGTCTCTCGAGTGACCACAACAGTTTTAGCGCGGCGTTCCAAATCTATACGGGCAGCATCAATAAGGTTGATAAGAAGCTCACGGCGTAAAGCCTGCAAGTCTTGCACAATCTCAGGGTATTCCTCAGAAAGCATATAAGCAGAATTAGCATCTGAAAGTTGAGTCATCAGAAACTCCCCCCCAGACTGCATCGAACGCCCGATTAATTGCAATCGGTCCTCCCAAAGAATTGTTCGAAGCTGTAAATCCGTTCGGGTTGCCTCACTTTGTTCTAATGTCAGTTCCATCGCATCTGTATCCGCCAGACCTGATTTCACGCGGCGCAGTAGTCCCGCAGTTTCATCCGATAATTCTTCCGCTGCCAAAACGCGTTCAACTGTCGAACTCGAAATAGAAACACGCTGATACACTTCATTCATTTGAGACGATATATCCCCTAAAACAGCCGTGTTCTCTGTAATCTCAAGTAATTTCTCCGCCAGACGGTAAGACTCCTCTGCTATCAAAGTGAGACTTTGCGAAGCCGCTCTCGCCTTATCCACCTGATCTTTAGCTTTTGTCGCAAGTTCCTGAGACGAAACAACTCTGTTTTGACTGACCGACAGCTTTAATCTCGCGATATAGGTTTGAAGCGAATTATACTCAGCATTTGCCAGCTCTAATTGGGCTTCAGTAATGCGTTGTCTGGCCGGTAGTGTTGAAAGCTCGGTTTGAAGAGTGAGAATTTTCTGACGTAATTCAGTTTCTGTCGCTTGGGAAACCAGAGCCTTCACGGCGTCTTCACTCTCTGGATTACTTTGGCTTTCATCCCGAATAGCGCGAAGACGAAAAAGTTCCCTTGAAATCTGACTCGCGCGGTTGCTTTGGAAAGTCTTCTGAGCGTCAAGTTGATCCAAGGAGTTACGTTTTTCTAATAACAAACTCTCTGATTGATTGAGCTCTTGTGGCCTGGACTGAACAGCTGCAGGAAGGGGCTGAGCAGGTGCAGACTTTAACGCTTCCATTCTTGCATTCAGATCAGCCAAAATGGCTTCTTCACCATCTGCGGCCTGCTTATAGGACTGAGCTTGCGCCTCTAACTCTTTTGCGCTTCTCAAAAACTGCTGAGCAGCCTCTAATTCCTTTTTCTGAGTGGATTTAGAGGAGGATTCAGCTTGGGATTCTAACCCAAAAAGCGCCGTCTCAATCTCGCTCTCCAAATTTGCATTGGATTGAGAAAACGACGGCGCACTGATAGAAACGCATAGTAAGAAGAAAAATATAAAAACGGAATGATCGAAAAGCTTTTTCATAATTTTGCTTTTGGGACGTCAGAGCTTTGAAAGCAAAATATAAATTGTTAGATCTCTTACAACAAACCGCATTGAGGATACACCTTAACTCAGCGTCAAAACTACCATATATTATTGAGCGTTATGAAGTTTCAAACCGCTCTGGGAAGGCTGGGTATTGAAGCCGTTGTAGTTTCACTCCCCTCAAATTCCATCCACAGCTTATCTCAACACAATATATTGAATCTTGTGGAGAACTGCCTCCTCCATCTTGTGGTCTAGCTCTCAGTGGATACGATATATTGAGGATAAGGCGTAAAAACCTGAACAATAACACTATATATAGTGCTAGCAGCCTTTAGGCTGGCACATAAGCTAATAAGGGACCTGAATTATGGCTTGGACTGAGGACCGCGTCGCAACTTTGACAAAATTATGGGCCGAAGGTTTATCGGCCAGCCAGATCGCCAAGGAGTTAGGCGAAGTGACACGCAACGCTGTGATTGGAAAGGTCCACCGCCTTGGCCTTTCAGGGCGCGCTAAACCGTCCCGGCCAAAGCGTAAAACAACGAAGAAAACAGTAACGGGCACAACGCCTGCGCCAAAACCACGTGCACCGCGCGCGCCATCTGCGCCTCGCACACCGGAGCAGATTGTTGCCGCCGCCGCTGTACCCGCCCCTCCGCCTCTGGAAGCAAAGAAAATGTCCAATGGGGAGTTCGCAACAATTCTGACTATTACAGATCACATGTGCAAATGGCCAATTGGGGATCCGTCTAAATCGGAATTTCGTTTCTGTGGACGGAAAACAGAAGAAGATGAGCCTTATTGCGTTGCACATTCCCGAGTCGCTTATCAACCGAGCCGCCGCCGGGGATCGTCCAGTAATACTAAAGCTATTGGCCCTAACCCAACTTCACGTAAGCGTCTTCGTTAAAAATCCAGAAGTCCAGTCGTCTCCGTCAGATTGTTGACGGAGACATATTTTGAAAATTAAAATGGATTAAGGGGAACCGAACCCTTTAGCCAACGTATCTTTAACACCTAATAAAGGGTGATTTTGAAAAGGGGACACTCAATGTCTAATAATAACGGATCCGGAAAAGGGATATATTTCATCGTCGGGGCGCTTGTCATCGCGGTTCTTGGTTTGGGCTATTTGTATATTAGCGGTCAGTCTGCTGATGAGCCAGATTTAGCGATTGAAGTTGATGAAAATGGCATCGATGTCGACTCTAACTAGGCCGACATCACTAAGAATTAGAAATAACTTCTAGGAACGCCTCGCCAAACCTGGCGAATTTCGTTTCTCCAACGCCCGATACGTCTAGCATACTCTGCCGGTGGGTCGGGCGTTTTGCCACCATATCCATTAGAGTCGCATCAGAAAAAACGACAAAGGCAGGTTTGCCAAGCGCCCGCGCCAATTCAGAACGGAGCGCCTTGAGCTGTATCAGTAATGATTGATCCTTATCTGACAAATCGGTCTGTTTTTTGACCTGAGCCTGGCGCTCGGCTTGGCGTGAAGATTTGATCGGCGGTCTCATATGGAACTCTTCGTCACCTTCTATCATCGCCGCTGCCTGCGGAGATAAAGTCAGCGCCCCGTAACGCGAAATATCCATTCCCAATAGGCCGCGCGCCACCGCTTGGCGAATAAGCGCTTGCAAAAAGGCTTTACCGCTGGATTCAGCCTGCCCAAAGCTCGCCAAATTATCATGGCTAAACTGTTTAATGCGGTCTGTCTCTTCGCCACGAGCGACGGCGACAATGTGTGTAGTGCCGAAACGTTGACCCGTTTGAGCAATAGACGCAAAAATCACCCGGGCGGCTTCTGTCGCTTCGACCTGTTCCGGCGGATTGAGGCAGTTATCACAATTGCCGCAGGGAGCCGTCGTTTCTCCGAAATAATTTAGCAGGGCCTGTCGTCGGCATGCGGACGTTTCACAATACCCTATAAGGGCATCCAAACGCTTAAACTCCCGCATTTGATGATCCCGCTCGCTCCCGTCATTGGTAATAAACTGACGCCGCATTCGGATATCATCCAAGCCAAACAAAAGCGCCGTTTCTGCTGGGAGACCATCCCGCCCAGCCCGTCCAATTTCTTGATAATAGGCCTCCATTGAGGACGGTAGATTCGTATGATAAACAAATCGGATATCTGGCTTATCTATGCCCATACCAAAAGCGATTGTTGCCACCATAATGATGCCTGGTTCTGCCATAAAAAGATCTAGATTTTCAAAGCGATCTTCGGATGACATTCCTGCATGGTATGGTAGAGCCCTATAACCCGCATCATTTAAACTTTTCGCGTAAGCCTCTGTATTCTTTCGAGAAAGGCAATATACAATTCCTGAATTACCTTTTTGATTCACTAAAAGATTATTTAATTGGCGTGGGCGGTTGTCCACCGGCAGGACCGCCAGAGATAAGTTGGGGCGGTCAAACCCGTGAACAATAATTTTGCCTTGGCTGCTAAAAAGCTGTTGTGCAATATCTTCGCGTGTCGCGTCATCTGCCGTCGCCGTAAAAGCCGCAAAATTGCTTTCAGGGAAAAGGGTGTGGAGACGGGTTAAATCAGCATATTCGGGACGGAAAGCGGGCCCCCATTTAGACACGCAGTGCGCCTCATCCACGACAAACAAAGACGGACTCAAAGCCTTCATCGCAGATAACATCCGACCCGTCATTAGCCGCTCTGGCGAAACATATAAAATCTTGCTCCGTCCATTTGTGACGTCCCGCCACTGGGCGATATTCTGTTCTCGGCTCTGACCGGAGTGAAGACAAGAGGCAGCTATACCATTCGCGCGCAGACCCGCGACTTGGTTATCCATCAGCGCAACAAGCGGCGAGACAACTATCGTCGGGCGAGGCAAAATTTGAGACGGTACTTGATAACAAAGCGATTTGCCTGCTCCGGTTGGCATAACCGCAAGAACTGATTCTCCTTTCAAAATACCTTGGATAATATCTTCCTGTCCGGGACGAAAATCGTCAAACCCAAAGGTGGATTGCAAGATATCAAGTGGAGTCGGCATGGTTTGGCTGGTCATAGATTTATGCGCTGTTCTTGCAAGAGGCTTTTCTCATCTACAACTCTCCTGCCGCTATTTAGACTGAGGTGCAGACTGCGCTGATTTAACCCTCGCCCGAGCGGGTCGTTCGCGTTAAAGCCCCCTGAAATTATTTGACCCAGTTTTTGAAAGGTCAGGCAAACGTGTCAGACGAACAGGATATCGATATGTCCCGCAGCAGCGGGGCAGCTCTTACGGCGCAAATCGAAGACGACAAGACGAAGCGAGGCAAGGCCAAAAGTATCAAACCGTTGCGGCGGCTTTGGCCCTTCATCGCACGCTACCCGCTAACTCTCGCTTTATTCCTAATTGCTTTAACTGTAGCGGCTGGTCTCAATCTGGCGATGACATTGGCCGCTAAGGTCATTGTCGATTGCGGATTTATCGGAGACGCTGACCCGCTAGCCTATTGTAGTAATTACGCGCTTGGCGGAAGTGTCGGTAGCCTCACTCCCTATTTCGGCTTCGCTATTATCATTGTGCTGACTTTGGCCATTTTTAGCGCTGCCCGGTTCTATTTCGTCAGCCAGCTCGGACAACGAGTCATTGCTGATATCCGCAAAGCCGTCTTTGGTAAACTGACACGCCTTGATCTCACGTTTTTCGAAACCCTCAGGACAGGAGAGGTCTTATCGCGGCTAACTACGGACACGACTTTAATAGAAACGGTTATAGGGTCTTCCGTCTCCTTTGCCCTGCGCTCCGCCGTGGTTACTATAGGGGCAATTATATGGATGTTTTTCGTGAGTTGGAAGCTTACCCTTCTCGTCCTTCTCATTGGGCCAATTATTCTCGTTCCCGCCATTTTAATCGGTAAATCAATCCGAAAGCTTTCCATTACCAGTCAGAACAATCTGGCTCACGCCTCCGCCCGGGCAGGGGAAGCCATTGGCGCTATTGCCACCGTGCAGGCATTTACTCGCGAAGCCTATGAAAGAGCGTCCTTCGACGAAGCCGTTGAAAACACTTATTCCGCCAATCAAAAACGGATATTTGTTCGGTCCGTGATGACCTTTGTTATTTTTGGCATTGGACTGACCGGCATGGTCGGCGTGATCTGGTATGGTGCTAACCTTGTGAGCCAACCCGATTCCACAATGACGGGCGGCTCTATCGTACAGTTTATTTTTCTGGCGATTTCTGCTGTTTCCAATGTCGGTTTCTTAACAGGAACATGGACGGAATTGCTCCGTGCTTCTGGAGCTACAGAACGGGTTATGGAGCTTTTGGCAGAGGATCCTGCTATTCTACCTCCTATTGAAGCCAATGACTTTTCCCCAGCAACAGGAACTATCGCATTTGAAAATGTAACCTTCTTTTACCCCTCCCGCCCCACAGACCGAGCGCTACAAAATGTTACGCTTGATATACAAGCGGGCGAAACCGTCGCCCTTGTCGGACCTTCTGGCGCTGGAAAATCAACTGTTTTCCAGCTTTTATTGCGTTTTTATGATGTTCACTCCGGCGCGATAAAACTTGATAATGTTCCCATTACGGATCTCTCTCCGCAGAACCTGCGCGAACAATTTGCCATTGTGCAGCAAAATACACCTCTTTTTTCCGGGACGGCGTTGGACAATATCCGCTATGGTCGTGAGGGTGCGACAGATGAAGAAGTCGTCTCAGCCGCCAAAGCTGCCTTTGCCCATGAATTTATCGAAAAGCTTCCCGAAGGTTATAATACCGATTTGGGGGAATCTGCCGTCACACTTTCGGGCGGACAAAGACAACGTTTGGCTATTGCGAGAGCAATTTTGCGCGACGCGCCTATACTCCTTTTAGACGAAGCTACCAGCGCCTTGGACGCCGAAAGCGAACGCGCCGTCCAATCTGCTTTTGAAGCCATGTCCAAAACAAAAACCACCCTTGTTATTGCCCATCGTCTCGCCACCGTCCTCAAGGCAGACCGGATCATTGTCATGGAGGAAGGCAGAATCGTAGAGACCGGAACACATGAAAGCTTATTGGCTCAAGACGGGCTTTATGCGCGGCTCGCAGCTCTTCAATTTACCTCTAGCTAAGAGACTGAGTTAAAGTTCGTGGCCTTTAGCTAAGATTGGGACGCGGACTAATTTCATTTGGGCTATTAAAGCGGTCATCCAGCAATCCAATGTCGCCAACAGGCGTTTAAGTATAGACCAAATTAAAATATACTTTCCCTCTGATCGATCCTTTTCCAACAAAATTTATCAATCTTTATAACTCAGAATGAGGCCCCTGCATCTGGGAAGAAGAAGACTGATCAAAAGTCGTCCAAATTTCCCTAGTACTAAAATACGTCAACAATTTAGTTGTAGCAGTCTTAAAGTGAAAATTTTCATTACTTCAATATCATTGCGGCGGCTCCATAAAGCGCAACAAAGTGGGCTTTTATGAGTCTTACCGGGATCTCTTTTACGAACCAAGCACCCTGCCCCCGTTCGCGGAAACGGGTCTTGAATTCAGATTCCTCCAGAAAGGGGGAAATATGACGGGAAACTCCCCCTCCCAGAACTACTCCCCCAGAAGCCCCCATTGTCAGGGCCGCATTTCCGGCGAAACCGCCCAGAATATTACAAAATGTCACAACGGTCTGGCGAGCCAGTGATTTCGGATTGGCTTCGGCCGCTGCGACGATTTCGTCCGGTTTTCGGCACAGACAGTCCTGACCATTTATAGCACAAATCGCATTGTAAAGCCGTAAAAGGCCTGGCCCGGAAATAAGGCTTTCTACTGAAACATATGACGTCTCGTTTAACTGATGAAGTAACACGTCTCGTTCGAGTTCGTTTTGAGGAGAAAAACTTACATGGCCGCCTTCTGTCGGAAGTATTCGCAGCGGATTTCCTGGCACAATTAAAGAAATTCCAAGTCCTGTCCCCGGGCCAAGAACAGCTACAGGTTTATTGTAATTAACTTTTCCGGGCATGAGGACCTCAAAGCCATCATCCGGCACAACAGTCGCTCCATTTGCCATTGCAACGAAGTCATTCAACACGACAACGGTTTCAAAACCAAATGTTTTGCGTAGGTCACTTTCAGACACAATCCAGTCGATATTTGTCATTTTGATTTCATCATCAAATTTCGGTCCGGCAAAAGCGAATGCAGCCCGGGCTGGCTTGATGGCCTGACTTACCAAATAAGAATTTACAGCCGTGTTGAAATCAGGGAAGTCTTTGACGGAAAATCGTTCTGAATGATGAAGATCTATTGTGCCTTGGGCACTCAACTCGGCAAAAGCAAAACGACAATTTGTTCCTCCAACATCGCCGACAAGTACAGCCTCACTCATCCGTTCGGGTTCCTGAGAGTCTGAGCCCATTCCGGATCTCCCAAAACCGAGGCCCCAGCTTCGGCGTTATCAGCTCTGGATCGCATAGGTTCAAACATATTCATGCCCAAACCAGAAAGGTTTCCAGCTTTCGGCATGACCGCCGGTTCGCGGTCTTCCAAATTGTCCTTTATAATAACCTCGACTTTGCCATTGGCCGCATCAAGACGGACAATGTCCCCTGTCCGAACTTTTGAGATTGGTCCGCCGTGTAATGCTTCGGGATGGATGTGGATCGCGGAAGGCACTTTTCCTGATGCGCCGGACATACGTCCGTCGGTAACCAATGCAACCTTGAAGCCCTTATCTTGGAGCGCCCCCAAAATAGGAGTCAGTTTATGAAGTTCAGGCATACCATTTGCGGCCGGCCCTTGAAATCGCAACACGGCAACAAAATCGCGTTCTAATTCTCCGGCCTGGTGCATTTTGACCAAATCATTTTGATTGGAAATGACAATTGCGGGGGCTTCGACTAAATGGTGCTGTTCTTCGACAGCTGAAATTTTGATAACGCCGCGACCAATATTGCCTTCAAGGAGGCGAAGTCCCCCGTCTTTGCGGAAGGGCTTATTGACCGAAGAGACAATTTCGTGGTTCAGGCTTTCTTTTGGGCCTTGACGATAGACAACCGGATCTGGATCAGCATGAGCATTTTTGATAGGCTCACACGTGTATTCATACAGACCGTCTCCGCCAGCCACGGTGGTGACATCTGTGTTTAATAGACCCGCCTCAATCAGCTCATTAACTAGATAGGCCATGCCGCCCGCCGCGTGGAAATGGTTTATGTCTGAAATACCGTTTGGATAGATTTTGCAGATCAACGGAACGGCGTGGGACACTTCCGAATAATCATCCCAGTTGATGATTATTCCTGCAGAACGCGCAATCGCAGACAGGTGAATTGTTAAATTGGTCGAGCCGCCTGTCGCCATGAGGCCAACCAAACCATTCACAATGGCTTTCTCATCTATAATATGACAGGCAGGGGTAAACTCTTTACCCATATTTGTAATCGCCACGAGGCGGCGGGTCGTTTGCGCAGTTATAGCGTCCCGCAAAGGTGTGTTCGGGTGAACGAAAGACGCCCCGGGTAGTTGCATCCCCATAATTTCCATCAGCATCTGATTTGTGTTGGCAGTTCCGTAAAACGTGCAGGTTCCCGGCGCGTGATAAGAGGCGGACTCCGCCGCTAATAGTTCTTTGCGATCAACCTTGCCTTCAGCAAAAAGCTGTCTGATTTTGGCTTTTTCAGGATTGGTAATACCTGACGGCATAGGTCCTGCCGGCGAAAAAATATGCGGCAAATACCCATAACGGAGCGCGGCGATCAGAAGGCCAGGAACGATCTTGTCACAAACCCCAAGATGTATAACGCCGTCAAACATATCATGCGACAAGGCAATCGCTGTCGAATAGGCAATGACGTCACGCGAAAAGAGCGATAACTCCATACCGTCTTGGCCCTGCGTAACTCCGTCACACATCGCCGGTACCCCCCCCGCGACTTGAGCCGTCGCCCCCGCGCGGCGCGCGGCATGTTTAATGATGGACGGGAATTTTTCGAAAGGCTGGTGCGCTGACAGCATATCATTATAAGCCGTTACAATGCCAATATTGGCCCATTTCGCGCCTAGAATCTCTGTTTTTTCTAAAACCGGACATGCAGCACTCGCATGAGCTACATTCCCTTCAGATAAGCGTTTGCGGCGCGGGCCGGGCCTCATATTCTCTTCGCAATCTGCCAGATAAGCGGCGCGGGTTATCTTTGACCGTTCAATAATTCGGTCGGTAACTTTTTTGATCGTCGGGTTCATAATCTATGCTCCCTCATGAGTGTAAACGTGTAGACGGGTCCCGGCAGCGCGCAATGTTGTGACCGGAGCGTCGTGGACATTTTTTCCTGCGCTATCTTCCCAAACCGACTTTTTCTTTTGTCCGGGAATTAACAAAAACACATCGCGGGCGCGCATGACAACAGGAAGGCTCACTGTGATTCGGTCATTAAAGCCACTTGCACCGTTTTGGCCGGAGGCATCTTGCCAGACAAGCGAGGCAGCCCTTTCAACTTCGAAAGCTTTTTCGAGTGTCTTAGAGTTAGGGAACCAAGAAGCGGTGTGGCCGTCCGTTCCCATGCCCATAATGCAAATATCGATGACACCAGATAGTTCTTTCTCAAAAACTTTCGCCATATCCGGAGCCCCAAATTTAGCCTCAGACGCATCATTTACAAGCGGGAGAAACGAGGCCTCAGCCGCATTATTCTGCAAAAGAGTTTCCATTATGAAACTAGCATTAGAGCCGTCGGCCCCTTGCGGTACCCAACGGTCATCCACGAGACTAACCGTTATATTTTTCCAATCGAGCGATGTTCGGCTAAGAGCGTCATAAACTGGCTTTGGACTAGAGCCACCGGAGACAAGTAAACTCGCCCTCCCCCGTTCCAGAAGAGCGTCTTCCAAGCGTAAGCGGATGGCCTCCGCAGCTTCACTGACATATTCTTCAGCGCTATCCGCCACATGATAATTATAACCTGATGTGGGCATCTCTAAGCCTCCGACCAAGAGTCGCCTAAATCCATCAACATTTCGCTGGCAGCTTCTGGGCCGTCTGTCCCTGCAAAATAAGGACGAGTGATTTGGTCTGTTTCTTCCCAAGCCTCCAACACGCTATCGACCCAACGCCACGCCGCTTCGACTTCATCGCGGCGCATAAACAAGCTCAGATTTCCGCGGACGACATCCATCAAAAGTCGCTCATATGCATCCGGGTAACGCACGGTGAAATTATCAGCGTAGGACAAGTTTAATGGGAGCGTTTTCAATCGAAGTCCCCCGGCACCCGGCTCTTTGATTTCCATAAACAATCGTACCGCTTCATCCGGTTGCAATCGAATGACCAGCTTATTGGCGTTGATTTTGGTATCTTCTCCAAAAATAGAATGTGGAACAGGTTTAAATTGGATTACGATTTCCGAGCGACGACTATTCATACGTTTGCCGGTCCGTAAATATATAGGCACTCCTGCCCAGCGCCAATTTTTAATCTCGGTATGTATTGCTACAAATGTTTCTGTCTTGCTCTCTTCAACATCCACGTCAACAAGATAGCCGTTCACAGCTTTTCCATCGACCCGCCCATTTGTATATTGCCCACGTACAGTTTTTGCTTTGACGTTATCAACGGTAATGCGCTCAAGCGCCCGTAAAACTTTAATTTTTTCAGTTCGAACATCGTCCGCCTCCAGTGAGGACGGAGCTTCCATCGTCGATAGACAAAGCAATTGCAGCAGATGATTTTGAACCATATCGCGTAAAGCCCCGGCAGAATCATAATAGGCGCCCCGGCCGCCCACCCCGATGTCCTCCGCAACCGTGATTTCAATATGCTCAATCGCGTTGCTGTTCCATAAGGGCTCTAAAAGTATATTCCCGAAACGTAAAACGAGCAGGTTTTGAACGGTCTCTTTACCCAGATAATGATCAATTCTGTAAATTCGATTTTCGTCAAAAACCTGCGCGACCCCTTCATTAATTTTATGAGCGGAATCGAAATCGGTTCCGATAGGCTTTTCCAAAACAACTCGGGATTTTTTATGTGCCAGCCCCGCTTTTTTCAGCCCCTGACAAATGCCGGCAAACATGGACGGTGGCATGGCGAGATAAAATACCCGTATAAGAGAATTTTTATCATCAACCGCGCTGGCTAAATTTGACCAATCGGTATCCTTGAGAACATCAATCGAGACATACTCTATCAAATCTGTGAATTTTTTCCAGCTTTTCGGGTCAAGCTTATCGTCTTTTTCAAACTCGCAATAATTTTCATGAATAATATCGATGAACTCTTCTCGGCTATGCTCGCTTCGTGACACACCTATAATGCGGGAGTTTGCTGGAACTTGCCCGTCTACAAATCTGTGATAAAGGGCCGGAAAAATCTTTCGACGAGCCAAATCCCCCGTTGCTCCAAAAATAATCATTTCGAACGGTTTAACAGGCACGAAGGTTGAGCGCGGTGTTTCAACGTCCCTCTCATCGTCCGTGTCGGATTTTTGGCTTTTCTTGTCAGTCACTGACATCTTCCCCTTGTAGACTGTCTAGAGAGATAAATCGAGTATGACAGCGCTGTCAAACCTTTTGAAAAAATTAGCTGCCTTGAATAAGGGCAGAATCTCTTACAACAAGCTTAAAATCAAGATTTCGGGTCAAAGCCGGAGTATTTTTTAGCGCCGGATCGAGTAGAATTTTTACGGCTTCAAATCCCATTTCATATATTGGTTGTTGAACGGTCGTCAGCTGCGGAAAAAGAATTTTCGCGAGAGGCGTGTCATCAAAGCCGCAGACAGAAAGCTCATCCGGAACCACAATACCAAGCCGGGAGGCCACGGAAACGACGCCAGCGGCCATATCATCATTAGATGCAAAGATTGCTGTGGGGCGGGTATTTACATCCTCTAAAAGCTCTTCCGCCGCCACGACTCCTGAACGAAAGGAAAAGTCGCCCTGTTTCACCTCGTGGTCATGTACCTTCAAATTGGCCTCAGCCATTGCTTCTTGAAACCCTTCGTAACGTAACGCCGTGGCGCTATGCTCCAGATGTCCCTTTATAAAACCGATGGATTTATGACCCTGCGCGATTAGGAAGTTCGTCATTTCCCGTGCGGCTTGGACATCATCCATTTTAACGGCGCTAATTCCGGTCTTTTGTCCGGACGGTGCGACCAAAACAAAAGGGATATTCATAGATTCCAGCGCTTTTATAACTCCAGAAGAATCGCTAAGCGGCGGCGTCAGAATAACTCCATCGACAGGCAATCTATGTAAAAGCCGATGCACAGCTTCCTCTTGGGTGGTTTCAGCTGCATCATCAGGGAGACCCAACGGTTCCGGAACCAAATGGTAACCAAATTTACGGCAACCATCAATTGCGCCGGATTGTATCTTCGCGATGTAATATGGACTGGGATTATCATATACGAGCGCCAAAAGATAAGACCTAGAACTTGCCAAGCCCTTTGCCGCCAAATTTGGAGAGTACTTCAGTTCGGTCGCAACCGCGAGAACTCTTTCTCGCGTTTTAGCAGCTACATTTGGTTCATTATTAAGAACACGAGAGACCGTTTTCATAGAAACGCCAGCCACCTTAGCTACATCTGTGATTGTTGCTTTCATGGCCCCCTTATCTGCGTTTTATCACGTCTGTGAAACGCAGCCTTGCTTCTTTATGAGAGTGAAACAAATTCGTCAAAAAATCAATAAAAGGCGATTATAGTTTCAATTAACTCTCGTGTTTTTTGTTTTTCGGTGGTCAAACACAGATTTACTTTATCCCTATTTGACAGCGAATAAACAACTGCTTAGCTGTGATTTGCACAAAGTTTCCAAAGATGAATAAGAACCATATATTATGACTAATCTCCTTGAAAAACTGGAAGGCATAAATGTCGTCCCTGTTGTCACTTTGGATCACGTAGAAGATGCTGTCCCTCTGGCCAAGGCACTTCAGGAAGGCGGTATAAATGCGATTGAGTTAACACTCCGAACAAAGGCAGCTCTCGACGGCATTAAAGCTATCGCAGAAGCAGATCTCGGCATTCTCTTAGGAGTCGGAACGGTCATCAATACAGATCAGGTAAAGGTGTGCGCCGAAATAGGCGTGGACTTTATAGTGACTCCCGGAACGACTCCTAGGCTAATCAGCGCTATTGCCGAGGTCGGAATATCTGCAATTCCCGGTATCAGCACAACCGGGGAAGCCGTTGCCATGATAGAAGCAGGCTATGATTTTGTGAAATTTTTCCCAGCGGAGGCGAGCGGCGGAATTAATGCCCTAAAAGCCATTGGCGGCCCGCTGACTCAATTAAAGTTTATGCCGACTGGCGGTATCAGTCAAAATCTTGTGCGGTCATATCTAGACGTCCCATCTGTCGTGACGGTTGGCGGGTCTTGGGTGGCCAACAAATCGAATTTAGCGGATAAAAATTGGGGTGCAATTACAGAAAATGCGGAAATCGCTCAGTCTCTGTAAATTCGGCGAAAAATCCCTTTAAGTCTCAAAAGCCCGGCTAAAAGATCGAGCTTTTATATATGTTTCTTATGAAAGTATTAGTCCGGACAGACGGCTAACTTCTCATATAAGACAAGTCTAGTGTCTGAAATTAAGACCTAATTGGTTTCGTCACTTTCCAAGGCAAATGGCGCGGCAACAAACTCCATTGCCGAACCTTAGCCAAAACGAGACAAGTTCACATTGAAGTTTAAGGATATTCACAATTTGACCGCCTAACCACCGGATTATAGGCCGATCTATGAAGACTGTATTCGTGAGAATTGTGAAGCAAACAAAGAAACATTCCCGAAAATATATACGAGAGGTAAAATTCAAAAATGCGCCTCGTCAGCCTTGATTACAGGCCAAGAAGGATAGCCATTAAAGCGACAATAATGGCAAGCAAAATATTTTTCAGAACTTCGATCATGAATCCACCCTTTCACACGCCCTCATAAACAGTGTATTTTTGAATTTGTCAATCTGGCTTCTGTAATGAATTGATGATGGGGTTAAGGATGTCTGCCCAAATTCGGTAGCCACGTTCATTCAAATGGAGCCCATCCGTCGTGAGGTCAGACCTTAAAGTCCCGTTTTCTGCCCGAAAATTCGATGTGAGATCCAGATACATAACGCCAGTTTCTATAGCTACAGTTTCAAGAGCCTCATTGTATTTATTCACTAAAGGGAGCGCCCCTTCCTCCCTCGGAAAAATCGATTGGATATAAATTTTAGTCTGGGGGCTTTCCTGTTTAACGCTCGCGATAAAGGATTTAACGGGCGCGGTCACCTGCTGAGCAGTATGATTATACCCAATGTCATTGGTCCCGATTAGAATGAACATTTGATCAGGTTGATGTCGCAAAACTTCCGGGAGTCGAGCATGCAGGCCCACGGCAGTATCCCAGCCAATACCATGATTGGAAATGGGTCCGTCAAGAAAGTCAAATTCCAACCAACCCTGTGTAATACTGTCGCCGGCCAAAACAGTCCCACCCGTCATTCGCGGCAACGCTTTTATTTCGGAAAGTCTCTGCGAGAAAACCTTCTTTCCAGCTTCAGCCAGATCGTGTTGAGGCTTGATTGGCAGTTGGATGGTGGGGTAAATCCAGTTGGTTTGTTCCGCGATGTGAGCGCCTAATTGATTGGCCATCTTTTTCATGCTGTCTCGTCCGGGGTGGTATTGGCAGCTCCATTTCAAACCCGTTTCTGACAGGCTCAAATCTACAGACGAAATATTAGAGTCGCGAAGCTCGCTCATCGCCCACCCTATACCACTGCGAGCGGCGTCTAGTTTTTCTCCCTCTAAAAGCGGCCCGTTGACTGTCACGATATGAGCCTTAGGATACTGAACGCGCAGATCACTAAGCATGTTTTTGTAACCTAAGCGGAAAGCTTTTTCTCCGGGATTTGTTTCTAACCAATCATTTGTCCCTAAAGCAGTCACAATCACATCTGGCCTGAACAGATCATTATCCCAATCACCCTCACTGTCTGGTAAAGCGGCGTCGATTTGCGACGGCATGACCGGTGCAGGATTACCCTCCCAGTTGTAAACCACGCCCCGACCAGAAATAGCGATCAATTGGGATTCGGCCTCCAATTGCTCTGCTGTCAGACTAGCGTAACTTTGCAAAGGCGCATTAGTTACGGGCGTGTAGCTACACTCTTTCGTATCTCCACGCAGACCGAAACCGGCAGTAATGGAGTCTCCAAGAAAGAGTATCTTCTTGGAAGTGGCGGCTGAGGGTATCACCTGACCATCTGTCTGAACCGACTCAATAGTAAACAATCCTGTATCTTGAGCTTCCGTCCGGCGGGTGAGCTCCACTTCGAAGTTCTCCCGTTTGGGACTTTCAATAAGGGTGTAACTATTTGTACCGGGATCCAATTTTAATGTTGACATTTCCCCATTCACAGAGAGGTCCATTATTCCCTCCCCGCTATCGGTTAGAATCGTCGTCAGAGTTTTACCTTCAAAAGCTAAGGAGAAGCCGCTTGCCGGCCATCCCATCTGATACCCGCCGTTTTCAGTCACTAAATAGCGGCCAAGGGGGCGATAACCTTCTGTGGCTTTTGTCTCGCCGGTAGCGCTATTGGACGGCTTCGCGGAAGGCGTATGAGGTTGACAGCCCAGCAAAAAAAGTGCTCCTCCGGCCCAAATCAATGCCAATCTGCATCTCAATATTACCTTCATACATCTGTCCTTTTTAGCATTAAGGAGATGAAAGTTCCTTACGTCAAGACTTTCAACGAGTCAGCGCTATAGGCCTGCAAATCTTTCAACCTATCTTCTTTAACTTTTGTCGCCCAATGAGGATCTTGAATAAGGGCCCGTCCCACTGCAATCAGATCAAATTCGTCACGCTCCATCCGTTCTAGAAGGTTATCCAGACTGGCCACTTCCGATCCTTCCCCTTTAAATGCACCGAAGAAATCCCCTTTTAATCCAACCGAGCCAACAGAGATCGTCGGCACCCCAGTCAATTTTTTAGCCCAGCCTGCAAAGTTCAAGTCAGACCCCTCAAATTCAGGTTCCCAGAAACGCCTTTGAGAACAATGCAGTAGATCGATGCCGGCATCGGTTAAGCTCGTGAGAAAAGCTTCCAACTCCTTTGGAGTTTGCGCCAGCTTGGCAGAATAATCCTGTTGCTTCCATTGGGAAACTCTAATGCATAACGGCATTTCTTCTCCGATAGCGGCCCGACACTTTCGAATGACTTCACGAGCAAATTCGGTGCGGTCTATCAGAGTGCCGGCATATTTATCGTCTCGGCGATTCATCACATCCCAAAAAAACTGGTCCACTAAATACCCATGCGCGCCGTGAATTTCGACCATATCAAAACCAAGCTTTTTCGCATTACCTGCCGCAGAAGCATACGCGTCGGTAATATCCGAAATCTCTTCTTGAGTCGGGATAGGTTGGACAAGTTTCCCTGTATGGGTTATGCCGGAAGGACTATCGGAATAAGCGTCCGGATGAGGGCCTGTTCCAGGTTTACGTGCCATACCCACATGCCAAATTTGAGGCCCCATTTTTCCGCCAACGGACTGAACAGCGTCAATGACATTTTTCCATCCCGCGAGGGATTCTTCCTGATGAAAATTCGGAATTTTGGGATCAAATGACGCCCCCTGCCGGTCAATGGTGGTCCCTTCAGACAGGATTAAACCTACATCCGCCGCCGCGCGTTTCTTATAATACTCTACAACGTCATTATTTGGAATGCCATCAGGTGACATAGATCGTGTCATAGGGGCCATGACAATTCGATTTGGCAGGTCTAAAGACTTTAAAGAAAATGGTTTAAAAAGCGGGGACATAATGTTCCTTTTAGTTATCAACCCCAAAGTCGGGGCTCGACGCAGTTTCTGATACTCTCTATATTTGAAAGCGAGCATATCAATCCCGCATTCAGACATTGCAGTCATTCACATTGAAAGTGCTAAATTGAAAATAAGTGATATTAAAGTTCACATAATCGGCGCTGGAATTGGCGGCCTGACAACTGCGCTCGCCCTGGCGCAAAACGGCGTAGAAGTTGAGGTATTTGAGAAAGCCTCAAAATTTACCAATGTCGGAGCGGGGTTACAACTTAGTCCGAATGTCATGACGGTTTTTTCCTCTTTAGATTTGAGTAAGGAGGTCGAGGCGAGTTGCTGTGAACCCAAAGCCGGTATTTTACGAGATTACAAAACCGGAAAAGCGCTTTTGACAACGAGGATGCAGAAGGATTATCAAGCCCGGTATGGTCACAAATACCTCCATATACACCGCGCCGACTTAATAGACACAATTGCCGAGGCAGCGCAAAAAGCTGGCATAAAAATCCACTTTGGAGCGCAAGTTTCTTCTATCAGAGAAACGGAGACTGGCACACGATTGGAAAACATTGGAAAGACTCACCAGGCTAATCTGCTGATCGTAGCGGATGGCATTCGGTCATTCCTACGCGAAGAGATAGCCGGAAAAAGCCGTCCTGTCTTTACAGGACAGGTCGCCTGGCGAGGTCTGGTTCCGACTTCAGACCTCCCGCCTGAAACGATCCCCTTTGCAGCAAATAACTGGCTCGGGCCAAGACAGCATTTTGTCAGCTATTATGTCTCTGGCGGTGAGATGATTAATTTCGTTGCCGTCCAAGAGCGTTCGGAATGGGCTGAAGAGAACTGGGGCATTCCAGCGGATATTGGCGAGTTGAAAAACGCGTTCAAGAGCTGGGACCCACGCGTAACCTCGTTGATTGATGCATGCAGAAACGTTTACCTATGGGGGCTATTTGATCACCCGCCTCTAGCGAAATGGACGACAAAACGAATGGCACTCCTAGGCGATGCAGCCCATCCTATGCTTCCATTCATGGCGCAAGGCGCGGCCATGGCAGTCGAAGATGCATGGGTTCTCACGCATTGCTTAATCAATACCCCCTCTAATGTTTCTCAAGCTCTACAAAATTATGAAGCTTTCAGGAAATCACGCACGACCCGACTACAAAAAACTTCTAGAGAAAATGCAGCTTTGTACCATCAAGCCTCCCCGTTGGGTCGCGTCATAAGGAAAGCTAAGTTTAAGATTGCCACCGATATTCCATCCATCGCCTTTTCCCGTCTGGATAAAATTTATGGTGTGGATGTTACTCAAGACTTTCCAATCTTGCCCGTGTAATATTCTCGCAGTTTCTGCGCAGTTATAGCTTGCCCATGCCCCCACAATTCGCTAGTCCCGCCGACGGAGACGTGGCCGAGTGGTCGAAGGCGCTCCCCTGCTAAGGGAGTATGGGCCAAAAGCCCATCGAGGGTTCGAATCCCTTCGTCTCCGCCATATTCTTTGTTTTTCAAAGACTTAAGGCGATTTTATAGCTAATTATACCACACGTTATATCTATTTGTTAGGCCGTATGGCTACGTTGTGGCCTGTATTCGCTTGCATGGCTTGCTTTCAAATAGGTTTAATATATCCATCCAAACTTGAATCTCTGACATTTTCCATCGAGTAAACTTATCGTCGTCTTTGAAAGGCATTGTAAAACGGTCATGCCTGTTCCTCGACTTCTTCCAAAGCGTAGACCTGCTCTTAATGCCAGTTAGTCGTTGAAGATCTGTCGATGATAGTAATCTCTCTTACATAATAGCGCTCCTTTTCAGGCAATATGTATCGAACAAATTTTCGCGAAGTTGAACCATTCAATCTTTCGGATAACGGCCTAAGCATCCACACAGGCATAGCTTTGTGTTTGGTCCTGTTAAATGCAGACTACATCGAGAAATAAGAGAAAAGGGCTTAAAGATTTTGAGAGTAGAAAATTAATTGCGGGGATATCGATTTGGAAATAGACGCTGGAAACCGTTAGGCGACAAGCATCTCCATAGGTTAACTCGACAAATATTCAAAAAAACATGACGAAAACATTATTCTGTCCACTAGATAAGAATGGCCCGATTAAACAAGTCTTTCAAAAATAGTTCTAACGACACTATAAACGGACTAATAACTCTTATCGTGGATTGTGCACTCTTTCACAGCAAGGCAAAGAAGTCTTGTTATACTAGACAAATGCAGGGTTTATTAGGATACTCTATATTTGAAAACGTTCAAAAAGCTTATAATCAAGTAATGATAGTTCACAACAAGAACGGTCAGCAAATTCTAAATAAATTGCTTTCCCAAAACCCCGAAGGCTTATTATGTCTGCTAATTTTACACTAAATGGCCGAGATATAATAGTCGTCGGGGGAGCAGGTTATATTGGCAGCCATGTTTGTAAAATGATTGCTTCGACTGGCGGCAATCCGATCACATTTGACAATCTATCCTCGGGACATGCACACGCTGTAAAATGGGGTCCCTTTATTAAGGTCGATGTTCGTGATCGCTCTGCCCTCGATATTGCCTTTACAGACTGGGAACATGTTCAAACGGTTGTACATCTTGCCAGTTCAATTGAAGTTGGTATCGGCGAAAAGCAGCCTGCCGAGTTTTACGAAAATAATGTGACGGGCGCGCTGAATTTGCTAAACGCCATGCGCAAAACAAAAGCAGATCAATTAATTTTCTCTTCCACTTGTGCTATTTACGGCGAAACTGAAAACATGCCCTTGGTCGAAAGCGAGCCAAAAAATCCGTTTTCGACTTACGGCAAAACCAAGCTCGCAATCGAACATATGATTCAGAGTTTCCAAAATGCATACGGGCTAAACTATGTTACCCTCCGTTACTTTAACGCCTCAGGTGCGGATGCAGAGGGGGAAATCGGAGAGGAGCACGACCCAGAAACCCACCTCATCCCAATCGCCATCCAGTCAGCCATGGGATCCGGCCGAAAAATGAAAATATTCGGAACCGATTATGATACACCTGATGGCACCTGTATTCGGGACTATATTCATGTTACTGATATCGCGCGGGCGCATATAGATGCAATCAGAGCATTTGATCAGGGACTGAAAACCGCTGAAGTTAATATTGGCACAGGTCAAGGCGTTAGTAACCTCGAAATTCTAGAGACTATAAAAAGGGTCACAAAGCTGCCCTTGCCTTATGAGCCTGCGCCCCGCAGGGCTGGTGATCTTACGCGGCTTTATGCAGACGCACGTGAAGCCAAGTCAATCCTTCGGTTCGAGCCTTGTCACTCTGACTTGGAAAACATCATTCGGACAGCTTGGCAATTTCATCGATCGAAGAAAATATAAACAGCTATATTGAATGACCGTGATTAAGGACAAACTCTTCGTTTTCTATAAAATCACAGCTTTGCTGAAAGGACCATTTCCGACCATTCCAAATTAATTCTAATCCTCTTATACACTGGATGATTTTAGGACTAAACAATGTCTCATTAAGTGCTGAAATCCTTATGCGAACTTCGCGATCAGGTCCTTTGCTTGGGATCCAATTTCGGGATTCATTTTAGCATAAGCCAGCACAGCTTCAAAATATCCAATCTTAGAGCCACAATCATAATCCTGACCGTCATAAACATAGGCATGAAATTCTTGTTCCTTCATTAGACGGGTCATAGCGTCTGTAAGTTGTATCTCACCTCCTGCGCCGGCGGCTTGGTTGCGTAGCAAACTCATGAGCTCTGGCTGTAAAATATAACGCCCCGTTATTTTCAAGTTTGACGGCGCCTCCTCAATTGAAGGTTTCTCAACCATTTTTTCGATCGCAATTAGCGTTTTATCCATATACCCGGTGGGGTCTTTCGGCGAGATCACACCATATGAAGAGACACGTTCTTCAGGAACCGGGTCGACAGCAATTATATTCCCGCCGACATTTTCATAAGCCTCCATCATCTGAGCCAAGCAGGATTTAACGCCCGCTCGGGTTTGAATTAAAACATCGGGAAGCAGAACAGCGAACGGCTCATCGCCGACAATATCTCTTGCGCACCAAACTGCATGACCCAATCCCTTGGCCGCCTGCTGGCGTACGAAACTCATAGTCCCTTCTAAAGGCTTTGCATCCAAAATACCGTCCAGAATTTCTATTTTACCCTTGTTTTTCAATGCATCCTCAAGCTCATAGGCGGTATCGAAATAATCTTCGATTGCGCCTTTCCCTCTTCCAGTTACGAAAATAAAATGCTCAATTCCTGCTTCCAGTGCCTCGTCCACTACATATTGTAAAGCAGGCCTATCAACGACCGGTAACATCTCTTTTGGAATAGTTTTCGTTGCTGGAAGAACTCGGGTTCCAAACCCCGCAACGGGTAGGACGGCTTTTGTAATTTTAGTCATTGGAAAACCCTTCATCTCATAGAATTAGAACGCATGTGGAATATATTAGCGTTAAAATATGTTCCAAGCAGACGAAAAACCCTCTGCGGAAGTCAAAGATATTTCACGCTTGTACGAGTAGCCTCTTTATTTTGTGAGCTGTCGGTCACAATGTTGTATGAATTTCATTCACTTAAGATTGCTAATTTTCTCCTGTCAACGAATGCAAAACCTTAAAAGCAATTCGCAATTAAACGCACGAAAATAGGGCATCAAAAAAACAATTATTAGGGACTCAACTTTTAAGACCCCGTAAAATTCAAAACTATATAGAAAAATTTTATAAAACATTGGGTTCTTGGAGATTGAATAGTCTGGCCCAGAAAGCACTCTAAGGCATGTAAACTACGGGAACCCAAAATTGAAGGCAGAAGAGAAAACCCTATAAATTTAATTATTACGTCTGATCTAAATCATCCCTTTTGTGCCCTTAGGGCCCACCAATTCCAGTTATACCCTCTTTAAGCCAGTAGGAGAACTTACTCTGGTATAACGCTTTAAATTCGTTGAATAATAATAATTAGAAACCGCATATTTTTTGTGCGCCATCACGACATCCCTCATTTTTTCTGCAATCTCGTATCTTTATGATTAGGAAACACTGTAATTGTCAAAACAGTGAAACAGCATGCTTGCATTTCCAATCAAGGCGCACTTTTATGTTTAAGCAAGTCAAGCACATCCTGAAATTCGGCCCTCGAGCCGCAATTTCAAGAATCCGTGCTGCAGTCGAAAAATCCCGACAATCTGGGCATGTCCTCTTATTGCATAATGGACGTAGCGGGAGCACCCTTTTGGGAAATATGATGGATCAACACTCAGACGTTTTTTGGGACGGCGAGACTTTTGAGAAACGGCTTCACAAAGAGGCTGCGTCCAGAGGCGTTGGTATTGATTCCTTATACGGCGAGTTTACCCCCGCTGACTTGACCTCCGAAATCTTTCATCGGATGGACAAACGCTCTGGCAACCGTATTTTTGGAACAGAAATACAAGATTACCATTTAAAAATGGTGGGTCTAGAATTACCCGAATTTTTAGCCGCTCTCCGTCCTAAAGGATTCACAAAATTTATATATCTTGATAGAAATTACATGCGAAAAGTTGTTTCTCATATTGTCGCAACGGAACGGAATAAATTTCATATTGGAACGAAAACTAAGTTGAAAAAAACGGGATTCGAGCTTGATCCTGATATGATTTATATAGGTCATAGACTGACTAGCCTTTTGGAAGCGCTGCAACAATATGATGATTTCGCATCGGACGTTTCGAAAGCTTTACCAAAAAAGGATTTACTACACTTGCGGTATGAGGACGATATTGAAAACGACCCTCATCAAGCCGCGCGGAAAGTATGCAAATTTTTAGACATTAAATTTCACAAACCTAAGGTAAATTTCGGGAAAACTACGACTAGGAGTTTGAAAGAGATTCTTGAGAACTATGAAGAAATCGAAGATTTGATCCGCGGTTCTTCTTTCGCATCACAGATGACAAATTGAGCTTACAAAAGCTTATATGTTTTGCCGCGCAGGCGCGGTAGAAAATATGACTATTCATTCAGACAGCCATGCTCAGTTGCGGGTGGGCCGAAGCCGCGCCGCTCTCGTGGGAAGCATCTGGTCATCAATAAACACCTTCATACCAGCCATTGTGAGCGCAATTGTCTTTTTTGCCTGCTCAAAAGTTTTAGCGCCCTCCGAATTCGGTATCGTGGCCTATGCCGCAAGCCTAGTGTCTATAGGAATGGCTTTGGCACCCATTGGGCTTGAAGATGCTATAATTCAACGCAAGGAAATTGACCGCGCTCATTTGGATAGCGTTTTTACCCTACTCATGATTATCGGCCTTTTATTTTACGCTATAGTTTTGATCATGACCCCTTTAATTTCGTCTTGGCGCGACGATGAAAGGATCGCCCAAATAATGCCTGTTTTAGGGCTCGTGATATTATTTAAAATGTTAATGATCGTACCAAATTCATTATTGACGCGCAAAATGAACTTTCGAATTATGGCCCTGCGAACCACGATCGCATCTCTTTTAGCCGGGGCTACCTGCTTGACAATTCTATATTTGGGCTATGGTCTTTGGGCCCTTGTGGCAGCTCAATTAACCAGTGTGGCCGCAAACGCCATTGGGGCTGTACTCTCTGTTCGATGGATACCCCGTTTAAAGTTTAACATAGAGGCATTGCGTCAATTATTACGTTACGGTCTGTACTCTTCCGGCGCGCGTATCATAAGCACGTTTCAATCAAATGAATTGTTAATTGGCACTTTTCTGGGTAATTATGCGCTTGGGATTTATAATTTTGCCAAACGGGTTTTCTCGATCATAGATAATACAATTTCGGGCGCCTTAAATTCTGTCTCCTTTAGCCTGCTTTCCAGTTTACAGGACGAGCCAGAGAAGCGCCGAGATGCTTTCATGCTCGCAACCTTTTTGTCGGCAGGGCTCTCTTTTCCGGTCTTTTTAGGTCTTCTTGCCGTATCGCAACCGCTCGTAGATTTCATCTTTGGAGATAAATGGACCCCGGCTGTCCCTGTCTTATGCTCATTTTGTGTATTCGGGTTGTTAGGATGTATTGGCATTCTTCAAGCTTCTCTTATCAAGGGCGCTGGATATCCCGAGAAATGGTTCACTTATATGTTGGTCAAAAAGATCCTGACCTTTGCGGTGATCGGTATCACGTTGCAATTCGGGATTGTCGTCGTAGCTTGGTCAATTGCACTCTTATCGCTACTGACATGGCCCTTCGCGGTAAAGATGACTCTAAATATCTTAAAGGTATCTTCGCTAACCTACCTAAAATCCTTCTTCGGGCCTCTCTTAGCAGGCACTCTTATGGTTCTAGCCGTGACCTATTTGGACACAAAGTTGGTTAATTTTGGTGCATTTTATTCTTTGTGTCTCCAAATTCTAGCTGGTGGCTTTGTCTATTTTTCACTTTTACTCATTCTCTCTTATAATCAAATCCAAAGCACAAGTCGCATAGCGTTAAAGGCTTTCAAATCATGAAATTACAATATTATAAAGGTAAAGTGCCGAATTTCGGCGACGATCTCAATGACTGGATGTGGCGACGCATATTACCTGAAGGTATTCTTGACGAAGATGAGAAAGAATTATTCGTCGGCATTGGATCCATTCTAAATTCCCACTTGCCTAAAGAGCCCAAAAAATACGTTTTTGGCTCTGGATTTGGCGGGTACGGGCGCCCCCCGGAAGTTACGGATGAAAAATGGGATATAAGGTTTGTCCGCGGGCCAGATACAGCCAATTTGATCAATGCTCCCGCGGAAAAAGCCGTTTGCGATAGCGCAATCCTATTGCGCGAAGTTCGGGATCTTCCCGAACCTGCAACAAATATTGGGACAGCTCTCATCCCTCATTTCGAGAGCCTTGAAAATGGATATTGGGAACAGGTAGCGGAGAAAGCGGGCTTCACATTGATTGACCCCAGAGGGGATGTCGAAACGATATTATCACAAATACGCGGAGCAGACCTTGTCATAACAGAAGCCATGCACGGTGCAATTGTTGCAGACGCCCTACGCATCCCGTGGATCGGCCTCTTACCTGTAAATCCCGCACATCATATGAAATGGCATGACTGGTCTAAGTCGCTGAATATCAAGCTGGATGCCCAATTTATGCCGCCAACGAGTCTTCTGGAGTGGTATATAAACAAGACAAAAGGTCTCAAATATTATGACGGGCGAGCTAAACGTTATAATGAGAGCAAATGGGCCAAACCGTTAAATGACTTTTTGATAAAAAGGTCCGCTCTCCGTTTAAAACGACTTAAGAATATAACGCCGCAACTCAGCGACGAGTCTGTCATTGTGGACAAGACACGTCAGGCCAAAGATATTGTCGACATATTTGTGGAGGAGCAAATCGCAAAACGGAAGGAAAAAGCAAATGGCTGAAATTTTTGCTATAGTTATTCCCTATTATCAAAGAGACCCTTTAGTCCTTAGGAGAGCCGTCAGATCTATCCTCGCCCAAAAGGTACCGAAAAATATAGAAGTGAAAATCGTCATAGCCGATGACAGTTCCCCCTGCCCGCCATCTGAAAGTTTGAACAATCTGGATATAAAGCCGCCTTTTGTTTTGAAACTCCTAAAACAAAAAAATGGTGGTGCTGCCTCTGCTAGGAATCTGGGACTGGCATCGCTCTCCGAGGATATGCCGAAATATTGCGCCTTTCTTGATTCCGATGATGAGTGGCTCCCCGGGCATATTAAAGATGCTGTCGAACACATTGATAAAGGCGCAGATTTTTGGTTTACAGACAGCTATGATGATGAAGGACGAACCTCATTTTCTTACCAGAATTATATGATTTCACGACACGATATCGGTGAAAATTCCCAGCCCGTAATTAGAGCTTTGGAAGGACAAGAGGCCTTCAACGAAATACTTGAAGACTGCCTTCCGCATACTTCCACAGTTGTCTTTCACTACCGAAAGAGCCCTCAATTACGATTTGATACAACTTTAAAAATTGCGGGGGAAGATCATTTGTTCTGGATATCAGCGATCGCCGCGTCTTCAAAAGTTATGTATTCTACAGCATTGAGAGGCCGCCGCGGCGAAGGGGTATCTATATTTAGACATAATCTTAATTGGGACTCTCCGAATGCGATTGATATAGCTATTTACCAAACTCTTTTACGAGAAAGGATTTCAACCTTATTTGACCTTACAGCGGAACAGCGCTCGCGAAATGAAGAAAAAAGGCAAAAACACTATGATCGATTAACATTTTTAATCACGAGAAAACTCTTAAAGAAACCGAGTTCAGTAGGCGGGAACCTCAAAAAAGCCAACGCCTTGTTGAAAAACTATAAACGACAGATTCCAGGTAGTGTACTTCGTCTGCCCAGTCATCGGGCTGATATTAGACACAAGCTTAATTCGGCGCTGTAAGGGCTTTTGGGGCCAATAGACCTATTTTGAACGGGTTTATGTTTAGGAAACTGAAAACTCCTTTAAACTAGCCAATTGAATTTTTGGATGCCTCTCCGGCAATTGAAATTACGCAACGCACTAAGCGTCCATTCATGTCTCGGAATAAGTAAGCGTCCATTCATGTCTCGGAATAAGGAAGTGCAAATTCGATTTATAAGTGAACTCAATGAAAAAGATCATTGGATAGAAGTGCCAATGGATTGGGGAACTAATGATTAACTCGGTCAGAATTAATCAGTCGACCCCCACATACCCTTTTCTCCGTTCAAATCTCAGGGCGGCTTCACTTTGCTGCACTCGTATAATCTCTTTTAAAAATCGAATACTACGTATTCCGGGTCCACCATCTGTCCAAGCCCACAACTTTTTCGTACGAAAAAATCGGACATTATTACTCATTCCAAAAGCCCCCAAAATCATAACCAATGTATCTTTGGAGAATTTTGTGTCCTGTAAGGCGGGGTCAAAGATTTTCAGAGAAATGTTCATAGCTTCTTTATAGAGCCGCGCTAAACCCTGCTCTGCGGCATTCGTTTCAAATTTAGCTCGCTCTTCACTGCTACTTTTTGCATAAACATACGCAAGTTCATGCGCCTGACGAAGCCATGGCTCCCCCGCCCTTACAGCTTTGCCATAGCCAATAGTTGTAACGAGCAGGGCATCCTCATTGTTCAGTAAAAATAGCGAGCGTTTTCCAAAATCCTGCTGAACTGCATGATCTAGAATATATTTTAAATTTCTGGGAAACGGTCCGCCGGGCTGTTGAAGGCTGAAATGAAGATCAACCACCGTGCTCTTTTTCGGAACTTTCTGGAAAGGAGATTCACCCAGATGGTGATGCCACCACTTGCTTCTTGGATCGACAACATTATTATAACCTTTTTCAATCAGGGCGAATTTAGCCTTCTCATACGTTTCAGGTGTCACTAGGATATCTACATCCGAGGAAGAACGTGTACCCCAGCCGCCATAAACCTGAAAAGATCTCACACTACCTTTAAAAGCAACAGCTGTAATATTTGCGGCAGCTAAAACTGTAATGACTGAAAAGGTTTCTGCTAAATTATTGAAATTTCTAGCAGTGTTCTCTGATCGGTATTTTTTAAACTCATCAGCAATTTCGGTTGGGAGCTCAACTGAGGCCATCTTGACAGCATCAGCCAGAATACCGAGCGTTTTAGTTTGCGCAGACTGCAGTATGACTTCATTCCAGTTTAAATTGGAATGTGCAATTGATGTTTTCTCCCGTGAATGAGGCTCCGCCCAAATCATGTCCGAAAGCATCCGAATTAGATGGAGCTTTTCTGTATAACTATTCTCATGATCAAGCATATAGATTCAGTGTGCTATTATTATAATTATTCATGGGTATAGCAAACTTACTATCGAATATAATTAACTTCTGCCAAAATATTTCGAGATCTTCACATCAAAACAAGCCGCATTTTTAGCCAGAAATGCCCAAAGGCGCACAATTGGTGTCCAATCTATTATAGGCCTTCTTCGAATTCTTCATTTAAAATGACAATAGGCCATTAAGGGTTCATTAACATTAAGATGGTGGGAATGCCCTACTGACTAGGGGCGCTTAATTCTTTTTCCATCTTCGTGCAAAGTGAAGCGCTTGAATTGTAAATTCTACGCTTCATTTGTGAACTTTAAACGGTCATTGTGACCGAATTTATAGAGGTCGTTATGAATAAAGAAATTTATCACTCTCCAAAAATGGAAGCGTTGGGATCTTTTGAGTCTTTAACTCAAAGCACCAACTCCGGCACAAAGGTTGATGCTGCATTTGCGGCTCAAGCGCCGTCTGTCCTAGGTGCCCTTTCTTAAGAGCGCCCCCTCTTAAGGAAGACCTTGGTAAGGCTGGAAAGGCGGCTGTCTCAGTCGCCTTTTCAATGTCAACACTGAATCCTGATATACTATTGCACGACGTTGCGATCTGATTGTGGAGAACATAGATGGAATGTTCGGATGATAATGCTCTGTTTGTTCAAAACCCAAATGTAGTCGCCTGTGAAGTTGAGAACGGACAAGCTCTATTAGACTTAGTGAAAAGCGAGTATTACAATCTTAACAACACTGCGGCATTAATCTGGCAGTGGCTGGAAAACCCAACGTCAATCGAAGTTCTTTCACAAAACCTCATGGCTAAATTCGACGTGACTGAAGAACAATGCAGGTCGGATATTTGCTCAATTATGTGCTCGTTTGAGGCCGCTAATCTCGTAAAAAGAAACAATGAAATCAGCGCCTAGCCTATCATTCCCTCTATGGGAAAACCTCGCCCTTGTTATAAAGTGCTGGGGGCTTTTGATTGTAATACGTGTGACGCTTACCTTAAAGTCTTACCTCCCTATCCTCCATTCCATACAAACCCTGAAGGGAACGAACGATCACTACCGTCATCCCCTACTATTTGTATGGGCAGTGAAGAAGGCAGCTTTGTTTGTCCCAAAAGCAAGTTGTCTGACTCAGGCTTTGGCGGTTAAATGGTTGATGAAAAGAGCTGATAAAGATGGCCAATTGTGCATAGGTGTGATGAATAATCCTAGATTTGGATTTAAGGCTCACGCATGGGTAGTTTATCGAGATGCCGTGATTATTGGCGGTGACGATTCCAACTTTGGTGAATATTCAGCTATTATAGACTTGTAAGCTGATGATTTGGGAGTGTGCTGATAAAAGTGTTGTCTGGCTGGAACGGGCCCTACTCTCTCGACACGATCCCACAATCAAAAATTCAGCCCATTTACTATTTTGTTCACCTAACTGCAAAATTGAAAATTTCTCCAATTTATGTAATTTGTTTGACCTCCAACAAGCTTCGAACTTATCTACTGTTTTATTGGCAGGGTGGAACCATTGGGGCACTGACCTCGCAAGCCATTTAAGGGGAGCTTTTTCTTTCGCGCTCTATGATTCTTCATCAAAATCAGTTTATGTGGCGAGAGATATATCCGGTATATGCCCCCTATATTACTATCTTGATAAGACATTGATAGTTCTGGGAGGGTCATCCCGCAAGGTTCGGGCCTTGTTGAAACCGGATTTAAAACTTAATCCTTTAATGCTCGCCGATTTTTTAAATGGTGTATGGTTAGATAATGAGCACACATTTTTCCAAGGCATAAAAAGACTTAAGCCAGCGAATTGGATGTGTATTACTTCGAACGCGGAACAAAAAAATGTTTATTGGTCTGTTTCGAATATTGGTAAAAACATTTTTTATGCGAACCCGGCCGAGGAATTTGCGCGCCGCTTTAATCGCGCCGTTGCCCATTATCACACCGATGAAAAAACAGCTTTAATGTTAAGTGGAGGCCTGGACTCATCAGCTATTGCTGTAAGTTTGAAAGAGCAAAAACAATCCAAAGACCCGCTCACTTGTGTGTCACTGACCTACCCTGAAACAGAGGGCTGGGCGGATAAAACTCATCTTGAAACGATGCGCAATTATCTGAATGTCGACCTCGAAACATTTCCAAGTGATTTGCATGATCCCTTGTCCGAAATGGCGCATTGGTTGAAAGTTATGGACGGCCCATATTTGCCTTACGGGCATTCAGTTTCTTTCAGATTACTCAGAATTGCTAAGGATTTAGGATGCTCTTATGTCTTTTCCGGCCACGGTGGGGATGAGGTTATTTCCTATGGATATGGTAGAGCCAATGAACTCGCGGCATCAAGACAATGGTTGAAACTTTGGAAGGAAAGCGCGGGTATATCGGCAATTTACAAAGACAATCGTTTGGCAATATTTTACCGATACCTTGCCCACATAGGATTAATTCGTCGTTTTCAGACTAAGATGAATTATAAGAAGGGAAAAGGCGCCATGGAAGCCTTGACCGCACATTCAAGTTTATCAAATAAACTCCAGAGAAATGTTGCTGTTGGCCGCTATTCTCAAAAAGTTGCTGCAGAGAGACTCGACCATACTGAACGCACAATACACGAAGAAGCACTGACCCATCCTTTGCAATCAACGTCACTTGAAGTTTTCGCTCTATGCGCAGAGGCTTCCGGAGTAAAAGTTTGCCTTCCATTCTTTAATCAAGATCTCATCGAGTTTTGTCTCTCATTGCCCTCTGAATGGAAAATGCGAAATGGATTGACCCGTTATATTCTCCGGCAGGGCATGAAAGGGAAAATGCCTGACACAGTTAGGTTGAGACAAGATAAATTTGACTTCGGCAACAACTTTAAACGTGGCTTACTATCAAACACATCACGCCTCTTAGACCTTACTGACCCCACGCTTAATGCCATAGAAGATTTTGTAAATATAGAATGGCTAGCTGAACTCCGCACGAAAGTTACTCTCGCAAAAGCTGATATAACCATCGTAGAAGCCTTTTTCTTGTGGCGTGTAGCCATTCTAAGCCTCTGGCTGGAAATTATGAAAACACCCATTGAGAGGCCAAAATTCAAAGCTCTGGAAGTAAATCATTCCTCCTGCCAAATAAGAGATTAAGCGAAATGGAATTATTCAAATATAGAGCTTTTGGTTTGACCATTCAGAGCGATATTGAATTTTCAGAATTAGCAGATGAGGCTTTTTTATCCAAAGCCATTGACCTGAAAATAGAAACTACAAATTTGGGCGTTGAAATTCCTAATCTAACTGAGGCAGAACCATTCATAGATTTTGAAGCTCCAGATGGAGTTACGATGGTATGGCCCGGTGCAGCGGCAATTCGAATTCGATCCAATCAGCATGTAGAAGTTCAAAAATATCCAAATGTTCCCGAGAATTATATGGCTTTTCCCATATTAGGGCCAGTTATGGGCTGGATATTACATCAGCGTGGGAAGCTCGTTTTGCATTCCAGCGCAGTCGTAATTGACGACGTAAGCTTTGCCTTTTTGGGAGATAAAATGGCCGGAAAATCAACTACGGCCTCTGCATTTCTAAGAAATGGCGCTAAACTAATAACAGATGATTTATTGGTAATTGACATAAATGATGGTGCTGTTCCGACAGTACAACCTTCATTTGCACAATTAAAACTCAATGAAAACTCGGCTGAACACGTATCTCCACCAGACTCTCATGCGCTCCCGCTTGTGATGGAAGGCTTTGAAAAACGCCAATATCGGTTGGAAACTATGGTTTCCAAAACCGTTCCGTTAGATGCGTGCTTTATACTAAGGCGCTGCAGCGAGACACCACAAATCGAGTGGCTATCTTCGAGTGACGCACTTAAATTTTTAATTCGCTTCAGCTATTTTGTAAGGTTTGGCTCGGCTCCAAGCCAATATCAGGAAAGAGCATTACATTTCAAAAATTGCGTTACTTTAACTCAACACACTCAATTCGGGATACTAAACATCCCAGCAAGTTTAAATGAACTGGACAAAACCGTAGAGGTTTTGCGGAACGAAATGAGAAGGCGTTTAATTTGAGCCTTTCCAATATAATAAACTTCCTGAGGTTTTCTTGGTCTTTAACCAATGGAAGAGTTGCCATCGGACTTTTTTTAACGACTTTGGTGAGCTTAACCGAAGGCTTATCCCTTGTCTTGTTAATCCCAATAGTTGCTGTGGCGGCAAAACAGGAAACGGCTTCAGGCTTGGATATTCCTCTTATTGGTCAACAATTCTATACTCCGTCAATTGGCCTCAGTGGGCTTCTCATAATTTTTATTATTTTGATCACGCTTCAGGCATTTCTTTCCCGGTATAAAAACCTTTACAACCAGAAAGTTCTCCACGATGCCGCAGATAAAATGCGAAATAATCTTTTTATGAAGATTGGAATGGCAAAATGGAGCGCCATTCGGTCTCGCAGAACGAGTGACCTCAACCAGGTGTTGACGTATGATGTGGAACGAATAGTAACCGCTATTCGAAACGCTCAGACACTTTTACAGAACATGGTTATGTTTATTGTCTATATGGGCATTGCGGCGCTTGTATCATGGAAGATGGCGATTTTTGCTGCCATTGTTGGAGGGATGTTGTTCTCATTGTTGTATCCGGTCAGACGCAAAGCAACAGCTTACGGACGTGAAATGACACATCTATTTGAAGCGCAAAACCATACTATTCTAGAATTTATTTCGAATCTTAGGCTCATAAAGTCTTTCACCTTTGAGCGGCAAAACAGTAAAGTGTATTCGGACTACCTCGCCCACTTTCGCAAGAGTGTTGTGGATTTTCTGGCACTGTCCTCAATGGGGACGGTAATATTTCAAATTGGCGCTGCAGTGAGTGCAGCCTTATTTGTTTGGCTGGCATTGCGGGTTTACAATATGAACCTCGCTCAGATTAGTATTTTGATTTTGATCTTCGTGCGATTGACACCGCGCTTTAATATTATTCAAGAGGCTGCTCAGCAATTTCTTACAAATGTAGCCGCCAGCTCAAATTATAAAAAGACAATTGATTATTTCGATGAGCGGCAAGAATCTGACCCAGACATAAAACTCCCAACCCCGATATTAACGAAAGCCATTCATGTTAATCAGGTATCTGTAATATATGAGCATGCGAAAAGGCCAGCCTTAAAGGAAGTCAACCTAAAAATTGATGCTAATAAAATCACAGCTTTAATTGGCCCTTCAGGTAGCGGTAAAAGTACACTTGCTGATCTTTTGATGGGGCTGACTGAACCTGATGAAGGCGAGATCTTAATTGATGCCGCGCTTTTACAAACTACCTCACTGAGAACTTGGCGCGCTTCGGTAGGTGTTGTTTCTCAAGAGGCAACTTTGTTGAATGATACAGTCTTAGCAAACCTGAAACTAGGCAATCCCCTCGCTACGGCAGACGAATGCTGGGACGCATTAAATCGCGCCCGAATTGGTGACTTCATACGAAGCCTTCCAGACGGATTGAACACTTTAGCAGGAGATCGGGGAACGCGTTTTTCAGGCGGGGAGCGGCAAAGGCTGACATTGGCAAGAGCCCTCCTGCGAAAACCTCAACTTCTAATACTTGATGAAGCTACGAGCGCGCTAGATTGGGAAAACCAGCGCCAAATAATAGAAGCAGTTAAAGCGCTAAGGGGAGAGCTGACGATAGTTGTAATTGCTCATCGGTCTTCTCTCGTAACTTTTGCAGATAATATTGTAGCGTTGGATGAAGGGCAAATCATAGAAAATGGGTCTTACACGTCGCTAAGAGCTAACCCGTTAAGTAGGCTTTCACTTATGATCGAAGGGGATAGCCAAGAATAATAATCAAGCATACTCCTTAAGAATTGTAGGCTTTAAACGGTAAGATAAGGCCCCGGCATGTAGATAGGCGCGCGCCCACCACCCTCGTGACTTATAGGTGCCGGGAATTGTCAGTAACGTCATGACTGTGCATACCAAAAGTTTCATACCGGCTGATAGAAACAGCATACGATAAGCTTGTGGGTCAAAGTCTTTACAAAGTAGTCCATGAGTTTGACCGGATCTAAATTTACGTGTTTTCACCCACTCCATATTCGCTCGCCCCGGAGGGACGGGTTCCAAAACGCGAGAGTCAGGACAATACTTAATTTTTCCCCCTAGGTTCGATAGTTCGCGGAAGAAGATCGTATCCTCTCCACCCGTTTTCCCAAGTTCGGGCCGGAATCGGAGATCGTGAGATTTTATGAAGTCCATGTCGAGTAGCGCGTTGCTTGTATAGGCGTTTTCAGTACGGCCCGTCAGGCGATTAGAATGAAAATCACATCGCATTAACCAAGCTGGCATATCTTCAGAATATATGGCTTCGCATTGACCAATCACAACTTCGTAGCCTTCCTTATTTTCCATCAACTTGGTGAGCCATTGTGGCTCCGCAGTTTCATCATCATCGATTAATGCTAGCCACCTCCCCTGTGCCGCATCCAGGGCCGCATTGCGAGCGATAGAGATGTTTTTCGCTGGTGCGTGAACATATCCTAATGGAAATTTGAACTGCTCAGAAAACTTTTCAACTTCGGAGCGTAATTGATCTGTTTCATCATTATCAATAACCACTACATTTATTGCAAAATCCTGAAGGTCAGTAAGATTTTCAAACGAAGTTAAAGTCTCGAACAAAGATTGTCGACGAAACGTGCAGACTGCAATCGTTATTCTTGAATCCATCTTCTCTTGAGTTTTTTGGAGATATGTTACCGACATTCAGGCTTTACCTATCGCGGGAAAATATGTGGGTCTCAGTCCATATGCCATAACTACGAAAACGATAATGGTCGCAAAATGCATATTCTGAAACCCTATGAGTTCGAAGAAAACTCTAGGGCATTCAAATACGAATAATGCGCAGCAAAGTATGCCTGAATAGTTAGGTGTCACCATCATGCGTAAAATCAATTTCGCGGCTGCAAAAAATATAACTATCGCGTACAAAGCTAGGCCTACAAATCCTAAATCCACCAGAATATCGCGTGGTGTGTTATGAAAGTTAAAGCCCGTTCGTGTGGAAATTCCCATAGCCCGCCATAGGTATTCAGCGTCCAAATTGTTATGCACCCAAAATGAATAATAGCCTCTCCCAAACCACGGTCTCTCAGTGATAAGTTGATCTGCTTTTCTCCATAGAATATCACGGCCAGTCAGTCCGGCATCTTTCCCACTACTCTCAAGCACTACTTCGAATAGCGGCTCCATCCAGAAATTCATCGTGGATAGCGCGGCTATACCAACAACGATAGAAATTATAAAAATTGAGGTACGGATGCGTTTGTCAAAGCCTACGGATATCATCCATGCTAATAGGCAAGGTAGAGCAATAATTGTCGCGACCAATGCCCCCGTCGCTTTGCTCCCCCATAGGGTAAAAATGCCACACAGCAATACAAATAACGCTGTACCGCACCAGACAAACTGGCGCCGGTTCATAGCGAAAAAAATCATAGCAAAAGAACAAATAATTGTAAGGGCAGCAGCATCCCCCGACGCGTTTTTAGAGCCTAACAGGCCTGCAAAGGCCCGTCCGCCTGGCCCGCCCCAACCAACCCAACGGCCAAATGGTAAACTTAAGCACATATAAATTGCAAAAGAGATAAACAGCCCTTTAAGCAAAGCGTCACGACTGCACCCTGCACCAATGAAAATTGCAGGGAGCACTGTCATCAAATACAAAAAACCATATCGTAGAGTTCTGGCCGGAGTTTCCGACCACAAAATAGATATCATGGCGAAGGCTGGCAAAAGCACGAGCGGCCAGCATTTGATTAAAGTTGGATAAAGACGTTCCCATCTCATAAGCACATATGCTGGCGTCACAGCTAAGACTAACAAAGGGGTTAACGGTCCCAACCAACGATTAAACAAGATGGCTGTAAACGGTATTGCTACAATAATAATGTCTATAAGTTCCGACCGTCGATCAAAGACACCAATTCTTTCATGCGTCTCGCAATGCAATGGCTCACGAAAACTATTCATGGATTTTAAAAGTAGCGTTCGCCAATCCGGATCGTATCTCCGGGAGCAATATAAATTGGACGCGCAGATCGAAGGTCATATTCGCGCTCTTGTGAATCATTCGCCCGGCGAATGTAAACGTGGCGTTGATCAGCGCGGTAAGAAAATCCTCCTGCTAGAGCAATTGCCTGTACTGCAGTCAAATCATCTTCGAAATCAAATTTCCCAGGGCGGTCTACTTCTCCTAGAATAAAAAAAGGTCTGTAATTCAACACCTCTACTGTCACGCGCGGTTCATTCAGGTACCCGTCTCCAAGCCTAGCTTCTAGGTCCGTTTGTAAGCTCGCAACGGTTCGTCCGGTGACGGGTACATTTCCAACAAGCGGGAAGGATAGATCACCAGCGGAGGAGACTTGGTACTCAGCATTGAATCTGTCTTCACCGAAAACCGTAATCCGAAGCTGGTCTCCCGGAGCGAGCTTGTACTCAATAGCCGTATAAGCTTCCGTTCCGACTGGGGCCGACGTGGTCGAACAGGACGAGAGTCCTAGAACCGAAAAGACTATGACAACAAAAAAAATATTTGTGTAAAAGCTCATTCAGCTAGCCCCAATCTTCTGATCAATTCTTGAATGAAGAGTTTAGCACTTGAGTCATTCTGGTGAAAGAATTTGAAGGTGATTTCACTCTTACCGCCTCCAACGCCCTAAAGCTGCCATAATAGGAATTTTATATAACAAAATTGCAGCAGGCCGACGTAATAATATGCTGATTGCAGAAAATAGAGCCCCGGATTTAATCTTTTCAATCGACTCAACAAAAGAGAGGCCTGTTTTGATAGAAGCATAGCGGCGGCGGTAAAGCTTAGATTTTGCCTGCTCTCCAAGCCGCTTTTGTATTTTGTGCTCAGTTTCGACCATTTTTTGGGCATTTTTAACTGAAAGTCTATGTGAGATAGAGTGCCCATGCTTGCGATACATGTAAAACGGCCTATTGACGAGTAGATAGCGATAGCCCGATGCGAGCAGACGAACAATAAGTTCATCGTCTTCACCTACACGAAGACGTTCATCATACCGTAGAGTCTCGGCCCGAATCACACGACTATGGATCATTGGCTTGAGAAATCCGTAGCCAGGCCTCTTCCCAAAAAGAAGGGACCTTTCAAAATAGGAATCTAAAGTGACTTCAAATTGATCCTCTTCTATATCAAAATTCACTAGCCTATGCGTTGTCACTTCATCACCAAATATCTCCAAGTCATCTGCTATAAGATCCGCGTTGTTTGCTGTTGCCACGTCTATTAAATATCGCGATCTTTCGGGCTTTATCAGGTCATCGCTATCCAGAACAGCATACCAATTCCCGCGCATTTCATGTAAGCCTAAATTTCGGGCCCCACCGGGACCTGAATTTACGGCTGTTCTAATTACCCGAACACGATCGTCCTGCTTTGATAGTTCTTGCGCCACTTCAAGACTGCCATCTGTGCTTCCATCATCGATGATAATTACTTCAACTCTGACTCCGCTTTGACCTAAGGCTGATAAAACGGCTGGCACAAGGAAGTTACCAGAATTGTAGGAAGCGATCACAAAGCTGACGTCTATTTGTGCATCGTCAGCGATTGTCGCGTCGATCATGATTTAGCTCTTACAAACCCACAATTTAATTCATAATAAGCTATCATGTTTTTTAAGAAAAACAAAAGACCTCAAACGGTTCGCACTGCGCCGAACGAACGCATTTATGCCATTGGCGACATTCATGGGCGTCATGACCTATTGAATGCCTTATTAAAAGTCATCATTGAACAACTTCAAAATGATAACAACTTACCAAACAAAGTCCGATTGATCCTACTTGGGGACATTGTGGATAGGGGGCCCGATAGTTTAGCCTGCCTTCAAACCATATTTAAACTCACACATGAATATGGCGCAGAACTTATTTTAGGCAACCATGAAGACTTGCTATTACGTACAATAGGCGGCGATCAACAGGCGCAAGAAATCTGGCTGAAATTTGGGGGTTTAGAAACCTTGAAAAGTTTAGGCATTACCCCGCCAAAATTTGCGGAAGACAGTATTGATTTTGGGGAGCGCGTTAGAGAGGCAATCCCGGAGGAGTATATCCAAATGTTGCAGCAAGCCCCGCTCTTTCTTGAAAGCGGAGACTATCTGTTTGTCCATGCTGGAGTGCGGCCCGGAGTTGATCTGGACAAGCAGGACGACCTTGATCTCTATCTTATACGAGATGAATTTTTACAATCTAAAGAATGGCATGGCGCCATGATCGTTCATGGACATTCTATCGTAGATGAGGTGACAATCTGTGAAAACCGTATTGCTGTTGATACTGCAGCTTATAAATCCGGACACTTATCTTGTATTATTCTTGAGGGACAACGGCAAGACACCTTGAGTACCAACAAAAATATGAAAAGTATAAAAACCAATCTAAAAACCCAACGCCCAAACGTCCCTCTTTTTGCAAAGGGGTTTTCACCCGCATGAAATATCCCCTGATATTTATCCTCACAGCCTGCGCTCTTGGGGTTGCAGGTTTGTCGTTAGCCTATCTTGACGAAGGTAATCTAAATTCTGTACGCCCCGCTCGCAGTCCCTCTCTCACAAAACCTATGCCCCTGAAACCTGACACTTTTGGGTTCAGTGAAACCGACTACAAAGTTCAAGCAGTGCTTGATTTACATGATACCGTTATCAGTGCGGGTGCTGATAGTGCTTTCATCATAGCAGAATTATCCACCCCCTCTCCGAATACGGTTGTCTCTGTGATTAGCTGCTCCAATGGCAGAGGCTTCGCCCTTGAAAAAAAGGTTTTTCAAGCAGTAATTTTCAGACCAGGGGATCCTCTGAAACGTGCTGTGGACTGTTCTATACAAAACTCTAAATCAGGCGACTATATAGAATTTAGACAGGCTCATATACCAGATGGGGCAATTGCCGGGGACCGAAAGGCTCGCGCCGTTATTACAGAAACAGAAAATACGTCGTCTCGCCCCTCCGAACAGCCTAGAGCTCCGTATAAGTTCGCCCCATACGGCAGGCTGTCTTACATCCTAGACTCCTCTCAGGTTAAAATTAGCGATAACTCTAAAAATGGGGAATGGTCGACAGCATTTACACATGGGCGCACGCAACCTGCAAATCGTGAGACAGGATATTATGGCACCTTGCAAATGGGGTCTGTATCGAAATCTCAAAGTGTAATAAATCTAAACACTAAACGGTTAGAACACCCCATAGACGCAAAGGATGGCCGACCTCCTTACCCCTTTATGGCAGCTGTGATGTCTGGACATAATCTCAAGCAATCCCATTTCAAATATGGAAGCATAGAATGGGTCGCCCGCATGCCGTCTCAAAAGGGCACATGGCCCGCCCTTTGGTTGCTGCCGCGCTCAGGTTGGCCTCCAGAAATTGATGTTTATGAAGGTTTCTCTCACAATTCAGAATGGAGGCCGTCCGCGAGTTTATCTTCCGCGATACATGGTGGTAAAAACCTTCAGAGGGAATTTCAACGGTCTATTTTAAGACTACAAGTAGGTGACATTGGTATAGATACGGATTTAACAAAGTCGTTCAACCGGTATCAGGTTCGAGTCACGCCGGATTGGATCACGACATTTGTTAACGACATTGAAACAGCACGTTTCGCGAATATTTTTGATGGCGAAATCTGGTATCCACTCATGACCGTCGCAGTTCGAACTTCCGAAGACAAACTATACGATGAAAACATTGCGAAAATGGAAATTAAATCCATGAAAGTGTGGCAGCAAAATTAAGACAGTCCATATTTTGGAAGAGGTTCACTTTTCCATTTAATATAACTCCAGACAAAACCACTCCCCCAAGCTAAGTGCATAATAGAGGCTGCAACCCCAGCTAATAATTTTGCACCTCCGCCAGCGCGGATGCCTAAAAAAGCCCCTAAAAGCAAACAAATGCTAAGCCAAACCAAAAACGGGACCGCAAAAACCCAATGTATAGCTGTAAAGAGCAACCCTATTGCCGCCACCGGAATGGCAAGCGGTAAAACCTGTCTTAGATGAGGTTGCATTCCGTGTCGTTTTAGAGTTCTGGCTCTACCGACACCATATTTAAAATACTGCGTCCACAAAGCTTTCGGAGTACTCCGTGGGAAATAATCGATTGCGGCGTCCGTCTCCAACCATATTTTTGCTCCTGCCTGAGTTTGCCTGTAATCAAACTCAGCATCTTCATTACAAGGCATAGCCTCACAATAACCGCCAATTTCACGAAATACCCTCATGCGTATTAAAGCGTGATGACCATGGTCAACAAAATGGCTTTTACCAATATGGCGATGCGCTGCCCCCCCCGTACCGAGAACACTGTTTTGAGCCAAGGCTACAGCATCCTGAAATCCTCCGGCCCCTATCGTTCGCATGGGCACAACAACACTGTCGGCCCTATTCTTAATTGCAGAAGACAATAACTTTTTCGCGTAATTATCAGGGTAAAGACAATGCGCATCAACACGTAAAAGCCAGTCGAAATCAGTGCCAAATTCTGAAACGGCCAGATTGACCCCGGCACTTTGTATTTTCGCGGCGTTATGTATCAGTTTGACGCGGTAGTTTGTGCTGCAAATTTGCTGAACGATTTCACGGCTTCCGTCGGAACTACCGCCATCAACCACGACAATAAGCTCGGCAGTAGGATCCGAAAGGAACTGCTCTAGTAAAATTGGTAAATTTTTGCTCTCATTTAGACAGGGAATAACAATCATTAAAGTCATATCAGACAGCTTCTTTCATAGCCGAAACTAACAATTTACAGTCTTCTGCATCGGCCATCACCGCAGACGGGGGCACACGCCTCAAATCTACTTGCAGGTCATGAATGTGAGATGGACTCAAAGCCAGTACCGACTCTTCAGGCGATTGGTCTTCGTCTAATATAAAGCCAGCATCCCAATCCTTAAGCCATTTCGCCATTTGCGTTCTGGCCTTAACAATTGGAACGCTGCCATGCGCAATCGACTCATATAATCGATTAGGTAAAAGCCATTCACTATTCATCCCAGCCTCAAACCAATCAATTGCCCAAGCAAAATGGCATTGTCCATACAAAGCCGGAAGATCGGAATAATGATACGGGCCGGAATAAGTCATATGGGGCGTTGAATTCGCCTGCTCTGGTAGATCGGGAAGCTCTGCTTCCGAAGGTTTGCCTGCGATTAAAACCTCTATTCGTCCGCCGCTCCGTCGCGAAATATTTTTTAAAACCTCGAAACTCCTGCGGCAACGAAGCATTCCAAACCAGCCAATTCGTAAAACATCAGATAATGCTGGTGGGGTGGGAATGGCCATGTCTTTATTGTCGACAAGTAATTTATTCTCAATCAGATATATATCACCCTCAAACAGGTTCGAGTCGAAGTGGTGTTTCAAATAGGCTGGAGAGGAAGTTAGCAATAAATCGACACTTCCTAGCATTTTCGCTTCTATTGATTGTAAAATTTTAGAGGGCATACTGCTGCCAACCAGTAAGCGATGGAGGTCGAGACACTCATATATTAAAGCTCGTCCAGCTTTTATAGATTGCCCTATTGCGAGTTGTTCTAAGTTTCGTACCAAAATAACATCGCAATTTGCAAAGGCTTCTTTTAGAGTGGGGCTCGAAACAACATGTCGCACGGTTGAAAGTACTCGAGATACCATCGCCGCATCTTTAGATTGCCCTAATATAATCGGGCGGCGTTTTTTGACTGATTCTTTTACATTAGCTTGGCGGTGAAAGCCGGCCAAAACAATTTTTGCTCCCCCTCTTTCAAGCATCTCACATCGACGTTCTACCGACGCATCGTTCAAATCATGAACAAGATATCCAATCAGCATCACGTATTCCCATAAATTTTATTATCTTTCAAACCTTCTTAAATTAAGTCTATATTTTCCCAAAATAGTAATGGTGTTTCTCTTCCCGTTTTGAATGGACTGATGAGAGCCTGACCTAATTGGCACAATTTTTAACCGAAACCAAAGCTACGGCGACGGAGAGATCAAGAATGCAACAGAAAAACATTGCAGTGGTCATTGCCGCCTTCAATGCACAGAACACAATCGACATCGCAATCCGTAGCGCACTGGAAGAACCAGAAACGGCAGAAGTTATCGTAGTTGATGATGCGTCTTCCGATCATACCCCTTCAGTTGTACAGACAATTTGTAACAAAGATGATCGCGTGAAGTTAATCGTCCAAGAAAAAAACCAAGGACCCTCAGCGGCCCGAAATGTCGCAATCCAAAATAGCTCGTCCCCCCTTATCGCCATTCTTGATGCTGATGACATTATCCTGCCGGGCAGATTTGCACGTTTATTGAAAATTCAGGACTGGGATTTTATTGCTGACAATATAGCATTCTGCGAGAATTTCGATCAAATCGCACAAGTCAACGAGCTGCAATCTTTGCATGAGCTAACCTATGACGACTCTATCGCATTTGACCTTGCTCAGTTCGTTTATGCAAATATTTCAGACACTAAGCGGGTCAGAGGCGAGTTAGGATTCTTGAAACCCGTCATGCGTCGTGATTTTCTGGAAGCTCACCAATTAAAGTATGAAGAGTCCTGTCGCTTGGGAGAGGATTTTCTTTTCTATTGTTATGCCCTATCGGTCGGGGCACGTTTAAAGCTTATCTATAGCTGCGGCTACGCAGCCCTAATTCGCGCCGATTCACTTAGCGGACAGCACAGCCTTGAAGATTTAAGAGCACTACACTCGCAGTCCATAAAGCTAACTCGGGATTTTGCGAATTTACCTCTCGCGCATGTCGCAATGCAGAAACACGCTCGGTCAATCTTGCGGCGGATCCACCACAGAGAGGTTTTACAAGTTAAAAAAGAGCATGGCGCGTTCGCGGGAGTTATCGAAGCAATAAAAAAACCGACAGCTATTTTAGATATATTGAAAGATAGAACGACATCACGCTCTGCTCCAAATATAACTCCACGGCTATTATTTACAAAGTCTGATCTTGAGGATTTTGTTTAACACCCATCTAGGCAGTGTGTACTCACCTCTTTGCTTTATCTCGAAAGTGAGTCAGCAAATTTTAGCTCTGATAAGATGGGTGCAAATTACATCATTAACGCCTATTTTTTCATCACCCTAAGATTTCTCCCTAAAGGTTTTCTTTTAAAGCAACGCGAGTACTCCACTTGTTGCATTGTGCGCACATGGCGCGAAACCACTCTGGCATGTTTCGCTAAATGAGCTTTTCAAATAGCTTTAGCCTATTCGGTAAAATTTACGAGAAGAAGAATTTAAATGAGCGGGCCTTTTAAGATGAATGATACAAATCATCAGGCGCCAATTGCGTCCATTATTCATCCATCGTCTGACATAGGAATCCCATTACTTCCTGATCCAGGTTTCTTGTGGCAGGTATTTCGAAGAAACATGGGAATGTTCTTTTGTGTGGTCGCTCTGATTTGTGTCCTAACTATCGTCTTACTTCGGACACTGCCGCCTATATATGCTGCTCGCGCCAGTATATTGATTGAACCCGTTTCCGACCCAGTTCGCACCACTGCGCCTGGTCGTGCTAATGGCATAGTAAATGCTGATGAGGTGGATACTGAAATTCGCCTTATCGGCTCAGCACTCGTCGCTGAACGTGCGGCTAGGCTTCATGCTGAGAATGTACAAAGGCCGGATAATTTGCCGGTTACGGAAGAGCAAATTCTAAGTTTAGCCGCCCAAATTCGCTCTAGCATCCAAGTTTCTCGCGCCGGCCAAACTCGGGTCGTGGATATCACATCGACCGGTACTGATGCAGACTTCGTCGCTATTGCAGCAAATTCTATAGCAAATGCTTATTTAGATAGTCAAATAGAGGCTAAAACTACTCGGACGGATGCGTCTTCCGAATTTATAAATGCACGCTTGGAAGAACTGGAAAAAAATTCTCTTACGGCGCTAGCACAACTTGATAATTATCGTGCCGATCGCGGGTTAATTAGCTCACAAGGTATAACTAACGCAGATCAAGAAGTATCTCTTTTAAACCAGCAAGTTAGCACCGCAGAAGCTGACTTACGAGCTGCAGAAGCACGGCTCAACACCGCCCGAACTCAATTAGAAGCAGGGCGCAATGGCGACGATATTGGAGTTACCCTGAGCTCTAGTACAATTTCCAGCTTACGCCAAAGCGAAGCTCAAGCCAGCTCTCGACTTTCCATACTCGCTCAACGCTACGGATCATTACACCCTGAGCGGCGCCAAGCCGAAGCAGAATTGAGTGACATACGAGCCCGAATACAAGAGGAAATATCCCGCATCCTTTCAAGCCTCAGTTCAGATGTGCAGACCTCTCAATCGCGCGTGGACTCCCTTAATCTCAGCTTAGCAGCAGCACGAAACCGTAGAAACGAAACCAACAATGCGCAAGCCGGGTATAGCCGTTTGCAACAGAAAGCCGACGCAGCTCAAGCAATCTATCAATCCTTTTTAGAGAGGTCTCAGGAAACCGGGGCTCTGCGGGACAGCGCAATGCCCGACGCAGTAATTTATGCGCGTGCCAACGTACCTGTCGCGCCTATCGGCCCTCGCTATAAACTTCTAGGGGCGGCGGGTTTTATTTTAGCCCTCGGAGCAGGCGTATTCGCTATACTTGTTAGTGAGTATTTACGGCGAGGCGTAAGGACAAAGCGTGATATAGAGCGGCGCTTACAACTACGTTATGCTGGGGCTGTTCCAACTCTTCGTTCTACAACGGGCTGGAGAAAGCCCAAACTTCTCCCTCATGATTATGTTTTGAAATTCCCTCACTCAATTTTTGCCGAGTCGTTTAGGTCTATCCGTACATTTTTGACCTTGTCGCCTGGCACTCGCCCAAAAGCTTTAGCAATCACTTCCGCATTACCTGGAGAAGGGAAAACGACAACATCCCTTTGTCTTGCGCTAACCACGGCAGCGGAAGGGGTCAGCACAATTCTTGTCGATGCGGATTTAAGACGAAGAGGCGCGAGCAGACTAACAAACTACTCTTCCGAGCTGGATATTTATGACTATCTACTAAACGGAGCCCCTCTATCAAAATGTTTATATTTTGACCCGAACTCATCTTTGCATATTCTCGGCTCCAACGGAACTAATCACAGCTCTACCAACCCTCTCCAAGAAGCATTGATCATAAAAATGTTTGAAGAATTACGGGAGGCATATGACGTAACAATAGTCGACACGGCCCCGATCTTAGGGGTTGCAGACGGGAGAGTGATAGCCACACTTGCAGATCGGGTGCTCTTGGTAACGCGTTGGAAGAAAACCTCTATGCGAGCTGTAGAAGCCGTCACCTCAATGCTCGTGAACACCAAAGCAAAAGTAACAGGACTCGCTCTAACTCAAGTCAATATCAAGAAATATGCAAGCACAGGGGACGGCGATGTTTATGCCTATACCAAGAAGTTTCGAGGGTATTATCAAAATGGTTAGATTTTGTTTTGATGTGCCAAATCCCACAAACGCGCAAATGTGAGATTAGCTTTATGTTTAACAAATACCGGTCCCAGATAAGCAAAAAATTCACATCAGGGACGTTACCTAAAAAAGTTACGATTACGTTTTGCATGTGCCTAGTCTCATTACCCGCATCAGCGCAGCAAGTTCAGAACAATAGACAAATTGACCGCGTGCCTGAAGATTACAGGCCGGAGCCAATATACTTTAACGCCTTCGAACTGAGCCCCACGGTCGGTGCCGAAATCGAATATGTTGATAATCTTTTTCTTTCAGATAGTAATAGAGTAGATGATACCATCGTTTCTCTTTCACCTGAACTCGTTGCTCAAGACCGCCGTCAAGACAGAGAGATTGGCTTAAGCTTAAAAGCGGAACTACAAACCTATCTCAATGGAAATGCAAAGGATCGACTTCTAGTAGATGCGGCTGGCTCAGCTCGGTTTGGACTGGGGACTTTAACCCGAACATCTATTAGTGGCTCCTATAAAAAGAACGACACTCAAGGCGCCGGACTAAGGAATTCCGGCACCGGTGGGCAGCCCCTCACCCTGACAAGTTACAAAGGCAGTATTGGACTAGAACGCGACCTAGGCTCTTTTACGGCCTCCGCAAACGGTGATTTCACATCGACTTCTTTTAATGGCAATAACTTGCTTTTCAATAATGTCGCTTTCGACAGTAGCTACAGGGACTTTGAAACTTTGAGTGGGTCGGGTAAATTAGCCTATGAAGTTACACCTGCGCAGCGTATATATTCCAAGTTTGAGTATAATGACCGAAAGTATCAAGATATAGGCAATAGTGATGATTTTCCAAGCTTTCTCAAAGTCAATCGATCATCCACTGATGCATCATTATCCGTGGGATATAGACGAGAGCTGACGAGATTAATTTCTATAGATGTGAGCGGAGGATATATCACGCAGGATTTCGAGGATAACGCTTTCTCAGACGTATCATCCTTGACATTTAATGCAGATATCTTTTGGGAGCCCACCCAATTAACTACTATTAGCCTTCGAACCTCTCGGTCAGTTGACACGACGAATGATCCTCTTTTCACTGGGCTATTGCGCTCGGCGGCCAGTATATCTGTAAGGCATGAATTACGGCGCAATCTCATTATAGGTTTAAATGGACGCTATGCTTTTATCGATATTGAAGACGGCGAAAATGGTACCCAAATTTCCACTTACGCAACAGCTCGCTACTATCTTTCAAAGAACTGGTCTTTTGAATTAAAGGGTGAATATTTTGATCAGGACGTTGACTTATTTCCGGGCAAACAATCCCGTCTGAAGCTAGGAATCTTTTATGCCTACTGACCCTTTTCATTGACAAACTTTAAATTAAGTGTTCCCTGCTATTGATCGCGGCGTTGTAATGACCGTGAGGGGAAAATGAAAAACTCGAATTTCAAATCCAAAGATCCTATCCCGCCGAGCTCCAAGGGTCATGTGCGCAAACAGATAAGCGGTGAACCCGCAAGACGTAAAGAAGGCGAGCAAGGCTATTCATTTCCGGTGAAATGCCTTCTTTGGGTTTCACTGCCCCTCTTATCTTGGGGACTAATTGTGGCCCTCTATAGTTTTTTTACAAAGCTCTAAACAAAAGAAACTTCTTACGACTTGTCATTTCTCGCATAGAAATAGTGCAAATTCAGCAATTTCTACATATATAATTGTGCCAGAATATCAAATTATTGCGTCGATCGGATTAAAGAGTCCCATCCAATGATTTCCGGTTTAAGATGTTGTTAACCTTAGATCTCGTGTCAAAGGGTTTCAGCTATCTTGGAGGCGCACGAAAATGACTTTTTTAATGCCGGACAGTAAATTTACTTCAGCCGAAGAAAAATCCAATTTTGATAAATCAGAATACCAAACGCCGAAGGTTTTGTCTATGGGGCAAGCTATTTCTGATAATCCCTTAGAGGTACGACTGCTAGATATGTTGGGCGCACTTGCTATGTTGGTCTTATTTGGACCATTAATGATCATAGTCGCCCTCGCAATTTTTGTCGCCAATCCGGGACCGATCTTTTTTAAACAAAAACGTATCGGACAATATGGAAAACCGTTTTACTGCTATAAATTTAGAACTATGGCCGTCGATGCTGAAGCCAGATTAGAAGCATTGTTACGTAACTGCCCTGCAAGTCGAGCCGAATGGGCTCGAGATCATAAGTTACGGAATGATCCCCGTATCGTAGGCATTGGCCGATTTCTTCGGAAAAGTAGCTTTGACGAGTTGCCGCAAATTTTTAATGTTCTGAAAGGTGAAATGAGCCTTGTTGGTCCTCGCCCCATTGTGGCCGATGAGTGTAAAAAATATGGTCGCTACATCTCTCATTACTGCTCTGTCCGACCCGGGATTACCGGTTTGTGGCAGGTAAGTGGTCGCAACGACGTACATTATAGACGCAGAGTCGCATTCGATGTCTTATACGCGCGGAAAAGTGGACTCCAAGATTATTTGCGCATTCTGTTCATGACCGTTCCTAGCGTTTTAGCCTCCCGAGGTTCTTACTGACCCTTTAATTATTATTTGCGATGATAATTCGTTCATCGCAAAATAAGCTTTGTAATTCCAATCTGAAGCCTAGGAGTTGAAAGACTGCGGGGCTTTACTCACTCTAAAAAACCATCTGCTCAACAATCATTTTTAGGGATGGGAGGCGACAGAGAATGATATATCACGGCCTAGAGAAGCTGGAAAACATCGCCGGGCATATCTGGAACAAAGCTCCCAAAAGTAACCTCAATAAAGTGTTGGACGAGGCGCTCAATACATCAGAGCTATCGCTACATGCGATGGCCGGGCGTTTTTTACCAACAACAAAGACTGCGCTGTTACTGAAACCTTATTATACTGCTTATGGAAAGCACATAAATTGATCTCCTGCTCTGGTTTATGGTTGTGAAAACGGCAATTAAGTTCAAGGATTAGGCTAAAGATATAAACCCAATGTGGCCCCCAATAGTATTTCCTCGCTGCGCTCAGGGTGCAGCACAGAAAGTTGTCATTTAATTGCAACCAAAGAAGTGAGCAAAATTTCTCTAAGCCCAGTTCGAAATCAGGGCCACTTTATACGATACCGAACAAAGTATGAGTTTATTAGCTAAACTTAGGATGTAAATGGGCATGACCTTTATGTTCATGTGCATCATGTTGGTGATGGTGATCATCCAAACTGACCCCGATAATATTTACAGAGCCAAACCCGACTCCGCGCTCCGTTCGCAAATTATTAGCAAGCGAACGAACATCTTTAGTTAAGCCATGTAAAATGACGCATTCAAGACTATGGTCATGATCTAAATAAACGCGCGAGGTTGAGACGATTAAATCATGGTGGGCATGATGGATATCAGACAATCTTTCCGCCAAAGTTCGAATTGTGCGGTTGAATATGAAAGAGACTATCCCCACACAGTAAGCCGGATCTTCTGGTTTGGTTTTCTCGGCTTTCAATGCATCGCGTATAAGATCCCGTATCGCTTCTGAACGGCTCTCATATCCGTTCCGAGAGATATGATCCTCAAATTCTTCGGCCAGAGCATCATCAACTGAAAGAGTAATACGTTGCATGGGCACCTGACTGTTCAAAGTTTCCGATAAGCATACTTAAACGTAATAAACTAATCTTTGAAATATAAATCAAAAAATTGCATCCGGTGGACAAATGGCAACGTAACTGTATGTAAGAAGAAAATATAAAAAGTTCTTACTCGCCCTCGTTGAAAGTCATTTATGAAATTATCGATTACAAAACTCTTAAAGGCGTCTCGCGGTTTAAAATTTTTCAGCTGTTTTTTTACGGTCTTTTTAGGGGTTAGTCTTTTTCTCGCCCAGACCGCACAGGCCCACGCCCCTAGCTGGTCAGTCGAAACTGAGGCCGCTCCCATCATTCTTCGCTTTACCTATACAGACGGAAAACCCATGTCATTTTCCAAGGTTAGGGTTCTTTCACCCGACGGCGAGATTTACCAAGTCGGCAATGCGGATCGTGAAGGCTATTTTTCTTTTATTCCGCGCGGGTATGTAGAGTCCACAGAGTCAGATTCAGCTCCTCTCTGGACAGTCTTGGCCATTGGAGATGAAGGGCATGAAATAAAAGCTGAAGTGTCTGCTGAAGCCTCCACAAACATTCAATCGCGCCAATCCTCAATGTCGTCAGCTCTGGCTTGGTTATTGGTTGTTAGCGTTCTTCTCAACTTCGCTTTTTTAGGGGCAAAACTGGAACGCCTCCTGAGCGGTCGTTCTTCTGGAACCCCGTCCAATTTGAAAGCCTGAAAATGAAATTTGCAATTGCCTCAATAAGCATCTCCGCATTGATGATAAGCCAGATCAGCTTTGCCCATGCCCAGAACAATCCAGAAGCAGAGCCCCTCCTCGCGCCGCAAACCCGCGTAATTGATACGATTACAGTGAAAGGACAGATATTCAGAGGCGTTGAATCTTCATATTCTGCGACAGAAATTTCTTCCGAGGATATCCGGATTAAACGCGTTAATGAAGTGAATGAACTTTTGGAAGATGTTCCGGGTGTCAGTGTGCGCGATTTTGGCCTTGGCGGTGTCGCCAGCTCAACCGTAATTCGTGGCTTTGGTAATGGAGCGCATGGCGGCGATCTCGGCGTCGTTATTGACGGCATACCGTTGAACGAAGCTAATTCTCATGCGGACGGGTATGTCGATTTGAATGTTATTGTTCCCCTTGAAGTCAAAGATTTGACTGTATTCCGAGGTCCTGTCTCAGCGCTTTACGGAAATTTCAACCGCGGCGGCTTAATCGCGCTCGAAACCCGAAACTCAGGAAACTATACCGAAGCAGATATTAGCGCAGGGTCTTTTGACACATTTGATGCCCAAGCTGCTTTCGGGAAAGAGGTCGGCCAAAATCAAGCGTATAATTTCGCCGCGCAATACTTCCGCACAGATGGTTTCCGGCCCCAATCAGACGCTGAACGCGGAACAGTTTCAGGCCGAGGTCAATTTCAACTCAATCCAAAGATAGACCTCTCCCTATCAGGTCGATATCACGAAGCAGAGGCAGACTCAGCCGCTTACACAACGCTCCATCAGTTTGAAACTGATCCTTACGGCATAGACCCGCGTGTGCAAAATGACGGCGCGGAAAAAACATTCGGCACGCTTCGCGCTGATCTTGGTTTTATATTAAATGACACCAACAAACTCCTGACTTATGCCTATGGTACGCAACAGGATTTCACGCGCTGGTTTTCCAGAGGGGGAGCTGACGCCCCGAGCTGGAGGCAGCGCGAGGAAACGTATGACCGTGATGTTTATGGCCTTGGCACAAGCCTAAATGGACGGGTTGATATTGCTGGCCGTGAAATCGCTTACGTCGCCGGAGTTGAGCATTTCGGCGAAGCGACAGAATTTCAGTTCTATGATGATTTGGATAACCGCCGCCGCACCTTCCCGGCCGAGTTCAACCGGGAATCCACGCTCAACAGTAATGCGCTTTTTGCGGAAGCTGATATTGCCCTAACGGATCGCCTAGACCTCTCGCTCGGCGTACGAGCAGACGAATTTGATGGCGACTGCGAACCTTTGGGGCCCGAAACTGGGGCAGAAGCTTGCGGAGAGCTAGAAAGCGTGAGCAATGTTAGTCCGAAAATCGGTCTGCGCGCGCAGCTTCTGGATCAAGTTCAGCTGCGTGCAAGTTATTCCGAAGGTTTTGCTTTGGCGAGCGGCTTCGCGAAATTTGCGTCTGGCGCTCAATCCCTTGGGGTGAATGGACTTCGCCAATATGAAATCGGGGCGACAATCAACCCTGCGCCTTCGGTCAGACTTGATCTAGCACTTTACGACATCACCTCTTCAAATGAAATCAATGAAGTGACGCCGGGAGAGTTTGTCAATTTTGGGGAAACATCCCGGACGGGATTTGAATCCAGCTTGGCTTGGGAAATTTCGGATCAATTTCAAGTCAAGGCGGTCTATGGCTATGCCGACTCTGAAATCGATGAAAATCTAAATTCAGCTCTCATCGGAAATCGTGTCAATGGCGTGCCAGAGCATACCGCGACACTAATTGCCACTTACTTTCCAATTCCAGATCTAAGGTTTACGGCGACGGGTCGTTATATCGGAGAGTATGATATCGATGCCGCCAATACAATGAGGTCTGAGGATTACGGCGTTCTAGACCTTGACGCAACGTATCGCCTTAACACGAAGTCGCCGACAAACCTCTTCATCAGCGTCGATAATGTGACCGATAAAGTTTACGCGACAATTTTCAACAGTTTGGGCGCGTCAGCTGGGGCACCTCGCGCCGTCTTTGCTGGAGTGCAATTCGGCTTTTAATTTCACTTTGAAATATATCTCACCTTTAACCATTACAGAGAAAATTATGTTAAAACGGTTTATGTTACTGGCGTCTGGACTGACCCTTCTATGGTGTCCGTCAGCCTTCTCTCACACAGCTTGGTTCGTACCTGTTGAGAGCGGCCTGACGGATACGGCGCAATACCAAATTTATTTTGGAGGTCACGAAGGCAAGCTGGAAGGTTATTCCGCTGAGAAAGTAAAAACCATCTCCGCTATTGACGTAAATGGTGCGCCCCTAACCGTTTGGCGAACAATGGATGACGACAAAATGCAGATTCGTGCCGAGGGTATGCCCGCCATGCTACTTATGCACTTCGATAATGGCATTTATACTCGTACCGCAGAGGGTGACAGCGTAAATGTGCCAATGAGTCAGGTCGAAGATCCGATTTCTGCGGTCAATGCTATCAAATACCATAAGACTATTAGTCTTTGGACAGAGGTCGTCACAGAGGCTCAAGGACAACCATTTGAAGTCGTGCCGATGAGCGGCGAGGCCCCAAAAGCGGGTCAACCAATGAAAGTAAAAGTCCTGATAGACGGCCTTCCAGCAGAAGACATAGAAATTGGGACAGGAGAAAACACGTCCGAGACGAAAACAGATGCGGATGGCATGGCGATGTTCACACCTGCCTCAGGCTTTAACAAACTTTGGGCTGGAAAAAGGACACCTGTCAAAGACAATCCCGACTATACGGAATCAAGCGTAGAATATCTATTCACGTTTAACGTCGAATAATAAAGCTATAACGCCGTTTAATTCTTGGTATAAGGCTTCTGACGTGTCACACTTCTTCAAAAGCTCAGCCATCTGTAGAACACCCCTTATCGGGGTATTCTTAGGGTTTGCTGGCGCTCTGATTTTGATCAGTCCTCTGGGAAGAGGTCAGCCGGGAAAATACGGTTTTGCCCCTGGAGAAATACCCCCTGCCGTTCAAGGCGCCATGTCAAGGCTCGGCGCAAACCCTGATGACCCCTCTGTCACTTTAGAGGTTGCCAAAACATTGATAAATCAAGGACGTATGAGAGGCAATTCGGAGGTCGTCGCCATTGCCGACAATCTTCTGACCTCAATGAAGGACGGCAAAAATATGGCCGAAGCATTGAAGTACCGCGCTATTGCCCAACAATATCTTCATGAATTTGACGAGGCTTTAGAGCTTCTTGAGCTGTCGCTTTCTCTGAACGGAAATGATCCCACGGCGCTTTTAACACGCGCTAACATACTTTTGGTTCAGGGCAGAACGCTGGAGGCCAAAACTGCATGCCGCGCTCTGGCCAAGACTGGACGAGCGGATTTACTTTTACTCTGCGATACAACAGCAAAAGCGCTGGGCCCCGAAGCACTAATGGCCGCAAGTCGCTTAAACGCGATGATCAAGTCCGGCCGAATGGATCCGGCTTTGACAGGGTATGGCTATAGCGTGCTGGGGGAAATCGCGATGTTTCAGGGCGACGACAAACTAGCGCAAAGCCTGTTTGAAAAAGCCCAGATTGCAGATCCCGAAAACCTAAGAGTTCGAGCATTGCATGCGGACAGCTTTCTCGCCCTGGGCCAGCCAGAAGCTGCGATAAACGCTTTGGACGTAATGGCAGATACTGACGCGCTGCTCGTTAGGCGCGCCATCGCGTTCAAACTCGCTGGCGACGCTGCATCCCTTTCCCGTATAGAAAGTGAATTTTCCAGCAGAGTGCAGAGTAATCTGCAGGAAGGGCATATAGGTCACGCACGAGAAGAAGCCAGATATTTTCTTGAGGTCACAAATGAACCTTCCAAAGCGCTCGAAAGGGCAAAGTTAAACTGGAAGGTTCAAAGAGAGTTTGAAGACGCTTGGCTTTTAATTGACTCGGCCAGAGCGGCAAATGCATCGGATGAATTAGATACGGTGCGAAGCTGGATGCGCGCCGAAACCGTGGTAGCTCCAGAACTGGTTTCGCGTCTCCCGCGGGATTGAATTTACAATCAGACAATTTGAAATGAGCTTTAACAATGAATCAAACAAATAAACGGCTGCCTCATATCTCTCTTAGGGTGAAAGCTCTGACGGCTCTTTTGGGCGCCTTTTTTCTCGCATTTCCCGCCTTTGCCCACACGGGTGAAGGTTTGGTGGGGGGCTTCTATAGTGGTTTTCTCCACCCTGTCTTAGGGTGGGATCATGTTGCAGCTATGGTTGCTGTTGGCCTTTGGGGCGCCTTTCTTCGGGCCCCGGCCATTTATATACTTCCCATCGTTTTTCCCGTCATCATGGCATTAGGCGGCGCGGCGGGTGTTGTCGGCGCGCCTTTGCCTTATGTCGAAATTGGGATAGCGCTTTCGTCCGTCCTCTTAGGCTTATTGATTGCCTTCGCTGTGAAATCACCGCTCTGGTTAGCGACCGTCATTGTCGGCATTTTTGCCGTCTTTCATGGTCACGCTCACGGCACTGAACTACCCCAAGCATCCAACGCTATGAGCTTTTCTATTGGCTTTGTTCTCGCAACGGGACTGCTACATTTGCTGGGTATTGGCTTGGGTGTTTTTATTGGCCGCCCCGGCGGAAAAATTGCCGTTCGCGTTATGGGAGCTTTGATCGCCTTGGCCGGGTTTGGGTTCCTATTTGGCATAATTTAGAGTTGGAACACGTAAATGCTCCTTGAAAATTGGACGCCAGGATTTATTCCAAACACGGTTAAAGCAGGCCAAATCCTACTCGGTATCGGAGCAGGTTTACTCTTTGGTAATCTCAAAATGTTGCCGCCTTCAAAAGGGGTGACGACAGGTCTGATGCTTTTATTATCCGGTCTTGGTTTAGGTTTCGGAACCGCCTTTTTCATGGACGGCAGTCTAACGCTCATTTTACTCTTTTCATTGACCTTAATATCAGGTGGCGCGGTTGCCGGGAATCTGACACATACATATTTAATCCCCTTCGCTGCGTGGCTCTGTTTTTTCACCTTGGGTCTTTCAAGCCTCCCCTCCGGTGGTCATTTCCCAGCCAGCGCGAGTGTCGTTTTAGCAAATATAATCGGACTTATCTGTTTAATCGGAGGGGCCACCACCCTCTCGCATTGGGCAACCCATCGTCAAGCTGACCTATGGCCTAAAATTGGAGTACGAATTTTAGGGTCGTGGTTACTCGCCATTGCGGTTTTAATGCTAACGTTCGAATATAAAACTATAGTTTTTTAACATTGCCAAAGTTCAAACTAATTTTTTATTTTGTACCTAGCCTTTACCCTCTCTATTTCGGTTAGATAAATTGTCGCCCTGGGAGGGCCTCAAACATAAGCTATTAATCAAGATTTTAACGTCCTAAAGACAGCTTCTTACAATTCAAATTAGCGTGCATATAAGCACATACAAACCATACTAAAGGCAGGCCTCTAAATTTCATTTACTGATAATTAGAAATTTTTTACCAATTCAACTTTCTGAAGCCCTATTCCTATGAACCTTAATTCAGTCTGTAAGCTACAGGTACAGTAAACGTAAGATCCGTTCCCTTTAACTCATCCGGAGGTTTAGGAAATGGCGAAACCCTCTCAAGTAATTCAAGGGTTGCTTTATCCAGAACTCTGTGTCCCGCCCCCTCGACTATACGTGCTTCCAAAAGATTTCCATTTACATCAAGTCGAAACCAAACCTGGACGACTCCCTGCATACGGCGAGATCTAGCGCGGTGCGGATAACGTTTATGTTTTAACAGCCACGCCTGTAATGTTCCGGCAAAGTTTTCTTTGCCCTCTGCGACGCCAGAGGAGACACCGAAATTTGCCTGTGACGCAGAAGGTTTTGGAGCGGATTGATCTGAAGCGGAGGACTTAGTTTGCGTGGCAGTCGAGGGTCGTGCCACTTTTTCAGGCTTAACTTCTGAATTTGACGCTGGAGTCGTTGGGGCAATCTCCACCATTTTCGTCACCGAAGGGATTTCAAATTTCTCAATAGGAACAATTGGATCGACCTTAGATTTTGGCTTAAATTTGAGGTTAGGTTTAGGTTCTAACTCGGGCTTGGGCTTGGACTTGGGCTTGGGCTTGGGTTCAGGTTTTTGTTCTGACGCTGATTTTGAAGGCGGCTTTGAAACCTTCTCTTTCACAGGCGACTCTAGAGACCCTAGCGGCGGAAGGATAATTTCATACTCGACCGGTTCCAGTTCTGGTACTGTCTTTGGCCCAAAACTTATGGCAAAGTAAGCTCCTGCATGTGCTGCGGCCGCAAGAAATAATGCCCCCCCCCAAATCAAACTTTTGCCAACAGAGCCATGCATTATCGGCTCTCCTTTAGAGATTCAGTTGCCAGCCTTACCTTTGTAATGCCGACTTTTCGAAGACTGTCCATAAGAGCTACGATTTCAACTGTTTCGATTCCCTTATCGGCCACAATCCGCACAGGTCTGTCAGGGTTACCCTCTAATATTTGTTTTAGCCGCAGAGGCACATCCGATTTTTCAGTTGCTATTTGTTCCAAAACGATATGCGCGTCTGCATCTATATAGAGATTAATGGAGTCCTCCGGACTAATGTCTTCAACAACTGATTCCGGCGGAAGAATATCCATCGGGTCGGCTTCCCGAATAATACCTGCTACGAGAAAAAAGATTAGCAGAAGAAAGACAATATTGATGAGCGGCATGATTCGGTCGTCAATGCTTGGTTTTTCGACTTTTTTTGTAAATTGGGACAGCTTCATGGAGCTTTCCTCGCTTGAACAAGAGAAGTCGGGCCAAGGTCATATTTCTTCAACTTGTCCATTACAAAAACAGTGTCTTCGAGCACAACTCCCGGCGCTATTTCGATCAATACTCCGGTCACTGAATCGCTAGTCTCGGACAAAGCTTTATCCAATTTGTCAATCTGTATAGACTTTCCTCCAATGCTCAAATTCGACTGGGTCATTTTTATCCTAAGGATTTCAGGGTCAGTTTCCTTCGGTTCTGAGGCTGCGACAGGGGAGTTTAGTCCCAAAACAAATCGATCCGAAAAGGTTGAGGTCAGCATAAAGAATAACAGCAGAATAAACACCACATCTATGAGCGGTGTTAAACTGATGCGAGACTTCGATTTAGGCGCTGTAATTGCGAGCTTCATCTTTAGCTTTTGAAATTGTTTCAGTTGGACGATGGTTATTTAAGTCAGGCGCAAAAATACTGGTCACAGCATTTTCTGTCCGTAAGGCCGTATTCATAATTTTACGCTCAAACCAGCTCACAATAGCCACAACTGGAATTGCAACAATCAATCCGGCCGCAGTCGTCAGAAGCGCCGCCCAGATACCGCCCGAAAGGACTGCCGGATCAACATTTCTTCCAGCCTCTTCCATGGCGCGAAAGGCCTGTATCATTCCCATAACGGTTCCCAGCAATCCAAGCAAAGGAGACAGAGAGCCAATCAAATCAAGCACAGAAAGGTGGGCCCTCAGTTTTGTCATCTCAGTTGTAGCAATGCGCTCAACTTCTTCTCGAACAGCGGCTTCCGGAATGTCGCATCGTAAATGCCCTCGGATTGCCGCAGTCATTGCCCGCGCGGCCGGATCTTTGGCCTCCTGAACTGATGAGAGGGCTTCCTGCGCATGTCCGTCCCTAAACAGGACAACGGCCCGATCGATATGGGCACGGCGAAATACACCTGTCGATAAAAACTGGTAAAGTTTATAAAGCACAATTGTCAGGGCGATAACGGATAAAATAATGAGCAGCAATACGACCGGCCCCCCCGCCGATATAAGGTCGCTCGTTTCATTCAGACCTTCTGTGGTCTGCGTCGGAATTTCTGCATCTTCAATTTGCATAATCAGTAATTCACCCGTCAGGCATCCGCCCAACGACGGACAAGGTTATGATATATAGACGTTAGGTCGACCACGCTTTCATGATCGGGGTTTTCAATATTTAATTTTTGAATTGTTGTATCGAGATCGAACAAAATGCGCCTTTTCCCTTCATCTCGCACCATACTTTGTATCCAGAAAAAAGAGGCTACGCGGGCCCCGCGTGTGACTGGCAAAACTCTGTGTAAACTCGACGACGGATAGAGAATTAAACTTCCAGCAGAGAGTTTGACGGAATGCGAACCGTAAGTGTCTTCGATGACCAACTCTCCCCCGTCATAATCATCCGGTTCTGCCAAAAAAAGAGAGGCAGATAGATCCGTACGGATACGGAAATCCTGACCTTTGACAGGGCGAATGGCATTATCGACATGATTACCAAAAGTTTGACCGCCTTCATAACGGTTGAATAAAGGCGGATAGACCTTATGCGGCAAGGCAGCGGAAATAAAACGCGGGTTACTCTGTAAAGCATCCAATATAAAATTTCCCGCTTTGCGAGTAATGTCAGAGCTCTCCTCCAATTGGGCATTTCGCTTTACTTTTGCCGCCTGTGGACCTGACGTGACATTTCCGTCCACCCATTGGCCAGAATTGATTACATCCCGTAAGCGGGACACATCATCTTTTGTAATGATATTTTCAATACTAACGAGCAAAGAGAGCTCTCCTATTGATAACGGAGCGAAAGGTTTCGCTCCGTAAAATTTTAAAATCAATAACGGAAATTCAAGCTTCCGATCACAGTTCGTCCGGCGGCAACTGTCGCCATATGCGTAGTATATACCCGCTCATAATAGCGCTTATCCGTCAAATTGTTTACATTCAACTGGAAGTCGATATTTTTCGTCAATTCGACAGACGCCATGGCATCAAACCGAACATATCCATCAACGCTTTTTGTATTTGCCGTGTTCCCGAATCGCTTGCCTTGGTAAAAGGCCCCGCCGCCAACCTGAAAACGGTCAAGTACGTCATAACTCGTCCAGAGAGAAACGCTGTGCTCCGGTGTATTAGGTAGGCGGTTCCCAACTTGGTCTGTGTTGATCGGTCCAGCATCAATGATTTCCGAGTCCAAATAGCTATAGCCTGCAAATACATTCCATTCCGGCGTTATATTTCCGGTTGCACTTAATTCCAAACCCTGCGTCCGTTGTTCTCCAATCGCCTCCTGAGGAGCTCCACGCCCTGCGGCAGTTGCGACATATCCGTCCACAACTTCATTCCGGAAAACAGCCGCATTGAGCGAAATATTCCCAGCGCCGGGTTCCCATTTTACGCCAACTTCATAGTTGCGGTTTTTCTCAGGGTTTAAGTCTTCATTAGTGCCAGACAAATTATTCCCACCATCCCCTATCGTGACACCGGCCGGGCTGGCAGAGGTCGCGTATGAGGCATAAATACTGGTATTGTAACTAGGCTTATAAATCGCACCCAATTGATAGCTGAAAATTGTCTCTGAATTGGAAAGCCCGCTCGACGTTTTTGTATCAAAATCGTCAACCCGTAAACCGATATTTGCAATGAACTTTTCAGAGATATCAATCGAGTCAAACAAATAAGCCCCATAGGTCTCAGCCTTAGTATTCGTTGGATCATTCAGAGTGATTTCTCCCTGCCAAGGGTCATTCGGATTTGGGTTAAATAAATCCGTACAATTATAACCGCTCGGAGCTCCAGCCCCAAATTGGTCACATCCGCCCCGCGGAATTTCCACTCCACCCGCAGCCGACTGATCCACGGAATAGCTTCCCCGATCCGTCTCTTCATGCGTATATTCTACACCGGCTGAGAAACTATGAGCGAATGAGCCCGTATCAAAATAAGCTGTAAAGTCTGTTTGGTTAGAGAAAATATCACTTTCGGAGTTTGTACTTTTGACAACGCGGCGAACTAACCCATTATTCAAGTTTCCCTGGGAATCGTCTGGATTGGTTGCGATATAAGCCAAGTTAGTATTTGTCAGCCTGGAAATATTGCGTACACTTACACTATCGTTGAATGCATGTTTAACTTCGAACTGACCGCTGTCCAATTCTGTATCATTAAAGTCCCGGCCCAAAAGGCCGTAGAAATTATCCGGATCAATTCCTTCCACAGGCTCTCCCGTAACGAGGTCAAGCGGATGACCATAATCGATAATTCCTTCACTTTCATAATGAGTATAAAGCGCCGATATTTGTGTAGGCCCTTCCAGACCATAGGTAATAGATGGAGAAATTCCAAAACGCTCGTCAAAGACACCGTCACGTCCTACGATGTCGGTATCATGGCGCATTACATTGAGACGAACCCCAAGGTTATTTCCGGTGTCTCCAGAATTCATATCCAGAGTACCGCGAAAATAGTCACCGTTCCCCGCGCCTAAAGATCCTGCAACAAAGCTGTCAGCTTTCGGCGTCTTGGTAACGAGGTTGATACTACCGCCTGCCGCGCCGCGTCCCGCCAAAGGCCCACTAGCCCCACGAACAACTTCGACCTGCTCTAGATTAAAAACGTCACGAACTTGCGCACTCGAATCGCGTAGTCCGTCAACCAGAATACCAGCAGTAGATTCTGATCCGCGAATAAAAGGGCGATCTGCAAGTGGTTGCCCGCCCTCACCCATAGCCAATGTAATGCCTGGGACGTTCCGAAGTGCTTCCGCCAAGGTTGTAGCTGACCGGTCTTCTAGAACCTCTTCTGTAACGACGGTTACAGAACGTGGTGTATTGATAAGTGGCGCTGTATATTTCGGATTATTTGGCTCCTCTTTATAATTCGACTCATCCGCTTCAATGCCGACCTCTTCAATTCGGATTGGGTCTGAAGTCGTTGTTTCACTATTTGAAAGCTGTGATTGCGCAAAGGCCGGCGCTGCAAAAAAGCTCATTGCAGTACTCAAGACGACTCCTTGCGCAATTTGATTCTTTCTAGATCGATTAAGCCGATCCTTTGGTCTATTTTGGTAAGATGACATTTCTGTATTTTCCCTCATATTCAAAATGTATTTGCGAGCTACTCGCAATCTCAACAAATATCAACCCTTAATGCGAATTATTCTCAATATTAATATATAGAAAACACTTGGATGCTTTTGAATTTATGGAATTACTCAGATTGCCCTAAAGTCTTAGGCTCTGCGCAGCCACCGAATAAATAGACTCGCCTCCAACCCGTTGAAAAACAGCCATCAAGTTTCGGTCTTCTGATAAAGCCAAGCCGTCCTTAAGACCCAAAGCGAAAAGAGCCGTTGCCCAGCCATCTGCCCATAGGCAATCCTTATGAAGCACTGATACGCAAGACAGATCTGGATCATTTTTTTCCGTCCCGATGACGCTTCCGGCCGGGACAATATGAGAAATTCGTCCCGTCTCAGTTTTTTTTAACTGACGAAATGCACCTGATGTTGCGACGGATAAATTGAACAGCGCTATTCTGATTGGAACGTTAGAAGGGCGGTGCTTATAACTTTCTTCAAGGCTTTCTTGTTCAAGATCGACCCACCAAGGTAGCCCATCCGGTTTAGCGCCACTCCCTCGAAACTCTCCTCCGATTTCAGTAAGGCATTGTGTGATACCCATTTGATGCAAAGCCGATGTCATCTCATCAACAGCATAGCCTTTAGCAATAGCGGAGAGATCTAGTCGGACGCCACCCGGCTGATAAACAACCCCCTTCTTAGGAGTTATACTCTCCCATATGTCAGAGCCGTGAAGCCCTTTTTCGTTATTGATACGAGAAACATCTGAGCCAAAGCCGCGCTCGGCAATCAAACCGCCATATGTAGGATCGAATGCCCCTTGGCTCTCTCGGGCTAAATTAAGAGCATCCCTCAAAACTTTTTGGAAATCTGGGCCTATTTCTAAATTTGATCCAGCCGGCAATTGATTGAAACGAGAAATTTCGGACCCGCTCTCCCAAGTACTCATTTGCTTTATGATCCGGTTAAAAACCGCATGTAACTTCATCTGAACGTCTTCGTCCAAAATAGATTTTGGCGCACACCATTGTACCGACCATTCCGTCCCCATCGTTTGACCGGAAAGCCGATTTCGCAGAACAAAGCCGGGTCGAGTCGTCAGCCCGGCCCGGCTCATATTTTGCGGGATTAGAATTTCGCCGACACCTTGAATGGCCATAAACTCCAAACAAGGTCTCGATTAAAACGGAAGTGCTTCGAATGTCATAATATAAGAAGTTCGTGAACTAATCTCCTTACCATTCAACATCGCCTTGCCATCCACCTCGGCGCTGAGCCAATACGGTCCGGCCTCTTCCAGAGTAAAATTAATCATTCCATCTGCGTCAGTCGTCAAGGCCTTAGCGCCTTCACTATCACGATAGCGGTCATGTCCACGTACAATTTCAATTTCGACCCCATTGGTTGCTTCTCCGTTAAGTGTAAATGAGAAGCTAACTTCTTCGCCCGCATAGATATCATTAGGATGCGTGCCGGAAGCTAGCTCTAGTCCCTCTCCTGTTTTCGTAAAGGCACTTTGACTTGGAGCCCCAAGCGTGACGAAGGTCATATTAGTCCGGTCATTTTTCGAAATTCTAACTCCCGGTTTATCGGCTATATTTTCATTGGCTAATTCTTCTTCTGTACCGCGCCAGCGGCGGCGTTCGCCGTCTTCTTCCCAACTCGCAAAATATCCTGACCCTTGGCTACCAATACGGTAAGTTCCCTCTTGTACCAAGGGCACATCAAACACAGATCTATATTCACCTGTAGAGACATCCTCCATCTCAATATTACTGCCATCCGGGCCCGTCACAGAGACTTGCTCCAGTGAAAGTGCGTGATGGTTGGGGTAGAATAAATTATTCGAAATGGCAGCGTCCACAGTAATGCGCTGATTTTCTCCCGATAATGTGAAACTGGAGGGAAGTATCCAAGCGCGATGGGCAGATGCCTGTCCCGCGAGAAGCAGAGCAGCGCCGGTTAAAAGTAATGTTTTTCCGAATTTATAAGTCATGGGTGTTTCCAGTTTAGTAAATTTTGGTTAAAATGAATGGGAGGCATCAGTCTATAGAACTAATGAGGGCAAGCTGAACGGCCCCTAACTCTGTTTCGCCCTCAGCCATCAGTGTTTGTCCGGCTTGCAAGGGCCATTTAAACGGTACATTGACCATTTCTCGTCCGCCGACTTCTCGAACAGATTCGATAACGAGTGTATAGGAACCCGGGTCCAGATCTGCGAAGGGCCCCGACCTAGTATCGAATGTCATATCATGTGCGCCCGGCGCGTGAGTGGGGCCGGAGAGACCATCTTTCGGCATCTCTATTGAACGACCGGCACGGCGCCACCATTGGCGTAAATCTTTTAGCCAGGTCTCGCCTTCATCACTGCCGCGCTTTTCGAGCTGATACCAAACGGCTAAGTTAGCGGCCACACTATGATCTTCTTTGGCGATCCATGCCGCAACATAAGGTTTGTGATATTCCGCGACATCCAGTTCGGGTATGGTCACGCCGACTTTAATCTGGTCCGCCAGTGCCGGACTAGCCAAGAGGCTCGCCCCAGTTACCGTTAATAAAAATCTCATTTAAGCCTCACATATGAACAAATAAAATTAAAAGACCAACCGGAACAGCCAATCCTCCCCCCGCAAGCCACCACGTGGATGCGCGTCGTTTGGAATGAATTTGCAAAAGCCATAGACCCGACAAACAAAATACGATTGTGGCTACTGCAAAAACATCCAAAAACCAGCTCCAAGCCGTGCCCGTATTCCGGCCTTTATGAAGGTCATTCAAATAAGACACGGCCCCGCGAGACGTCTCTTCAAAAAACACTTTTCCAGTGGCACGGTCTATACTTAGCCACGCGTCTCCTCCGGGGCGCGGCATTGGGATATAGACATCGACATCAGTCCATTCCGGAATTTCGTTACCAATCCGTATGCCAATGCCGCGGCGAATATCCCGGCGTAGTAAAGCCGGCAAAAGCGTTCCGTCTTTTACATCTCCGCCGAGCTCCGCAAGATCTTCGAGCGCAGACGCCTCTAGCGTCATTTCACTTTGGCTCGTTTTCGGGCTCGCCTTGATTTGTGCCGCATGATTTAAAGTAATTCCTGTTATTGCAAATAAAACCATGCCGATCAGACACATCGCCCCGGACATCCAGTGCCAAGTTCTAACCTGACGTTTCCAGAAGCCAGGGGGAAACCTTCCTGCGCGGCTCATATTGTCTGTCCATAGAAAGAATAATCTTGGGTCAACTCTCTTGTCCAACCTCTAATTTCTGACTGGCAAACTCATCTCGCGCAGTTCCTAGATGAGCCTATAAGCAAGTCAAAAAGTTATTGCAAGTCATTCTCATTCATAGAGCTGATTAATAAATTGAAGAGCTGTAAGTATCGAAAGTTGATATTCCAGCCTATCTAGACCCTTCAGAGCACAGTCAAAAATCAATTAGCTAAATTTTGATTTGTTTAAAAATGAAATGCTTATTAATCAGTGGTAAAACTACCATGACAATAACCATTGCAAGGTATTTCCAGAATTTGAGCACTATCAAGTCCTGAGAAATAGACCTACAATCTCTTTCATAACAGCAACGAAGTCTAATGGACTTGCTCTAGCAAGTTGAACTTAATTTTTCGAAGTAATGAAACATCGGTAAGAGATATTCGATGGTGGCTGAAGTCCAGCCATACATACAAGCCTAGATAGCAAATCTTGCCTTAGAAACTCTGAATCCGAAAACGTTTCCTTCTCTAAATCATCCCTTTTATAAATGCTTGTACGTCTTAACAATACTTCACAGGCAGAGTACTAGCTGATAGGTATCGTCAAACTTTAAAAAGAATTGTTTTCCGTCATGAAAATAGCTGCCGCCACGAAATCAAGCCCTCTTCATGAGGACAACTTCTCAGAATTTGATATCGCGGTGATTGTTCCCTGCTATAACGAGGAAATGGCGATCACGAATGTCGTGGAAGATTTCAAACGGGCTCTGCCCTCTGCTAAAATATATGTCTATGACAATAATTCGAACGACAGGACGATTGAGAAGGCACAAGAAGCCGGAGCCATCGTGCGCCATGAACCCCGTCAAGGCAAGGGCCACGTTGTCCGTAGAATGTTTTCAGACATTGAAGCTGACATATATCTAATGGTCGATGGAGACGACACTTATGATGCAAGTGCTGCCCCCCTACTTGTCAGCCTGATGGTTGAGCAGGGCGTCGATATGGTAAATGGGGCACGCCGCGAAGTTGCAAAGGAAGCTTATCGTTTAGGCCATCGCACAGGCAACAAAATGCTCACAGGCTTGGTAAAGCTGGTTTTTGGAGCCGAGCTAAAAGATATGCTCTCCGGCTATCGAGTTTTTTCTCGGCGTTTCGTCAAGAGCTTCCCAATGATGTCAAGCGGGTTTGAAATTGAAACAGAGCTGACAATTCACGCGTTGGAGTTAGAGCTACCAGTCGCCGAAGTTTATACTGATTACAGCGAACGAGGCGAAAATTCAGAATCAAAGTTAAATACAATTTCTGACGGGATACGCATTCTAAAAACCATTCTAATGATATTAAAGCAAGAGCGCCCAATGACTGTTTTCGGCCTTGCGGCGTTGTTTTGTTTTTTTATAGCCGCTATTGCCCTTATTCCCGTTTTAGCAAACTATTTTGAAACAGGACTAGTCGTCCGATTGCCGACATTCTTAACCGCTTGCGGGGTCATTCTCCTTGGTATGCTAAGCTTGGTCTGCGGACTCATTCTTTCAACTGTTACCCGAGGACGGCAAGAGGCTAAACGGATGCAATATTTAATGCTGGAAAGCCCACATTCAATCGCTGAAAACAAGTCCAAGCTGTAAAAAATGCTTAGGTCAAAAACAACCCACCAATTTATCCGTTTCGGATTGGTTGGAACTTTAGGTTTTTTGGTGGATACAACCGCTTTATACCTATTCCTCTTTCTAGGTAGCGGCTATTATCTTGGCCGCATTGGCTCATTTCTATGCGCCGCCACCTTCACTTGGTATCTCAACCGAAACATAACCTTTCAAAATAACGAAGGATCTGCGCACCGCCAGTGGCTAGGGTTTCTCGGTGCAAATGCTATCGGCGGCTTTATAAATCTAGCTGTTTATAGTCTACTTATAATGAATTTTGACCTAGTTCGTTCCTTCCCGGTTTTAGGAGTAGCGGCAGGCGCCATTTTCGGTCTGATGTTTAATTTCACTCTTTCTAAAAAGTTTATATTCCGAAGTTAGAAATTGAGTTAACATTATTAAGAAGCGCCTACACTTTTTAGCTGCGGACTTACTGAAGCCTTTGAAGTATGATCGGCCCAACCTGTGAGATATAAATGACTGAAAATGACGAAATCTATTATAAACACGGTGCCAAATTTTCACTGTCACAAAGCGTCGTTAAATATGCTCGAAAAAAAATGTATGCTCATTTCATGAAAACGGTACAACCGACAAAAGGGACAAAGATCCTAGATTTTGGAGTCTCTGAGTTCATTACAGATGAATCAAATTTTTTGGAAAAAAACTATCCTCATCATGAAGACCTGACTTGTGTAGGCATAGGAGATGGCAAACAAGTCAAACAACACTTTCCAAATGTCAATTATTTCTCTCTCATCCCAAATGAAAAGCTCCCTTTTGACGACAATAGTTTTGATGTGTCTTATTCAAACGCAGTTTTTGAGCATTTGGATACTGATGCATTACGGGTATTTTTCTTTAATGAGCTCGCCCGCGTCTCTAAACGAGTTTACATTACAATTCCTAACCGGTGGTTCCCAGTAGAACATCACACGGCTGTCCCTCTTCTGCATTATATCCCTTCCCTGTTCCGAAAGTTTCTTTCTGGAGGCGAGAAAGATTTTTGGGCGCAGCAGGAAAATCTGGCCTTTCTTGGTAAAAAAGAATTAGCCGAAGTGGCAAAGTCACACCCAGTAAAGATTGCTTATTCAGGCATATTTCTGGGGCCAATGTCGTCGAACATCTCGATTTGGACTGATAAGTAGCGCTTTAGAGCTATAACTATTCTGTCAGTTCCTCAAACCGAATAGAGTTCATTCGGATAGATTCCCCATCGCTTTTAGAGAAAACGAGGCGGGACATAGCTGAATTATCTTTTGGCAAACAAGCTGGCTCTGTTACCCGAATTTCGAGTCTATAGTCCTTGATCATAAAAGGACTCACGGGCTCATTACCGCAAAAAATTGTTAAGTCCTTAAGCTTTTCAGGATTGCTCACAAAATCAATCGAAAAAATAAAGCCGTTCTCATAATTAGAAAGTAGGTAGGTAGGTAGCTTTAATTCCATTTGTTTTGTTGCCCAAACAGGCGCTCGCGGAGTAAGGCCGCGCCCCCTTGAGACATCTTGATCAACAACCATAAAAGTTCTGAGGTCATAGGCAGATATCTCATATCCTTTTCCAACATCCCGAATTCCATAAAGATGTTTATTGATTTCGAAAAACCTATACTGGTCTTTAACATATAAACTAAACTGTTGCCGACGATCAAAAATCGTTGGAATGAGTTTATCTCGGTAAGATTGTGACATTTCCGACGAACGTGATACGACCATACCAGAAATATGCCCTTTGTTTACAGCGTCTAATCCCTTTGCAACGGAATAAGGCTGAAATCTTATTTTTGGCATATCTCTAAAGAAGTAGAATTGGTAAGCATGCTTTCTTGTGTTCACACCGATTTCCGCACCTTTTGAGAAGTAATTATCAAAGGCTTCAATGTTCGACTTTTGATCCGACCCATAAAGATAATAAATCGGCCCTTTGAGAAACTGTGAAAGTTTGCCGTCGGAGTGCTGCCTAGCCCCTTCTCCCCCTTGAAAAGTTACATAGAATAGTCCTGGTAGACAAAGTAATGCAGCAAACCGCAAAATTAAATTGCCGTACCGAAAGCAACCGAAAGAAATGAGCGTTCCTGCGCAAACCAAAGGAAATGCATTCATAAGATAACGGATGGAGCCAGTTACATTCCATGGAACTAGAGCTGATATTCCAATTAAAAAAATCCAAAAACCCGTTAGGAGGGCCGCCGAGATTTCCCATCCCTTAGTTTTTCTGAAAATAATTAGGAAGAATAAGATGAATGGCGAAAAAAATATAGATAGAAAACCTATTACACCATATCCACTACCATTCCAATCTGCGCGACCAGACCCAATGTCAAAATACCTCAAAAAATCGTTTTGCGCCTTTTCGTTGACGTCGAGTACATCTAAAATATACTTATCAATTTTACGTTGTTGCCCCCTGAGATTAGAACCACGCTCTTCACTAGATGTGTTTTCCTGTACCAATCCTTGAAAATCTAAACTTTGTAAAACTGTCATTGATAAATTAGTCAAAGTTTTCGTATTCGTATTATTAAATAGCTCACCATGCTCCTCAACAACTTGTTGTGAATAAAAAGGGTGCCCAAAAGAGGCGTAATTCTTGACATATTGATATGAGCCAACAATCAAAAAACCTACGATGCCACTAAAAGTCAGAAAGATAAGACGGTCAAATTTAACTCTGTTTTTTAAAGCAAGTGCGAATAGCGGCACTAAGATCGCTCCGATTAGAGCAAACCCGGTAACTTTCACCCCGATAGCTAAACCTGCTGCCAAGCCACAAGTTAACGCTGTTCCAACAAAAGTTGTTTTGTCACATTTTAAGGCATGAATTCCAAAGAGGAAGGTTATCATGCCCAAAGCCCCTAAAATAATATCATTTGAGGCATTTGTAGATTGTAAGACAGGTTGAGGGACTGAGCAAATGATAGCGGCGATCAGTAAGGCATTCGCTGTTGAGACTTTTGCTAACTTCACAACTTTAAAACTAGCGAAGAAAAGAACGATTGCCCCAATATATTGCGGTAGAAAGGCGAGGCTATAATTTTTACCAAACAAGAAAAGCCATAATAATAATAGGTTAGAATTGATAGGAAGTTCATTTTGGCGAGCATCGCTACTTGGAAAGAAATCTAAGGAATTCAATTGGCTCCAGAAGTAAGCCCTAGGTAAATGATAAGCTTCCGCATCACCAAAAAGTGGGAATAATTTTAGAGCCCAAAAAAAGTTAACAATATGTAGGCCCATGAAAACAAATAGAATTAAAGAAACAATTTTATTGGATAAAATAAATTTTTTCATTTCTTTAAGTTTTAGGAAGCAGTCAACTTTTATTAAGACGTCTTTACGCTTAACTAACCAGTACACGCCAAATAGGATAAGGACGTTCAAGAATAAAAGAGACCAGACATAGATGGCATCAAAAAAGGAAAGAAACAGAATTGTAACAACCATCTGAGCAATGCTCAAAATATACATCTGCAGGCCACTCAACACTTTATCACCGACTGGCAAGAGTCTTGAAATTAAGAATCCCGAGAGTATGACAGGCACCAATGAGCCGACGAGTAATATTAGATTAAAAATCATTAAGCGCTTTTCTGAAATATCACAGGTATTTCTTAAATCTATAGCTTCTATTTATCGGGGAAAAGGACTAGATTATAGTAGCTTTTGAGACATCTTGCTTATGCGCTTATATTGAGTGAGCATCGAACCTGCAAGTGCCGTAAAGAGCGATTAATACTTGATGATAAGCCCTATCCTAATGATTGCTAGGGTGTCTTCCTATTTTACTTTGCTTATCTCTCGTTTTAATAAACGAACGCATCTGCCCTACGATAAAAGCAAAGTTGTCGTGCCGCGCCTAAGATTTTTTAGTTTACATTTTTTGGAGCTTTGAATTGAGCAACCTATTTCAAAAAGTCAAAAGGCGTATCGGACCTAAAATTATACGCGTTTTAATCGGTAAACGAAGCCCCCGCCCGTTCTCCGTTCCGAACAAACGCATTGTCGTTGCGGGTCTATTTAACACCGCTTCCGGCATTGGTGAATCAGCGAGGCTATGCTTTGAGGGATTAAAGCAAACAGGGTATAAAGTCGAAGCTCTCGACGTGAGCTGGGTCTTTAACATGGGAGATTTTGAGTATGAGAATGCGCACGCGACAGCTTTGAAAAATCCGGGGTCAGGCGGGACATTAATCTTACACCTCAATGGGCCAGAAACCTTGTCTGGTCTTTGGAGAATAGGTTTCCGGCGCTGGCATAAAAACTGGAAAGTAATCGGATATTGGGCTTGGGAACTTCCCATCCCGCCACCAGGATGGAAAACATCCGCTAGATTTTTAGATGAAATTTGGGTGCCTAGCCGTTTTGTTAAAGAATCGTTGGAACCCATTGTTTCAATTCCGATAAAAATTGTACCCCATGCCGTTGGACTTACGGCGATTGACGAAAGACCAAGAAACACCCAATTACAATGCCTAACAATGGCTGACGGCCTATCCTCTTTTGAGAGAAAAAATATCGTCGGAGCGTTGGAGGCCTACATTCGGGCATTTCCCGTGGAAACGGAAACAAAGCTGATAGTCAAATGTCGGAACTTAGAGGCAAATTCTTCTTTTTTAAAAATAGTAGATAAGATAATTTTTGGGCGTGATGATATAGAACTTGTCACTGAAGTATTGGATGCGGAAGCTTTAGAGAGCCTATTTGCCACCTCTGATGTCTTAATTTCACTCCATCGCGCCGAAGGGTTTGGTTTGACTATCGCCGAAATTATGCAAGCTGGAAATATCGCTATTTGTACAGCGTGGTCTGGAAACATGGAATTCGTTTCAAAAGATTCCGCCTGTTTAATAGATTACGACCTAATAAAGGTGAATGATCCTTATAATGTATATAACTCTCAAAATGATGCCGTGTGGGCTGACCCTCACATAGATCAGGCGGCTGAGTTTTTAAAAGATATATATCACAGACGGGCTGCGTATGATCCCCTACGGGATAAGGCGCGGCAGGCTATAAAAAGTAAGCTATCCCCTGAAAACTATGGAAAAGCCCTTATCAATTAAGACGCAGCTTTATTTTTCAAAAAACTTCTTTTGCAAATAGATCTGCCGTCTTTTCATATCCATAATTCTTCATGACATGTAATCTGGCCTTTTTTTCCATGTCCAATCGCTCTTCTGGATTGTCTAACATCCATTGGACCTTCTTTATAAAAGTGCTATAATCGCCCGGCTTAACTAAAATTCCTGTTTTCCCGTCAACTATAGTCTCATTCAGACCACCGACAGCAAATGATACAATTGCCCTCCCAGCTACGGCGGCTTCTAGAGGCACTCTGCCAAATGGTTCAGGCCAAACCGTAGGAGCAATAACAAGTTTTGCTTTTCTGATTTCGTCATAAATGATTTCCTGTGGTCTGAACCCCAGAAGCTTCACCTGTTTAGCAATTCCATTTTTTTCACAGTAGGATTTTATCGCCGACGCGATTCTATCTCCGCGCCCACACAGAACAATCTCCACATCCGGACGACTTTTAATCCATTGAGTCGCTTTTTTAATAAATTGAATCTGCCCTTTATTCTCATTGAGCATCCCAATTAAAATCAGTTTGCTTTTATAGTACTGCGCTCGCCCATGTGTAAATTTGTCAATTTCTTCCAAGTTTCCAAACCCGTTTGGTATTCGGACAAGCTTAGACTTATCTTCAACTACGGGGAGCAGGTGCCGAATGAGCTGATGGCTAGTCGTAACTATTTTAGAAAAAGAATTTAACGATTTCTGACGATGCAAATGAGTTAAGCTTAGAGATTTACGCCTTAATACAGGAGCCGCCGGAGCATCCTTCACGGCGCATTCAAACTGGCAGGGGGTTTTACACATTTTCCCCTCAATATTGGCGCTTTGGCTTGGACGCGGACAATGGAATCTATTGTCCCTCACAATCCCTACTGACTTCAGTGTAGGTTTTATCTCATCAATAATTTGCGCTCCGAGCAATATACTACGTGTATTATCCGCGACAAGCACGTCAAAATTATCCATCATTTTTATGAGATCAATATAGGCTCTGCCGTTGAAATTCTTAGAGCTTACTAAATGATCTCGCATCATACCGCCGACAGGATGGATCCGGGCCTCTTTACGCGCTAGTAGAACTTTGGAACGCTCGCTAGGCCTTAACACCCGACGTGCAATTTGCGAACGCGTATGATTCTTTACACCGAGAATCCGGCGTAGGGGATGAGATAGAAGCTCGGCGAGCGATAACTCCTCAAAAGGGAAATCAGCTGCAGACGGCATACGAACTACCATCACACCGTTTGAATACCGGGAGGTTAAAGTCACCTGATCAGGATCATTAGTTATTACGACGATTTTATGCCGTTCAGCTTCTGATAAAGAGTTGATGCAAACACTCAGGCTAATTTCTGCGCCGCCCACCGTAAATGGGGGATAAGTATCAGACAAAACGACAATTGAACGGCTCTTCAACGCTTCCCCGTCAAAGCCCTCGTGAGGAATTCTCGACAGGCTAGACATTGTCGAGCGCCCTCATTATCCGGCGGGCAACTTCAGTCCAAACAAAACGCCGGCTTGATATTTGGCGGGTCTTTTCAATATGCTCAGTTAAATCTGTTTCATTTTCCAAGAACTTTTTAATCTTTTTCGCGTCTGCCTCCAGCTTTTCTGAATCTTTCAAAGCCAAAAAGGCGCATTCATATTTTTTGGCAAAATCACTCATGCCATATTCACCCGAAGAAATGACAGCGCAAGCTGCTGCCGTGTATTCGATCATGGTTATGCCGAATCCCTCAAACCCACCTGTTTTTTCATTGAAATTGGAAATCAAGAGTCCCGCATCACTCGCGCGTAAATAGTTCCACTTTTCTTCATCATCAATTTGGCCAAGGAAGAAGACCCGATCGGTTAGTCCCAATTCTTCGCTTAATGCTTCTAGAGCTCCGCGGTCCGGCCCATCACCAACAATCACAAGCTGCGCCTCTGTCAGGTATCTCATCAGCTCTATAGATCGCTTTTGATTTTTGTGAGGCACTAACCGGCCTGTATGAATAAGGGTTTTGCGTTCAGGAAGTCCCAAATCTTCTCTAGCCATCAATTTTAGAACCCTTGAGTAAGAGGGCTGTCGATCCCTTTCTCTTTCAAAAATGGACGCATCAATTCCACACCCGACAACGAAGGCTTTTTTGTGAGGAACCACATTTTCAATCAACTGAGCTGTGTAGCTACTATTTGTCAAAATCACATCAGCTTGGTCAATGGTGCTGTATAGGCGTTGGTCCAAATCCGTCGATTTCGGATTATACTCGAATTTAACCGGCCCATTTTTTGCATCCGGGATTTGACTAGTTAGCTCTGTCCCATGGACATACACCGCCGTAGGGATATTTCTTTCTTTCGCCGCAGCGATCAGCCCCGGCCCATAATAAAAGGGATGCCATAAGACAACCATATCGAGTAGGTAGTTATCAATAATAGCTAATGCCAAATTTTTGATACGTTCGTCTTCCGCTTGAGAGTGCTCTCCCGCTCTCAGTTTCGTCTCTGACTGGTGATCTTCGTAAACCTTCAAGGGCAATTCATCACCCAGAAAATATGTCCCTTTCGGTCCTAAATAAACCGACTCGGCTCCATAATTATCTGTAAGGGCTTTTGATACGCGTTTTGCCAAGAGGGAGACCCCCCCAACTTTTGGTGAGGAATCAACGGAGGCAAACAAAAATCTATGATTCGTCATTGAAATGTCCCTTTGAATTTCTCTGGCTCTAATCAACTTATACGCTCATGTCACGAAGATTTGCAGACCTCTTCTGTCCGGTTTTTGGCATATAGATTCTAAAAATCAGGATCCAAGAAACGTCCACTTTACTTATTTATGAGCAATCTCTTCAATCAAACTTGATTTAGGAACGCGCAGGTGAATCGTAACAACCTTTTGTGAGCCCTATGTATTCACAGGCATTTATGTTGATTAGTTTTTTCAGTGGTTTATTGGGTCTAATATGTCAATTTCGTCCTACCGAAACCAATAATGTCAGCTATGGTTCAAAATACACGCGAGCTAGAAGCTCTGGCAGCATCGTGTGGTAATTGGGGTAAATTCGTCCCATGCCAGAAGGATCCGGACACCTCCAAATTATGGGTAGTTTTCTCGCATGTTCGGATACCTGAGGGAAAATTCGCCCAATCCAAAGTCATGAACATGTTGGAAGGGCATAAGCTTTATCTGAATTGCGCGGAAAACCAATGGTACACAAAAGGTATCGGAAGTTTTTCCACCTCTCTCCCAGATACGGTTCATCAGATACTCGACGTCACTCAGCCATTTAAAACCACATTTGTGGGTCATTCCATGGGGGCTTATCTGTCTCTACTAATTGGTAAGCTTAGTGAAAACTCCCGCTATATTTCAACGAGTCCAGAACTTTATTTAGGGCTAGCACATTCAAGAAGCTTCGAAAATGGCGTAAACGGTTCCGGGGCGATGCGAAACCTTGATGACATTTCCAGCGGTTTCCACAAATCAAATAGCGGATGCGTATTTTTCGGGGCATACGATCCGATTGATTGTTACTTTCTTGCACAAGATATGACAAACAATATTGGTTCTGTTTTCGAAGTTCCTCATCATCATGGTGTGACAGAGTATTTTACGGGTAATAAGCTTTATCACGAGATTCTGACTTCAAATGTAGATTCTGATTTATGGCGTTCTCTAGAAGAGCGCAACCATCTGTTTGATAGGGGGCATCATGGGACCCAAAAACAATACCTTCATTTCTACAATACGTTTCGAGATTATTTGGACGGGGCTGAAGCAAGCGTCCTAAAAGAAAGAGCTTCAACTTTTGCTCGTTGGAATAATCCAGGCTGGCAAGAATTACGATCCAAAGTCTGGCATCAGCTAAATGAACCTGTTCTATCCTTTGAGGCCGCGAGAAAGGCCTATCACTATCAACCAGACCTTATCCAATTCATAGATGTGTATGGAAACGCTTGCCTCCGATATGGAGAAAAGTCGAAGCTATGTGACGTGATAGATTCTATGTCGGAAGCGCAACGCCAACACACTGTAGGTAAGCGACTAATTGAAAACACCCTGGAACAGTTTGGCGTCAATTTTTATCAGAATTTGATCCACGATCCTGAAGCCCAACCCTCCCTCACAGAATTTAACGGGGAAACTCCTCCGGATGTTACAAAAGATGAGAGACCTGCAGATGCAGAAACTCTTTATAAATTGAACACCAATAAAAAATTTGAAGCCGTTTTATCACTGACCTCGCCAACGCTGAATGAAAATTTTCGTTACGATATTGAACTTGCTCCAGCTAGGGCTATTGCATTGATTTACTATGGCGATTCCTCAGCAGGACTGCGGCTTTTGCAAGTCTTGGACAATCGCGGGGCTAAAGATAAATATTTTGCCAGAGCTTTGATTACAGCTGCTCAAAAGCTTCATAGCGTTGATCTGTTACAACGCTATTTGAAGCTAGATATTCCGGGTCATTGGAAACTAAATTTTTCAAAAATATTAAAACCATGCTTGCAATTCGTAAGGTCACCCGCTTTGATTGCCAATATCTTGGTGGAGCTGGCAAAATATAAATATGATAACCTAGAATCTACTATTGAAGAACTTCTGAACCGTTACCAATCTATCGAAATGCAACGAAGCGTTGCGCAACTTATTCCGCTTTACGCCAATCACGATGCCTTTGAGCCAGAATACCGCGTTCCTCTTTTGAAATTTATGAAAGATGCGAAGCTTGATTTAATTTTACATGAATGGCTTCCCGAAATATCGCGTAGCCGTGTTGAGATAGACCTTTTGCAACCAAATACTTAATTTGGAAGACGGCTTTTCTTGCGTTAAATATTAATACATTCTATCGGCGGCAGATTGTCATTCGTAAAATATGGCAAAATCTGTTTATGAAAGAGCCCTATGAAGAAGACTGGGTTTCCTCAGATCAATAGCCCTCACTGGAGTTACAAAGACTCGATGTTTCAAAAGGTCTTTTAAACTTGTTTCGCGTGGAATGAGTTTATATTAAGCGACTTCTTCCAGTCGTATAAATGTCTAAAAATTGAGTATACTATGTATCTTATCACAGGTGGCGCGGGGTTTATCGGATCAAACATAGCGAAAGCGCTTTGTGAGCTCGGTCATGACGTTGTAATTGTTGATACATTAGGCACAGACAATATTAAGTGGAAAAATGTTGCTCGACTACCGCTTGATCGCATTGTTCACCCTAATGATATTTCAAATTTTCTTGAGTCTCGGCCAAATTTGACCGGAATAGTCCATATGGGCGCAATTTCGGCAACAACAGCGGTAGATGGAGATGAAATTGTGCGAAACAATTTCGATTTGTCCCGCTCTCTCTGGGAGTATTGCACAAAAGAGCAAATACCCTTCATTTATGCGTCTTCTGCCGCCACTTATGGGGATGGGAATCTTGGCTTTGATGATACTAACGACTTGAAACTAATGCAAACCTTACGCCCGCTGAATCTTTATGGATGGTCAAAGCAATGGTTCGATATTTGGGTTTTACGTCAGCTCGAAAAAAAAAGTTCAACTCCTCCTCAATGGGCAGGATTAAAGTTTTTTAACGTTTATGGGCCGAGAGAGCTGCACAAAGGGGATATGATGAGTATCGTATCCAAAAATTACGGGCTGTGTTCAGTGGGAAAAGAAGTGAAGCTTTTTAAGTCTCACCACCCTGATTATACAGACGGAGGACAACTCCGAGATTTCGTTTACGTCAAAGATTGCGTCGATGTCGCATTGTGGATGCTTAAGCAAAAAAATACATCTGGTATTTATAATGTGGGAAGTGGAAAAGCTCGTAGCTTCAAAGATTTAATCGGAGCTGCTTTCAACGCCGCGGATCACGAGCCGAATATAAAGTATATCGACATGCCTGAACATTTGCGCGGCCGTTATCAATATTTCACGGAAGCAAATCTGGATAATTTGAGGGCGGTAGGATTTAATAACCCCATGACAGGCCTCGAAGAGGGCGTTAAAGATTTGATGCAATCCTATCTTATGACGGATTACCCCCAAGGGTAGTAATCAAAGTAGCTGTCAGGGCCCCATGCCATGGAATTAAATAAGTTTTTTGATACCTCCACCCCCGCCAAGATCGTTGTGCTGGGGGATGTAATGCTTGATCGTTATGTATTTGGAGGTGTGTCAAGAATATCCCCGGAAGCCCCTGTCCCAATCCTCAATCACTCGTCAATCAGACAAGTCATCGGTGGAAGCGGAAATGTTGCCGCAAATATTGCCGAAATGGGAGGTGAGGCAATATTAGTAAGCCTCACGGGTGACGATACATCACGTAAAACTATTTTGTCTCTTTGCCAAGAATACAAAGTGGACGCTAAAAAAATAGTTAAGTCAAAATCACGCCAAACGACTGTCAAAACGCGCTTTCTGTCTGGAACGCAGCAAATCCTTCGCTTAGACGATGAAAAAACTGAGGTTCTGTCAGAGGGTGAACGAAATGATATTTTAGATAATCTGAAGGCAGCTATAAAAGGAGCAAACTGCCTGATTTTATCAGATTACGACAAAGGTATATTTAAATCCGATTTGGCAAGTTCAGTCATCGAGATAGCAAATGAGCAAGGCATTCCGATTTTAGTGGACCCTAAGGGACAGAATTATTCAAAATATGTTGGGGCCACGTCCTTAACGCCAAATCTCAAAGAGCTCCGTGAAGCGGTTCAGCGCCACGTCGAAACTGACGACGATGTGGTCAAGGCGGCGCGTGAACTGATATATAAATTTGATCTCGACTTTGTGCTCGCCACCCGCAGCGAAAACGGTATGTCGATTATCAGCGCCGAGGACGAAAAACACATCCCAACATATGCCAAGGAAGTTTTTGATGTTTCTGGCGCGGGCGATACGGTTATTGCTGCCCTCGCCCTCGGCCTGGCGCGAGGTATGGAAAGGGATGACGCCGCCTATATCGCGAATGTCGCAGCAGGGCTGGCTGTCAGTAAACAGGGCACAGCCCGCATCACGGCGAAAGAAATCCAAAGCGAACTTCAAAAACGTAAAGTTATAACGCGAACCGATAAAACAGTTTTGACTTGGAAAGAGGCCAAAGAACAATGTCAGGAGTGGCAAGAGGCCGGGCTGACCGTTGGTATGACGAATGGTTGTTTTGACATACTCCACCTGGGGCACGTCAGTAGTTTAAACAAAGCCCGTCAAGACTGTGACAAACTAATCTTGGCCCTTAATTCCGATGCGTCAGTGTCACGGTTGAAAGGAAAGAGTCGCCCTATAAACAATGCGCTGGATCGGGCTGGCGTGTTAGCCGGTCTTCGCGCTGTGAACGCAATTGTCGTATTTGAGGAGGATACCCCTCTTAAGATAATTAAACATTTAATGCCTGACAGGCTTTTTAAAGGGGCGGATTATGCCATTGAAGACGTCGTCGGGGGTAAAGAGGTAATGGAGAATGGCGGTGAAGTCATTCTTATAGATTTTGTTGAAGGACACAGCACGACGAGTCTTGTTGAGAAAATGGCTACTGGTGAGTCCTAAAGTTCAAAGTGATCCACGCCAAATTGAACCCGGTCTATGGGAAGACAAACGACGTTTAATGTGCAACAGTGAACGAACCGGCGCTTTATTCCTTGACCGGGATGGTGTTTTAAATGTGGATACAGGCTATGTAGGCGACGTCACATTCCTTAAAGTCTGTCTGGAACTCGCGCCTTTAATTCGCCAAGCAAACCTAAATAACATGCCCGTGATAATCGTAACTAATCAATCCGGAATTGGGCGGGGGTATTACACATGGTCTGACTTTGACGCTGTGAATCAGAAAATAATACATGAATTTTCAAAACTAGGCGCACAAATTGATGCGGTATTCGCCTGCGCCTATCACGCAAAAGCTAAGCCTCCATACAAATTTGCTGACCACCCTTGGCGCAAACCTAGTCCAGGCATGCTCCTCAGGGCTTCAGAACTTTACGACATTGACCTGCCAAAATCGCTCTTAATTGGAGACAAGCCAAGTGATATAGAAGCCGCGCGTAGAGCGGGATTAAAAAAAGCTATAAGATTAACGGATTCTCTCAGCATTAAAGACCCATTAGAAGTAGATAACTCAGGTTTTGAAGTGACAAGCCATACGCTAAGGGGCACAGATTGGGGCGGATTTCCTCTCCCTGTAAACGAGCTATGTAAGCCCAATAAATGATTTTAAATTTCAAAGAGTAAGTGAGCTATGCCTCTTAAAAGAATGAAATCCCATAGCCGAGATTGGTTGTTCGATGCGGCCTTCCCGCTCTGGAGCACGCAAGGTGTGGACGCGCATAACTGTTTTCGCGAAAAGCTAAATCTAGACAGCTCGCCAATTCAAAACGAAACAACACGGGTTCGAGTTCAAGCCCGGCAAACCTATTGTTTTGCTATAGCAACCAATTTGGGCTGGGATCGGGGGAAAGACGTGTTGCAAATGGGCGTTGATAATTTGCTCTCGCATTGTTTTCTTCCAATTGGATTGCCGGCGGTAAATATTCGTCCCGGACATGGGCCCGTTAATCAAGATGTCGATCTTTATGATGTTGCGTTTGTCCTATTTGCCCTTTCGCATGCGGCAAAGACTCTAAACGACGACAAATTAAGAGAGCGTGTCCGGTCACTCATAAGCCGTATTTCCGACGTAATGAAACGTCCTGCCGAAATAGGCGGCTTTGCAGAAAGACTTCCTCCCCATAATTTGAGGGAGCAAAACCCTCACATGCATTTGTTGGAAGGATTGCTCGCGGCTTATCAAGCCACCTCTGACCCTAGAGCTCTAACTCTCGCCCGCGACCTCGTCTCTTTCGCCCGAAAAACATTTATTGACCCGGTTGATGGCGGCCTTCATGAATTTGGCCCAATTATAAAAACAGATATAATTGAAAACGATCGCTATGAGACAGGCCATCAATTTGAATGGGTCTGGCTACTTTATGAAAAAGCGCGGTTGGAAAATCAGCCTGTCGCTCCCTTTGTCACTGAGTTAGCAAAAAAGGGGTTTGAACTCCGCGCGCGGAATGGCCGCATACCCCTTTCGCATCATTTATCCGGAGCCGACCGAGAGACCTTTATGCGCACATGGGGCATTACAGAAGCCATTAAGGCCTATAGCTATCTGACTCAGTATGGCGAGACAGACCATATGACCGATTTAGTTAAAGGTCATGAGATTTTATTCTCTGATCATCTCAGATCAGACGGCAGTTGGATAGATATGATTACGCCAAACGGAGAAAGACTCTCTAAAGACGTCCCAGCATCAACTTTTTATCATGTGGTATTTGCACTAAATCAAATTTTGTCTCATCCAGTTTGACGGGATAAGTTCGAGGATTAATTTATAAAACGTGGACGTCTAAAACTTGATGACAAGCCCAATTGTGTAATGGCAACCCAGTCAAAGATTCAATTTCAAGGTCGCTATCTCTGATATTTGTCCAGAGCATATTCTCGTAATTTCCTTCGGCCGAGACTTCCCCATCAAAATGCTTCGCCCCGAGACCTAGCTGGAAGTCTGTTTTTGGAATTTCATTCAGGAAAATATCAATTGCGTTTGGCTGCTCATCCACGCGGCTGACCGACTGAATCTTCAATGAAGATTGCTTTGAAGAAAGAGTAAACCCTTTATGCGGAAGTTCTGGCATTATGGTTTTATCGAATACTAATTCGCCATTAGGAACGTGGAAAAACACTCTCACAGTCTTCGTCGAACTTTCATACTGTGTCTTTGTCGCATGTAACGGCTGCCAATTTTGACCTTCTGCAGTTTTCGCGATAACTTTTCCAAAATAAGCTCCAAATTGGCGGCTTCCGCGTGAAGTGAAATGCAAGCCATCCTTTGCATGAGGAATGTGATAGCTCGGGCCAACGCAAAACCCCTGCTCTATTAGCTTTGGAAGCTCAAATTGGACAGTCATAACGTCTGTGATTTGGCCCGTGTTCGTTTCCGACATTTGCGCATTTATAAATGGAATAGTATTTTCAAATTCAGTTATCGCTCTTACGCGGGCGATAAATTCTAAATAGTCCGCTTCATAGCTTTCCCTGTCCGTGCCGCGGTTTGACCAACCTTGGGAAAACAAGATTGCCGGAAGGTCATAGACCATTTCCCGAGCTTCTGACAATTTCTTGGCGGCCTCAATGACTTTTTTAGTGTTTTCAAGCGTCGCAGAGTCGTCCAAGAGATCTTTTATCGAGGCCCCTCCCAGAGCAGAATTACTCAATAAAATTTTATCTCCATCCTTAAACGTTTTGGCGGACTGGGCATAGACCGCAGCGCCCGTCATGGGGGTTTCCTCATATACCGATTTCGCTTGTTGTTCTTGTTCGACGGCTGGCTTGAAGTCATCGACACAATCAGCCGGAATAGAATCTCCGAAATTTTCTTTACTCGGTTCTTTGTTCAAGGGACGAATGCCACAGGAAAACATTTCTATTCCGGCGGTAGCGGTTGTTGAAACAGCCTCCGAACCCGGTGTGACTCCCGCCATTTGAGACTGACCCAAGCCAATAAGATGATGAAGCGTTCCAGAAGTAGGTTTGGAGCTACTTTGACAGGCCCCCAAACCGAAAAGTGCCGCGCTGCCAGGTAAGGCACACGCCCCAAGCAAGAAAGATTTTCTATCAATCATCATACCTTCTCCTATCGTATATAGCGTCATTTGCCCAGCACCTTAAAGAGAGCAATAGCTTATGCCACAACCTGCCTGTCTGAGGATTGGCGCCAGTTGGTGCCATCGGAAACGCAAAGTTCCGACCCGTTTGACGCATCCATTACATATATGATCGCCCCAATTCCAAATTGGGCTGCAGACGGCAGGGCGGATACGGAGTAACTTTTGACCCTAACGGCCCCGTCCACATCTAAACGACTTAGCGGCGCGTTCAGTCCAATTCCGACATTGCCGGATGCGCCGTTCAGGATCACATGGTTCTGCGTCTGACCTGACGCATCTCGCGACAGAAATCGTATGTCGCGCCCTCTTCCCAAACACCGAATGACAAAATCTGCTTCGTCAGCGCCCGAGTCATATTGTGTGTAAAAGACACCTGATTCATCATTTCCATGCCGTAAAGACACATAGGAACGTGCGAGATGCGTTTTATCAGCCTTAACAATCAGACGCGGGCTTTGCCCAATACTGTAACTTCCGAGTTCAACTTGCCCGCCGCCTGATGACGTAAATTGTATATTTCCAGAGGCATTTTCTATTCGAATTTTTTCCATATAAGTCACGCCGTCGGTCGACGTCTTGATTGTAAAATCATCACTCCCGGTAAGGCCCATTTCAGCCCGCCCACTGAAATCGGTTTGATATAAAAGCGCCGCCGTCTCCGCTAAAGCGGATTTATTTATTTTGATCTGATGACCATTTCCGTCATGATTGAACAGGCTTGCCGCCGAATTTAAGGAGAGTTTGTTTGTCGAGTCAGCGGCTGCGCCTATTCCGACGCGACCGAATTGAGGTGTCTCGGAAATGACTTCGTTCCATTTCGCTCCGTCCCAGATATAGAGCCCTGCCCTGTCCTCCATCCAAGCGCGCCAGCCCGTCTGCGGCGTAACGAAAGTCCAGTCCCCACTGATGACAACCGCAATCTGCCCCTCGCGCCCGGCCCATTCGGCGGCCGCATCTGGCGCCACGATATAACGGGCTCCCTCCTCTGGAGTCTCTGGCGGCGCGGCAAGCTCAGCCGTCAAGACGCTGAGCTGCACTACCGCGTCCAAGAGCAAAAGAGCTTCATTATGCGTAATATGTTTTTGCGCCTGTGCAGGCTGGATAAAGGGAAGATTAAGATGCTGAGATTTTGTCATGATAGCTCCATTTGACGTCGTAAAAGCCATCATAACTCCGTTTTTAAAAGCGCGGATTTAGTTTTATGTTTTCTCTCTACATTGTCATTTTAAAGTGTCATAATTCTTTGTTAAGTTGTTTTTCTCGCTAATAAAATTCCTTCATATTTACGCTTGTAATTGCTCGTAATTTCAGAAAAACAGAACACAAAAGGAAGAACTATATGATTGTCGTCTGTTATGGAATTCATAAATCAGCAAGCACTTTTACTTATCAGATTGTGAAAGAAATCTTGTTGGCCAATTTTGATTCTGTAGAATGTCCGGATGGAGTCTTTCCGGCCAAGGAGAATTCTTTGGCGCAATTCAAAGATATAATTCTTAGCGACAACAAAGTCTTAGTGATTAAAACGCACGGAGCCTCAACCCCTTATGTTGATGAATTAAAATCTCAAACACGCGTTCTATCGACTGCAAATTACAGAGACCCCCGCGAAATTGCCCTGTCCATGATTGATCACGGGAACCGTTCCCGCGAACAAGGCCAGGAAAATGTTATGGCAGGTATCGAAACTATCGACGATGCAATTTCTTTATTAAAAGTCGAGATTAAACGCTTTGAGACTTGGACAGCACATGATTTCAACATGCCAGTCTTTTATGAGGATATATGTTTTGACTCTATTCCCAACGTAAAAAAGCTATTTACGCATCTTACAGGAAAGCCTTCCACAGATGAAGACGCTCAAGCCATTCTGGATAAGTTTTCAGAACGGAAAAACATTATGTTCAACAAAGGCAAGAAAAAGCGTTACGAAGAAGACATGACGCAAGAAAACAGTCAAAAAATTGTTGATGCTTTCCCTGAGTTTTATTCCAAATATATCAATAATTAGTCATCTGAATACAAAGGGTCTAGTTTGGTCCCTTCTCCATAATATCTTCGAACAGATTTGGATGTGTCTTGGCGTACATCTCTCCGGACATTATTCCAAATTCATATGAAATGTGGCCGTGGTCATAAAGCGCGGGAATTCCGTCCGGCGTTTGCATCAAACATGACATCGCATCATCCGGGTCTGTACAAAGCATCGAAATCCTATCGATATAGTGGGATTCCATTTTCTTGAAGTCTTCTTTCAGAGCTGTCGTTCTACCATTAAACCCAAAATGACGGATATAGTCGGGCGCCGCGCAATTCCTTACATCTTTTGTTTGGTTTATCACCTTGTGACATTCACTATCCACGACGATGAAAGGCCCGTAAGTCACGACTGTGATCTTGGGATTTAACTCTCGAAGCTGGGTAAATATATGAAGTGTTCTAGTTTTACGCTGATAATAGGGATACCGGCTCGCATAGACTATGATGTCGAGCTTTTCTGCAAACTTCGGATTTTCAAGAATTTTTTTCCGAGCCTCGCATTCTTTGTTAGTCGTCGTCCAATCATCGTCCACCAGCTCTGACTTCACACACTCATTCATACTCCCAAAAACAATAAAGTTGATATTTTCATTATTCCCATATCCTGCTTGCATGAAGTTATACCCATCGATCTCATGTGAGTTACCGAAAACAAGAACTTGAATCGGACGATCTCTATGACATTCTTCTTGGGTAAAGTAGGTCGTCAATCGGCAGGCATTTTCATATAATTGAAACCGGTCTTTTTTTCCTGATCTTATTTGCTGGGGGGATAAAAAAGTAATTTTTTTATAGCTCGCCCCTTCAATTGATGCGCTTTGATTTTCCGTTTGGGAAACAATGTTTGCTACCTCATCCTTCTCTTTATAAAAACCGTCCTGTTGCCAAGCCAAGCCACCAAACGCAATCAGACCCAATGCCAGAGCGGCCGTGCGCCAAAGGAAACCCTTCTGGCTCGGCACGTCTTCTGTGCTCGCCTTATTCTCGCCGCGGGAATAAAAGGCTTTTTCGACGCCGTAATAAAGAATGAGGGTTGCGGCCAGAATGGCAAGGCTGAGCCCGCCCTGCTCCCAAAGTGTCAGCTCCAATCCGGTCGCGTAACGATAGAGGACGATAATAGGCCAATGCACCAAATACATGGAGTAAGATACACGTCCCAGCCAAGTGCTGAGTGGATTCGCCAAAAGGCCTGATAAAGAAAACTTTGAATCGCTCTCTAGCATTGCTCCGCCGGCCATAAGAGCAAGGCAGGCGCCAATTGTTGGCGGGAAAACAGCAAATCCAGGAAATAAGGTTTCCTCGGTATAAGCCATGGCAGACCAAATAATAGCCGCAATCCCCAAGAACATAAGCAGCTCTCTTACCCCTTTGTGCGAAAGGAGAGAGGATAGTCTTTGACCTCTGGCGAGGACGAGTGTGAGCGCCCCAATTGAAAATTGGAATATACGAAAAGGAAAGAGATAAAAGGCCGCGGACGGATTAATAAAGCTCATCCATAAACAGACGGCCGCACCAACTATCGTTACCAGAGCAAAACTCCACAGGAGGGATATACGCTTTTGTATCGTCAATAAGCCGACAAGCAGGGCCGGCCAAATCAGGTAGAACTGCTCTTCGACCCCGAGCGACCATGTATGGAGTAACGGCTTTAGGGAAGAATCTGCATCCCAATACCCTGCCTCAAAAAAGAAAACAAAATTTGAGACCGAGACAACAGCCGCCGCCGCTGATTTAGCAAAATTCTGCAAATCTAAAGGCGTAAGGATAATAAGCGCCGCGACAAAAGTTGCCAAGACAGTCGCAAAAATTGGCGGGAAAAGCCGCTTGACCCGTCGGGCATAAAAATTTCGGAAGGAAAAGCGCTCCCCTTGCCAGCTTCTTTCAATAATCGCGCTGATGAGGTAGCCGGAAATGACGAAGAAGACATCGACGCCAATATAACCACCAGAGAACGCCGTAAGGTCAAGGTGAAATAAAACCACCAAAAGCACAGCCACAGCCCGCAAGCCGTCGATATCGCCTCTATATTTAAATCGAGGATGCATCATTTTATTCTGTTCCAGAACTGTCGAGCTGACGCTGACGTTTTGAGGGTTGCTTCATCATTTCCCTAAGTAGATATTTGTTCTTTTGCCAATACATGTACCCGGTCTTCATCGCGAAAGGTGGAAGCAAATGATCTTGGTCATACATCATTGGAATTCCATCATTTGTTTCAACCATACAATTTTCCAACTTACCATCTGCGCACAAAAAGTTTGCTCTATCAATGTAATGGTCGGTCATTGCTTTGAAGACGTCTATATAAGCTAGGTTGGGTCCCTCATTTCCAAACCCAATGACGTTTTTGGGCAACTTACAACTATTACTGGTGCCAGATTCATTGATAAGTCGCGAACATGGAACATTCGTTTCGATATAATCTCCTAACACAATCAACTTTATGTCAGGATTTTTGACCAGCATTGCATCGAAAATTTTGTATGCTTCTCCACCAAGATGGTTATAGGGATTTTTAGAGGAGTAAAATATAAAGTCTAGATTATCCAAAAAACGCGGATCAAATAAATTATCAAGTCTAGTCTGACATTTCTCACTGAAAACTCTTTCATTTACGAAATCAAATTCTACGCAACTTTTAATATTACCGAACTTGATGAGTTTTAAACTTTCGGATTGCGCATATCCAGAAATTAAAAAATTGAACCCGTCACCTTCATGAGAATCTCCAATGACGAGCATATTTAACTCACTTGGGCGTTCGCATGTATAATGACTAAAATATCTAGAAAGAGGACATCCTGTTAACCAAAAAAATTGTCCATCACTTCGAGCAGCTTTGACTTGTTCGGCAGTAATTAACCGTCCATTGCCAGACATAGTCGCAGATAATGGCCTAGAGAGCCAAATAAATACGGATACTCCAGCAAGAGTTGCCATCACTCCTACTGTTCGCAATACAACACCCCTATCCCGTTCTAATTGCCCACCAAGACCTTGCTGTTCATTCGGAATAGCTCTTTGATAGAATGCTCGCTCCACGCCATAATGAAGAACGAGAGTACCCAACATAATAACCGCTCCGAGGCCACATTGTTCAATCCAGGTTAAATCAGGATTAGTTGAATACCGATAAAGTACAATTATAGGCCAATGTATTAAATACATAGAATATGAAATTCGTCCAACCCACGCACTAAATCGGTTGGTCAAAAACCCTGAAAATAAAGAGGCCTCACTGTTTGTAAAAGCTATAAGGACAAGGCAGGCGGCCAAAGTTGGAGGATAAATAGCAAAGCCAGGAAAAACTGTTTTTTCAGTAACTAAAAATGAGAAACCGATAATTCCCATCAATCCGATAAGAATAGAAATATCTTTAGTAGCGGTTTTGCGAAACAGCCTTTTCACAGTCTCAGTGCGGCTTAAATGTAGTGTAAAAGCACCTATGGAGAACTGAAATATTCTAAAGGGAAAAAGATAAAATGCCGCTGACTTATCGACTCCACTCATCAGATAACAAGCGATTCCTCCAACAAGCGTAATCAAAAAAGTTGTTACAAGTATGGAAACACGCTTTCTGATAGTAAAAAGAAGGAGAAAAAGGGATGGCCAAAATAAGTAGAATTGTTCCTCAACTCCAAGCGACCAAGTATGTAAAAGAGGTTTGAAACTCGAATCCGCATCCCAATACCCAGATTCGAAATAAAATACAAAATTGGACAAGGATACAACGGCTGCGGCCGCAGATTTTCCCATTGCTTGGAGGTCAGTCGGCCCAAGTATAAGCAAGCTTCCTAATACCGTTGCAAGAATAGTTGCGAACAATGCTGGAAATAGCCGCTTTACACGACGGATATAAAAATCTTTAAAACTGAAAGAGTCAGTTTGAAGTTTTTTTTCAATAATCGCGCTGATGAGGTAGCCGGAAATGACGAAGAAGACATCGACGCCAATATAACCACCAGAGAACGCCGTAAGGTCAAGGTGAAATAAAACCACCAAAAGCACAGCCACAGCCCGCAAGCCGTCGATATCGCCTCTATATTTAAATCGAGGATTCATCATTTTCTTATAACTTTTCTTATCAATCTAATTTTCTATTAAATCGGATATCTTAGAGTTTTGCGACGTCAAGAAACGCGGTCAGAACCCGCTGGATTTGGTCCTCGGTTATCTCCGGGAAGATAGGAAGGCTGATAATCCGGTCTGCAATAAGGGTCGTCACGGAGAGGTCGCCGCTCTTGAACCCTTTATCAATTAAAGCAGGCTGGGCGTGAACCGGTATTGGGTAATGCACGCCGCAGGCAATGTTCTGAGCTTTCAGGGCCGCCATAACCTCATCGCGATTGCTGACCTCGACAATGTACTGATGATATACTGGATTGCTCTGTTCCGGCGGGAGAATGACTTTAAATCCTTTTTCCTTCAAAACGCTATCATAAGCTTTGGCAACTTGACGGCGAGCTTCTGTCCAGTCCGGGAGGTGACGTAGTTTAACATCCAAGACGGCGGCTTGGAGGGAGTCGATACGAAGATTATCGCCGATCATATCATGGCGGTATTTATCCTGCCGCCCGTGGTCGATATATTTCCGGATTTTATCGGCTATGTCTTTGTGTTTGGTCAGAACCATACCTGCATCCCCATAAGCGCCGAGGTTTTTTCCGGGATAGAAACTATAGGTCCCTGCATCCCCTAGTGTTCCGGCCATATGTCCGTTCCAAGTGGCAAGGTGCGCTTGAGCGGAATCCTCATACACTTTTAGATCGTGTTTTTCGGCCAGCGCGTTCAGGGCGTCCATATCTGCCATTCCGCCATAAATATGAACCGGACAAATAGCTGACGTGTTCTCTGTTACAAGAGCTGCCACTTTTTCAGGATCAATCGTGTAATCTCTCGGATCAATATCGGCAAAGACGGGCACACATCCGGCAAGAAGAATAGATTCGGCGGTCGCAAAAAAAGTATGCGAAGGCAGGATTATCTCGGAACCTTTCGGCAGGTCCGAGACGATAATAGCAGCTGTCAACGCGGAGGTTCCATTGGAACAGCCAATGGCATTCTCAGCCCCTAAACCGTGCAGAGTGCCAAAGTTTTCTTCAAACGCAGAAACCGCTGGACCTTTTATGAAAGAGCAATCATCGAGCACCTTTTGAATGACGGGCGCTATCTCCCCTTTGATTTGCTGATATTGCGCTTTCAGATCACAAAGCGGAATAGGAGTTGAGTTTTTAGCCGTCATAGTCTTTTACGTCTTTCTTTTGCCTGTGGTGCTTTGCCGGATTGCCAAAAGCGATCATCTCGTCCGGAACGTCTTTCGTAACCACCGATCCGGCCCCGACAAGTGCGCCGACGCCAATACGAAGGCCCGGCAATATTGTTGAATTTGCACCGATAATGGCCCCTTTACAAATAAGAGGCGCGTTAAGTTTGTCTTTGGTTTGAGCGTTTGCAGGGTAAACCGCATTTGTCAGGACAACATTCGGTCCGATCCAAACATCGTCCTCTATCACGGTATATTCAGGTATGAAAACCTGAGTGTGAATCCGCACCCGGTGACCAATTTTAACATGGTGTTCGACGACACTCAGCGTACCAATGGAGACGTTATCACCAATCTCATTGGATTCACGAATATTTGCCTTATTCCCGGTTTGAAATCCCTCGCCGATTTTATTTCCCGAATATATTGTCGTCCCGGAACGTATTTTTGCTCCGGCCCCTATATGGGTTGGAAGGTCTTTAGGACCCGTCCCTAACAGGCAAAAGTCTTCGACAAGACTATTGGCTCCAAAGGTCACATCCCCCAAGAGGACAGCGCTTTTCGCAATCATTGATGTCACGCGCAATTAGCTCCGGCGACCAAGGCGGGAATGATGTTGACGGTAACGGAGTTGAACTTCTTTACCGGATTCAATCGATTCATAAATCGCGGAGACCAGTTCCAGCGATTTGCGCCCTTCGAGTCCATCGACCAGAGAGGCTTTCTCACCCAAAATTGCATCAGCGACATTATTTAAGTAGCGCTGATGACCGAAACCGTAAACGTCTTTAGGATTGTCATTGTGTTTTCCGCCATCGGCCTCAATCATTTTCATAGCCGCTTCATCTTCAAAGGCCCAAGTCTGGATCTCGTTCACGGCAAAGCCGCCAATAACAACAGTGCCCTTTTCGCCCAAAATTGACAGAGACCCTTCAAGATTTAGGGGTCTAGCTGCTGTCGTTGCCTCGACAATACCGGTTGCGCCATTTTCAAATTCGATCAATGCTGCGCCTGTGTCATCACATTCAATATCGGCCAAGGCGGCGCGTGATTTCGCATACACGCTTACGGGATTACCCATGAACCACTGGAGCAAATCAACGTGATGGCTGGCCTGATTGGCAAATACACCGCCATCCATCTCCCACGTCCCGCGCCAATCATCCTGATCATAATAATATTGATCCCGACGCCAGCGAACGCGCACACTGCCTGAAATTATCTTTCCAAAATAGCCTGCTTCAAAGGCCTTACGGGCCAGCTGTACAGGTAAATTATATCGATTTTGCTTAACAACAAACAGTTTAACCCCGGCCTTGTCACATTCCTCGATCATGCGATCGGCGTCTTGGAGAGTGAGTGCCATCGGTTTTTCAACGATTACGTGTTTCCCGGCTCTTGCGACCTCAACGGCGTGGTCCGCATGATTTCCGCTCTCGGTAAGGATGCTGACGGCCTGTATATCGTCCCCATGAGCGGCAAGCATTTCCGAGAGAGACAAGAAACCGGGCGTTTCATAAGTGTCACTAAAAGTCTTTGCCCGATCACCCTGCGGGTCACAAACAGCTACTAAATGTCCGGCCGTAACCTCTCCGGAGTGCAAAATATCCGCGTGGCGCTTCGCAATGCGGCCGCACCCCATAATTCCAAATCCGATAGAATTCTTTTGTGACATGATTTTCCCAAATTCCAATTTTACTTTTTTTTACTTTTTTTTATTTTATTCTGCCGATTGCAACACTTCTCTAACGGCATCGTCTATAATATCCAGTTGTTTCCGATAGTCGAACACAGCGACGAGATTTTCCAAAGACTCCTCATCGAAAGACTGGGCCATCATTTTATCAATCGCAACGGCCCAGGCTTGTGGTGTATTTTTCTGAAGTAACCAGTCTTGAGGCAGAACCTCTTTCATGCCCCCTCGGTCAAGTGACAATACAGGAGTTTGACTCATTAAAGCTTCAAAAACCACCCGTCCGGTTCCGCACGGATCATCTTCCCCAAGAGGGAACAGGAATAAAGCCGCATTTTTATACATATCCGTATAATCTCGGCCATTAAAGAACGGCTCCACTATCACATTATCCGGAAATGGTAGATTATCTCCGCCAATGACCCGAAACTTTAGCTCTGGCCTTAGGGTCGCCAACTGCCGAACTAACTGTCCGCCTAAAAACTTACGGGCATTTATCAATAATATTTCTGTCCGTTCGGATAACGGCCTTATCGATGCGGAAGAGAGAGGTGGTTTTACGGGCACATAGGAATTTATCGAGTCGGAGCCATAGATGTTTTGAATAACTTCGCCAACATAATTCGCATTTGTGACGACTTTGGCGGCCTCGTCATAGGTAAATTTATACTCATTTTGCGGGTTCAATATCGCTTGACGATTTACAAGGTTTAAATGCGGTCGCGGACAGACTTCACCCCAATCACGCGGGAAGAAAATGAAAGGAATATCGTGCGCAACACAGACTGGCGCAGCCCGTAGTGCAACGCCCCCATATGTCAACACCATATCCGGACGCCAACTTGCCATCGCCCCGCTTAATCCGGATTTAAATGCAAACGGGCCAAAGAGAATATAATCTGTCAGATCCGATGCTTGGTCGAGACCATATTCTTTGGTTTTTTTATGATCTACAACGGTAATAACTTCGTAGCCCTGCGCTTTCAGGCGATCAACGATAGCGGCAGTTGAACGCTCTCCACCTCTCGGATTATATTTCTCAAGGTGATGATGGGCGACGACCATAATTCGCTCGGCCTGTCGTTCGGACACATCTACCGCATGGGAAGCGATCAAACCCTCAACTGTATTGGGGTTTTCTGCTTTGCCCGCATTTTCTTTCCCCCAGACGTCCCACTCTCTTCCCGATAGATCCGTTAGTCGGAAATTATATATAAAATGGGGTTGAAAATTCGGCAAAACAGTCACGTCGTCGTTTTCAGTGTCGTCACTAAGCGGTTTATCCACAGGAGCTAATTTAAGAATATAATCAACATCAGGAAGATCAATTCGCCCCACTTCGTTTTCGTAAAGTGCATAAACCCCAACATCTTTATGATATTTTTTCAAACAAGCCGGCGGATTATTCCAATCGTCAATTACCGCAAACGTAACTTTCCGACTTGGTAATGTCGTAAATTGTTTATCTGGACGTCGGTAATAGGAATCATCCAACTGATTTATGTAAGCTTGGGGATCTCGATATTGATTTGAGCTTCCATCAATAACCAATTTTAGTCTGCGCCTCAGCTTAATTAATTCTGAATGATGAGTTCCCTGCATCGCCATTGCACGTAACGCACAGGTAGCTGTCTCAACCCAAGCATTTTCATCCTCCGCAATGGATTCGCACTCAGTTCCACGCCACGCGGTCCAAAGTTCTATGATTTTGGTGTAATCTTGTTCTGATAGAAGGGAGCGAAATAAGAAGTTTTTAAGTAGCCAAGGCCGCGCGACCTTATCATAATCATTCTCGGCATAAGAAATACAAAGTTTGAATTTCCGACCAATGTAAGCGGCTCTCGCACGTGCATACCGAATGTCGTCTGTCATTTGACCTTCGTGCTGTATTGCCCACTTAACGATGTCTTCCGCACGTTCCATCCGGTGCTCCCGCACGACGGAATTGAAAACATAATCCCAAGAAGGATTAAAATACTTATATAGCGAGAAAGACTCATTAAAAAACACGTCGCTATAAGCTGTACGTACGAGCACATGCTGCCTATCAAATTCCATCTCAATAGCCTTGGAATAGGGATGGCCGCACCACCCATAATCGTGCTTCAACTTACCGACTATTTCATCTTTCACCATGTCAGTCGTAACATCACGCATGCAAAGGGCAGTTTCACACGTTACGAATTCAGGTCGGAATTGACAAGGACTACAGGCTCGTTCTGTTCGAATAACAGATGTAGCCCGTGACATGGGGCCGTTTTTAACAGCACTCGTCGGGCCAAAGACACAAACTGTTGGCACTTTGAGGGCATCAGCCATATGAAATGCTCCCCCATCGGAGCAAACGAAAACATCCATTTGACGGATTTTTTCAATCGAATCGCGAAGCTTCGAATGTGTATGATCTATACACCCGGGAATATCCTCCTCAGGCCCCCCAAAACTGTGAAGTTCCGCTCCTTGATCTAACAGGATACGAGCGAGTTGATCAAATTGCGACCACTGTCGTTTTCCCCACAAGACTCCTCGCTTACCTCCGGCAAGACCAATTTTCGCAGAAGGGATTTCTTTACACCCGCCCATATCTTGTGGTGGTTCAGCATAGTTCCGAATAAAGGGGTTTACAGAGATATGGCGTAGGTCTTCTTTTTCCCCTTCAAGATTCCAAATTCCGAAGAAATGGTATTTTGCTTCAGAGACAAATTGTGTCTGGCCATAAAAATCATATACTTTGCGTTGGTTGAAAATCTGATTTGCGAGAACTCCTTTGGCATCCGCGCCGAATGTCGACGCACAAAACGCTTTATCATAATGTCGACCGCCAAAAATATCAGTCGAATGGTATGCTAGGTTGATAAATTCAGACTCTCCAAAGAGTTCATGCGAGATCCCTACGCTGGAATGAATACATACATCGATGGGCTGATCCAACCGCTTAGAAAGCCAACGTATTAGCGGCGTTGCTTGCAGAATATTACCGATGCCCGCCCCGACATTGACGACAAATTTACAAGTGTTAAAACTCAAAGCCCGCTCTAGCCCGTCGGAAAGAGACTTATGAACGGGTACAGCTATTCTGAACGTGTCTTCAAGCCATAACGCCACTGACTTTTGGGTGGTAACGACTGATGTCGCGTTGGCGAATTGCAAAGACCACGCTGACTTAAGTTCGGGTGTCTCAGAAATTTTTCTCAGATCTGAATCTGTCATATCTGAGGCGCAGAAAATTATAGAGTCCGAGAATCGGCTAATGTCGACGTCTGGATTCCAATCTTTTACATTTAGAATCAAAGAGCCCGCCCCCATCTTGGAGAACTGCCCGTCAATTGATTTACTCTCAATCCATTTAAGTTTTGCCTCGACTAGAGAATTCGCCTTTAAATCTATAGCGTTACGCAACGCGGTATCGACCATAATTTTTTTCGCAAGTCGTCTGTTCTCTCGCAACCCGAGCGGCACGAACTTACTCCCGTCTACACATGGTACATATTGAGCAGACAGCCGAGTTGCGGCTTTAGACAAAGCCTTAATAACACTCTGACTGCGTTCTGCATTCAGACAATCCAACACGTCTTCGCGCCTGATTAAAACTGCGGACGCCGAGAAGACACCCGGGTGACTCTCAATTTTCAGGACATCAGGCGTTGCAAAAAACGTTACCCCAACGGCGCTACGCAATTCGGCGCATAACCCAGCTTGTTGACTTCGTGAGAGGCGGTTGCGCGAGAAAATAAAAAATTCAAATTTAGAATCGGAGATGAGCTTTTTTAGGTCTGCCGGGCTGGTTTCATCAGAAATAGAATATTTTGATTTTAAGGGGTTAGCTGTTTTTTCGACCAAGTGTATCAAGCGAGTTTTCGATTTGAAACAAACACTTTCAGCAAACTCTGACGGGATGGTCGCAAATGGAAGTTTTTTAGACTTGGCAAAGTCAGAAGCCGCATGGAGCGCTCCAAGATTTATCAATGCCTCCAAACGATTCTTAATTAACTCACCATTTCTGGGTGCCAATACCAATCCTTCAGCGATCTCATGCTCCGCGGCAGCGACTTGCCCACGCGCCGATAACGCATCTATATATTTTAATATCCCCGAAGCATTTTTCATGCGGGGATGCGCTTTAGCTTCCAGCCCAAATTTTACAGCTTCATCCAACTGCCCCTGTACCCTTGCAAGAACAGACTTTAGAACCAGCACGTCAGGCGAATCCGGAAAAACACCACTGATTTCACGAAGAGTTTTTGCGGCGCCTTTAAAATTGCACCTACTGACATCAAGTAGAAATTTTTCTTGCCATAAAGGAAATTGGTTTGAATTTGCCCTCAAGCCAGAGCTGATAAAGTCCTCTGCTTGCAATCGTTCCGGTGAACGAAAAATGCGTCCTTGTTTCTTTGCGCCTGCAATAGCGTTAGCGAGATAAAAAAGCTGAAGAGAGTTATGCTTGTGCTTGGCGATTAAGGGACCAAGAGATTTCTCAATATTTAGAGCAGCCGTCTTAGGATCAATCGCCAAGTGGCACTTGACTATTTGATCGAATATTCGCTTATCCGTTACATTATCAGCGAATTTCTCTAGATACAGTCTTAACGCCGCTGAATATTCTGCCTGCCGGAATAATTTATTTGCATCCAACTTGGATTTTTCTGCTTCTTCCGCGGCTAATGCTCTTCTCGCCGCCGCCTCTGCTGCCAATTTTTTTGCCTTAGATCTCTCGCGCTCTGCATTTAGCCTTCTTTCTTCAGCAAGAGCTTCTTCCTCCTCGCGCCGTTGACGCTCAAGTTCTTCAGCTGCCTGTTTAATTTCCAGAGCCCGTTGTTTATCGGCTTCTTGCTTAGCTTTTTCTTCAGCCTTCTGCTGAATTTGAATTTGCTCAAATTGAGCCTCAACCGAGGATATGTACTGCATTTGCAGAGGAGAAACCAACGCAGAGAGCGCCTTAAATTTTATGTCTATCACGTAGGGGAAGTATCCGCTCTTTAGAATCGCGGTCGACTTGGTTGCCAATCCTGACAGGTCAGCATCAGAATTTACTTTATAGGCTAATATAGATAAAATATCGCGTGTGAGCTTTCCATAAAGCTTCTGGTCTTTGACATTATCGGCGGATAAGAAATAACGCAGTATCAACAAGCCTGATGTCGCATTTCGGACACCAAACCCTGGAATCTGCTCAATCGCGTTTGTTCTCTCTAGGGCTGCTTTGAAAAGCTCACTCCAGGGCCCTATATCTTTACAAGTCGTTTTATCTATATGCTTTGCCAATTCCAGGCCAATTTGACGACACTCCCCATCGGCTATTACGGACTTTGTATCCTTAAGCCCAGCCGTCACTATATTTAAAAAGTAATGGCCTCTGTCATTTCCCTTCAATTCGTCACTCGGGATTGCGGAAGGAAATTTTGACCTTTCTAAAATCTCAACATTACGACTAACTTTTAAAATGGAGGTTATAATATGATAGGCCTGTTTTGGCGCTGCAGAGCCCTCCAACTGATCGCGGAGGTCTGCAAAGAAAAAGTAAGACAAACCCTCCTCGACGGGACGACTGCCTTTAGCCGTTCCCTCAATGAGCAAACGCCACCCCTCATGGCGTTCCGGCCAAGTCTCAATCAACTCTTTTGCTAGAGATACGGCCTCTTCAAATCTGGATTCTTTCAAAAGATTGCGTGTTTTCGCAATCTTTTTTTCTGGACCAAAAAGACTTTTTAACTGACTTTTCACGCAACCCACCAAAAATTCAGAAATCAAAATATTGTACAAATGCGCTGAAAACGAGATATTTCAAAGCGCTTAACAGACTTAAAAATGCATCACAAACTCAAATTGGCTTTTAACACGGGAGCTAAAATACTAAAACAGTCATGTCCAGAGACATCGTGTGTAAAGAGCTAATCCTTTTTGGGACTGGCCCCAGGTAAACCTACAGGCGCGCGGTTAAGGCCCTCATTCACATAGCAATCCCAAGCCGCATCCGCATCGCCAAAAAACCGAATTTCACCTTCACGTATATACAACCCCTTATTGCAAATCTTCCGCGTCAGACTCTGATGATGAGTTGCCAGTACGATTATCCCGGATTGATCTAAGAGCTCCTGCATACGAGCTTCGCTCTTTTCACGAAAATCGGCGTCCCCAACCCCTAACCACTCATCTAATAACAGAATTTGAGGCGTAAATTCAGTAGCAGCGGCAAACACGACTCTAACTGACATCCCCTGCGAGTATGTCTCCATAGGATCATCTATTGCCTCTCCAATATCTGCGAATTCAATAATCCGAGGCATTCTTTCTTTGATTTCCTGAGCCGATCTTTTTTCAATCATGCTCCGCAATAGAATGTTCCGGCGCCCAGTACTTTGCTTCCTTAACCCCAAGGATAAGTTGAATAGGGAGCTCACTCTTCCTTCAATATGAATGCTCCCCGAGCTCGGCGGTAAAACCCCCGCTATAGACTGTAAAAGAGTAGATTTACCCGCCCCATTGGGACCGATTAGGGCCAAGCGGTCTCCCCGCTCTAGCTTAAAGGAAATATCCTTTAAAATAGGCCGCGTTTTCAGAAAACCACCAGAGGAAAGGTGCACGGAAACATTGTTATATGTGATAGAAGTCATGTTTAAATGTGGCGCGCAATTTTATTGATAGAGGCGGGATATAAAGCAATTAAAATGAGCATAGTGGCCAATGTAAGGCCGACAATCCAAATCCAGCTTTCGCCGGGCACGGGTTCACTTAGAAGAGGCTGTCGCACCACGGCTAAAATATGTGTAAATGGATTATACTTTAAAATTTCGGCTTTGGACCCAAGCATACTGGGCAGCCAAATGATGGGAGTAAGAAAAAACATGATTCGCATTATCGCACTTACGAGCTGAACCAAATCACGAAAGAACACGCATAATACAGCGAGGATCAACTGCACAAACATTATCAAAGGTACAATTGAGGCGAAGCCCAAAATTGACCAAAACAAGGAGGCCATAGAATAGGGATAAACGAAGTAACTCACGGTCAAGGCGGCGATAGCAGTAATAAAGGCCGTCACCAGTGAATTGAACATACACTGTATAACGAAGGTGGAATAATTACATTTCATCCCCAATATCCAATTTCGTGAGCTTATTAGGGACGTTGCACCGCCGATAATGGCAGCACTCAGGAAAACCCAAATCATATACCCTATCGTCAAATAGCTCGCGAAATATTCCCATTTGGCATCATTAAGGGAACTGAAAATGAATATTTTCACAACAATGAAAGCAAGAAATGACGCGGCGATCCACAAGGGACCGATAAGCGTGCGATGAAATTTTCCTTTTAAGTCTTCAAGAGCAAAAATGTAAGCTAACCGCCAGTCCCGGACACCATTCGCCAAATCGCGCCAAGCCAAAACTGATTTTTTTTCCGGACAGATAGTAACTTTCAAAGGGGCATCCCGACCTGAATGTATATAGGACTCATCGCTTTCCAAAATATTGACTTCAGACATTATCCCACGCCTTTAACATCCGGTGGCACACCTGTGCCCATAGAAACTTTTCGCGCACCCGAATTTGAGCTAACTTGACTGTCTTATCGACAAGCTCTTCGTTGGACAACAGTAAGCGGCTTATAGTTTTTAGCCGCTGTCTTTTTTTAAGCGGCGCGAAAAATCCGGTCTCTCCATCCAATAGAACATCCCGCATACCTCCGGTTCCTGACGATATAACCGGAATACCGGCGGCCATCGCCTCCAGCATCACAATACCAAACCCTTCTACACCGCCAGCGCGTGTAGTCTTGGACAACAATACGAATTGGTCCATCGCTTCAATCGCTTTCCACTTAGAAAACTCGTCAGGAATAGGACGAAAGTGTACCCGTTCCTCTACGCCTAAATGGACGGCCAATTGCATCAACTCTCTATGGTGATGGCCATTTCCCGCAATTAGACCATGGACGCCGTCAGGGCTTGTTGAAATAAGATTGATTAGAGCTTCGATATTTTTATGCGGAACGAGTCTTCCTACCGTCCCAACAATTTGGACATTTTTAGGTAAGTTCAAAATATCCCGCGCTTTCACACGCCGCTCAACCCGAGCAGGCGCAGAAATATCAGAGTATTCATCAATCGAATTTTGAGAAATACCACACCCAATTACATGGGAGTATCCACGGGGTTTTATCCGTTTCACCAAAGATTGGGTAAACTGGCTATTGCAGAAAACAATATCACTTTTTTTGACAGTCTCAAAAACCGCCACCCGATGAGACGCACGTCGTTGAATGACCCGCTCATGTAGTGCTTGTTTAAGGTTAGGCCATCTCAAACAAGCAAAAAGTTCCAAACCGTGATATACGCTTCCAGTACTCGGAAAGGACCGCCCGTTTTTAGAAAAATGGGCTTTTAATTCCATCAAAGCCTGACCGTAATAATGGGGGTGTAAACTCAAAGCACGGGTGATCTGATGGTCCTCAACAATCCCTTCAAGCATTTTCATTGCTCTAGGGCCCTCTTCTAAATGCCAAGCTGGCCCGCTCATGATTTCAGGTCGTGCTTCACGATCCTGAATATATGTGTATGGAGCCGCTTTAACTCTCTCGTCACCAGAAAAAGGGGAGAGCACGACTACGCGATGCCCGGCCTCAACGAGAGACACTGAAAGATTGTGAGTCATCGCAGCAATTCCTCCCATTTTAGGAAGAAAATCTGGCGATACGACAAGAATATTCATGGGTGAAAGGTCAAGAACAGAACTAACAAATTACTTGGTTAAATTTGTTTTCCACAGCGGAAGTCGTATGTAATGCGATTAAGTAATTGAATAAAACCGTTCATTTACGTGCAACTTTCTCACTGTCCTACTTTGTTCTCTGGGCATAAATCAGACTACACTATTCGGCCCTAAACGAGTGTCTTACATAAACCTTGAGGTGTCGCCATCAATACAAAAAAGCATTGTCTAAGATTTTCAATCTAGAGAAGAAATACCTCAGATTATTATTATAAGTTGAATATTACCATATGGCCAGCGACGGCATTCTATATCCCTGCCTCGGCTCTTTCTTTATTTGCGATGAATTGGCGTAAGTGAGATTCGAATCATACACTTTTGTCGACATGACAGAGTTCGGGCATGTCTTCGCAGTATATAAGCATAGAATCGACGAAGCACGGATATTTACCGTTCAAATCGCAGCGCGTTGGCCACGCCTTCGCGGTAGTGTCGCGCAGCGTCTAGGTAGAACACTATACTCAAAACGTTGAACACCAAAATAGCTGTCAGTGCTCTTTGAATTGACCGAGCGCCTAACTCTTCCGCAAAGTAATCTGAAATCATTCCCAGAAGAACCGGTCCTAACCCGATGCCGACGAGTGTCATAGATAACAGCATCACAGCGGCGGCCATAGCGCGCATCTGTACTGGCACGAGTTCCTGCATCGCCGTGTAAGAGATCGAAGCATAAAGCAGTCCGAATAAACCAGGTACAAAATAAACTAAATAAGCCGTTTGTTTGTCTGGGGCATAAAGAAACCAGATGATGAAAGGAAAAGCGAGAAGCCCTGTGGTTAGAATTGTCCAAGGACGCCAACGTAGGTCTTTTTGTGATAATTTATCACATATGGCTCCGACGGTAATTGCCCCGATGCCGCCCAAACCGCCCATAAGAAGCCCAAGTGCTATACCAAGCTCTCCTATCGGGACTTCATGGACGCGGATGAGATAGAGAGGGATACCCACCAGAAAGGCATTGGCTGAAATACAGACAAAAACACCACCTAGAAGCAGGCTCACCATAGCCCGCTGAGACAGAAAAAATGCCATAGTTTCCTTAAGACTTGGCGTATCTCCCTCTTGTTGCCGCCCTTCGGACTGGCCACGCCTAGGCTCAGCCACTGTAAACATCAGGAGAAGCGCTAAGACGAGTCCCGGTACACCCGCGACAAAGAATGCCATACGCCAACCATATTTTGCGGCAATTGCGCCGCCTAAAATAAACCCAATTAATATTCCAAGACTTATACCGGTCGTATAAATACCCAAAGCTAAAGCACGGCGTTTGGGGGGGAATACATCCGCGATCATCGCTGTTGCTGGCGGAGTGCCGCCAGCTTCCCCAATTCCAACGCCCATGCGCGCTATAGCTAATTGCCAGAAGCTTCCAGCAAAGCCGCTAAGAGCCGTCATCCCTGACCATATAGACAATGACAAAGCGACAATATTTCGCCGATTGCCTCGGTCAGCCCAAGCCGCAAAAGGTATACCAAGAACAGCATAGAAAAAGGCGAATACAATACCGGTTAGAAGTCCGATTTGCGTATCGCTCAATCCGAATTCTTGCTTTATGGGCTCCGACAATATCACCATAATCTGTCGATCAACGTGATTAAGAGAGTAAACCAGCGTCAGAATAAGGAGAATATACCAGCGATTTGTTGAATGGGTTTTCATAGCTATTCCGCCCTCTCAAGAAACCCGCGAATGTCATGGGTAAGCTGTTCTGGTTTTTCTTCTTGCGGAATGTGGCCCGCATTTTCATAAAATTTCAGAGTTGCATTGGGGAGCGCCTCAAGGAATTGATTTGCCTGCGCCGAAGGAATCATTTTGTCCCCCTCGCCCCAAATAATGAGTGTCGGAGTTTTAATCTTTGCCAGATCAGACGTCGGGTCAGGCAGCGTGAATTTTTCTAAACGCCTTACAAAAGCCTCCCCGTTTCCAGGTTGTTGCATCATATCATAAAGGATATTGAGACGGCTTTCTGACAATTTCGTCGGATCTGAATAAAGAGCAGCGGTCGCTTGTTTCACGCCAGCCAAGGGGGCTTTTGTCAAATATAGCTTTAACATCACCGGCACTTCAACAGGGGTATCGGTGACGCCGTTAATTGAAAAACCACCCGGTGAGATCAAAACAAGTTTTGAAATTTTTTCCGGATATTGTTCAGCCAGACGCCATGACACTAAGCCGCCCAGTGAGTTTCCGATTAAAACCGAGTTCTCTACCTTTAAAGCATCAATAAATCCTCTTAGAATTGCAACAGTCTCTTGATTTGAATAGCGCTCTTGCGGGTCAGGCCCGGTTAACCCGTGTCCTGGAAGATCTAAACGAATGACCCGGTAATCCACCGAAAGGTCATCGGCTACCGTGTCCCACGTTTCCAATGAGGACGTAAAACCATGCACCATAATCAGGGTTTGAGCGTTTTTTGGCCCCTCATCTCGATAACGAATATCAAGACCGTCTACCTTGACAAGGTGATCCGCTGCTTGGAAATAAGGACTTTCCAATCGTTTAGATGTCTCTTGCGGCTTTTCACTACAAGCCAGCATAGTCAGAGACAAGATACACGAAACGAGAATGGCAAAAAATTTCATTTGAATGTTTCCAAGAACGAGTCAATTGCCTTGAGACTTTGAGGTTCAGTCAAAATCGGCGCGTGCCCAATATCGGGGATAGTCACAGCTTTAAAATCCGGGTGAGACCGCTCCATTGCGTTAAGGGTTTGCTCTGATAAAATATCGGAACGCTGCCCCCGAATAGTCATAACCGGGATGGAATGGAGGCTCTCGAATAATGGCCACATATCTACAGGCGAAGAAACGGTTTCATCGTCTTTGAAGGGATTTGCCAATGCCGGATCATAAGCAAACTGAATTTTTCCGTCAGCCTTTTCAACGCAAGTTCGTTTGGCGAAAGCGAGCCAGTCATCGAAAGAATATAGTGGGAAAACGTCAGTCCCTTGTTGGGTTTTGATTGATCTCGCAGCGTCTTCCCAAGATGCAAACTCGTGGGTCGCTCCGACATAGCCCTGAATACGTATGAGGCCAGCCGGGTCAATTTCTGGGCCAATGTCGTTAATAATCGCCCCTCTGAATAGTCCCGGTTTTTCTGCAGCCATCATCATTATCATGATACCCCCCATTGAGGTGCCAATCACGACGACATTCTGAAGTTTTAAATTCTCCAATAAAGCAAACACATCAGAGCAGTATATATCCGGACGATATTTGCTTGGATCTGGATCATTCTCTGATTTACCTCGCCCCCGTTGATCCACCGTAATAATTCGAAACCGCTCATTAAGATGCAAAGCCAGATCATGAAAATCAGCGGAATTGCGGGTTAGTCCATGCAGGCACAATAGGGCTGGCTTGTCCGTATTATTATCATAATCCCGAGCATAAAGCGTCAGCCCCTCGGCCGATTTGAAATAGATGTCCTTGTAAGATTCAGTCAAAAAAACGGCCTTCATATTTTTTGCGGAGTTCGCGTTTTAAAATCTTTCCGTTTGGATTACGCGGAATTTCGTCAATAATATGAACCCCCGTAATCCGCTGCTGCCTACCGACTTGTTTGTTCGTCCAGGCTTTCAGTCCATCTTGATCAATTGAGCCATTTCTCGCCGCCACTATTGCGAGCGGTGTTTCTCCCCATTTCTTACTTTTCACACCTATCACGGCGACATCTTTAACATCGTTATGAAGGATCATTATCGCCTCTATATCTTGAGGATAAACATTCTGGCCTCCCGACAGGATCATGTCCTTTTTCCGGTCAACGATATAGAGAAAGCCTTTTTCATCTAGATAACCGATATCTCCTGTCCGGAGCCAATGAATGCCCTGTCCGTCGACCCATAAGGAGTCTCTGGTCGCATCTTCTTTGTTATAATATTCAGGCATGACGATGCGCCCGCAAGAAACAATCTCTCCCGCTTGCCCCGTCTCGCATTCCCTATCATCGTCACCCAATATTTTAAGGTCCGTTCCGAGGAGCGGAAGCCCCACAGAGGAAAGACGATCCATGGCGTCTTCCGGATCCAATGTTGTAATTACGCCCTCGGTAAGACCGTATAATTCGATTATTCCGCAATCAAAACGGTCAAATAGGGCCGCTTTAACAGACTCCCTTAAAGGAGAGCCTGCACTCATCATGCTCTGCATTGACGAAACATCATAATTGCTATGGTCAAAATCCATCATCCGTTCATATAAGGTGGGCACCATGGACAGATGCGTAATTTTTTCCTGTTCAATTTTCTGCCATAAGTTTTCGGCGTCGAATTTTCCATTTATCAAAACGGTTCCGCCGGCAATCATCGTCGAGAGGAGTCCAACCCAAGTTATATTAGAGTAAAGACCTATCGTGACGAGAAAACGCGCAGAACTATTATAGCGGAGCGTTAACGCCATATCATAGGCCCAGTCACGGCGACCCTGATGGGTATGAACAATGCCCTTAGGCTGTCCAGTTGTTCCAGAAGAATAGATTATGTTCAAATAATCATCAGGCTTAAGTTCAACTTCGGGACGGGTTTTCAGTTGAGCATCTCGCCATATTTCGAATTCTTTCCATCCTGACAGCCCTGCCCCCGAACAGATACGATTGTTAAAAGCAATTTTTGGTAACTTACTTTCTAACCCTTCAATACGAGAAGCATGTTCTGCGGATGCCAATATTGCGGTCGCGCCGCTATCTATCACCATATTTAATATAGCGTCATCTGTCACGGAAACATTTAGTGGCGCCGAAACAAACCCCCCCGCCATAATCCCGAATAACGCTTCCATCATAGGCAGTCCGTTGGACATAAGTACAATAACCCGGTCCCCCTTTTCGAGGCCCATTTCTATCAGCCCATTGGCCACCTGATAGGTCCGCTCATTAAAGCTCTTCCAGCTGAGAGTTTCATCCTCTGTAATGAGAGCAGGCTTTTCTGCGCGCCATTTTCCATGGAGGGCAAAGATATCCGGCAGTAAAGGATCAGTGGGAAGAATTATTTTAGGCACAATAAGACTCGTAAAGTTTGACCCGCTTTGTAGAGAGCATCATAATCGAATTAATTTTTTCACGGACCGGAGACATCAATTGGCGAAACCTGCCGAAACCCCTGAGCAAAAGCCGTCGAGGAAAACACGAATTCTCGACGCAGCTGAGGCTTTGTTTGCGCAATATGGTTTTGACGCCGTTACCCTGCGCCAAATCACAAAGCTGGCGGGCGTAGATGTCGCCCTTGCTAACTACCATTTCGGTCCGAAACGTGATTTGTTTAATGCGGTTCTGGAGCGCCGCGCAGATGTTTTGAACAATGCCCGCCACACTGCCCTGGATGAATGTTTGGCCGCTGCCGGGGATGAGGCTCCGACTGTTGACGCCATTATTGAGGCTTATCTTGGCCCTCTTGGAAAAATCCATAACTCCGCAGATGAAGGATGGCGGCATTATTTGGCACTGATCGCTTACGTCAACAACTCCCATGAATATGGCGGCGAGTTCATGACCCAATTTTTTAACCCGCTGGTGAAGCGCTTTATCGAGGCGCTTCGGCTGGCTTTGCCGGAGGCCGATGAAAAAGCAATTTACTGGTCGTATCATTATCTATCCGGAGCTCTCACATTGACATTTGCGGATACAGGGCGACTGGACGTCTTATCAGACGGCTCAACGTCCTCTTCCGACACGAAGTTGGGTTATGCGCATATGAGCTCTTTTGTTACTGCCGGTATCAAAGCTATATGCGCACAGGAAACACCTTAATATTTAAAGCCTATGGATGCCGTGACAGTTGTCGGCGAGGTGTAGAAGGTTGAATAAGCACTATCTATTCCGAGCGGGGCCGGGTTGGCAAAATTGTACCCCGCGACTCGCGCGCGCTCATCCGTCAAGTTCCGGCCATAGATGCCGAAGTCCCAACGCTCACTTTCACTCGTCCATTTTACACCCAGATCAAAGACCGTATATTTCTCTGGATCCAAAGCCGGACCGCCCTGTGGAAAACTCGGATTGGTTCCGGATGCAAATCCTGGATTAGCTGCGTTGAACAAGAAATACTCATCCCGGTAAGACGCTGACCCAGTAAATTTCAGGCTTCCCTTATTGTCGAGGTCATACTCATAGGCGAAGCCAAACCGCGTCGTAAACTCAGGGGTGTTCTGAGGCACATATTGTTCGGCAATATTCCCCAATGCCGCATCAATTACTTCTGTGATTTCCGCATCTATATAGCCGATAACAGAGTTGAGCGTGAAATTATCGCTTAATCGAAGCGCGCCTTCAAATTCAATGCCCTTATATTCCGACTTACCCGCATTCAAGACAGTAGAGGCAAAATCATTCGGAGTGCCCACCGAACCGGGCAAAGCTGGATTGTAAATCGCCGTTTGCACAGTAATTTGCTGATCTTTATAATCCGACATAAATCCTGCCAAAGCATAAGTTAGTCGGTTATCAAAAAGCGACCCTTTGGCGCCGATCTCATAGCTATCCACGGTTTCCGGGCCAAACCCTGCGCGACTAATCCCTTGGTCAGCGGACGCGTTTGACCGAGGGTCAAAACCGCCGGCCTTGAAGCCTCTGGAATAGGACGCGTAAACATTCATTTCCGGAGTAAGGGCATAATCTACAGCAATCCGAGGTGTAAATTCATCATCTTTACGCTCAATATCGGAGTAGCCTGTCAGTAGTGTTGGGCCGATTGAGCCTGTATTTGAGTCATCAAAACTGCCTGAGCCCACACCAAACCAAAGTTCCCGAGTTACATCTGCGATAGATTTGTCTTCAGTATAGCGGGCGCCTAAAGAAACATTCAAACGGTCCGTAAAGGCATAAGTGAAGTCCCCGTAAAATGAGAGATTCTTTTTTTGCTGCTCTCCCGCTACGTAAACCGTCAGGCCAAGTCCGCCGAGGATCGTGTCAAAGGCGCCATCAGCTGTACCTTCTAGGTAATAGACCCCAGCAACACCGGAAAGGCGGTCCCCAGAGTACAAAACCTGAAATTCCTGGCTGAATTGATCGTCATTATAAAAGGCCGGAACATCAAAATCAGGTTGGGGTAAAGCATCAAAATCAATAGGAGTTACTGTCTCACCCTCGCGATAAGCCGTGACCGACTTAAAGGTTAAACTATCTGTCGCCTCCCATGACGCCGTCAAGGAAGCCCCTTTTGTTTTGACTTCGTTACGATCTCCTGCCCCGCCTCGCGTATCGTATTCATCCTCCGTTACAGCTATTGTTCCATCAAAACTCGGCAAGAGGCGATGGCCGTGTTTTGCGTTCGAATCGTCTTGAGTTATATCTGCCGCGGCTCGAATATTGATCGTATCTGTTGGTTGCCATTCGGCGCTTAGGCGTCCTGCCAAAACATCTTTATTGTAATGATCGGCCCCAGTGAAAAGATTCTGGCCAAATCCATCCCGACGGTAATGCGCAATCGCGCCGCCCACGGCAAAAGTGTCGCCAACAGGAATGGAGCCTGATGCAATTTGATCAAACTGGTTATAAGTGCCTACATTAATTCTTGCTTTTAGCTCCGGCTCTTCCATGTTTAAGCCCTTGGTGACGTATTTAATCGCGCCGCCAATGGTGTTCCGGCCGTATAGCGTGCCTTGCGGACCGCGTAGGACTTCGACACGTTCTACATCGAAAATATCCAGAACTGCGCCTTGTGGACGGGCAATATACACATCATCGACATAAATCCCGACACCCGGCTCAAACCCCCAGACCGGATCCTGCTGACCCACACCCCGAATAAAAGCGATGAGCGTAGAGTTTGACCCGCGCGCAACTTCTATCGTCGCATTTGGCGTAACTTTTTGAACATCCGTAATATCAATTGCACCAATGTCCTGAAGAGCCTCTCCGGAAATAGCCGTGACAGAAACAGGAACATCTTTAAGGCTTTGTTCGCGGCGCTGAGCTGTGACAACGATTTCATCATTGTTTTGCGCGAAGGCCGGATCGGTAAATGCCATCGCAGACAAGACTAATATGGACGACGACAATTTCAGTGCGAGACTGGTTTTCATAATTATTCCCCATGGAGCGACACTAATTTCAACAAGTGTTCAATTTCAACGCTTGTTGAATAACAGGGGTTGTAAATTTGTCAATACGGGTTTTTAAATGATTTAGACCTGTTGCAAATTTGCCGTCTTGATTGAAATATGCCACGCGAGAGAAGACAAAGAGAGTAACGCTTCTCAGGGCATGGTCCATTTTCGGCGATGGCAAGAGCTTGAGGGCATTTCATATTTCCGCTCAAGCGCTTTTCCCTGCTCGCAATCCAGTGCGGAGCGTCTTACGGCTTCCAAATGAAGGTGGACAGCCCGCAGAGCTTCGGCCTCTGCCGGAGACCGAATAAAATATGTGTTTCGCAAAAGCCAAAGCTCTGCGGCAGCGGTTGGAACCGAAGCGGCCTCTTACACGTCTCCCACAGTCACGCCGGTACGAAGCCGTTTGCAGCTTCTGGGCGCGGTAGGCAGGCTAACCCACTTTCGGTGACCCGGCACAGGCTTGCTGTCACACAAGCTGCTCAGTCCCGCTGTCCCCTGAACCAGAACCTGACGCGTTCCTGTCCGTGTCCAAGAGAACGAGGTTGAATATAGGGGCAAAATGCAAAGTCAGGATCATTCTCTCTATAATTTTGTAAGCGGTTGAGAATTATGAGGTTTCTAAATCAAAACATGAGGACGGTGCTCGTCTGAACCTCTTTCCCCGACGAACGCAAAAGGATTTTTAGAAACATCTTTCCCTCTTACACTTTATCCAAAGCTTGCAATTCGTAGGAAAAGAAACAATTCTCCTGCCATCCCTTTAAAATTCATCTTGAAAATATCCTATGTCCCTTCCCCTCTCCGGCTATCGCCTCATTGAACTCGCCGGTCTCGGCCCGTGTCCTTATGCTGGAATGATCTTGGCAGATATGGGGGCGGAGATTATTTTGGTTGACCGTCCCGGAGGACTAACTTTCCCAGATATTGCCCATCGCGGAAAACGCAGGCTCACACTCGATTTACAGACATCTGAAGGGGTAGCTGTACTAATGGACCTTATAAAAACGGCAGACGGTTTATTCGAAGGCCTGCGTCCTGGGGTCACAGAACGATTAGGTCTAGGGCCCAAAGACTGTCACGCCGTGAATGCAAAACTTGTTTACGGGCGCATGACCGGCTGGGGCCAAAACGGCCCTTGGGCGAAAAAGGCAGGCCATGATATCAACTATATTGGCCTGTCCGGCGCGCTTTATGCGATGGGTCAAGAGGAGGAAGTCCCACCCGTCCCGCTAAATTTGATTGGCGATTACGGCGGGGGTAGTCTTTTTCTTGTCGCAGGCATGCTGGCCGCTTTGCTACAGGCAGAAAAAACCGGAAAAGGAGAAATTATTGACACTGCCATGATTGACGGCGCTTCATCTCTCATGACGCTGTTTTATACTTTATCAGGACTTGGACAATGGACACCGAAACGCGGTCAAAACCTATTGGACGGGGCGATGCCCTACTACCGGTGTTATAAAACATCCGACGGGCAGTTCATGGCAGTAGGATGTATCGAGCCACAATTTTTCGCTGAAATGCTGTCTCTTTTAAAAATCGAGGCAAAGGACTTTGGGGGACAGAATGAGACGGCGCGTCATACGGAGCAAAAGGCAAAATTAGAAAAAATATTTGCCTCCAAAACACGTGAAGAATGGTCGGAGGTATTTGATGGATCGGACGCCTGTGTCACGCCTGTATTGTCCTATGTCGAAGCCGCCGAGCACCCTCAAATGGCCGCGCGTGGCGGTCTAAGTCCCGTTGGCCCCTTTACTCACCCTCGAAGCGCGCCCGTCTTTGGAGAAATAACGGCGCATACGCCACCCGATATTAGACTGCCCAATAAAGACGTCACAGACGTCTTTACAGAACTGGGTTATTCGCCGTCAAAAATTAACGAGTTAATCAGTCAAAAAATCACGCCTCAAACATAAACGTATTTAAAGGGAGCCTTTGATAAGCTTCATCACGCCGGAAAAATCAAGTCCGTCTTTACCGGCCGATTCCATCAGAGCGTAAAGCGCTTCGGCCTGCGCGCCAAGCGGCGTTGCAGCGCGGGCGGTACTGGCCGCGTCCTGTGCCAGGCGTAAGTCCTTAAGCATCATACCGGCAGCAAAGCCTGGAGCGTAATCTTTGTTTGAAGGCGCCGTTGGAACGGGCCCGGGTGCCGGACAATAACTTGTCATCGACCAGTTCTGGCCAGAGGCTGTCGAGCTGATATCATAAAAAGTCTGGGCATCAAGTCCGAGCTTTTCCGCCAGATTGAACGCTTCGCAAGTACCAATCATATGGATACCGAGCAGCATATTATTACAAACTTTTGCGACTTGGCCATTGCCGGCTTCGCCCGCGTGGAAAACATTTTTACCCATATGGTCAAGAACCGGCTTGGCTTGGTCATAGGCCGTTTTTTTGCCGCCGCACATAAAAGTCAAAGTTCCGCCCGCGGCGCCGCCGACCCCGCCGGAGACGGGAGCATCAATCATGGAGAATCCCTTTTCTTCCGCTTGCGAAATAACGTCACGAGCGGTGGGAACATCAATCGTAGAAGAATCAATAAAAAGAGCCCCCTTTTTTGCGTGGGCGAACACGCCATCTTCGCCCATATAGACAGTCCGGACATGCTTTCCGGCAGGGAGCATGGTGACGACAATATCGGCTTCGCCAACCGCGTCTTTCGTAGTTTTTGCAGCCTTACATCCGGCTTTCACGGCATTGGCAACGGCGTCTTCCGAAAGGTCCATAGCGCGAACGTCATAGCCCGCTTTGGCCAAATTTGTGGCCATACCAATGCCCATATTGCCGAGGCCGATAAATGCGATGGTTGTCATGTCTGTCTCCTTCGTGAGAACTTACTTAAAGTCTAGTTTAAAAATTTCAGAGGTGGGGTCGCCGTTGTTTTAAACAGCCTATCTACTTGCTCATCAGTGACCATATTCGCAGTTTCATGCGACCATTTTGGGTTCCGGTCTTTATCGATCAGCTGGGCACGAATGCCTTCGTAAAAATCTTGTGTTTTCAAGAAGTTCAGCGATAAGTTAAGCTCTTGCGTCATGGCCTCTTGAAAATCCAATTCAAGTCCGCGCTTGATGGCTTCAAAAGTGACAGAGAGAGCAAGAGGACTTTTCTTGCGCAAGGAGGCGGCTTGTTTTTGGGCCCACTCTCCGCTCATACCGTCAAGAGCGTTTAAAATACTTGGCACGTCTTCTTCATTGAAAGCTGTGAGAGCGGCAGGAAAGTCGGCATCCATGGGGCCGGGTTCCAAAAATTTATCCAGAATGTCTACAACCACCGCATCACTGCCGTCCAGTTTGGCTTCGCTGAGGGCTTTGATGAGCCACTCATGTTTATCTGATGGAATATAGCCATTTGCGACACCGATCTCGAGCGCCTCAGAGGTCTTAAGACGCGCGCCTGTCAAGCCTAGCCATTGCCCCACGTCTAACCCCAATCGCGGGAGGAAATAGGTGCCGCCAACATCGGGAAAATAGCCAATACCCGTTTCCGGCATGGCGAAGAGTGTATTATCTCCGGCAATACGGTGTTGTCCATGGACCGATAAACCGACGCCGCCGCCCATTACAAATCCGTCGATTAGACAAATATAAGGTTTGGAATATCGTTGAATAAGCTCGTTCAGCGCATATTCGCTGCGCCAGAAGTTTTCGGCGCGGTCATCGCCCGCTTTGCCACTGTCATGCAGGAGGATAACGTCTCCGCCCGCACAAAAGGCCCGGTCTCCCGCTCCGTCAATCAGAACAGCGCCAATCTTATCGTCTTTTTCCCACTCTAGAAGCAGCCGTGTGAGCTCCTCGCACATTTCCTGTGTCAACGCATTTAGCGCCTTGGGACGGTTTAAAGTAATATGACCGAGTTGCCCCCGGACTTTAGATATAATTTGGTCTGTCATAATTTATTGTCTCAAGAGTGAACGGGACACGATCATGCGCATGACCTGATTAGTCCCTTCAAGGATTTGATGAACGCGGAGGTCGCGCACGATCTGTTCAATCGGATAGTCTTTCAGATACCCATAACCGCCATGAAGTTGCAGCGCATCATTGGCGATTTCGCTGCAATTATCCGTCGCAAAACGTTTTGCCATCGCGCAGGCTGACCCCGCATTAGGCAATTTCTTATCCAGCATATCCGCCGCGCGGTAAATCATCACGCGGGAGGCTTCCAGCTTCGTGGCCATATCCGCAAGCATGAATTGTGTATTCTGAAAGTCAGAAATACTTTTACCGAATTGCTTGCGATCTTTGGTATATTCCAATGTGGTGTCCAGCGCTTTTTGCGCGCCGCCAAGGGAGCAGCAGCCGATATTGATACGCCCGCCGTCTAGACCGCTCATGGCAAATTTAAACCCTTCGCCTTCGCCGCCAACGCGGTTTTCCGCCGGAATGCGGCAGTCTTCCATAATAACTTCTGCAGTGGGTTGAGCGTTCCAGCCCATTTTCTTTTCATTCGCGCCAAAAGACAGGCCGTCCATGCCCTTTTCAATAACGAAGGTTGAGACGCCGCGCGCGCCGTCATCTGAGGTTCGCGCCATGACAACATAAATATCTGACCACCCAGCGCCGGATATAAAGCTCTTCGTGCCGTTGAGGATATAATCATCCCCGTCTTTAACCGCTTTGGTTTTAAGCGAAGCGGCATCTGAGCCAGCGCCCGGCTCTGTCAGGCAATAGCTGGCGATCATCTCGCCGGCCGTTAGCTTGGGGACATATTTTGCGCGAAGCTCGTCGCTGCCATAGCGATCTATCATCCATGTCGCCATATTGTGGATTGTCAGCATGGCGGTATGAGAGACGTCTCCTCTGGCCAGTTGCTCAAATACAATGGCGGAGTCTAACCGGGATAATGCTGTGCCGCCATATTCCTCGCCCGTGTAAATACCGCAAAACCCAAGCTCTGCCGCTTTTTTAAACACATCTCGATCGAGAAATTTTTCTTCGTCCCACATGGAGGAATGCGGCGCGAGCTCAACGTCAGAAAACTGACGCGCCATATCCTGAATCATTGTCTGTTCTTCAGTAAATTGAAAATCCATAAATTTAATCTTTCAGGTTTCAGCCAATCGTTCTCGTCGGGATCTGCCAAATGGCATGAGCAACAAAGAAAGTAAAATCCAGCCCAGGGAAAAGCCCCCTGCCGCATAGATCACTCCTTCAACAGTTACCGGCACGGCAGGTTTGAAAATCTCTGCCGTATCGCGGGTTAAGTCCGGATCCCTCTCCGTGATGAAAATCCAGACCCTTCCCAGCGCTGCGGCGGAATCGAGTCTGTTTTGATGTCCGGAGAGATATTCAAACCGATTGATTACCTCGCTCATCGACTTTCCCCGAAGGCTCAAAAAACTATCCCCGGAGGACACATAACGAGTTAATGCGTCCTCTCTGGACAAGCCAAACTCACCCGCATCCTGATCAAAGCGAACCACAATTTTGGACAGTTCATTTACCGCGCCGGACAGTCTCTGCCGATATTGCTGTTCAAACTCCGGAAATTGCGAGGTCGCAACCCCGCAAAAGAGCGCAAAGATAAGTATAATGAATGCTTTCATATCATTTCTATACTACATCTTTGCGGAGAGACTGACCTCTATAAACGGTAATACTGCTTATCTTGCTAGAACGTCGGAATCACGAATGCATTGTCATCATTCACTTCGGGTTCCGGCCAGCGTTGAGTCACTGTCTTCACCTTGGTGTAGAAACGCAGACCTTCCATTCCATATTGGTTCGCATCGCCAAAGGCAGAGCGTTTCCAGCCGCCAAAGCTATGATAAGCAACAGGGACCGGGATCGGCACGTTGATACCGACCATTCCGACTTCTACGCGGTCGGCAAATTCACGCGCAGCGCGGCCATTTTGCGTAAAGATCGCAACGCCATTTCCGTATTGGTGTTCAGATGGAAGTTTCAATGCATCTTCAAATGTCTCGGCGCGGACAATTTGCAGCACAGGACCAAAAATCTCATCCTTATAGGTTTCCATATCCGGCGTGACATTGTCGAGCAATGACGGCCCGATGAAGAATCCGTCTTCATAACCTTGTAGTTTGAAATCTCGGCCATCGACCAAAAGAGTTGCGCCCTCTTTCACGGCTTTCGTCACATCCGCTTCAATGCTGTCACGATGCGCCGATGTCACAACCGGGCCGTAATCGGCTTCGGGGTCTTCGGAAACGCCGACTTTCATTGCTTCAATGGCCGGGAGCATATGTTCAAGGAATTTCTCGGCTGTCCCTTCCCCAACAGGCACGACAACAGGCAAAGCCATACAGCGTTCACCCGCAGAACCGTAAGCCGCGCCAAGAATGTCCTTAACGGCTTGTTCCATATTGGCGTCCGGCATCAGAATGCCGTGGTTTTTCGCGCCGCCCATACATTGCGCGCGTTTGCCATTGGCTGTCGCCCGGGAATAGACATATTGCGCAATATCAGAAGAACCGACAAAGCTGACAGCTTTAATCGTTTCATTATCGCAGATTGCATCGACGATCTCTTTGTCGCCATTAATGCACTGTAGAAGTCCAACAGGCCCGCCGGCTTCGACAAATAACTCGGCCAATCGCATTGGGACAGAGGGGTCTTTTTCTGACGGCTTCAGGATAAAAGCATTGCCGGTCGAAATCGCCATACCGAACATCCACATCGGGATCATGGCCGGAAAGTTGAACGGTGTAATTCCCGCTACAACGCCTAATGGCTTTCTCATGGAGTAAACATCAATCTCGGGGCCAGCACCGTAAGTATGCTCGCCTTTTTGACCATGCGGTACGCCGCAGGCAAATTCAATGACGTCCACGCCGCGAATAACGTCGCCGCGACTATCAGCGATAACTTTCCCGTGCTCAGAGGACAACATAGATGCTAATTCGTCCATCTCGGCTTCAACAAGCTCTTTAAACTTAAATAAGATGCGAGACCGTTTTTGCGGGTTTGTGGCCGCCCATTTCACTTGGGCTTCCGCCGCCGTTTTGACAGCAGCGTCTAATTCGCTCGGCGTTGCCAAGGAAACCTTGGCCTGAACCTCTCCGGTATTTGGGTTGAAAATATCTTTCGTCCGGTCGCCTTTACCTGCAACGCGTTTCCCGTCAATAAAATGGCCAATTGTTTTCATCAAATGTCTCCTTTGGATTTGCGGCTCAAATTATAGATTGCATTTATTGCCGTAAAGCCCCAATAATCCAATTTACCTTTACATTTTTGCAATGGTTGACATGAACTGGGAAGATTTAAAATATTTTGTATTTGTCGCCCGTGGGAAGACACTAGAACACGCGGCGCACGCGTTAAAAGTGGATAAAGCCACCATTTCACGCCGAATAAAACGGTTGGAAGACAGTCTCGGGAAAACTTTGTTTGAACGCAGCCGCAAAGGCTTCACCCTAACCCATCAAGGTGAGAAACTTTATAAAAGTGTTCAACAGGTAGATTTTGAACTGAGTAAAATAGAAAATGATCAACCTGAAACTCCGGATTTCATAACCGGAAACATTCGTATCAGTGTTGCAGAAGGGTTCGGCGCCAGCCTGATGGTTGATGCCATTGCCGCCTTTCATAAAACAAACCCCTATATTGAAATTGATCTGGTTTCGGGCAGTGGTTTTCTTTCTTTATCCAGACGTGAGGCAGATATGGCTATTAGCCTTTCAAGGTCGAAGTCACGGCTCATTGATTCGAAGCCATTGGTAAATTACAGGCTTAGTTTGTTCGCTCATAAAAACTATCCACGTTTGGCAGAGATTTCCGTTCTCTCAGATCTGTCCGATCACACCTTGATGAGCTACATTGATGATTTGGTTTATGCCCCAGAACTCAACTACTTTGAAAACCTCTTTCCCAACTTTTCTGCGTCGATACGCTGCTCTTCCATTCTAGCGAAGCGGCAACTGGTTCTTCGGCAGACGGGTCTAGCCATTCTCCCCTCTTTTTTAGCGACGGAAGATCTGGTGGAGGTTTTACCAGAGGTCGTTTCTCTTGAGCGGACATTCTGGCTTCAAACACATAAAGCCTTTTTAAACACAGCCCGTTGCCGCCTTCTTACAAACCATTTGAATAATATGTTCAGCCACACGCTATAATAAAATATTAAGTATATTTTTGGCCTATTCCTTTGATTTTAATAGATAATATATTTCAATATACTTTTATTTCTACGCAAAAAATCTCTACTTTGTTTACGGGATATTGGGAGATTCCAAGTAGTTTTCATTGAAAGTTAGGTGGAAACGAATGTCAGCAGAGATTAAAAAAACGAGTGCCGATACACGCGCGGCTCTCTCAGGCGTAGAATTATCCTCCGCTCTGGCCTTTGCACAGCTGGAGTATAAAGGGCGGGAAGGCGACGAAAAACGTAAAGGATCCAGCCCCCTTCCCTCCCACATGCCGGATCGGCGCCGACGCCGCAAATCCGTGTCCGACATCCATGTCCCGAAAAAACAGGTTAATATGAATGTCATGCGCTTCACTATGCGCAGTATTGATATCATCGCAGTTGTCACGATCATCACACTCGGAATTTGGAATGGATATATAGGTGAGAATGATAATGGAATTATTGCGCCGATCACGGCGGCAATATTAGGCAGCTTCTTTTTTATAAGCCTTTTATTTATGAATAGAGCTCATAGCTTTCGGCCGACCGAAACCTTTATGAAGCATTTAAAAACTATTTTACTGGCGTCTGCCGGGGCGATCGGAGTTTGGCTCACCTTCGCGCTTATTTTACGGCCCGATAGTTTTTTGCCGGACGCATTAGCGAAGGCAGGACTGGCTGCCACCGCGCTTTTACTGGCCCTTCACAGTTTATATTATGCCGAAACGCGGCGCTTACATGAAAAAGGCGCCCTCTCCCCAACGATTGTTATGCTGGGCGCAACCGAGTCTGCCCGCCGGATAATTGAAGAAAATGCTAAGACCAGAGAATTGAATATATTAGCAATTTTTGACGACCGTCTCACTCGCGCTCCCTTAAATATCCATGGCGTCCCTGTCGTTGGCCGAGTGGAAGATTTGCTCGCTTGGGACAAACTTCCCTTTGTAAATCGAATTGTCGTCACCTTGCCCTCTATGGCAGAGGAGAGAAAAAGGGCCTTTGTCAATGAGGTCAGATTGCTCCCTAACCGTATTGCATTTGTTGTCGATGAATTTGAAACCCTTAATCATGTCCAGCAACGTGTTTCCGAAATTGCTGAGATCTCGATGCGGGACGTTTCCGGCGCTGAGAAAAGCGGACATCACCTCGCAATCAAGCGGTGTGTAGATGTCCTTATAAGTTCAGTCGCCTTGATTTTAGGCGCCCCTATCCTTTTGATAATTGCCGCCCTTATAAAGCTGGATAGCCCGGGGCCCGTCATTTTTAATCAACCTCGTCATGGCTTCAATAATCGTGTGTTTAACGTTTATAAATTCCGCTCAATGACGACAGAGAAAGAGGATAAAGAGGCCGCCCAGCAAGTCACAAAAGGGGACAAGCGCGTGACTAAAATCGGCCGCATAATCCGCAAGACCAGCCTGGATGAGTTACCTCAGCTTTTTAACGTTTTAAAAGGCGAGATGTCCCTTGTCGGCCCTAGACCACACGCTGTCGGCATGCGAACCGCGGGGAAAGCCTCTATTGAACTCGTTGAGGAATATGCCCATAGACATAAAGTAAAACCAGGTATGACCGGCTGGGCCCAAATTAACGGGTCACGCGGGGCGCTTGAGAGCGGCGAAGATGTCGCCCGCCGGGTTCGTCTGGATGTTGACTATATTGAACGCGGCAATGTGTGGCTTGATTTATATATCATATTCATGACCCTCCCTGTTCTACTTGGTGACAAAAAGACAGTTCGGTAATGTATTCCCTTAATTTAAAAGTTGCGAGGATCGAACCATGATGGGTCGTTCTATGCTCGCCTATATTCCAGTGAATATCGCAAACCTTTTTGTGAGCTTTGGCACAGTCGTCATTTTGACCCGTTTGCTTTCCGCCGAAGAATTTGGGCGATATGCAATTGCAGTTATCACAATGCAGTTCGCTCATATGTTGGTGTTCACTTGGATTGAAGCCTCTGCGGCGCGGTTCCAAGCGCGTGCTGATCGAGATGGAGAGACTGCCTCATATCTCAAAACCCTTTACACATTAGGGGTAGGTATGAGCCTTATTGCAAGCATCTTTTTTGCTGCTGTTCTTTTTTTGATGCCTGTATCCAGCGTCATGAAAACGGTCTTGGCATTTGCTATCGGGTCAACTTGTTTACAGGTGTTTTTCAATATCGGTATGGAAGTCCATAAAGCCGCCCATCGGATAAAACGCTATTCCCTCAGCTTTTCTACACAGACTCTCCTTAGTTTTTCTATCGGGGTTATTCTGATCTTAACAACTCCCCTGAAAGAATCCGGACCATTTGTCGGCATAATCATTGGCGTGATTATTGTCCTCACATGCGACCTTATTTTTATGTTGCCTCGAGTAAAAGGCGGTACTTTCGACCCTGAAAAGGTCAAGACATATGCGCGATACGGAGTCCCGATTAGCTTGTCCCTAATCTTGGCTATCGCGCTCAGCTCAGCCGACATTTATTTGATCGCCGCTTTTATGGGGGAAGCATCTGCCGGAGAATACAATGCGGGATATAATCTGGCCAATAGAAGTGTCGAAATGCTTTTTATCTGGCTTTCCATGGCCGTCACGCCCATGGCGATTACCGCCTTTGAAAAAAGCGGATCACAAGTTTCTGAAACGATTATGCGCGATTACGGCGCTTCCTTGCTTTGGATAACTCTTCCGGCGGCCACGGGGATTGCCCTCGTCGCCAAAGATGCCGGATTTATTCTTGGCGAATCTGTGCGTCAAAACGCGGTTACAGTCATGCCCTGGATTGCCTTTGCCGGCGTGTTGAATGGATTTATCAACTATTACGTTCAACGCGCCTTTGTACTTTCGGGCGAAACAAAATCCTTTGTTTGGGTCTTACTCGCCCCTTTCGGCTTGAATATCGGCCTCAACCTATGGCTAATTCCGAAATATGGTTTACTGGGCGCGGTCTTTGCAACCATAGCAGCATATAGCCTTGGCGCCTTAATAGCGTTTGTCGTGGCCCGACGTTATTATCCTCTGCCTTTTCCTGTCAAAGCTTTCGCAAAAATTTCATTTGCCTGTTTCTGCATGGCTATTTCGGTTCTTCTTATGCCTTTGCCTGAGGGCTGGCCAAGTGCAGCTCGACTTCTAGCCAAAGCCGGATGGGGCGCGAGCGTTTATATGACAGTCTGCTGGGTAATAAATGCTGCAAATTGCCGAAATGTTTTAGTGTTAATATTTACAAAATTCCGGCCAAGCCTGTCAGCGGAGATTATCCGTGACTGATATTTTCACCAACCTGCCCTATGATAAAATGGCCCCTAAGCTTTCAGTGCTCATACCTTTTTTCAATGATGATGCCTCCGACCTCATTAAAGACTTGGCCAGGCAAAAGTGTTCTGAGTCTATTGAGGTCGTCCTTGTGGATGACGGCTCGGAGCGACTAGATTTAACAAGCCGGCTCCAAAGCCTCATAACAAGTTTACCAATTGGAATTTGTCTTATTACTCTAAAACAGAATGAAGGACGAGCGGCAGCTCGAAACCATTTACAACAGGCAGCTCGAAGTGATTGGTTGTTGTTCTTAGACGCCGATATGCGGCCCGCTAGCCTGGATTTTTTACAAAGCTATCTCAATGAAATTAGCCGGAATGAATCAGACATAATTTTCGGCGGATTTAATGTTGAAAGTGACACTCGGGATAAAGAGGGTGCTCTTCACAGAGCCCTTTCGGCGGTATCAGACTGCTTGTCGCTGACAGAAAGACAAGCCGCCGGGCCGCAACATGTTGCCTCCTCAAACCTTTGTCTCCGTAAATCTATAATCAGGGCAGAACCGTTCGATAACGGATTTATTGGCTGGGGATGGGAAGACAGCGAATGGGCTGCCAGAGTTTCCAAAAACTACAAATTAGTACATATAGACAATCCCGCACTACATCTTGGTCTGGAAAGTGATGACACACTTTTAAATCGGTTTAAAACGAGCGGGCCTAATTATGCAAGGTTTACTGAGAAGCATCCTGACCTCGCCAAGACCCTCACCCTTTATCGCCTCTCCAAAATTTTGAAAAAAGTTCCGGGACAGAAACTTGGACGGCCTCTATTGAAATGGCTGGTAAAGTCACCAGCCCCCATGCGCGCCCGGTTAATGGCCCTAAAGCTCTGGCGGGCGTCTTGGTATGCGGATGCAATTGAATGAGTACGCCGAACGAATATCCGGTTTTTGTTCCGTCGAAATCCCTTTCATCGCGAATTGGTCGGCGTCTTGTAAAATACCGCGCCCAAAGAATGATGCCCTTTAATTATGACAAATCTATTGTCAGCTTTTCATTTGATGATTGCCCCCGCTCTGTGATGGAAAATGCGCTTCCGGTTCTAGAAGACCGAAATTGGCGCGGGACGATTTATGCCGCGATGGGACTATGCGGTATAACCAATCATCTAGGCTTGCATATGAGTCGAAACGATATGAGTGCCGTCCACGAAAAAGGACACCATATTGACGGGCACACCTTTTCTCACATAAGCGCTCGCTCCGTTCCTCTCGACATTTTCTTGTCGGATATTGAAAAAAATAAGGCGGCTTTTGCAGAGATCGGGCTCCCAATTCCCCGAACATTTGCTTATCCTTATGGCGAAGTATCTTTAGAGGCAAAAAAAGCCCTAAGTGAGATATACCCCCTGCTTCGCGGCATACATTCTCCAAATGGCCAGACCGCTTTGGATCTTAATCAGACCGCCTCACAACGCCTTTATTCCGGAGAGGATTTTAAGGCCTCTCTTAGCGCAGTTGATAGATTAAAAACCTCTCCGGCCTGGCTGATTTTGTTCACACATGACGTTCGGGAAAGCCCGAGTGAATACGGGTGCACTCCTTCTGAGTTTAAGACAATTATTCAAGCCGTTGAACGCTCTGGCGCGGAAGTTTTACCCGTGGCAGAGGCGTTGGCTCGGCTTCAGGGATAATATGATGAGTGGTACTTGGCAGGACATTGGGGTGTCTATCGTAATACCCACCTATAAACGTCCGGATGATGTGGTCCGGGCCCTGAGAAGTATTGAAACTCAAGCCAAAGACCATAAGCTGTGCGAGATTGTGGTCGTGGATAATGATCCAGAGCATTCCGCCAAAGACGCCGTTGAGGCATTTATTCGACAAAGCTCTGCCCATATCACTTTTATTCATGAGCCTAACCCCGGCGTTTCAAATGCAAGAAATACAGCTCTTGAACATGCAAGAGGACGTTTTATCGCTTTTCTCGACGATGATATGGAGGCTTGCCCCAAATGGTTATCCTACTCGCTACAAGCAGCAAATGACTATCAAGCCGGACTTGTTTTCGGCCCTGTCAAAGCCGTTATGCCGAAAGAGACTGATCCATATTACGAATATATGTCGGGAGCATTTGACCGTATTCCCTATGAGCAAGACGGTTATATTGACAGAGGTGTTGCAACGGGGGGATGTCTCATAGACAGACAATGCGCCCCCTTTCCTACGCCGGTTTTCGACCCTTCTTTTAACCAGTCAGGCGGAGAAGACGATATGTTTTTCCGATACTTGCTGCGGCGCGGAGTCAAAGCCTATTGGACAACCGATGCCAAATGTTTGGAACATGTCCCTGCAAAACGGGCGACCTTGTCCTATGTCTGGAAAAGAAACTTTGCTTTCGGCCAAGGCCCCACACAAGAAGCATTTGATAAAGGCGTTCGCGGATTGCCAGGCATGATTTTTTGGATGATTGTCGGGGGCGCGCAAAGCCTGATATCTTTGCCCGGTTTAGCTTTCTATAGTTTGATCGGCTCTCCAAAACGCGCTCGGTCTTTGGTCAAATTTGCCCAAGGCATAGGCAAAATATTTTGGATCAAAGCCTTCAATCCAAAATTATATGGAAATTAGCGCGCTTTTTGCAGCCTAGCTTGAATAGGGATTGTTGCCGTAAGGCTGCTGAGGCCCTTCGTCTTGCTGCTGCGGATGAGGCTCCGCATAAAAATTACCATTAGGATGATACCCCTGAGGCACTCCGCTCTGCGGATAGGCTGGTGCCGCATAAGTTTCCGCTGGCGGCACCCACTCGACGGGGCCATTTTGAGAAATCGGGTCATTTGGCGGGATAGGTGCAGTGTGTTGTACTGGCATAGTCTGGGCATAAGCTTCAGCCTGATGCTCATAGGCTGTGTTTTGATACGGGTCGGCTGGGTAAGCTTCAGTCGCCGCGCTCTGATATCTCGCCCCGTTATCATATCTCTGCTGTGCATCCTCTGAAGCCGCATACTCATAAGGAACAGCCGCAGGATAAGGAGTAACTGGCTCTGGAATTTGCGCTCCGGGAGCGATGGAGGAGGGCTGCTCCTCCCGTCTGAGTCGGGCGGAGGCGCTTTTGCTCGTATAGAGCCGTGGATCAAGGAAGACCCGCGCCATCGCTATCATGAATAAAGTGAAGCCCCACCCAAGAACTGCCAGAGCAAACATGAGCATTCGTAAATTACGACCCTTTACAGCGTAACGCGCGCGGGAAATCTCCCGGACGTTTTCGTTATTTGACTCTGATTGTTTTTGATTGATAAGCGCTTCCTGCTCTTTGGCATTATAAGTATTAAGGCGATCTGCCAGAGTGTCGCGTTCCCGCTGAAGATTTTGGTATTCGGGGTAAAGCTGGGTCAAACGGCGAACTTTTGCATCCGCGCTATTGAGCTGACGTTGAAGTGTATATTCTTTTTCCCGCAAGGAATCCGCGGTGGACTGTAAAGTATTTCGGCGTGTGGCAAGTTCTTGAAAAACCGGGTTTGGCCCGACACGTCGTCCGCCCGACGCCTGACCATTATAGCCTGATTGAACAGAGCGTAACTGCTCAAGCTCAGCTCTTTTCTGGCGAACCGGGTCGCTATTCGGCAAATATTTCGCCAAAAGCTGCCCAAGTTCAAGTTCCGCTTGGGCGATACGTTGCGAAGCCCGGTCATCTCGGTAGAGATCAATCGTCTGCGCCGTCAGACGTAGCTGATCTTCAACTTTAGCCAAGGCGGCTTCAGTTTCTGATATTTCGGCCCGGGTCAAATTCAAACTCGCCTTCAAATCTTCAGACCGCTTCTGAGCGCCCTCTTTTTCAGAATCGAAATCGGATATATTGTTTTTATCCAATAGCCCCGCAATCATACGCTCATTTTGATTTAGCTGTTGTTCTGTTGCGATCCGGCGTTGCGCAATAACGTCTCCTGACCCCTCAACGAACACACTTCGGCGAAACGTTTTATAAGTATCCATAAAGGCATTCAGCGTTTCGACGGCGATAGCAGGATCTTCATGCTTGTAAAAAAGTTGAATGATAGAGGATTTCGGCTGAGGCATAACCACAAAGGCCGATTCCACCCGCTTGCGGCGCTCCATCTGTGCTTCCCGAATTTTAGCTTGATTGTTACCTGCGTCTCGAAGGCTCTTTTCGGCCGCCTCATCAAAGCGAAGGCTTTCAGCGGGTGTCGAAGTCATTTGACCAATGACAGCATCTATGACTTCGGGGTTTTTAATAATGGCGAGTTCATTCAGCGTAATCGTATCTGAGGTGATTTGAAGATTATTTTGAGGGTTTTGCGATCCCACACCTTGATAAACATATTCATCCCCAAGCTGAACCATCAAGCTCCCATGGGCGGTGTAACTTCGTTTAAAGTCTTTCGTGACGAACCAGGCAATAATGACCCCGACGACAAACAACGGAATCACCCATCTGAGTTGTCGACCAAAAGACTTCACCGCTTCTGAAAGACGAATGTTCGGAACACCTTGAGCGTAATCTGAAACTGTCAGATCTCCCTTTCGGACAGTCGCGCTCTGAGAGTCGGTTCGGCCTCTGCGGTCATAACCTGACGCATTCCCCGCGATCTCATCACGGTTCCTACGTTTTTTTCCAAGACCAAATACGGCCATATCCATCCTCAGTTTGATTCGTTAACTATAAAGCCTCCTAAATTTTAATATTTCCTTATCCATTCTTGTTAAGACTCGAAAAAATTGACCTAATAGCGTCTAAACCACAATTCGAGCCTTATTTATGCAGAAGCCCTTGAAATTCCTAAGCTTGATGCTGCTTGCCGGAACATTTCTAGGCGGCGTTTCGACCGAATCAGTGGCACAGTCCAGATACGGAAATTCAGTTCCGCAGGGGCAAATGCATGGCGCTTACCATTCAAGCCCAGTACAAACAGGTCGTTATGGACACCTTCCGCCTAAAAAATATGGTGGATTGATGGCCCGGCTGCGCGGAGAAAAACATCCCGCCTACCAAATACCCGCGCGACCGGCTCCGATCGGGTCGATGTTTCAACAATGGAGAGAATGGGAACCGGATTACCTAATACAACCTGAAGACCAACTCGACATTGTCGTGTCTTCGGCGCCTGAGCTTTCCCGGACACTCACGGTTGGACCAGACGGCCGCATCGTGATGCCGATGAGCGAACCGGTAATGGCGGCCGGACGAAGTTTTGTTCACGTTCAGCACCTTTTGCGGGCTGAATTATCCAAACAATTACGCGATCCAACAGTCGCCGTGACCCCGCGCGCTTATGCCCCGCAGCAGATTTTTGTCGGCGGAGAAGTTGGGACGCCAGGGACATACACAATCCCAGGACAAATCGGCGCTTTGGAAGCTGTTTTAATGGCCGGCGGAATGCGGCCAACAGCGAGAACCTCTCAAGTCGCCGTTCTAAGACGAGCCCCAAATGGCGGCATGATGATGCGGACAGTAAATATCAAAAATGGACTGTCTAATATCCGAGAATATAATGACAACATGCAGTTACGTCGTGGCGATATAATTTACGTGCCACAATCCACCATTGCAGAGGTTGGAACATTCATGCAGAATTTCCGTAACGCACTGCCTGTCGGCGTCAATTTGAGCTATCAGTTCGGCAATAATGGAAATAACGGAACCACCGTAATTTCGCCTTAATTGTCTAAGTCTTCCTGACTAAGTAACAGACTCTTTCAATTAGGCGGCAAACCCGCCTATTTTCTTATTTTATTCGCAGCTAAGCTGCTGTCGGAACCATCTGACGGTTTTCAGCCAGCCAGCCACGCGCGGCTTTGAGTGCGAGCGTTACATCCTGAGAACTCATCTCGTTTTTCAACTGAGACTGATACGCTTTAGCCGGGCTTGAGCCCATCATGGCTGCCAAGCTGAACCATTTATGCGCCTCAACGAAGTCCGGACCCCGGTCCTCGACATCTGTTGAGTAAATCAGTCCCAAACGGAACATGTCATCTGAATTAGCTTGAACGGCGACAGCCTGTTCGGCTTCCTGTACTTCGAGTGTTGTAAAGGCCATTTGACCCCCCTGTGTTTATCCATCTCACCTAATACCTTCGAGAGCCCTTGAGAGAGGTCTTTCGAGGCCGTCTTTCGCGCCGGATTTTTCCGTGTCACTCAAGGCGTGATCAGACTTTTGCCTGACAGGATAAACATAGAGTTAATTTCAAACAGGGTTAATTGGGGTTTATAGTTGTTAAATGAAGTAAATATGAGTTACTAATAAGTTATATTACAATTAAAACTCCCTTACACTTGGTAAAACTCAAGCATAGATGAATTATAGAGTCTGTAGAAGTCAAGCATACCAACTTTGAAAAAAATCGAAAAAAATGTTATATTTTTTAAAAATTCCTGTTTTAGGTCACTTTTTGGTGTCTTAAAAGTCGGATTTTAGTCATAAAATTTCGAAACGTCTTCCAGTTTTGCCCGGTCTGCATAGAGATCGTTGACAGGGTGATCCGGATTTCCATATCCAAGAGACATCCCCACTAGAACCTCTTGTTCGTCGGGCACATCCAAAAATGTTTCAATCAAATCCGGCCAATTACGCCACCACCCTTGCGGCGCCGTATGCAGCCCGTGTTCTCTGGCAAGCAACATAATGGATTGAAGCAAGATGCCCACATCCATATATTGCGGCATGTTGAGGCGTTTATCACCTGTAATAATGAGGCCCACAGGCGCTTCGAAGAATTTTATATTTTGTAAAAGCCACTTCAGACGGCCGGCCTTATTATCTTTTTCAATATCTAACAGGGCATACATATCTTCGCCCAATTTATAGCGCCAAGAACGGTGCGGCTCCCACAGCGGCGAAGGATAAGCAGGGTGGGTTGGCTCCTCTGTCTCGCCAGCCTTAGCCCGCCTCACGCCTTCTTCTGTTAGTTTTTGAAGCGTCTCGCCCCTCACCACATGAATATTCCACGGCTGAAGGTTTCCGCCGGACGGGCTTCGCATTGCCTTTTTTAGAATTTCTCGCAACAGTTCATCCGGAACCGGCTTGTCCAGAAAATCCCGCGTTGTGATGCGTGTCTCTAGAGCCCTTGTAACAGTAGAGGATTTTCCCGTATCTAAACTCATTTATTTCGTTCCTTCAATTTCGCAACCCAAACAAGCACAAGATAGTCCAAGATTCCAACCCCTGCTCCGACCAGCAGGGCCAGAGCCAAGTTCTGGCTTTGTTGATAGAACAAAACGGCAAGTCCCGAGCCGATAATCAAAGCGCCAAAGGCTGGACCTTGTTGGATTTTCATAACCGATCTCGAGCTTTGAATGTTTTTGTCAAAACATAGCGCAAGGCCAAATAATCCGACACGCCAATCACGGCCCCTATTGCAGAAGAGGCAAGCGGCCCTAAATTTGTTAGCACAATTAGCGCGTAAGCTACGCCAATCGCAAAGATAAGTCCGCTAAAGGCCGCAATCGTAAAAGATATCAAATTCAGATTATTCTGCAATTAGAGCCCCAACTTCTCCCGCAGCACTTTGTTTACCGCTTGAGGATTGGCTTTGCCTTGGCTAGCTTTCATGACCTGCCCGACGAAGAAACCGATAAGCTTCGGGTTTTCTTTGGCCGCTGCGGCTTGGTCTGGATTAGCGCTAATGACATCTTGTACCATCGTTTCGATGGCGCCCATATCCGTAACTTGCTTTAGGCCCTGAGCGTCAATAATTTCGTCTGCTGTGCCCTCGCCGTTAAACATGCGTTCAAACACTTCCTTGGCGATTTTACCTGAAATGGTGTCGTCGGCGATACGGTCTAGCAACCCGCCCAGTTTATCGGCCGAGACCGGGCTGTCTTCCAGTTCTAGATCCGCTTTGTTCAGTGCGCCAAATAATTCCACCATTGTCCAGTTAGACGCGATTTTAGCGTCCCGGCCCTTGGCGACCGCTTCGTAAAACTCTGCTTTCGTTGCGTCAGCCGTGAGAATACGAGCGTCATATTCCGGTAAGCCGTAATCGCTCATAAACCTTGCCTTGCGGGCGTCCGGCATTTCCGGAAGTTTCGCTTTGATGCCATCCACGAAGCTTTGCTCAAGCTTGAGCGGCAGTAAATCCGGATCCGGGAAGTAGCGGTAGTCATGCGCATCTTCTTTGGAGCGCATAGTCCGAGTTTCGCCCTTTACGCTGTCAAACAGACGCGTTTCCTGATCAATCGTGCCGCCTGCTTCGATAATTTCAATGTGACGGCGAGCTTCGTAATTAATGGCCTGACGGATAAAGCGCATGGAGTTGACGTTTTTGATTTCACAGCGCGTGCCAAGCTCCCCGCCCGGTTTGCGAACGGAGACATTCACGTCAGCGCGCAGATTGCCTTTTTCCATATCTCCGTCACACGTGCCCAGCGCACGAACGATGCCGCGTAACTTCTCTACATAAGCAGAGGCTTCCTCGGGGGAGCGCATATCGGGTTTTGAGACGATTTCCATCAGCGCAACGCCGCAGCGGTTTAAATCAACATAGGTTTCATCCGGCGAGAGGTCATGCACGGATTTTCCGGCGTCCTGTTCCAAGTGAAGCCGCTCAATTCCGACCGTAACTTCGTCGCCGACATTGCCGTCCGCATCAATCGGCAAAATGTCAATTTCGCCCTCGCCAACGACAGGAAATTCAAATTGAGAAATCTGGTATCCTTGCGGTAGATCGACATAGAAATAATTTTTGCGGTCAAAACGCGAGAATAAATTGATCTTCGCGTTCAATCCCAAACCTGTCTTGACGGCCTGCTCTACGCAAAATTCGTTCACCACCGGCAACATACCCGGCATCCCGGCATCGACGAGCGACACCTGACTGTTTGGTTCAGAGCCATAAGCGGTCGAAGACCCTGAAAAGAGCTTTGACTTGCTCGCCACTTGAGCATGGACTTCCAAGCCGATGATGATTTCCCAATCACCGCTCTCGCCCTTAATCCAGTCTTTTTTATCCGCAACGCGTTCTGCTGTGAACATTTCTAGCTCCACCAATTTGCAGGCTTGGTTTTAAAATCTGCTGCATCTTCCAAGGCACTCGCGGCTTTGAATAATGTTTCTTCGTCCAAAGCTCGTCCAATCAACTGCAAACCTAAAGGCAATCCATTCTTATCCAATCCAGAGGGAACGGAAATGCCGGGCAGTCCGGCCAAATTGGTCGTCACCGTAAAAATGTCATTCAAATACATTTGCACCGGATCGCTGACTTTTCGTCCGACGGCGAACGCCGCGCTTGGCGCTGTCGGCGTTAAAATTGCGTCGCATTTCCGCCACGCATTTTCGAAATCCTGGACAATACGGGTGCGGACTTTTTGCGCGCGGAGATAATAAGCGTCGTAATATCCGGCGGAGAGCACATAGGTGCCGATCATGATCCGACGGCGGACTTCTTGGCCGAAGCCTTCTGTCCGGGTGCGTTCATAGGTATCGGCAAGGTCTTCGCCTTCGACGCGAAGACCATATCGCATTCCGTCATATCGCGCGAGATTGGACGACGCTTCGGCAGGCGCCACAACGTAATAGGCAGGGAGCGCGTATTTTGTATGCGGCAAGGAAATCGGGACGATCTCCGCACCTGCCGCTTTCATCCACTCTACACCTTGATCCCAGAGCGCTTGAATCTCTACGGGCATACCTTCAATTGTATATTCTTTCGGGATACCTATGCGCAGCCCTTTGACGGATTGACCACAGGCATTAGACCATTTCGGCACATCAATATTCAAAGAAGTCGAATCTTTCGGATCGTAACCTGACATAGACTCCAGTAGAATTGCCGCGTCTTTGACTGTCTTGGCAATCGGCCCGGCCTGATCAAGAGAGCTGGCAAAAGCGACTGTTCCCCAACGGGAGCATCGGCCATAAGTCGGCTTGATCCCGACCGTACCCGTAAAAGACGCGGGTTGACGGATAGAGCCGCCTGTATCGGTTGCGGTCGCGCCGAGGCACATATCCGCTGCCACGGCAGAAGCGGAACCACCTGAGGAACCGCCCGGAACCAGGTCTTCGTCTTTCCGCCAAGGGTTGATCACTGGCCCGTAAGCTGATGTTTCATTAGAAGAACCCATCGCGAATTCGTCGAGGTTCAACTTGCCGAGCATCACCATACCATCGGCTTTCATATTAGCCGTGACGGTGCTTTCATAAGTCGGCGCAAAATCCCCAAGAATTTTGGAGCCTGCACAGGTTTTTACCCCTTCGGTACAAAACAGATCTTTGACGGCCAGAGGCGCGCCTTCGAGAAGCCCGGCCTCACCTTTTGCGCGGCGTGCATCAGAGGCTTTCGCCTGCTCGCGGGCCAAATCATGAGTGTCCGAAATAAATGCGTTCAGCTTTTTGCCGCCTTCGCAGGCTTTGATGTGCGCCTCCGTTAGCTCTACCGAGCTGAAGTTTCCTTTCGACATACCGTCCAAAGCATCAAAGAGGGAAAGTTGTGTTAATTCGCTCATCGCCCTACTCCACACTTCTCGGGACGACGAAGAAACCATCATCCTTTTTCGGGGCATTTTTCAAAATGTCTTCACGCTTGTCGCCATCGGAAACGGCGTCCTTACGCAGAGGCGCCGGCATATCGACAGCAGAGGTCATCGGCTCGACCCCGTCAACATCGACTTCATTCAACTGCTCAATCCACCCCAAAATGCCGTTCAGATCATCGGCCATAGGCTGAAGCTGATCGGCCTCGACGTGAAGACGCGACAGTCTTGCAATTTTCTTGACGTCGTCTGCATTGACGCCGTTTTGAGGGTTAGCCATGTATGCCTCGATATTGGCCCGATTACGGGGGTTTAATTTAGTCTGGCGAGTTAGCAGGCACGTCCCCCTATCGCAAGACTTGTGATTGCGCTGCCTGTTCTTTTTCGGTATTCCGACTTAATTTTCACTCGCTTTCAACTGCCTGACCTCATGGCTAAATTCGATAATGATATTGTATCGCCGAACACCCCACGCATGGGAAATGCTGTCACGCGAGGTATCGGGCAACTGATTCTAGACGGTTTAGGCTGGAGGATTACCGGTAAACTTCCAAATGAGAGAAAAGTTATCCTTATAGGCGCGCCTCACACGTCAAATTGGGATTTGATTGTTGCCATGGCCTGCGTTTTATCTGTCGGGCTAAAATTTAATTGGATGATGAAGAAAGAAGCCTTCTTTTGGCCGGTCGGCAAATTATGGCGGGCACTGGGCGGTATTCCAATTGACCGGAAACAGAAGAATGATGTGGTCGCGCAGATCACGGACTGGTTTCAAAAGGAAGACCAATTATGGCTCGGTATTACCCCCGAAGGCACACGGGCGAGAGTTGAGAGCTTTAAAAAAGGTTATCTACGCATCGCTTATGCGACTGGGGCGCCCATTTATACGATTGGAATAAATGCTGAAACCAAGGAAATCGTTCTTGGCGGGGACTATCCGCTTTCATATGATATAGAAGAGGATAATCGCAAAATAAAAGCCTATTTCGAAACGAACTTTAAGGGTATCAGGCCCGAAAATGGCTAAGCATTGGATTCTAAATCAATGAAATATGATAACCCTCATATGAGCGAACATTCGCCTCGAATGGGCAATGCTGTCTCTCGCTGGATAGGCAGCGCAGGTTTAAAGTTGACGGGTTGGAAGCTGATTGGCCAAATGCCGGATGTACCAAAATTTGTCATCGTCGGCGTCCCGCATACCTCGAATTGGGATGCGATAGTGGCCTCTCTCGCCATGCTTGCCTCAGGTTTCAAATATACATTCCTAATTAAGAAAGAATGGTTTTTCTGGCCGATGGGGCCGCTTTTCCGTGCGCTAGGTGGCTATCCCGTTGATCGCGGTAAAGGCAATAACGTCGTCGACCAAGTCGTCGAACTTTTTGAAAAAGAAGAAAAACTCTGTATCGGTTTCCCTCCTGAAGGCACCCGTTCAAAAGTGGCCAAATACAAGTCCGGCTATCTTCGGGCAGCTTATGCGGCCAATGTCCCGGTCTTTATATGCGCCTTTGACGGGCCTCATAAACAGGTTGTTCTGGACCGCCTGTTTCCGCTTTCAGGAGATTTGAAAAAGGATAATTCGGCACTTAAGGCTTATGTTGACGAAAATTGGGTCGGCATAAACCCAGAACGTCAATAGCCGCTCTCTAATCAGAGATTCCAGTCACCTTTATTCTATTGTGACCGCGCTCATTATTCCGAGTGGGTCAAGCGCGGCTGAGGCACTTAATGCGTTTGTCAGTTTCATCGGTCTGAGGCGACGGTTTCGCCAAGCTTTGGGTAAAAAACTCTTCTCGGTCTATCGGCTCTCTTTTATATCGCTTTTCAGCTCATGAGGAGTATGGCGTGACAACACCTTTCAGGCTAAGCGACCTTCTATGCCTTTCATCACTCTCGAAGATTTAGCAAATACCACTGGCGCGTTACTTGGCGTGGACCCGGGGACGAAAACCTTTGGCCTCTCAATCAGTGACCGCACGCGACTTATTTCCACCCCCCTTCTAACTATTCAGAGAACCAAATTTTCCGTTGATGCCGTGTCTCTTCTGAAAATTTTCAATGATAATGAATGCAAAGTTCTTGTTGTAGGATTACCAATTAACATGGACGGCAGTAGCGGGCCGAGAGTTCAATCCGTTCGCGATTTTTGTATCAATTTGATGAGAGTGGACGACATTCCTATATTTCTTTGGGACGAAAGGCTTTCAACTATGGCAGTCACTCGGACTATGTTATCGGACGACATGTCCCGCGCAAAGCGGGCTAAAAATGTCGATAAATTGGCGTCGGCCTATATCTTACAAGGTGTTTTGGATCGCCTTAGGCGATGAGTTAGACTTTGACTCTTTTTTGAGCGCGCCGTAAGACCGCAAAAATCGTGAGAAGGGCTCTATGTCTTTGGCCGCAGACGACACAATTTTGGGACAGGCAACCCGCGACTATCCGTTTACAAAACGGCATTGTCTCTCCGTTTCCGACTTCCACCGCGTAGATATCGAAAATCTGTTACGTCTTGGGGAGCATTATCTGAATTTAGAGGTTCAGAAATCTCCTGATCGATCTGTTTTATCTGGCAAAACACTTATCAATTTATTTTTCGAAAACTCTACAAGGACGGAAAAAAGTTTCGAGTTGGCCGGTAAACGCCTTGGAGCAGATGTTATCTCAATGCAGGTTGCAAGCTCTTCAATCAAAAAAGGGGAAACTCTCCTCGATACAGCAGCAACACTCAACGCGATGAACCCAGATCTGCTGGTTATCCGCCATAGTGCCTCAGGTGCCCCGTCTCTTCTCGCGCAAAAGGTAGAATGTTCTGTCATTAATGCCGGAGACGGAATGCATGCCCACCCCACTCAGGCTTTGCTGGACGCTCTTACCTTACGACAAGCTTTTCCCGAAGGTCTGGATGGTCTGCGAATCGCAATATGCGGTGACATCCTCCACTCCCGAGTTGCCCGCTCTGATGTGGCTTTGTTCAATATGCTCGGAGCTGAAGTTCGCCTGGTCGGCCCGCCTACGCTAGTGCCTCTAGATGCGGATATGTGGGGCGCAGAAGTGTTTCACGATATGAAGTCGGGACTTCAAGGTTGTGATGTCGTGATGATGCTTCGCCTCCAGCTTGAGCGCATGAGCGGGGCCTTCGTCCCCTCAAAACGAGAATATTTCCATTATTACGGATTGGATCGCAAAAAACTGGGGTTCGCAAAGCCTAATGCTTTTGTCATGCACCCTGGACCGATGAACCGCGGGGTCGAAATTAGTTCTGAAATTGCAGATGATCCGGATGTCAGCCTGATTACCCGGCAAGTCGAAACAGGCGTCGCCATGCGAATGGCTATTCTCCATGCTTTGGCAGAGGCCCAGTCTTCGAGCTCGGAGCAGAGCTCATGAGCGTAGTTTCAATTGTCAATGCGCGCCTCATCGACCCTGCTTCTGGACGGGATGAAGAAGGCGGCCTTATTTGTGAAGATGGATTAATCGTCGAGATAGGCAATATCGTCCCTCGCGGAGAAATCCATGATGCGCGAGGGCTTATCTTGGCACCCGGTTTGATTGATATGCGGGTTCGCACCGGAGAACCGGGACTGGAAAACCGAGAGACATTAGACACCGCGTCGAGAGCGGCCGTGGCTGGAGGTGTGACCTCTGTTGTTTTGATGCCCGAAACCGATCCGGTGATAGATGATATTTCTTTGGTGGATTACCTTATCCGCAAAGGGACAGATCTACCCATCGACATTCATATTGCCGGGGCTTTGACAAAGAAACTTGATGGGAAAAGCCTGACAGAAATTGGCTTAATGCGTGAAGCCGGGGCCGTTTTGTTTTCCAATGGATCGCAGCCAATTCGGGATGCGCAGACCATGCGCCGTCTCATGTCTTATGCCGCGAATTTCAATGCCCTGATTGCAAACCGCGCTGTGGAACCCACTTTATCAAAAGGAACCGTTGCTCACGAAAGCAATTTGTCCTCGCGCCTGGGCTTGAACGCGGCTCCGGCCATATCTGAACGCATCATGGCCGAACGCGATATAGCGCTTGCTGAACTTACGGGCGGAAGAGTTTTAATTGACCTTATTTCCTCGAAAGCGGCCTTAGAGGCCGTCAAAACAGCAAAAGCTAAAGATTTGGATGTCTATTCCTCTGTATCTATCAACCATCTCTGTCTCAACGAAGTCGATATCGGAGATTATCGCAGCTTTGCAAAACTCAATCCGCCTCTACGCGAAGAGAGTGACAGGCTGGCTTTATTGGAGGGCGTTAATCAGGGTGAGATTGATGTTATTGTCTCTGATCATGACCCTCGGCCGGCCGGCGAAAAACGTCTGCCCTATTCCGAAGCGGCTTCAGGCGCCGTTGGACTCGAAATATTGTTAGCGGCCGGTCTGTCTCAAGTTGCAGAAGGATATATGGATCTGATGGCCTTTCTGGCCGCCGTCACATGTAACCCAGCCGATTTACTTGGTCTCGACACAGGTCGATTAAGCCTAGAAGCCCCAGCCAACCTCGTCCTGATCGACCCTAATAAACCCTGGATATGCGCAAGTAGTAACCTAAAGAGCCGTTCAAAGAACACTCCCTTTGACGGACGGCGCCTGACAGGACGGGCCGTTAAAACCTTTTACAAAGGACAGGAAGTATTTAGCCTCTAATCTTCAGGTTATAATATGCAAAATTATGACGACGTAGCCGTTGGTTTTGTTACGCCGGCTTTTTCGAGTTCTTTGGGCATTTGTCCCGTAAGGAAGCAGAAAAACATTTTAAAATCACTGACGAAAGACCAAACCGGATAGGTAAATGTCGCGGGCCGGTTTTTTTCCACCATAGCATGGCTCATCCAAGCAAAAAAATAACCAGCAACAAGCATGAGCGGTAGCATCCACCAACGCCCCGTGAATATGGCAAAAGCCAAAATACAAAGAGCAATGGCGGTTCCGAGATAATGCCAGCCGCGGGTTGCCGGTTTGGCATGCTCGCGTAGGTAAAAAGGCCAAAACTCCGAATAAGTCTTAATGGTTTTCATATTGTTTCCCCTTTATAAACCTAAAGTCACTTAGCATAAAATCCGTGATTTGGCCATTCTCAAGCTATGAAGTGAATCAAGACTAAATTTTTTTAGCTTTTTTAACAAAATCTTTACCTTGGTCATTAATAAAGAGGACGTCTCCCACGAGACAACCCAATTTTCACCTAATACCTTCGGGAGCCTCTGCGCTCCTTTTTTTTTGCATAAAAGGAAATGGGAAGAAATATCAGCTCATATGATATTTCTCGCATTTTTATCAAAAATCAGACTTGTCTGTTGCCCCAATATACTGTTACAGAGCGCGCCTACCGAGACTGGTGATCCGCAATAGCTCAGTTGGTAGAGCAGCTGACTGTTAATCAGCTTGTCGCAGGTTCGAGTCCTGCTTGCGGAGCCATCCTTTCCCAATACTCTCCTACCATCTAAATATCTGTTTTTTCCTTATGATTTAAGGATGGTTAGGCTCATCAAATTCGGGATTACGTATTCTTCTGCCCTTTCCTCACAACCGGAGTGACTAGATCGGTCAGAAGATACTTTTATATTGGTGATGAATGATGCAATATTTTCGGGAAATACCGCCCTGTTGAAACCCCTCCAGCTGGCGCTTCGTAGAATACCAAGAGCCGGGGGACTAAGAGCTTCAGAGGCATTTGTGTTTTATGTTTCAGAAATTGTACATTTCATACTTAGGATAAGAAATATTTCACTCAGAGCATCTAACTTAATCGCCCATGGCATAGATTTCCGCCATTAGAGTGAGGGGGAGAAAAATTGCACGTCTAAAGGGGGAAGTTGCAAAGTCGCCACCAAATATTGTGAGAGTCAATATTTTAAGTTAACTTAACGCCCTTTATCATAGCCTATATGAATCGGGGCTAAAGCCGCGATATCCAGAGCTTCCATAATAGCTTGTCGGCCGACTCCTAGCTTGATTACATTAGATAAGTGAACTCGGAACCCCGGCCCGAAACAATGAGAAGGTGTTATATCACATGCCATAGCCGCCAACTCTTTTATATGAGCCGCAACGTGCCCGGTTTCCCAAGGTATTGCACAATAGTTAAAAAATGCGACGAACATATCTGGAGAAAGATGAAGCATTGATTGGAGGAAACCTGGCAGCTCATTAGAGAAATTCTCCCAGAATTTATCGTTTCCGACGTGCTTGTCCCAAAGCATTTTCCTCTCCCTATCGAACTTTAGGTCTCGAGGAAGCAAACCCTTATCAGTAGCTACCCTTACAATCGTCGCACCACTCACCATTAAGCTGTGAGTTCCTAATCCAGAGACAAGAGCAGCAATTTCTTGCACTTGCGCGACTGTCGCACCAGCTTTGAAAGCTTTCTCTATTGCGTCTTCGATCGTGCTAGGGTTTATGGAAGTGACACTCAAAATGGTCGCCAAGGAAATCAATGCTCTATCAAAACAAGGTAATGGCGGGCCCTCGCTTACTGAATGCGTGAGTTGTTCGGCCTGCATCCGTAATTCATTTAACGTAATAGACTTCATAAATAGATGTGAAACATTAATTTTGATGAGCGCTTAATCTGTTAAACCTAAAGACGATTTATTGTCTTTACTGTCCAATGACCATACTTCCACTACAGCTCCCCCTCTAATTCATATTTTCAATAAGCTCTTTCATGTGTGCATGGAAATGCTGTAAAGCGGGTTCGTTTGCGCCAAAGACAACTGTTTCATTAGGAATATGCGATAAATTTCCTTGAACCTGATGAGACATCTCCCAATCTTCATCGAAAACAGTTTCCTCAATAACAGTCCAATTTCTCTCCCACCTTGCCATCGTGCTTTCATTATATTGCGCCTTGGGAATCAGCATTTGAAATAAAACTTTGCATTTTCCAGGGGTTTCGCCGGGGTAAGCTGTCCAACATTCAAAATGGTCGCCTTGCCAAACAAGAATTGTGTTCGGGAATATTTGATAATTTACAGCCACGTGCTTAAGCAAATCGACCTCATTAAAATCGCTTTCGAGAATTTTATCGAAAGACTTTCTTACTCCAATCATACGGCTGTTAATGCCAAATCCCTCAAACGGCGAATATGTCCCATGGAAATAAGGTGCAATCGAGTCAGCATGTAACGTGGCAAAATGATACGGCTCTAAAAAGCCGTCGAGGACAGACTTCCAGTTGATATCTGCTTCGAGTATTTTGATAGAATGAACTTCGCAGTTTGATATGTCATAACTAGCAATCTCATCATCTATTTCTCCAAGGTGAAGCGCCACATCAATAGGATTTGCCGGGTCAACTTGCACCCAGATCAAACCGTGCCTCTCTTCGACTTGCAACTCCGTCAGATTTCCATCAGCAGGATCATAATTGGGAAATCCTAATTTTGGAACACCGCGAAGACGTCCATCCAAAGAATATGTCCAAGCATGATAGGGGCATACAAATCGCCGAGAATTACCCGTATTCTCTGTGCAAAGCCGCGCTCCACGGTGCGAACAAATATTGAGAAAAGCTTTGACAGATCCATCCTTCTGACGAACCACCATGATGGGAATGCCAAGCAAAGTATGGGAGAGAAAATCTCCGGATTCTTTAATCTGACTAGAATGACCGACAATGACCGGATATTTTTCCATCAGGCGCTTTTCACGCTCCATATGCTCGGGTTCAAAATATACATTTGCGGGAAATGGCAGCTCGGTCTCGGCAACTCTAGTTGTGTTGTCTTTATAATACCCCTTTATTTCCTGGAATATCTGCTTCTGTATTTCTTTTTGCATTTTTTCCTCCGCGAAAATTATTGCACGATATCATCCTATCGGCCTGCCATTGCTTAACTTTTCAGATAGGATCAGGTTAAATTATTCTCATCCTTCCTCACTCTATTGGAATTGGACTTCACAATACTTCTTTGAGCTTCTTGTCCAAATCCACGTAAGGATAGAATATATGCTTGTCTAAAACTCCATTTCATCAGGCCCTCACTGAAAATAATATACCTTTAATCTAACAGTCAACATTTGTGTTGATACACTTTAACAGATGGAAATGTCAACACACCTAAGCGACGAGCGATAAGTCAACATACATGTTGACTAACGTAAAAAATCGACCAATTATGTTTGTACTAAAAATTTTTATTTAGAGAGAGATAAAATTGAACCATCTTGCTTCGACGCCATCCTTAACTCTAGCTAATATTTTGATTCAAAGCACAAGTGAATTTCCTCTGCGTAAGGCGTTTGTCATGCCAGACTTTGAAATGACCTATGAACAGCTTTTCAAAGACTCTTTAAAAGTTGCAAAAGGTATTGTGGCTCTGGGGGTGAAGCCTCGCTCTCATATAGGGGTTCTTGCCACAAATGGCGGCCCTTTAATGACTGCTATATTCGGGGCCGCTCTTGCTAATTGTGTAGCTGTGCCCTTAAGCGCACGGCACAAGGCTCACGAGCTCGGCTATATTATTGAAAATGCTGATATTGAATTAATCCTGACAAGTGCCGCAGATATGCGTGTACTGGATTTCCAAAAAACCCTTTCGGAAGTATTTCCTGATCTGAATAATCATAGACGAAATCAAACTCTATCATTAAAAAGCGCGCCTCGTTTGAAAAACATAGTTATTTTAGACGGCGAGGCCCAGGAGGGCTTCATGTCCCGGGATCATTATGATTTACTCGCCGATAAGATTAATAAGAGCCAGGTTGAGAGTAGATATCGGAGCTTAGCCCCCCATAAAACAGCGGTGATCATTTACACATCTGGAACGACTGCGAACCCAAAAGGCTGTCTCCTATCTCATAGAGCACTGATATCAGGCCCTCTTGATCGCGCTGAGGGCCGCCTACGTGTCAATACGCATGATGTCACATGGGGAGGAGGTCCTCTCTATCATATTGGGTCGCTTGCCCCTTTTATTGGTTCGATTGCGACAGGAGGTACATATCTGACAGATGTAGTCTTTGATGCTGGACGTGCCCTTGAACTTATGGAACGCGAAAATGTAACTGTTGCATGGCCTTGGTTCTCGGCGATCATTCAATCGCTTATAAATCATGATAGCTTTTCAGATAAAAGGTTATCGGATCTTAGAAAAATCATGCTCATTGGACCTGAAGTCTTAATCCGGCATACTCAAGAATCCCTTCCCCAAGCAGAATGTATACAAGCCTGTGGCATGACAGAAACAGCCGGAATATTTGCTATTTCGGACGAGGATGAAACTCTTGAAGAGAAAGCAACAAGTAATGGCAAAGCGGTGCCGGGAGTCGACCTAAGAATTATTGATCCCGAGACAGGCGGCGACTTACCAGACGGCAAGATTGGCGAAATTCTTGTCAAAGGGCCTTGTTTAATGGAGGGATATTACCGTTCACCCGATAAAACGAGGGAGGCATTAGATCAAGAGGGCTGGCTACATACTGGCGATCTATATCTGAGAACAGAAAGAGGCGGCCTCACTTTCAAGGGCCGTATCAAAGACATGCTCAAAGTTGGCGGGGAAAATGTAGCCGCAATAGAAATCGAGAGTTTTTTATGTAACCATCCTGCCGTGAAAACATGCGAAGTCGTCGGACGACCGGATGATAGATTAGATGAAGTCCCCGTTGCTTTTGTCGAATTACACGAAGGCTATGAAGTGACTGAACAAACCCTCACCTCTTTTTGCAAGGGAAAAATTGCAAGCTATAAAATACCACGCGCCATAGTGTTTATGTCATCAGATGACTGGCCAATGTCTGAAACTAAAGTCAATAAAAGAAAGTTGCGATCATATTTTGAGCCAGCATAGATTCACCCTCCCCTTTATAATTCAATGTTCCTTTTTGCCTCTTTAAATACTACGACCGAGCGCTAATATCGGTTCGGTTTTTCAGACGTAAAAATTATACAATAAATACCCGTTTTTTCAGCTCTATTATTCAGAAGATGCCATACCTCCGAAAAATATTTTTACGAATGCATCTGAAACTTCTGAAGCCTTATATACTCCATCGGGATGATACCACCGATGGGTCCAGTTCAACATTCCGAAAATCGCGTTAGCGGCCAAGCTCACAGGGACATCCTGACGAATTTTCCCACTTGATTTCAAGGAAGATAATAATCCAAGGACGAGTTGTTGAAATTTTTGAGTTTGCGCGGATATTTCCTTGGCCCACGGACTGTTTTCGTTCGCGATTCGCTTCATTTCCTCTTGTATGTAAACATACATATTTGGATAGTTCTCATCATAGGCTTTCATCAATTGCCTGATGATCGCTTCTAGTTTTTCTCTGTCTTCTAACCCCGTATCTTCGAAAATTTTTTCACATTCAATAATATTGGCCTTCACTCCGTGACGTAGACACTCTCTGAAAAGCTCTTCTTTACTGCCGAAATAATAATACATAGTCGCACGCTCAAGCCCGGCGTGCTGACTAATTTGAGAAAACGAAGTTGCCCGAAATCCATTATCTTTGAATTTTCTTGCAGCAATCGTGACGATTTCATCGCGCTTGGCAATATAATCTTCTTTTCCTTCAAGGAATGCCGACTGGCGGCGCTTAGACATGTTAGAGTTTTTCTGCATGAAAACTTGTTACAGAAAGTTTTAGATAAACGCCAGTAACCTTTCCCGGAATTGTTTCTAATCTGTGATAATTGGCTCTAGCCGCTTAGAAAAGGGGCTGGAAGCCTCAAACGTAAACCTAACCTAGTCATATCTGAGAACCAGCTTCAATTTAATATTTAAATACATTCTTTAATAGCCAGTCCAACTTGGACGACGCCCTTCAGAAGCAGCCTTATCCCGTTCCTTTACGTCTTCACTTTCAGCATATTTTTCGATTTCCTCAAAACGGGTCATTAAAGCCACGTCGAGAGGATATCCTAACCGACTGAGTGCAGCGGCCTTGGCCGCTTGGTTAGCTCTCGGAGCACACTTATTAACTTTATGAGCCCATTTAAGAGCTACTTCATCTAACTGTCCAAATTCAACGACCTCATTTACCAACCCATATTGCAGAGCAGCGGCAGAATCGATTCGTTCCCCCGTGAGTATCATAGCCATGGCAATCCGATGAGGAAGCTGGCGCACAGCGCGATGCACGACGCCGCATTCACCGATAATTCCGTGACGCGTTTCAGGTAATCCAAATTGAGCATTATTTGCGGCCACAATTATATCAGAACACATAGCAAGCTCAAAGCCACCCCCTACACAAAAGCCTTGTACCGCCGAGATCAAAGGTTTTTGCAGTTTAACCATTGGGCCGCCAATGCCAGTTAAACCGCCGGCAAGTGCCATACGGGATTTCCGCTCGGGCCCATCGGAAATATCGGCCCCGATACAAAACGCTTTTTCGCCATCGGCAGACAGAACTGCGCACCAAATCTCGGGATTAGTATTAATCTCTTCCCAAGCTTCAAATAACAACTCGTCCATATGCCCCGAAATAGCGTTCATCTTGTCAGGCATATTCAATCTAACATGTGCTACATGGCCATCGATTTTGAATTCTACATCAGCCATTTTATTCTATTCCTTTATATTTATCGAATATTTTTGTGGAGTTTAAGCCGCGAAACTCTTTTAAAACTGCTTTTAAACCTTCATCGCTGATACGCCGTCTCAGGTCTTGCACAGACGGTTCCAAATGGAGAATGGCGTCGCTTTCAGCAACAGCATTGATAGCTGTTAAAAAGCCAGCCGCCTCCATTGCCCTGTTAATGGATTGTTTTTTTACTGTTAAAACCTCAGCCGGGATCAAAGCTATCCTAGAAGCTAAATCTTCTGCGCAGGAAATCAAGTTTTTTACCGGCACAACGGCATTTGCCAATCCCCACTTTTCTGCTGTCCGGCCGTCAATATAATTTCCTGGTAAAAAAGCAAATTCCTTGGCCCGCTTTGGGCCAACCTGACTTACCCAAGACGGGGCTATATACCCTCCTCCCAAGGGTAAACCCGGCTCTGAAATCAATGCGTCTTCCGCCACGATGACCAAATCGGAAAAGACAGGGATATGAGCGGCTACACCCATACAAAATCCATGTATTGCAACTATCACCGGCTTGGGACATCTCCAAATGGCCAACCATCTATCAAGGTTTTGCCGGAGCCGCTGAACATCCTGAAGAGGAGTAGAAACAGCATTGTATTCTGTTAAATCAACGCCGGCGCTAAAGCCTTTCCCACTCCCCCGTATTCCAATAACGGGGGCACCCTCTTTAGTCAGTAAATCCAGTGCCTCAGAGAAACTTTCTAGAAGCAAATGAGACAAGGCATTAGCAGCTTCTGGCCTATCAAAGACAATCCAGTCAATCGCTTCGCCACGCTCAATCCTTAATGGGGCTTTCTCAGTCACGACTATGCGTTACGCCCAATCGGATTTGACGCCTTGACGTGGTAATCAGTTGTCATTGTGGCGCGTAGCTCACGTTTCTTGAACTTCCATTTCCCGTCCACCTTTACAAGTGTATCATGATATTGGCCGTACAAAATCCCGTCGGGGCGTTCTTTGGTATAACGGTGAATAGCGAGGACGATAGTTCGAGTTGTGACCTCTGTCGAAGAGATGAAATCAATGACAGTGCCGCTATTATGGTGACTGGTTCCTTTGAAGAAAGTCCCAATTCCATCAAGAGTCTTCTTATATTCTTCAATTCCTTTTGCTCCAAAATTAGGAGCATAGCTAATCTCGCAATCTTCTACGAATAGCTCGACCATTTTATCAGGCATATTCATATCAAGAAAATATGCATAATCGGAAATTACGCGTTCAATTGCATGGCTTTCAACCACCTTCTCAATTTCTGTTAGGTTTATACCTGTCATATGGGTTTCTCCATGGGTTTGATTTTTAAATTAAGTCTGAATCATTTAAATCGACCTGCGCGGTCAAAGTGAGAACATTCTCTCCTGAAACATGTGCTTTGCATGCGATAGTCGCTATTTTTGCCTCATCATCAATGTCTATGATTTCTCCAGAACATTCGACGCGGTCATTCTCAAAAATACTTCCAAGAAATCTAGCTTTGCTATATACAACGCGGTCAGCTCGGCCCAAATTTCGGGCAATCATCGTAAGTAAAAAACCAACCGCAACAGGGCCTTGCGTTACTAGGCGTTCACCTAAACCCAAAGACTGTGAAGCCTTAGGATTAAAATGAATTGGATTAGGGTCATCCATTAATGCCGCGACGAGCCGCATGGTATCTCCCCTAACTTGCTCTACGACAAAAGGGTCGAGTTTCTGCCCGACTTCAAGCCGCAAGGTTTGTCTCCTCAAATCGACGAATAATCCATGTCTGATTGACGAGACTAACTTCCAGTCCGGCCTCTGCATCCTTGATAGTATAACCAAGTTTGACTCTATCAAATACGCCGGATTTCCGACCGGTTTTGCGTTCACTTCGTATAAGTCGCATTTTTACAAGATAAGGTGTTTGTAGTTTTAAGGGGCTGATAGACTTGATCGCAAGTTCACCAAATAACACATTTTTTGCATCTGTTTTTAAATGCGTCATAACTTCTGATATCGAAGCCCCAGCCCCGCGAAAGGCAATCATGACAGAAATTGAAGGTAATATTCCAACAATCTGATCCGCATTCACAGATTGCGACCAAAGGGTAGAGTGATGGGGCTGGAGGGTAAAATATCCATCCGGAAAGTCATAAGGCACCTGAATCGACATTACTTTCTGTCCGCTTTTTTGGGGTGCGCATAAGCGTGCTCGCGAACATGCCTGCTGGCTAATTCGGGGCGACGAGTAAGAATATTATCCCAGAATCTATGGAGTTGGTCTTCTGCCGAATAGTCAAAGTCTTGCGGTCCTAGACGACCTTGTTTCCCGTCAACCTTTGGAGGGTTCTCAATCCAGAAACCAACGGTCTGTTTTATCCAGTCAACAGGATCAACCACATCTTGATAACCTAATTCGTCACGAGCTTTAAGGTTACTCACCAATTGGTGACGGATTCGCCCGTCGGAGACATCGTCTTCACGTATCCAACTATATTCTCCCGCGAGAGGGACAGAGCTAGACCCCAAGGGGGCAATAGTGGCAGGAATATCAACGAAATCAAATTCCCAGTTTAATGTCGCCGCGATTAAAGAAATCCACTCCCTGTAACTAAACTGGCGGGATTCTGCGACATTGTAAATTTTTCCTGCAGACACATTTGGCTTATCTAGTGCCAAAAGCACGAATTCAGCAGCGTTCGGAGAAGCGCATCGCGTTGTCAAACCCAGGCCACCGGATTGCAGGGTCCAGCGTTTGCGTTTATCAAGAACACGTTGGATGACATGCCATTCTAAAGGCGCTACGGCATATGGACCGTAAACATAAGGGTAGCGGAGAACTGTGGAAGAAAAATCCCCACGCTCCCCTGCGGCGATTACAGAATCTTCTGTTTCAATAATTTTTGGGATTAGCTTCTCCAGCCCTTTCGGAGCGTTTTCAGGGCTTTCCCTTGGGGTGAATTCGGTCGTTGGAACCCCGAGCTCAGCCCCTACAACCGGCATACCACTTATTGAAATAAAATGATTTGTATTACCCGCAAGGACTTCTGCAAGATAACGTACTCGCCCATAAGTCGCGACAACTACATCCCACTTTCTGCCCTTGAGATCTGCTTGAATATTTTCTTTATGATGAGGGTCGCCGTGAATATGCTCCAGATCCATGAGCTCTGGAACCTCATGTGTACCGCGATGATAAATTGTTACTTCATAACCACGCTTTCTCAAACCGGCCACGATAGCAACCCCCGTTGCGGCCGTTCCTCCGATAACCAGTGCAGTTTTCACCTAACAACTCCAAATTCTCGACGCATCCAAACTTATTTGTCTCCCGCCCGATATCTATTTAATTCGGACATAGTTTTAAAGGACTAGCTTAGAGTGTCAACATATATGTTGACTATCGTTTTGTAGGAAAATATGTTAGATTGAAATATATAATACGCCTCAAGGGGAGACTTCTTAACTATGCCTGTCAATAAACCTATGACGAAAGCTGAATCGAATTCAGCTCAGCCAAATCTAGACATTCATTTTGAAGCTGCAATTCGCAACTATGCGGAACATACACCGCTGCGACCAGCAATTACATTTGGTGACAGGACCATTAGCTATTCAGAATTTAACAGCCTTGCCAATCAACTTGCGAATGGATTTCTTAAACTTGGCTGCAAAGCAGGAGATCGAATTGCGGTAGTTTTGAAAAATTGCCAAGAAAGTTTCCTTACTCTTTTGGCGGCTCGTAAAATCGGGGCCGTTCAAGTTGCAATCAACTCACGTTATCGCCCCGCTGAAATTTCTTGGATTGTGAATGATTGCAAAGCCGATATTTTAGTCATCGAGAACGATTTGATCCCGGAAGCGCAAAAAATATCAGATTTGATTGCTCGCCCAATACATATGTTTTCTTCCGGCTTGGGCAGTGAAAGCATACCTAACTTACAACAATGGGCTAAAGCATATTCCGAGGCTGAACACGACAGAGTCTCTCAGAGAGAGGATGTGGCAATTCAGCTTTACACATCTGGAACGACCGGCAATCCAAAGGGGGCGATGATTACGAATGCAAATCTAAGATCATTTTTTCTTAATTCCGCCGAAGCCATCCCCATGCGCCAGCACGGGAACCACCTTATCATGTTACCCCTTTTCCATGTTGCAGCGCTTATCTGGTCAATACGCGCTTTTGTTCATGGAGGACACTGCATCGGGATAGGTGAATTCGACGCGAAGGCAGTTTTAGATATAATCCCAAAATATCAGATCAACGATTTCGCGACGGTAAATACTGTGCTTAATATGCTCGCACAAGAGGCTGGGCCAGAAGATGATTTTTCTAGCCTGGAGGCCATTATTGTTGGAGGCGGAGCTTTTGGCGAAAAGAACGCACGGCAAGCAATAGAGCTTTTTGGATGCCCCCTTTACTCCATGTATGGCTCAACCGAGTTGACATTCGGCGTGACTGTTTTGAAAATGGATGAGTTGTTATTGCTTAAACCTGATTTACTGGAATCTTGCGGTAAACCCATGCGGGACATAGAGCTCGGAATATTCGGAGTTGAAAACCAGAAGCCTCTTAATGATGAGCAGGTTGGAGAGCTTTGGGTGAGAGGGGGGCAAAAGAGTTTAGGCTATTGGAACAACCCCGAAGGGACACGTCAGGCTTTTCGAAAAGATGGCTGGTTTAGAACAGGTGATATTGGATATCTTAAAGACGGGTATTTATATATTAGTGACCGATTAAAGGATATGATTAAAAGTGGAGGAGAAAATGTATACCCGGCCGAAGTTGAGCGACGTCTAAATAATCATCCAGACATTGCGGAAGCAATTGTGATTGGCATTCCACATCCGAAGTGGGAAGAAACTGTCCACGCTTTGGTAATTTGCCGTAAAGACGCCACGATTAATGAAGCAGAGGTTATAGAATATGCTAGAGAAAACATGGCTAAATTTAAATGCCCCCGCTCCGTGGAATTCGTAGAAGATGTCCCGCGCACACCCTCCGGGAAGCCTAAAAAGAACGTGATTAGAGACCCTTACTGGGCCAATTAATAATAAGAACCATTTAATCGCATTCAGTTATTGTATAAATAATACAATAGAGTCCCTAAACATATTCATTTTTTTGAGTTCTATGAAGTAAAAAATTTCTAAAAAACCGGATTCGGTTATTCAGTATAAAATGAGATAAGATTAAGTGGCTTGATTAGCTGCATATTTTTGCATTCCTAATATCCATTTATCAATATCAGCAACTTTTCGCTCGGCGAATTTTTGAGTTTCCTCATGCGTCAAGATTAAAAACTGTTCCTTTGCCAACGCTTCCACGACCTGCATGGCAACGTCTTCAGATTCCAACATGACACCCCCTGAGGTTACAGCGCTTCCCGCCCCAGTTTCTATTGCATCTTCTATCATTTTAGTTCTTACGACCTGAGGGCAAAGCGCGCTTACCTTAATACCTTGTAAGCCATAGGTAATCGAAAGCCATTCAGCAAAGGCTAAGGCCCCGTGCTTCGTCACCGCATAGGGCGCTGCTCCCACACTTGTAAGCATTCCAGCGGCAGAACATGTGTTTAACAAATATCCTTCTCCCCGTTCTAACATATCGGGTAATACTGCATTAGCGGCGTTGACGTGAGCCATGACGTTAACATCCCAAGCACGTTGCCATTCGGAAGTTGGGGTCGATTGGTCACCGGAAACAATAATGCCAGCATTCGAACAAAAAAGATCAATTTGGCCAAACTCTTTGATTGTTGAACTTACAACCACCTCTAGGTCTAAACGGTTAGCCACATCACATTTCATAAATCTGATGTTATTAAAGGTTTTGCCAATGTTTTGAGCAAGGCTTTCGACTCCTTTTTCATCTATGTCGCAAATTACCACCGCTTTCGCATTCAACATAGAAAAGCGTTTAGCCAATGCCGCGCCAATGCCATTCGCAGCCCCAGTAACGACTATAACTTTACCTTTAATTTCCATTTAATCTCTTTCTGTAAACACATGTGTTGACTAATGAATTTAATTAGCTATTATTCATAGAATAGCTGGTTAAGCAATAGAAATTGCGCCTAGCCATTATAAAGAAATTAATTATGTCTAGGGGAGAATGTATTTTGTCTAAAACAAAACAAAATGTTATAAATCAAACTCGGAAGCTTTTATTGAGGAGCGTTGCCTCTTCAATATTTCTATTGCCTTATGTTGCACATGCACAAATTACGGCTAATGAAACACCACTTTCGACTTCTAACCCCGAGACCCAAGCCGACACTACTCAAGGCCAAGATGAAATAGTTGTTACGGCCCGTCTTCGAAGTGAAAGTTTAATGGATGTTCCAGTCGCTGTGAACGCTATTTCCGCTGATACTTTAGACCAATATGCGATTGGAGACCTAACAGATATCGGTTCACTTGTGCCAAACGTCATTATTAGTGATTATAAAATTAATGGCGGAGGATCCCTGTCCATTCGGGGCATAAGCTCCCCTGCCACCCAAGTTGGTTTCGAGCAACCTGTATCTGTCTCTATGGACGGCGTACAAACGTCTGCCGGTCGAGTAGCAATGCTCGGGTTTTTCGATATGAAAAATGTTGAGGTCATGCGGGGGCCCCAAGCTCTCTTTTTCGGGAAAAACAGCCCTGCGGGTGTTATTTCTGTAGCAAGTAAAGGTCCAACGGATACGTTTGAGGCTGGAGGAAAGGTTGGCTATGAATTTGAAGGCCGCGAAATTTCGACTGAAGGTTACATTTCTGGCCCCCTAACCGAAAGTATAGGGGCAAGGCTTGCCGTTAAACATCGTGATCTTGGTGGATGGTTAAATAATAACGCAATGCCTATTGAAAATCCGTTTTTTGCTCCTGGCTTACCCCCAGAAACAGAATTTTTACCGGGTCGGGCTACTGAAACCATTGGCGAAACAGAAACTTTAGCGCGCTTAACACTTGATTATGATGCAGGAGGAGCTCTCACTGCCGTTGCAAAATTATTTCTAGCGCATGGAACCGGAGAGGGCGCGGGTGCTTTCGCGCAAAATATTGGCGCATGTGCCGAAGATGGACTCCCAAGATCTTATGGTTTTGCGGACCCCTTTGGAGATTGCAATGCCGATGATCAAACAAGCTATGGAGCCATCCCCGACGTGGTGGCACAAGCGCTGCCCCGTGGTGGCGACAGCGGCGAACCCCGTGATGAAATGGACGCTGTTATAGGGTCTCTAAACCTAAGTTATGATTTTGGGAATATGACCGCCACATCAATTAGTGGTTATGTAAAGCATGACTATTATTATCTCTCCGCACTGGATCAAACAGTATATGGGGGTCTGATCGTTCTTGAAGACAACACGTTGGAGGCTATTAGTCAGGAAGTTCGTTTGGCCTCCGATTTTGATTCTCCCGTAAACTTTCTTCTGGGGGCTTATTTTCAAGACAGTACGGATGACCTTTATAATAATACATTGGTTACGCCTTACGTCTTTTTTGGCTTGGCGGGAAATGGGCGATATGATGCCTATGAAAAAGTAGCGGATCTCAAAAGTACTACTTACTCAGCTTTTGGACAATTGCTGTGGGATATAGCTGATGATTTAGAACTCGCGGGGGGGCTGCGCTATACGCATGAAAAACGCACCACCACCAATGAAAACTTATATGGGTTTGGGCCGTTTAATACAGGCACTACCGTATTTCCTGGATCCACTGACCAAACGCCCGGAATATTAGCTGGGGAATTCAATGATGATAATTTATCTCCTGAAGTCACCCTAACATATCGTCCTACTCAATCGCTGACTGCATGGGCAGGGTATAAAACAGGCTTTAAATCCGGCGGCTTTGCTTTAACAAGCCCGATGCAAACAACAGCCACTTTAGGTGATATTGATTTTGATTCAGAAACAGTAAGCGGCGGTGAATTTGGATTGCGAGGCGATTATGGCCCCCTAGACTTTAGTGCAACAGCCTTTCTGTATGATTTCAAAGACCTTCAAGCGACTGTATATAACCCCGTAGATGTTCGCTATGTTATTAGTAATGCAGGCAAGCTTGAACAGCGCGGTATCGAATTTGATGCAAGTTATGATTTTTCTAACGGGTTAGAGGTTCACGGCGCCCTGGCCTATGTAGAAAACCGTTATCGCGATTATGTCGGTCAGTGCTATTTCTTTGCTTATGCAGGGGGGGCAGATCCTGCGACATCTGACCCGGCAGACGGCTGTAGATTCGTTGACCCCGGCGCCAGCCTCTTACTAGAACAAGATTATGAGGGGAAAGCGCCCGCGAGATCACCTGATTTAACCGGAAGTTTTGGCGGATCATACGAACAGGATATTAGTCCTAAACTCTATTTTCGGATCGCGGGAGATGCCTATTATTCCGATGATTATAATGCGAGCGACGCTTTGTCCCCGGCAGCGCTTCAATCTGATTTCTGGAGGTTTAACGCCAGTGTCATGCTGGGTAAGATTGATGATAGCTGGCAGCTCTCTTTGATCGGAAAAAACCTGACAAATGAACATTACGTTTTGTTTGCCGCTGATCGAACAGGTGGCTCTACACGTCCGGGCATTGGGGAGCAACGCGGTGCTATCGCAAGAGGTCGAGAAATCGCTTTGCAACTAGGGTTCAACTTTTAGGTTAAGTATTCCCAATCTGCATATCGAAAAACCGCATCATTAGCGTTTTAAAGAATTAAATATTTCGGTGAGGATTTCTTTTTCACCGATTTTTATGAAAGCAAGGGAATTTCACCCTTGAAATTATTAGGAGTTCCCTTGATGGGCAATTTAGAAAAAAAACCTGAAATAGATGCCATTGTGATTGGGGCGGGCATTACGGGTATTTATCAAACTTATTTGCTTAACAAGGCCGGTCTAAGTGTTGTGGGTATTGATGCGGCCGAAGATGTCGGTGGAACCTGGCTTTGGAATAAGTATCCTGGATGTCGTCTCGATACAGAGAGTTACGCCTATGGATATTTTGCATTAAATGGTATTATTCCGGAATGGAATTGGAGCGAAAACTTTGCGTCCCAGCCAGAAATGCTTCGCTATGTAAATTATGCCGCCGATAAGATGGAGGTCAGAAAACATTACAAGTTCAATACAACTGTTACTAAAGCGCATTATTCAGACGAAGACAGAATATGGAATGTGACTTTAGAGGGGGGGAACACTTTAACCTGTCGCTTTTTAATTTCTGCAACCGGACCACTTTCAGCGACTCGTCTGCCGGATATTGAAGGCATTGAAACTTTTAAAGGTGAATCTTATCATTCTTCGCGATGGCCAACCAATCCAGATGGAAGCACCAAGAATGTTGATTTTACCGGCAAACGTGTGGGCATTATCGGCACCGGGGCAACCGGTGTTCAAATTATTCCTATCGCCTCTCAAACGGCAGATGATCTTTACGTCTTTCAAAGGTCGCCCAATTGGTGCACGCCATTAGGAAACTCCCCACTGTCCAAAGAAGATATGGACAACATTCGCAATCGACATCCCACTATACTTGAATACGTAAAATCAACAGACACTGCTTTTCCCTATCATAGAGACCGTCGCAAAGGCGTAAACGTCCCTAAAAAAGAACGGGATGAATTTTTTGAAGGTCTTTATGATGAACCGGGTTATGGCATCTGGCTTAGCGGATTTCGTGACCTTCTACTCAGTAAAGAATCTAACAAGTTTCTTGCTGATTTTGTGGCTGACAAAATCAGAGAGCGTGTGGACGATCCGGAAGTTGCCGAAATGCTAATTCCCAAGGATCACCCTTTTGGCGGCAAACGCGTTCCGATGGAAACAAACTATTATGAGACTTATAATAAGGAAAATGTTCACCTCGTAAATATACGCCAAGCCCCTATTGAAAAAATTATTCCCGAAGGGATTCAGACTACAGATGGCTTCTATGACTTGGATGTCATTATTTATGCAACAGGTTTTGATGCCGTCACAGGTTCACTTGATCGAATGGACATTCGTGGCCGAAACGGGTTGCGCTTGAAAGAAGCCTGGGCAGATGGTCCGTCAACCTTTCTTGGCCTACAAGCCCGTGGCTTCCCGAATTTCTTTACCCCAGTCGGCCCACATAATGGCTCGGCCTTCTGTAATGTTGGCGTCTGCGGAGGTCTGCAGGCAGAGTGGATCACCCGAATGATAACTTATATGGATCATCATGGATTAGTTTATTCAGAACCAACTGAAAAAGCTGAAGAGGAATGGACTGAAGAAATTTATAGAGACTTTTCTAGAACACTTCTGGCGGAAGCCAATGCTTGGTGGGTCAAAGTTACGGAGAAACCTGACGGCAGTGTTGTTCGCCGAACTCTAGTACATGTCGGAGGCGGGCCCGCCTATCGAAAGCGTTGTGAAGAAGTCGCCTATTCCGGATATGAGGGATTTGAACTCGCGTAGAGGTGAGAATGGGGTAAAATTAATCACTACTCACAAATTATTTCTCACCCTTCCAAACGAGAGCTTACATTCTAGATACTGATGTCAGTATACTTCAAATACTGGCATCTTTTGGACCCTCATTTAAATTATCTCTCAAGCAACCGATCAATCTGTTCCCTATAAATCGGGGGGCGAACGACCACATGAGAAGGGGTCAATATCATTTCCGCACCTATCCGTGGGTGATATTTGGATACGCTTGGACGTCTCCCCTCCCCCTCGTTCAAGTAAAAACCGAACACACTCACATATAAACGCGTCTAAAGGATCGTCTCACTTCACAGTGAGCAGATCAACACCTTACTCAAACCTGGCAGACGTACGAAGTAAGCTTGATCCCATTTTGATTTAACTGAGTTACAAGCGCTAATTCACAATACGAAAACTGGATGAGTCAGTTACATAGGAAAGCGACAGAGTAAAAGATAAATTCGGGCAGAAACACCATAGAAAATAATTAGCTATGGTGGCACGAAATGCACAATTTCATGCGTGAATGCTATGGTCTCAACGGATTGAAACTGCCAAAGAGTATAAAAGAATAAAGGGAAATCATGAACCGTTCAGCAGGTTTTTCAACGAGCGAATTTTCAAATCGAAAACTATTGATTTTTGCTTCGGCCTTTGGACTTTCAACAGGTGTTACCGCGACTATGTTTTATAGTTTGGGCGCTTTTATTCCTTCCCTTGAGACGGAGTTTGGTTGGGAGCGTGGAAATATTTCTCTCGCTGTAACCTTTTTGACAATTGGATTATTTGTAGCGGGTCCTTTTGCTGGTAAGCTTTGCGATATATATGGCGCGGCAAAAATAGGTGCAATAAGTCTATTGGCCTATGCACTAATTATTGCGACATTGCCGCTATATGTTGAAACGCTCTCAGTCTTCTGGATCGTTTACTTTGCCGTAGCCGTTATCGGGGCAGGCTCGACACCTATTGTCCTTGTAAGACCGATCAGTACATTGTTCAATCGTCGACGCGGATTGGCTTTAGGCATCGCCTTAACAGGCGCTGGTTTAGCTGGGTTTTGGGTACCTAACCTTGTAGCCATGGTCGCCGCCGAAGCGGGCTGGCGCATTTCTTATATGGCCCTTGCCGCTACGGCTATAGTCGCAGCACCTATCGTTTGGTTCGGCTTCAGACATGTGGAGATAAATAATCAGACCTTACAAGCCCATACACAAGACGGCATAAGTGCAAAAGAAGCTAGAGCAAAGCCAGTTTATTGGATGATGACCTTTATGGCCTTTACAATGGCCATTGGAATTGCAGGCGTCATCGTTCATCTTATTCCATTTTTTACAGATCTCGGCGCGGTTCCGGCGACAGCGGCGAAAGTGGCTTCTATCGTTGGCCTCTCAAGCGTCGTCGGACGTATTGTAGTAGGGATTATGCTGGACCGATACGGCGCGACGATTGTCTCTATGTCGATTTTATTTCTCGCTGCCATGGGGATTGTTATTCTTTGGCTCACAGGTTTAAAACTCTCATTACTAGCAGTGATTTTGCTCGGTCTTGCGGCTGGTGCTGAAATCGATCTTTTGGCCTATCTTACGGCGCAGATATTTGGACGACGCGCCTATGGCGCCATCTATGGCTGGCAATATAGTGTGTTCGCCCTAGGATATGGCTTCAGCCCATTTTTAGTGGGGCATCTTCGCGATTATTTTGGATCCTATGACATCGCGTTTCTCGCAAGTGCCGTTTCGATGCTACTCTCTGCGGGATCTGCTATAATGATAGGGAGACTTCGAAATAGAGAATTGTTGCAAAGTGCCTGACTCCTCCCCTGTTTTTAAAATATAAAATTATCAATCTACTTGGTCACGAGGTTATTTGGTCGAGGTCTTTTGTACGATCATCGGCACATCTGACAGGGAAGGTTTTCGCGTCTAAAATTGTTAGTCCCATGCGCCTTTATTCAGGGCCGCTTCAGGAATTTTATGTTTGATTACAGCCTTGATATTTTCAATTGCCTTATCAAATAACGCTTCGAGATTCTCCTGCGTTCGGGCAATGTCATGTGAGGTAAGTATAACGTTATCAAGCGACCGTAACGGGCTTCCCTTCGGGAGAGGTTCCGTCTCAAAAACATCGAGCGCAATCGTTCGAAACCTTTTAGCTATTTCAGGTTTCGCCAATGCCTTTTCATCAATAACAGACCCTCTTGAAAGATTTACGAGAATGCTACCTTCTCGCATAGCTGATAGGCGCGCATGGTTGAGAATGTGATAGGTGCTGTCGGTAAGCGGTACGAGAGGAACAACAATATCACTTTTCTCAATAAGTTCCTCAAGGCTAACAAAACGCCCTCCCAGGGCTAATTCACCGGAACCTGACCGCGTATGCACCAGTACTGTAACATTCCAGCCCTGAAGGCGCTGATGTAGTTCACGGGCAATATTTCCATATCCTATGATACCTATCGTTTTCCCGCCAAGTGTGTATGGCTGCAAGCGAGCAAGCCCAGGAAAACTGTCAGGTCGTAAATTACGTTGAGCACCATCTACATCATACAAGGCCATCAAAATGAATAGCATAACAGCTTCAGCGACAGACTGATAATTTTCTACGGCCTGACCATTGGCTACAAGTATCCCCCTTGCGGTTGCCGCTTCCACGTCAATCCCTTCGTACCCAAGAGACGGCGTGACTATAGCTTTTAACTGCTTGGATTTCTCCATATCCTCTTCTGAACAAGGCTTTGCATAAACAACAAGAACATCAGTATTTTTCCAATCCGGATGGTCTGAGACATTCGAAAGATCATAAGTTTCTGTCACCTTCACGCCTTCACGACGAACTTTTTCTGCAAGACGAAATGTGAAATCCTGCGTCTCCATAGGACCGGCCATCATAACATTTACAGACATAGGAGGCCCTTCTGGTTCAGCTTAATAAAGAAGTGGAGAAGCTCCACATGAAAGAACCAACCTAATTTTAAGTTATATTTCTTCCCAGAAAGAAGTTGATGACCACGAGTCAGTAGGCGTAGCTTAATCGAACGCCATATGTGCGGGGAGCGCCTGGGACACGAAAAATCGTATCAATAATTGTATCAACATTCGTCCAATAATTTTCTTCCAAAAGGTTACGGGCATATAAATCTACAGACCAAGAATCATCCAAAGTATGTATACCGATGACACCGTTGAGGATTGCATAATCGTCAATTTTAAAGTCCGTTTCATTCCCAATCGAACCTTGTGCTTTTGACTGATAGCTTGCACTCAAAACTGCATTGAAGCCTAGTTTATCTGTAATTGGCCTATCATATTGGACCTGTCCGTTTATGTGCCACTTCGGTGAATTCGGAAACTCCAATCCGGAAAAGTCTGCTTCTTGCCCAAGCCGATTAATACCAATGAATTCTGTTACTTCAGTATTAACATAAGAAACTCCTGTCTGAAGCCTAAGATGATCTGTAGGATTGACCGCAAGTTCAGTTTCCATACCCCACACTCTTGATTTCGGGACATTTACGATGCGAGGTAGCGTGGTAAAAATAATGTCTTGAACATCACCATAAATTTGTTTGTCTTTGTAATCGTAATAATACCCACTGAAATTTGCCTGCGCCAAGCCGTTAAAAAGACCAGCCTTTATACCCGCTTCATAGGCCGTAACTTCCTCTTGAACCGCAGGAGAGAATTGGGTTTCAACATTGGCTGGCAAAACAGGGAAAGCACCGGACTTAAACCCTCTTGCTACTGATGCATAAAGTAAAGTCTCAGAATTTAATTCAAAATTAAGGCCAACCCTACCGGAAACATTGTTTTCATCTAACGTGGGTTGGGCAAGTACATTTTCTGAAAAGTCGGCGCTATAAGTCAAACATTCATTGGGCTGAACATTTGTGTTAGACCCTGCCAAAGCGGCAACAGCTGTATTCCAGACAGGAATTGTGTTCCCATTAAAATCGCGGGAGCAACCGGCGAAGCGGATCTTATCCTCGGTATATCGAATCCCGCCAACAAGTGTCCATTTATCAGCAAAGGCCCATTCTGCATTTGCGAGAATAGACGCCGACTCATTATCTTGATCGGTAGAGTTTCGGAAATTCGCAAATCCTCCTGCGACTTGCTCCGCTGTATAATCTGTTTGAGGCACAGTTGCCCCGACAGCTCTCAAAAGTCGAACAGTAGAGTTCTCATCGTAATAGCCGATTTGATCGTCACTGACTTTATCTTGGGCATAAAATACGCCGATTAAATAGTCTAATTTATCAGTGCTTCCCACTAACCTAAATTCTTGTGAAAATGACTCTATATTGCCGTTTGACTCATAAGCCAGTAATTCGAAAGATGTACCGTCAAGATCATTAAAGTCCTTTCTCTTTACATTATTATAGCCCGTGAGAGAGACTAAGCTAAGGCTGTCAGAAAGGTCGTAATTCACACGCCCACTCAACGAATAGAAACGAGAGTCCATTTCAAAAGGCGGTTTACCATTCTCCGGCGCATCCCAATCGGCATCCCCAATCTCAAAATTAGATTGCGCGACATCCGTTAGTCCCGGAATAGCCGTTGCCGGTCGGGCAATATCCAAAGCATTTGCTTGAGGGGCTACAGTGTCGGACTGATCTTTCCACCATGAGGCACCAAGTAAGACTTGAAGTCGGTCAGTCGGTGTCCAATCAAGTGTGAAACGAGCCGCCAGCCTATCTTTCTGACCTAACTTATCGCCTGGGCGGGAAAGACTCTCCTGCCATCCCTCTCCACTATTCTCCTGACGCATAGCAAATCGAAAGTTCAGATCATCCGTTACCGGGCCGCTGGCATAACCCTCTGTATTGACTGTTTCGTAATTACCAATTTCAATTGAAACGCCCCCTTCGTAGTAATCCGTCGGCTTAGCCGTAATGAAATTAATTAAGCCGCCCGTTGTGTTTCTGCCGTATAGTGTCCCCTGGGGTCCTTTCAAAACTTCGACACGCTCTAAATCAAAAGTTGGTCCACTCGCGAAATAGGGATAAACATAGGCCACCTCATCTACATAAATACCGACGGGACTGGTAGAAGATAAATTAGGTGTTTGAAATCCAATCCCGCGAAGCGTATAAATTGGTGTATTCGCGCTAGACTTTGCATAATTAAATCCTGAAACGACCTGCGTCAGGTCAGAAGTCGTCTCTACCCCCGCATTTTTTAAGCCCTCACTACTGATTGCCTGCATGGTAAGCCCGACATCATTAATATCTTGAGATCGTTTTTGAGCTGTCACAACGACAACATCCTGAATTCTGTCTGACGTTGCTTGCGGCGTATCATTTAGAGTTTGCGCATAAGCTGGAGCAAAAGTTGGCCCAACGATAGCCATACCTGTCACAAGCAATTTATTGTGAATTTTCATAATTTTCCCCAAGTAGCGAATTACCGCCAATATTTACTACTTTTATTTTACAGTAACTTGGTTGGGGCAACCATGTCTAAGAAAGACAAGCTATAACTATTCGTGCCATTTTTAGTTGGGTTATGAGGGCCCCAACGCAGCAATAGTAAGTAAAAAAATCAAACAGGCAGAGTAATTTTTTACTATACGGTCTGGAAAGCTCGTTTAGAGGGCAACTGCTTTAGGGGCGGAACAGCTGCCTTCGAATTACCTTCTCGGCTCAAAATAGCTTAAAGAGCCTCTATGATCGTGACATTGGCTATTCCGCCGCCTTCACACATTGTTTGCAATCCGTATCTCAAATTTCGTGCCTCTAAGGCATTAATTAATGTTGCCATTAACTTAGCTCCCGTTGCACCGAGAGGATGTCCTAGGGCAATAGCGCCTCCATTAACGTTAAGCTTGCTTGGATCAGCTCCAGTATGTTCTAACCACGCCATAGGTACTGGCGCAAAAGCTTCATTTACTTCGAACAGATCTATATCATTAATCGACAATCCAGCTCTTTTTAGGGCTTTTTCTGTCGCAAAGAGAGGCTCTTCCAACATTATAACGGGATCGCCCGCCGTAACGGTCAAATTAATAATTTGTGCCCGGGGGGTCAGATTGTGCTCTTTTAACGCTTTCTCGGAACAAATCAGAACAGCGGAGCTCCCATCGCAGATTTGACTTGCATTAGCTGCCGATAAAATACCGTCTTCGGCCATAGGCTCCAACGCTCTCATGGACTTTAATGATGCGTCAAAGCGAACGCCTTGGTCTTGCTTATGCTTTACGGAGGTTCCGTCCGGCAAAACCACATCCACCGGTAGAATTTCATTGTCAAACGCACCAGCTTCAATGGCCTGAACAGCTTTTTCGTGACTTTTTAATGAGAAAGCATCTACATCATCGCGCGAATATCCGTATTTTTTTGCCATCATTTCCGCTCCAACAAATTGGCTGAAACTCGGAACTCCAAATTTTTCTTTCGTCGCGTCACTAATCGGAGACGCGCCTGTGTCTTTCAGCATATTCGAAAACATGGGCGCGCGTGTCATGCTCTCAACCCCACCTGCAATTACCATGTCTTGTGTGCCGGACATAACCGCCTGAGCCGCAAAATGAATGCTTTGCTGTGAAGATCCACATTGGCGATCGATTGAGACAGCCGGGACGCTCTGCGGTAAATTAGACGCCAAAACACAATTTCGGCCAATATGTAAAGATTGCTCGCCCGCTTGCGTCACACATCCGAAAATTACGTCGTCCACAGCTTTAGGATTAAATTTATTTCTGGATAGCAAGCCATTAAGGCTAACTGCTCCAAGGTCTGTCGGATGAATACCGGCAAGGTTACCTTTACGACGCCCGCCAGCTGTTCGAACAGCATCTACTATATAAGCTTCTGACATTGATTATTTCCCTAGATTACATTCGGCCTTTTGCCCTCGCTGACAAAGGCTCAAATTCAATATTTTATCACTGCGCTTCCGGCGTCTTGACGGTAAGCCCGTCCAAACTTTTATCGAGTTTGATCTGACAGCCCAAGCGGGATGTCTCTTTTACATTTTCTGCAAAATCCAACATGCTAGCTTCCATGTCTTCTTTTGCAGGTAATTTATCAAACCAAGCCTCATGGACATAAACATGGCAAGTTGCACACCCGCAGGCCCCACCGCATTCAGCATCAATGCCAGGAACCATATTGTCTATCGCAGCTTCCATAACCGTTTTACCTTCGGCCACCTCCACAACCCGTTCAGTCTCTTCGTGATCAATAAATTTAACTTTGAGCATTTTCATAACTTTCTAAATTTACAGGCCACGATCCTACAAGGACTGCAATTATTCGAATTATACTTTAATATATATCGCGTTTAATTTGAGATAATTTGCATCTTATCTGGGTTGCATCCGAATGCCGCCGTCTAGACGTATACATTCGCCATTTATGTAATCATTCTCGACTATGAATTGTGATGTCATGGCGATTTCATCCGGTTGCCCAAGGCGTTGGGGATTCAGGACTGAAGCGGAAAGACCTTTAACAACATCATCAGGCAAGCCATCAAACATAGGCGTGTGAATGAGTCCCGGCACAATGGTATTGCAACGAATTCCGAGCTTTGCCAAATCTCTGGCAATCACGAGGTTCATCCCTACTACACCTCCTTTTGAAGCACTGTAAGCCACTTGACCAATTTGGCCTTCATAAGCTGCAACGGACGCTGTATTGACGATGACGCCCCGCTGTCCATCCTCTGTAGCCAGGTCATTTTTCGCCATAGCTTCTGCAGCGAGTCGAGTCACATTAAAGGTGCCGATTAGATTTATTTCGATGACCTTTTTAAATGTTTCTAAGGAGTGCGCCCCGGAGCGGGGGTCATAAGTTTTAGCGCCAACTGCAATGCCCGCATAATTGCAACAAATATGTAGCTCGCCAAAGTTCTCAACGCACGCCCCTATACTTTTTTGCACAGAGGATTCGTTTGTTACGTCTGTTTTACAAAAAATTGCGTTCCCGCCTAATTCATCCGCCAATTTATTACCTGCCTCTTCGTTGAGGTCAAAAATCGCAACCTTAACTCCAAGACCTACAAACCGTCGAACGGTTGCCTCCCCTAACCCTGAGGCGCCACCAGTAACTATTGCAACTTTGTCTTTGAGCTTCATACTTTTAAATCCTTTGATTCCTAATTTTGTTAAATCTATTTCCCGTCATAAAGCCTAATAGTCGACCTAAAATCCCAATTGGCAAGATTAGGAGCGAACAGGCGTAATTTAATATGAAAGAATGTTCCCAGAGTTATTTTTAAATTTTAACTAGTCTGCAACAACATCTCGAACAATAGCTGAAAAAGTCTGAATTGAGCCATTCGCGCCAAGTAGTAGCGCTAAGGCTTAACGCTTACGCCTGCTCAAAAACTCTAATGAAATAGCGCATATCCCAGCTATAATGGCAATCGGTATAACGCCAATCAAAACACTAGAAGTACTACCAAGAGACGAGATGAGAAGCGCCCCAAGCAATGGACCGGATATCGACCCTATTCTTCCAGAGGCCACGGCCGCGCCGACTCCAATGCCCCTTCCCTGAGGTGGATAAAGAGTTGGAGCCAAAGCATAAAGAAAGGATTGTGTGAGATAGACCGAACCACCCAATGCCATTGCAACCAAAATAGCCATAACATCGGAGTTTATGAGACTAGCAAAATAAAGTATCACGGGGATTGCAGAAAACCCGCCCAGGGCAACAATCCAATTCTTTCGCCCATCAAGCAAAAACGCCGTAGAATAACAAATTAGGAATCCCCCCAGATTAAACAATAATTGGGCATAAAAAGAAAATTGCTTTGTAACCCCTATGCTTGTTAATAAGGTAGGGAGCCAATTTAACACCAAGTATAAAATAACCAGAGTAGAAAAGAAACTAAGCCAGACTAATATACTTATAATTGCGCGGCCTTCGCCAAATAATGCCGAGCGAGTAGTTAGATTCTCGCGTACCGTTTCCAACCCCTTCTGATTTTTGGGAATATACTTTATTATAACCCAAGCAAAAAATACGGGTATAATTCCCCCAATCAATATCGGCATTCGCCAGTTATCAGCCATAGCCGCGCCTATCAGGCTCACAAGGCCGCCGCCAATAGGAACACCACTGTAGAGCAATGCCAAGGCCCGCTTTTCCTTTCCAGGAGTTGCATTTTCTGCGGTCATAGCCAGTAAAGCTGGCAGCGCGCCTCCTAATCCAAAACCCGTTAAACCACGACTAATTATTAGCATTGAAGTATTGACTGAAACCGCTGTGAAGACTGAAGCCAACCCAAAGGCTAGAACTGATCCCGCCAACACGGAAACTCGAGAATGCTTATCGCAAAGTTTACCGCCCAAGATCGCGCCGAAAAACAAACCGATCGTGCTTGCGCTAAAAAACCACCCTAACAAATTTGTCGAGAGCTCAAAACGGGCAACAAGGTTTTGCGCCACAATACCCGCCACCTGAAGGTCATAACCTTCAAAAACAGCGATCATAAAACATATCGAAGCCGTGAGCACTGGAGAGTGGCTCAACCCAACATTTGGTTTTGAAGTCATTTTGTTTAAGAGTACTTTTCCTCAGAAGAATTATAAAATCTTCTCTTCGGTTAATATAAACGTCGTGCAATTGTCCAAATCAACAAATCTTGCTTCATCAGGCTGAACATTCTCTAAATAATCAGGCTCTGCGAAAGCCGTCTCCATTGCCTCTTTGTTTTTGAACTTCAGTATGGTGATTCCATCATACTCGCCGGACGATCCAAATAATTCCGCCAATCCATGTCTCTCTTCGTCGTGATGATATTGAATATAGGATTCTATGTGACGATTAAAATTTGAGCACTTTTGAATAAGTCCGGCATGATGGCCCTTCCAGTGGTCCGAAAACTCCTTGCGTGTAAGTTTCGGCAATCTCTTAACGCCGACGACCATATTTATCATGATTTTCTTCCCGTAATCCGATTAGGGTGTTTTGGCATATCAATATCATCAAACATACCAGCATAGCCCAATGTCATAGGCATCTCCCAATGGAGCATGGAATAGGGATGTCCACGGTCAAATGCGCTGACCTCGTCAAGTCTCTCTAAAACTTCAGACGGCAGTTCTAACGTCATGGCCGCTAAATTATCTTTCATCTGAGAAACTTTTGTCGCGCCTGCAATCGGAATCACATTTTGGCTCATAACCCATGCCAACGCAATTTGAGCCGGCGTAGCGTCCAAGGACTTGGCAATGTCTGCCAACGCAATCGCAATCGCTTTATTTCTGTCATCTAGCGGCTGTAATTGCATTGAATCCAACCTTTTTGGTCCATCTTGGAATTCACCCGAAGTGTATTTGCCGCTCAAAATGCCTCCGGCAAGCGGCGACCATCCTGTAATAGAAATATCATGCGTATGCGCGAGTGGAATATGTTCGCGCTCAATAGATCTTTGCACCAGACTATACTCTAACTGTATGCAAGATATAGGGGCGAGACCCCGTAAATCATGGAAAGTTTGCGCACGTGATACGACCCATGCCGGTACATCCGACAATCCGATATGGAGAATTTTACCCGAAGATATTGCATCATCCAATGCGCGCTGGACTTCTTCTACCGGTGTAGAAAAATCCCACCAATGCACATAAAATACATCAATATAATCAACCCCTAAGCGAGACAGGCTATCATCAAGCGACTGCCTTAGGTTTTTCCTATGCATTCCGCCTTCATTTGGGTCGTTTCTGCCCGGTACAGCATTTGTATATTTTGACGCGAGAACAAATCTATTTCGATCGGACTTTATAAAGTCCCCAATCATTTTCTCACTCTCACCGCCAGTATACATATTGGCCGTATCTATGAAGTTACCTCCCCCTTCTACATACGCATCAAAAATTGGACGACATTCTTTTTCGGACCGGGACCACTCTGCGCCCGGTCCAAATGTCATCGTTCCCAAAGCGAGCTTAGAGACTCTAAGCCCGCTTTTACCAAGAATTTTATACTTCATTGTTTTTATTCGTTCAGACCCGGATTATCCCGCCATGCTTCATCTGGGGCGGGCACAATACCGAGCTGCATAGCAAACTCTCTAAAATTCCAATGGGTTCGACAGCGGACAATCTTACCTTCTTTATACATCTGGGTTGTTGTTCCGCGTGTTACCGTTGTTTTTCCGGCGGCAGGAATACCAAAAAAGTCCTGATTGTGAGTCGCCTTCCAGATCCACTGCATATAACCCCACTCATCATAGTCGATGTCAGCGCCCAACATAATATTGTTGGTAAACCTATTATAGTCGGCTTCGTATCCTTCCCACTCCTTAGGCATCGGACCTTGGCGCGTCACGCCTTTTGAGTCCCCCGCAGGCCCACCATCATAGGTTAAAACCTCAAATTTATGAACACCGAAGGGAGATTCTGGACCTGAATTATTAAATACGACGAACGCCTTGTAGAGCTCTTCTTTGGTCGTAATCGTTTGCATAAACTCAATATCCTCCCACACGAAGTCATCAGCATAATATCCCAGGACTTCTTCGGCCCCTTTATCGAAAAAAGCTGTCACCCAGTCCTGTGCACTTTGAAATGTTTTATATTGCTTGGGAGTTTCGCATTGTGTTTGAGCAACTGAAGTCGTGCCAGCACACCCTGCAACGGCGGAAACCCCCGCGAAACCGGCAGCACCCTTTGCAAAATTTCGACGCGAGAAAGCGCGCTGAGACGGCGTCATGTGCTTATCTTTGACCAAGCTTGAATATAGAAAATGCATTTATTTCTCCCTAACGATCTTACTGACGTTTATATTTTTGATGATTTTATCATGCCTAGCTATTTTCAAAAGGCCACAGCGAATTAAGCCAATTAAAAGCAATTCACGTCAATATCAGTCAAATGACACTCTTGGCACTTAGCTGGCACGATAGGCCATTGGGGGCGGCCTCTTAATAAAGTTAAGTTAAGGCCATAAAACAATTCCTTTGGTTAAACCAAATTATTCGAATTTCAGGGGACCCTTATGTCAAAATCCATGGCAGCTATATCACCTACCGCGCTAGATTACGATCCGCTAGATCCGGTCGTAAAGCATGAGCCTTATCCTTATTACACGGAAATGCGTAAAACCGACCCGGTAAAATGGCTGCCTAGCTTAGAAGCTTTTGGCATCTCTCGGTATGATGACATTGGGACCGTTCTCAAGGACGGGATAACCTTTAGCTCGCAACAATTCTGGCCGCTCCTTTTGGGAGAGTATGACCCTCTACCGGAAGAGCCTCCGATGATTTCTATGGATCCTCCCGGACACATTCATCTAAGAAAGCTCGCAAATAAAGCTTTTACGCCTTCTAAAGTAAATATGCTAAAAGACCGTGCCTATAAAATCGCACATGAATTAATTGATGATATTATTGCTGAGCATGGTGAAACAGGTGAATTTGACTGGGCTTGGGAATTTACAGCGCTTTATCCGGTCACGGTAATCGCAGAAGTTTTAGGCGTTCCCACACAAAGGCGTGCAGAATTTAAACATTGGGTTGATGATATTCTTTCCGCTGCCAATAGAGCGGCTTATGGCCCAGAGAAATTAGCCGAAATCGCAGAAAGCTCTAAAAATGTAAGGTCTTTTTTCGAAGATTTATACGATGAGCGCAAAGACAATCTCGGCGAAGATCTTTTGTCCTCTTTCATTATGGCGGAAGTTGACGGCAAAAAAATGTCTCGCAACCAAGTATTATCTATGGCAATTTTGCTTTTAATCGGTGGAGTGGAAACAACAACCAATTTACTTGGTACGGTGCTTGTTGAAATGCACCGTCACCCGAAAACTAAAAAACGTGTTCATGCAAATCATGATTTAATTCCGCCTCTAATAGAGGAAGTTCTGCGATTCAATCCACCCGTTCAGATTATTTTTCGACACGCGACCAAAGATGTAGAGATTGGAGGCACGTCAATTCCAGCGGGATCTGCAATTATGCCCATTCTGGCTTCTGGTAATCGGGATGAAGATAAATTCGAAGATCCAGACACATTTAATATTGACCGTAAGATTGACGTTCCTCTCATGTCTTTTGGGCAGGGACCTCACTTCTGTTTAGGGAATTATTTGACTAGAATGGAAGCGAAGGCAGCTTTAGAAGTTGCTTTTTCAAGGTTCGAAACTCTTGAGGTCGTTTCAGATGACGTAAAGTGGATAGATTCATATTTCGCACGTGGTCCAGCAACCCTACCGGTAAAATACAAGGCCGCGACTTAATTTAAAGTCGGCGAGTCACACTTTGCCTCAGTTACTCACATTTGCGACAGGGAGCGCAGCATGAAACGTTTGCGCAACTGTTTGAACACAGAAGATTTCCGCCTTGCCGCAGGGCGTCGACTGCCCTCTCCTTTATATCATTACATTGAAGGAGGCTCGGACGATGAAGTGACTTCGGGACAAAACACGTCTGCCTACGAGAAATATAAATTTATACCTCGACAGGCCAATGGGGTGGAAAGCATTAGTCTCAAATCCAAGGTTTTGGGGATGGATTTAGACTGGCCTCTAATCTTGTCTCCTACGGGTATGAGTAAACTATTTCATCCCGATGGAGAAATCGGCGTGGCAATAGCGGCTAAAAAGTCTGGTATCGCCTATTCTCTTTCGACTATGGCCACGACGAGTATTGAAAGTATTGCAGCGGCAATTTCCGGACCAAAGGTCTTTCAACTTTATTTGTTTAAAGACGACGAACTAAATTTCGAGATTTTGGATAGATGCAAGGCGGCAGGCTTCGATGCTGTTTGCCTGACCGTTGATACAGCGATTGCTGGAAATCGAGAAAGAGACGTTAGAACCGGACTAACAATCCCTCCTAAATTATCCCTCAGAAGTTTTCTCGAATTTGCTTTCAAGCCTCAATGGTGTTTAAATTACTTAAGAGGCGGCAAATTCAGTCTTCCAAATATAAGCCAAGATAAGACTGGCGATCTTTCTGTTTTAGCGAATTATTTTGCAGAAAACATGGAATCGCAAATTACTTGGTCTAAAGTTGATCGAATTGCTACCTATTGGGGCGGCCCATTTGCAGTTAAAGGATTACAGTCAATCGAGGATGTTAAGGCTTCTAAAGCATCCGGTGCCAGTGCTGTTATAATCTCCAACCATGGGGGGCGTCAATTGGACAGCGTGCCTTCAAGTTTTGAACTGATCGCCGATATAGCCGATGCAACAGGAGATACAATCGAGATCATCCAGGATGGCGGAATTCGTCGAGGTAGCCATATTGTTAAATCTTTTGCTATGGGCGCAAAAGCCTGCATGACCGGGCGCCCTTATTTATATGCACTGTCTGCTTTTGGAGGGGACGGAGTTGAGAGCATCTTAGAATCTCTTCGTATGGAAACTGAGAAAGTGGTTGGGCTGTTGGGGTGTTCAAATATAAATGAGGTCAATCGTGAACATCTCAGATACGCTAATAAATTGCCTTATTATTTAAGTGAGGCAAGCCCTGCCCCCCTCAATACTAAAATCAGGAGAACATGATGACAACATTACTTTCAGGCGATCTCAAATTTAAACATTTTCTCGGTGGCAAATTTATTTCAGACAAACCGACTTATGATGTTCTCAACCCATCAAATCGGCAAAACATAGGACAGGCTCCATCAGCTTCTGAAAGTCTTGTAGGGGATGCTGTTCTCGCGGCTAAGAAAGCTCAAACGGAATGGTCTCGCCTACCAGCAAACGCCCGAGGGGTGCTGCTCAAATCTCTCGCTAATCTCATCCGTGAAAACTTGCCTCGACTTTCCCAACTCGTGTCCCTGGAGCAAGGTAAAGTTCCAGAGCTAGCTCAAATGGAGGTAGGCATTGCCGCAGAGTATTTAGATTACATGGCAGGATGGGGACGACGCATCGAAGGGGAAGTCATTTCAAGTGACCGCCCCGGAGAGACTATGTTGATGTTTCGGCGTCCTATGGGAGTCATTGCTGCAGTTTTACCCTGGAATTTCCCATTTTTTATGGTTGCGCGGAAAATGGCCCCAGCTCTTATTACCGGGAACACCATAGTCGTAAAGCCATCAGAAGAAACGCCTTTTTGTGCGGCTGCATTTGCTGAACTTGTAGCCCAGACAGAGATCCCCGATGGTGTTTTTAATATGGTTGGAGGAGAAAGAAAGACTGGCGAATTGCTTGTCGCAAATCCGGATATAGATATGATCAGTTTTACCGGCAGTTCAGCAGCCGGTTCAGCCATCATGCAGGCGGCAGGGCGCAATCTTACCAAGGTCAACCTTGAACTCGGCGGTAAAGCCCCTGCTATCATTATGGACGACGCGAATATTGATATCGCCGCCGCCACTTTAGCAGCTGGTAAATCAATTAACACCGGACAAGCCTGTAATTGTGCGGAACGCATTTACGTCCATAAAGACGTGTCCGAGAAATTTAATAGTGCATTGGTAAGCGCGATGAGAGACTTGACCTTTGGCGATCCAATGTCTCAAGAAGGGCTTTCTATGGGGCCACTTATCAACCAAAATGCAGTAAAGCGTTTAGAAGCCTTGGTTGAAAATGCTAAATCAAACGGTGCTGACATATTACTGGGAGGGAAAGCTGAAGATGAAACAGGGTGTCATTTCAGCCCGACCATTCTCTCCAAAACAAATAAAAATATGGATATCATGACCGCAGAAGTTTTTGGTCCTGTTTTTGTTGTTGATGAGATCGATAGTCTTGACGAAGGTATTTCTCGGGCCAATGATTCTGAATATGGGCTAACCTCTTCTATTTTTACGAATAATCTCACATCTGCGATGACGGCTATAAATGAGCTTAAATTTGGAGAGACCTATGTGAATCGGGAGAATTTTGAAGCGATCCAAGGGTTTCATGCAGGTGTTAAAAAGTCAGGGATTGGTGGGACCGATGGAAAGCATGGGCTCTACGAATATACCCATACTCAGGTGGCGTATATCCAAATCTAAGGACTAGTCAGTTAAGCTCCTCAATTTTCACTGTGCTTGGCCGTCGCCCAGTCCAGCTCTTAAAGGCCCGTGAGAATGTACCTGGGTCAGAAAAGCCGAGTTCATACGCTACCTCCTCCAAGCGCATTCCGCGCTTGAGATACTCAAATGCTAATTCCTCTCTCAAATTCCTTAGAACGTCTGCATATGTTGTGCCTTCATTTTTCAAACGTCTAAGGAGTGTCCTTTCCGTAAACCCTAATTCCTTGGCAATGGTAGCTTTAGACGGAGTTTCGTTAGGTAAATGAGCAAGGATAAGATCCCGGATCCGAACAGCAAATGTGCCGGCCATTCTTTGATCTAAGTACCGGATTGCCACGCTGTCCAGAAGTGTCGCAAGTTCCTCGTCAGAAGACATTACGACAGTCTCTAAATCTTGTTTTTTGAAGACGATTGAATTGTGTATTTCGCGGAACTTGACCGGACACCCAAAAAATTCCTGATGTGCATCAGATTTATCTCGGTTACGATGTACGATATTCACTTCTTCAGGAACTAGCGGCTTGTGCGAAATCCAACGAAGAAAAGCAACAACACTAGCTAAAACTGTATCGACAGTTTGGTAAACAGGGGGATCGCCCCCGGTATCAAAATAAAATGTCAGAACACAAGTTTCATTATTTTCTGTTAGGGTCGCGGTAGCTGAGTCTGAAATTAATCGACAAAAATGGGCAAATCTCTGCAAGGCTCTCATCAATGTATTGCTACAATTCATGGCATAGCCAAGAACATGAAAATTTGCCGGACGAACTGAGGACGCTACTTTAAATCCAAAATGCGGGTCTCCGGACAATTTTATCGCCCTTTTCCATAACTCACTGACGAGCTCTTGTGAGTATCGGCTATATCCCCCTTCTAGCAAATCTGGATCCAAGCCTATGTCATTTAGAACGGAATCAACATCAATTCCCTCGGCTCGCATTGTATTTATAATAGCAAGAACCCATCCTGTTAAGGCAGAGTGGCGCTGCACTGAATCGATCATAACTCCCCTTTCACTAGATGTTGATTCGCTCAAAATTCAATCAAGACAGCGTGTCGCTTTTCGCTAGATTACTTATGATCTTCATCACATGTCAAGTTACTGAAAACTAAAGATTTGAGCCTGCTTTTTGTCCTGTATTGCGCATCCATGGCGTTCCGCGCCATCATCATTAAAGATATTTCTGCTATAAGGATTGCATAATCATAATAAGAATTAGGGAATGATATGTTGGAAGTCGGAAAACTTTCTGATCTGAAAGAAGATAATCCACTTTATTTCGAAAATGGAAATGCAAAAATTGCAGTTTTTCTTGTTGATGGAGAGCCTGTTGCTACTCAAGCTAATTGCCCCCATGCGAATGGACCTTTGCATAAAGGGTCTATATGCGATCACGTTTTGTCATGCCCCTGGCATGGATGGAGCTATGATCTAAAAACAGGCGCCTGCGAAGACGACCCTGGGATTAAACTCGAAATCTATCCGGTTTCAGTTGAGGAAAATACTGTCTACGTCTCACTAGTTGAGAATTAAGTTAAGACAATGGCTGGTCTCAATTCTATCGCTCTCTATGGCTATCCCGTCAGTAATTATTTCAATGCTGTACGAGGACTCTTGTTAGAAAAAGGCTTAGAGGGTGATTATATTTCTACATCGGCAAAGTCCGATCTTGATATTACAAATAAGAACCCGATGGGGAAAATTCCGTTTATAAAAACGACTGAAGGATTTCTGTCTGAAACCCTCCCTATATTTGAATATATTGAAACGACTTACCCTACACCGCGGCTTGCGCCGGATGCCGCTTACGAACGAGCATTGGTTCGTCAGCTTATGAATATATGCCAAGTTTACTTAGAAGATCCACTACGCCGCCTGTACCCCGGCGTGTTTATGGGAGAGCAAAATTCCTCTTCCGTTATTGCGGCTTCGAAAGTTACGATCGATCGGGCGATCGGCGCCTTGGAAAAAATGGTTCAGTTTTCTCCTTACCTATTAGGTAGTGAAATCACCCATGCAGATGTTTTCGCCTTTTATATTTTTGACATAGGCGAGCGCGTCTTTCGACACACTTACAACAAATCGCTATTAGAGACCCTTGGCGGCGCGGCTGATTGGCATCGCACAATGGTATCTCGAAATAGCACGCAAATTGTACTCGCGGATTTTGAGGCAGCGTTTAGCGTCTATTTAAACTCAAAAAATGCCGCCTGGATAGAACCAAAGACCAATGGATGGATGTATGCGTAAAGTAGATTTAATGGATAAATACACGGTAAATCATGACCGGGTGTTTATCAGTGGCGTTCAAGCCTTAGTAAAAATTCCTCTTTTGCAAAAAGAGATTGATGTGCGCAATGGGTTGAATACTGGTGGCTTTATCTCTGGGTATCGAGGCTCCCCAATCAGTACCTACGACATGGAACTTTGGAAAGCCGAAGATCTGCTCGTAAAAAATGATATATTATTTCAACCTGGCGTGAATGAGGATCTTGCGGCCACGGCCGTATGGGGCACTCAAATGATCGGAGAATTCGACAATCCTAAGCACGAGGGCATATTTGCTATATGGTATGGTAAAGGCCCAGGAGTAGACAGGTCAGGTGACCCTTTTTCTCATGGTAACGTTGCCGGAACACATGAAAAAGGGGGCGTCTTGATTGTCGCGGGGGATGATCATGTCGGTAAATCTTCAACTGTTGCCCACCAAAGCGAATTTGCTCTCATTCATAGTCACATTCCCATTTTTGCGCCGTCCAATGTAGATGATGTTATTCAGCTTGGGCTGATGGGTTTTGCTATGTCCCGCTATACAGGACTTTATACCGGGTTCAAACTTTGCAATGAAACGCTTGAGCAAACCATGACAGTAGACATTTCTACCGATGAGTTCTCTCCGGTTTTGCCTGATAGGGGCCCGAAACCTGTAAATGGGTTCCATAACCACCCTACTCACATCGATAGAAAAACGTCGGATATAGTTGTTAAACGGTACCGTTGGCCTCTGATTTATAAGTTTCTAAAAGCCAATAATATCAATAAAACTGTCATCAGTGCGAAGAAGAAAAAATTCGGTATTGTGACGTCAGGCAAGGCTTACATGGATGTCCGGCAAGCGCTAAAATTATTAGGTTTATCCGAGCAAGATGCCTCCAAGGCCGGAATTAGTGTCTATAAATTAGGGTGCACTTTTCCTGTGGAACCAAGCGGTCTTAAAGACTTCGCGAAAGGACATGAAGAACTATTCTTCGTTGAAGAAAAAAACCCTATTACAGAAGACCAAGCTAAGTCGATCCTTTATGGAAGCGGTATTACCCCTCGTGTGATTGGTAAAGTTGATGAAAATGGGAATTTTTTGCTTCCTTCTGATGATCAACTCGTTCCAGCAGAGATTGCGATTATAATCGAAAATCGCTTGGAAATGTTAGGGGCGTCTAATGCAAAAATAAAAAAAGCTGTCAACTCCCTCCAAGCTACATTGAAGACAACAGATAAGCGCAATGCAATTGATGCTGTGCGATCCCCTTATTTTTGTTCTGGCTGCCCCCATAATACGAGCACGCGCTTTCCTGACGGAAGTAAAGCTGCTGGCGGAATCGGATGTCATGCGATGGCTATGTATTCAGGTCCTGAAATGCTTCCGAACGCTCAAATGGGTGGGGAAGGCGGACATTGGTTTAGTCTCGCTCATTTTACAGACGACAAGCACATTTTCCAAAATATGGGTGACGGAACCTATTATCACTCTGGCTTGCTTTCTGTCCGGGGCGCAGTCGCAGCCAAAGTCAATATGACGTTCAAAATTCTGTACAATGACGCCGTTGCAATGACAGGCGGCCAGCCCATTGATGGCCCGGTTTCAGTTGGGGATATTTCAAAGCAAGTCTTAGCCGAGGGTGTCAAAAAATGCGTTGTCGTAACCGATAGGCCTGATCTTTATTCTAAAAGTAGTGGCCTAGCTGAAAATGTTGAAGCGGTTCACCGCGATCGCTTAGATAGCGTTCAGAAAGAACTTCGTGATATCGAAGGCGTTACAGTTATTATTTATGAACAAACCTGCGCAGCTGAAAAGCGTAGACGCCGGAAACGCGGCAAATTTCCTGATCCCGCAAAACGCGTTTATATTAATAGCTCAGTCTGCGAAGGCTGTGGTGATTGTAATGAAAAATCCAATTGCGTCAGTGTCTGGCCAAAAGAAACCGAATTAGGCCGGAAACGCCAAATTGATCAATCAAACTGCAACAAAGACTATAGTTGCCTCAAGGGCTTTTGCCCGAGTTTTGTAACTGTTTTAGATGCCGAGCCGAGGAAGCCGGAGAAGGCCGAATTGACGATTACAGATGAAGAAATTCCACTCCCGGATGTAATGAAGCTTGGCGAAGATAGCTATAATATCATGATTTCAGGTATTGGCGGTACCGGCGTGGTAACTATTGGTGCCTTGCTTGGTATGGCGGCTCACATAGAGGATAAAGCTTGCTCAATCTTTGATATGACGGGCCTTAGCCAGAAAAATGGTTCAGTCTATAGCCACCTTAGAATTGCAAACAAAAATAAGGATCTAGGAGCTCAAAAACTCGGCGCCTGTGAAGCAAATTTAATTCTTGCTTTTGATGCGATTGCCGCGTCTGATGAAGAGCCTTTCCTGACAATAAACCCTGACAATTCAAATACGCTTGTAAATGCCCGTATTACTCCAACCCCCGCCTTTCAACGAAATAATGCCTTAACGGTTGATGAAACCTTAGTATTAAAGCGTCTCGAAAAAGCGTCGGCTCAATTAAAAAGCGTCGACGCAACAGGGCTTGGATTGGCGCTATTAGGCAATTCAATAGCGGCAAATCTTTTCATGCTCGGATATGCCTATCAATTAGGTCTTTTACCCTTTAGCGGAGAAGCAATCATTCGCGCGGTTGAAATCAATGGCGTAGCGATTGACTTCAATAAGAAAGCCTTCCGATTTGGTCGTATGTATGCAGTTGATCCAGAGCGTATTGAAAAAGCAGCGGAAAAAACGAAACCGAAATTAGAGTTCAAACCTCTGACTGATTTGGATGATATTATCAAGCATCGCACCGAACTCCTGAAAAACTATCAGAATGAAAAATGGTCTAAAAAATATCTTGATGTTGTTCAAAAAGTCCGTGCCCAAGAAGATAAAATCGGGACAGGCCGGAAAACTTTCTCAACCTCAGTTGCAAAGAATCTTTCCAAGCTCATGAGTTATAAAGATGAATATGAAGTGGGACGTTTACATTCAGACCCTAAGTTCAAACAAGAACTTCAGAACGCATTTGAAGACGGAGCAAAATTAAAATATAATCTTGCTCCCCCGTTATTCTCCAAAAAAGATCCAGAAACGGGTCATTTATTGAAAAGAGAATTTGGTACTTGGGTGGAGCCTGTTTTCGCCTTGCTGTCCAAAGCTAAATTTCTCCGTGGGACTGCTTTCGATATCTTTGGATACACCCAAGAAAGAAAGATGGAACGTGGGCTTATAAAAAATTACATAGAGCATATAACAAAAATTTCTGAAAACCTGACATCCCGGAATTACCCCGCGGCTGTTGAATATGCCAATCTACCTGAAATGATAAAAGGATATGGTCACGTCAAAGAAGCAAATGTTGAAAAAGCCAAAAAGGAAGAGAAAATGATTCTCTCAACTTTCGATACGCTCTCCAAGACAAATCCAAACTCTGCTAAGTCTGTCGCTTAATATAACTGTTGCAGAAATACCATAGCATACCAAAAGATGACACCTTGGCGTAAATAGCCGCCAAGTGTCACTCCAAGCCATTTCAAGCAACAATATATTTGCTAATTTCCTCTCACCACAAAAGACAAAAACTCAGGGGAAAAATATGTTAAGCACATTCCGTGTACTCAATAATTCTGTATGCTTAATTGCAATCTCAATCGTTGCGTTTGGTTCTTCGTCAGCTATTGCTCAAACGAGCAGTCCAGTTGATGCTAATGACTACCGAAATGATGAAATTATCGTTACGGCTCAAAAACGTGAACAGTCCTTGCAAGATGTTGGTTTGTCGGTAACAGCAGCTCCAGCGTCGACTCTAAAAGAACTAGGAATAAAAAACACGGGCGATCTTGCTAAGATTACGCCCGGTTTAACATTCACAAAAAGTCAGGATGGAACTCCTCTCTACACTTTAAGGGGTGTTGGGTTTAATGATTACACCCTTGGCGCCAGCCCGGCGGTGAGTGTGTATGTCGACCAAGTTCCATTGGCATACGGCGCCTTTACCAAAGGCGCCACTCTTGATCTCGAACGCGTCGAAGTTCTGAAGGGCCCTCAGGGTATTCTATTCGGTCAAAACTCAACAGGCGGTGCTATTAACTACATTGCCGCAAAACCAACCGAGAGTATGGAGGCCGGCTTTTCGGCGTCTTATGGTCGTTTTGATACGCTAGAAGCAGAAACATATATCAGTGGCCCTTTGGCAGACACTCTCGGCTTTCGAATTGCTTTAGCAACGACACAGGCCGGCGACTGGCAAGAAAACTATACACGTGAAGAACAATTAGGGCGTGAAGATTCTTTGCGCGGTCGATTACAATTAGAGTGGCAGCCTACGGATCGCTTCAACTTGCTCTTAAGTGCCAATGGCTGGCGCGACAAATCTGATACACAGGCAGGTCAATTTCAAGGGCTCTTCCTTCAAATTGACGAAGCGGCCGTGGCCGCAGGCGGGTTGTTTGATGTGCCAGAAACATCACGGCGCATTGATGTATTCCGCGACCTGCCATCCGCACCTGATAATGCAAGAGCCGCAGATTGGGATAATGATCGCGATTTGAGCCGTGACGATGATTTCTTCCAGTTGTCGGCCCGAGCAGATTATGAATTAACTGACGCAATTACCGCCACGTCTATAACATCTTTTTCAAAATACTCAGAGAAATATAGTGTTGACCGGGATGGAACGTCTCTAAAAGGAGCTGGCGTCAATGCGGATGGCTCTGTCGATACATTTACCCAAGAAGTTCGCTTGTCCGGCGATACAGACCGACTAAATTGGCTCGTAGGAGCAAACTACGCGACAAATGACGTGATCAGTGCAAATGATATTCTAACGGGTGACTCAACGAATACAGCTATTCTGGCGGGCGGGCCATTTATTCGGGAATCCACAACTACGATCACTCAAGACATTGAGGAGTATGCTGTTTTCGGTAATCTCGAATATCAGTTAAATGATAAACTGTCGGTATTAGGGGGCGCACGTTATACTAAAACAACGAATGACTTTACCTCTTGCATGCGCGGCGACATTGGAATGCAAGCTTCTTTCACTTTCCTTGCTAGAGTCTTCAATAATGATTTCACTTTACCAGCCGCTGGGCCGCAGGATTGTCTGAACTTAGACCAAAATACATTTAGAAATATTATTACTCCCTACGAAGAAACTCTAAAAGAAGATAATGTTTCATGGCGCGCAGGTGTAAATTATAAGGCCAATGAAGACACGCTTCTTTATGGTTTGGTATCACGTGGATATAAATCCGGGAGTTTCCCGACTATTCCGGCTTCAACGACAGCGCAGTTCGCTCCGGTAACACAAGAATCCGTCACGGCTTATGAGGTCGGTGCGAAACTCTCTTTGATGGATCGGTTATTACAACTGAATGTAGCTGGTTTTCATTACCAATATGATGATAAACAGGTTCGCGGACTTATTGTTGATCCAGTTTTTAACCAGCTAGAGCAATTAGTGAACGTGCCCGAAAGTGAGATTAATGGGGCAGAGGCCGAACTCACTATTCGCCCGACCAAAGGACTTACCATTCTTGGGGCAGCGACCTATGTAGATACGGAAGTTAAAGAGTTCACAGGAATCAATAATGAACGCGTTTTTGACGATTACAGTGGGTCGGCTCTTCCATTTTCCCCCAAATGGCATCTTCTCGCAAATGTAAATTATGAGTGGGACCTTTCCCAAAATTATGGCGGGTTTGTAGGCTCTAACATTTTGCATAACAGCAAAACCAGCTCCACTTTGGGTGATGCTCCCTCCTCAGTGATTGATAATTTCACTACTGTGGATGTTCGGGCAGGCATTACCTCATTTGATAATGGTTGGAGATTCTCACTTTGGGCGCGGAATGTTTTCGATGAAGAATACTGGACAAACCAATTTGTGACTCAGGACGTCATCGTTCGCTATAATGCAAAGCCGGCAACTTATGGGGCAACCTTTAGCGTTGACTTCAATTAAATTTCTCTGACCTTTTAAAAAGGCGACCTTAACTTAGGTCGCCTTTTTTATTTACCCCAATGTAGCAGACTCTTGAGCCAAGACATGGAACCGGTAATTCGATTTATCTCCAAAGAGTTGAGGTCGAATTAATATAATTACTGCTTAGGGAAGTCCATGAAGCTATATCATGAAGTTATATAAGGATGGTCAAGGTCATATTTTCTCCTCTTCGTTCTAAACGAAGTCCTTAGAAGAGTGCTGAAGATTGGAATAAGCGAGCCCACATCAGAGGCATAATCATCGAGACCTTCTCGAAATAGACTATCTAGGCGGCAGCGGCATTTTATACATATTACCTATTTGCTCGCATTGGAAAAACTCCAGAGTAATGCAAACTAATCTCCAAGAAACTTATACTGGATTAATGCGTAGAACTAGGGATACCGAAATTCATCTATAATGGCTTTCGGTCCTAGATAGGAGCCTGCCTTGGGTACTTTGCGCGAAAAAACGATTACAAAACCAATATTTAACTGGGCAAAAAAAGCTATGCCTAGCCTGTCTGAGACAGAACGGGACGCGCTAAATGCCGGGGACACATGGTGGGATGGGGAACTTTTCACCGGGAACCCTGATTGGGAAAGCTTGCGGAATACACCGCAATCAAAGCTCACAGAAGAGGAACAAGCTTTCATAAATGGCCCTCTGGAAGAATTATGCCAGTTAATAGACGATTGGAAAATCGTCTGGGAAACAGGTGATATGGAACAAAAGGTCTGGGATTTCCTCCGTGAAAACAAGTTATTCGGGATGATCATTCCGAAAAAATATGGCGGCCTCGAATTTTCAGCCTTCGCGCATTCTGAGATCGTCAAAAAAATCACAACACGGTCTACTGTCGCGGCTGTGACAACTATGGTGCCCAATTCGCTTGGCCCTGGTGAACTCCTTCTACAATTTGGAACTCAAGACCAGAAAGATTACTGGTTACCACGCTTGGCAGATGGCCGGGAAATTCCCTGTTTCGGCCTCACCAGTGAAGAGGCTGGGTCCGACGCAGGCGCGATGGTCGATAGAGGGATCATTTGCGAGGGTGAATATAATGGCGAGAAGGTACTCGGCATCCGCCTCACGTGGAGTAAACGTTATATTACCTTGGGCCCCGTGGCGACCGTTTTGGGATTAGCCTTTAAGTGCTATGATCCCGATCACCTTTTAGGAAAACAGGAAAACTTGGGCATTTCCGTTGCCCTCGTTCCGACTGATTTACCGGGCGTTGAAATCGGCCGCCGACACCTGCCCGCCTTTCAAATGTTCCAAAATGGCCCCAACTCAGGAAAAGATGTTTTTATCCCCTTTGAAAATGTTATCGGGGGCAAGCCCCAATTAGGACGCGGCTGGGCTATGCTCATGAGCGCTCTTGCGGCCGGACGGGGTATCTCTCTGCCCGCTCTTTCCGCAGCGGGCGCAACGCTTACGGCGCGCACCTCAGGAAATTACGCCCGAGTGCGCCAACAATTTGGCGTTCCAATCAGTAAGTTTGAAGGTATACAGGCACCTCTCGCAGATCTTAGCGGCCGCGCCTATAAACTTGACGCCGCACGTTATTTAACTTGCTCGGCTCTAGATCAAGGGCACAAACCTTCTGTTATCGCCGCTATCATGAAATACCATATGACCAATTCTTTACGTGAGTCGGTCACAGACGCCATGGATATTCATGCTGGAAAGGCCGTAATGGATGGTCCTTTAAACTACCTCGGAAGTCTGAACCGCGCTGTGCCCGTCGCTATAACAGTCGAAGGGGCAAATATTATGACGCGAAGCCTCATGATATTCGGACAAGGCGCGATCCGCTGTCACCCTCACCTGCTTGACGAGATTTTAGCGCTGGAAAAAGAAGATCAATCCGAAGCTCTAAAAGACTTTGACACAGCTTTTTGGAAACATGTCGGGCATTCTATCAAAACAGTTTTCCGCTCTATTGGTCGAAGTTGGTTTGGAACAGGGCCTTCTCCTGATGAACCAGAATTGAAACGATATTATAAATCCATGAGCCGATATGCGGCGGCTTTGGCAATTGCTTCGGATATGTCCTTGTTAGTTCTAGGCGGAAAATTGAAATTCAAAGAAATGCTCTCGGCCCGTTTAGGAGACGTGCTTTCTGAGCTCTATATGCTGTCGGCGGTTCTTAAACGTTGGGAAGATGAGGGCCGTCACCCGGAAGATTTGCCTTTAGTAAAATATAATATGAAAAAAGGATTTGTAGCGATAGAGACAGCTTTGGACGAAGTTTACAATAATTTCCCGAACAAATTAGTTGCTTGGTTTTTACGGGTTATCACACTCCCATTCGGGAGATCCCAAACCCTGCCCTCAGACGCGTTAAAGCGGCAGTGTGCCGATTTAATCACCAGTGCAAACCCCACCCGTGATAGACTGTCCCAAGGCATGTATCTTTGCGATGAACACGGCAACGAAGGTATTTCCAGATTAGAAAGAGCCTTCGACTTTACTCTCGAAGCCGCCCCGGCAGAGACGAAACTTCGGAACGCAGAATATTCAGATCCTGATAAAGCCCTGAAAGAGGCTGTAATTACCCAAGTTGAATATGACTTGATCCTTCGCGCTCGAGAAGCGGCAGCTCTTGTAATAGAAGTGGATGATTTTGCGGCCGATGATTTCGTGCGTTATGGATGCCCTCCTGAAGATATAGAACCAGAGGAACCAGCGCGGGATTATTTGAAAAAGACATCGTCTAAAATTTCGAGCGCCGCAGAATGAGCGGTAGAGATGTTTATATTGTTGATGGCGCGAGAACGCCGTTTTTAAAAGCGCGCGGCGGGCCCGGCCCATTCACCCCAGTTGATTTAGCCGTCCAATGCGGACGCCCTTTGTTGCTGCGACAACCTTTTTCACCAACTGAATTTGATCAGGTTATTTTGGGCTGCGTTAATGTTGTCGCCGACGAAATGAATCCCGCCAGAGTGGCAGCCCTAAGGTTAGGTATGGGCTCGGAAATGGTTGCTTTTACAATTCAGATTAATTGTGGGTCAGGTATGCAGTCGATAGATACCGCCTATCGGTATATAAGAGATGGTGGATCTGATATGATCCTCGCAGGCGGAGCCGAAGCGCTCAGCCACGCTCCCCTCGTCTATCGCCGTGAAGCTGTCGAATGGTTTGGCGCTTTGGCTGGAGCAAAGTCATTAAGCCAAAGGTTGAAGTTATTCACCAAATTACGTCCTTCAATGTTCAAACCCGTCATAGGGTTAGAACGCGGTTTGACTGATCCCATCACCTCTCTGAATATGGGACAAACGGCAGAAGTCCTAGCTCACCTTTTCAACATCTCTCGTGAGCAAGCCGATGAATACGCCGTTCAAAGCCAACTGCGCCTCGCCAGAGCTCAGGAAGAAGGGTATCTTGACGGAGAAGTACTGCCGGCTTTTTCACCAACTGGCGACGTTTTTGAAACCGATGATGGGGTCAGACCCGACTCAACTACCGAGAAATTGGCCAAGTTAAAGCCTGTTTTTGAAAAGCCCCATGGGAAAGTTACTCCTGGTAACAGTTCACAAATCACAGACGGCGCAAGTTGGGTTATTCTGGCATCTGAAGAAGCTGTTAGAAAACACAATTTGACGCCCAGAGCGAAACTCATGGATTCCAATTGGGCGGGTCTCGATCCGAAAATAATGGGACTTGGTCCCGTTATGAGTTCAACCCCTCTTATGCAAAAACATAATCTGAAATTGGCAGATATTGATCTCTGGGAAATCAACGAAGCCTTTGCCGCACAGGTTCTTTCCTGTCTAGCCGCTTGGGACGATGCAGATTTTTGTAAACAGGTTCTCGGCCTCGACGCGCCAGTCGGAAGGATCACTCATGATCGCCTTAATATTGACGGCGGAGCGATTAGCCTTGGCCACCCTGTAGGCACGAGCGGTAACCGCATAGTCCTACATTTGGTTAATGCCTTGCACCGTACTGGTGGCAAACGGGGTATTGCAACGGAATGCATAGGCGGCGGTTTGGGCGGCGCAATGTTAGTGGAGAGGATTTAGATTATGACGCGACAAAGTCCTGTCCTCAAATCTCTGATGACTCGTCAAATGGAAAAGGGGGTTCTAAAAAACCTCCAAGATATTCGCCATTTCCGAATGGGGCGTGATGAGAACGATATAGAATGGGTCTTTTTTGACCGCCAGGGAGAGTCCGTTAACACTCTTAACAGAGCTGTCCTCGAAGACCTATCGCGCGTTCTGGACCAACTTAAAGACCACCCTCCCAAGGGCTTGGTTCTTCGCTCTGTGAAATCCTCCGGATTCTGCGCCGGCGCCGATATACGCGATTTCCTCGAAGCGTCCTCTCCTGAAGACATGATTGACGAGCTTTCACAAGGGAAAGCGATTTTGAATCGCTTAGAGTCTCTGCCCTTTCCGACAATTGCGCTTGTACATGGGCATTGTCTTGGCGGTGGATTTGAATTGGCCTTGGCCTGTGATGAGCGCATCGCCATTGAAGGGGCAAAATTTGGATTTCCCGAAGTTCAGCTCGGACTTCATCCCGGCCTAGATGGATCAGTTCGTTTGACACGGTTAATTAATCCCCTTGAAGCCATGACCTACATGCTAACAGGCAAAACGGCTTATACGCATAAAGCCAAGACACTTGGGATTGTTTCAGAAATTGTAGAAGAACGTCATGCAAAAGCTGCCGTTCAATCCGTTTTTCAGTCTCGTCCTAAATCAGACCGAAATGGCTTTCTAAGTAGCATAATGAACACTGGCCCCGCTAGGTCTTTTGCTGCCAAAAAGATGCGCAAGCAAACTTCAAAACAGGCTCCGAAAGTGCATTACCCTGCGCCTTATGCGTTAATTGATCTTTGGGAAAAGCACGGGGATAATCATGACGCCATGTCCAAGGCGGAAACCCGCTCCTTCGCCCACCTCATGTTTTCTGAAACAGCCCAAAATCTTATTCGCGTTTATTTCTTACGAGAAGCTTTAAAGTCTTCTGCTGAAAGCAAATCAGAATTTGATCACCTCCATATGATTGGCGCCGGGGCTATGGGCGGGGACATTGCGGCGTGGTCCGCTATACAGGGTTTGACTGTTTCTCTCGTCGATATCGAAAATAAAGCCATTGGCGAGGCCATGAAACGCGCCAAAATAATGGGGCAAAAGCAACACTTAAATTCTATGCAGTCGCGGGACGCTCTAGATAGGCTGATAGCTGATCCACAGCAACATGGCGTGATGAAAGCTGATATTCTCATTGAAGCCGGACCGGAAGTCGAAAAAATAAAAAAGCAAATTTATGCCTCCGTTGAACCCGATTTGAAATCAACGGCCGTTTTAGCCACCAATACGTCTAGCTTGCCCCTGTCTGATATTGGTCATTCACTTAGAAAAAAAGGGCGCTTTGCCGGTATCCATTTCTTTAATCCCGTCGCCAGTCTGGATTTGGTCGAAGTCGTGAATTGGTCAGGCGCAAATAAGGTGACAATGGAACGGTCCCGCGGCTTTATTGGGCAAATCGGAAAACTGCCCGTAAATGTTAAGAGCGCGCCGGGGTTTTTAGTAAATCGGGCTTTGATGCCCTATCTTCTAGAGGCCATTCTCATGCTTGAGGAAGGCGTCAAGGCAGAAACAATTGATAAAGCCGCCGAAGACTTCGGTATGCCAGTAGGACCTATTGAACTCGCTGATCAAGTTGGTTTAGATATTTGTCAGCATGTGGGGGATGTGTTGCGAGAGCAATTAGATACTCCCGTCGCAGAGATTCCTACCTTCGTTAGGCAAAAAGTCGAAGAGGGTCGTCTAGGCAAAAAAACCGGTCACGGTTTTTATAAATGGAAAGACGGCAAAGCCCAAAAAGGAGAGCCCGAAACGCCCTCTGAAGATGCACAAGACCGCCTAATTCTGCCTATGTTAAATGCCTGCGCTACTTGTCTGCGCAAAGATATTGTTGGAAGTTCGGATGAGCTTGACGCCGCTATGATTTTTGCGACTGGATTTGCTCCTTTTCGAGGCGGCCCTATGTATTACGCCGACTGGCGGGGTCATAAGGACATCCAAGACTCCCTTTTGCGTCTCTCTAAAAGCTATGGTGAACGCTTTAATCCTGACCCCTATTGGCAGGAATAAAAAAAGATTTATGGCTGCGGAAACAGCGAATTTTACGGATGCAGGTTTACTTGCGGACAAGATCATAGAGCGACTTGATGGCAAAATCGTATTGGCGACGCCGCTCGGTCTTGGCAAAGCCAATCATGTTATCAACGCCATTTATGAACGTGTTCGGCAAAATCAGTCTTACACTCTCAAAATATACACAGCCCTCACTCTAATTACACCTTCGGCCTCTTCTGATATGGAAAGTCGATTTCTCAGCCCTCTCAAAAAACGCCTTTTCGAAAATTATTGTGAGTTAAATTTTGCTAAGGATTTAAAAAACGGAGAAATGCCTCCCAATGTGGAAGTTTATGAATTTTTCTTGGCTGCTGGCCAATGGCTTGGGAACTCTACTGTTCAAGAAAACTATATCAGCGCAAATTATTCTGATGCGGGACGATATATTCTTGAAAAGGGGATTAATCTTGTCGCGCAGATGATTTCCAAATCCTCTAACACATCACATTACAGCCTGGCCTGCAATCCGGATATAACCCTCGACCTTCTCTCCGCGCGTCAAAACGGAGAGGCAGACTTCCTCATGGTCGGAGAAGTAAACAACGCCCTGCCCTATATGCCAGGCGATGCCGAAATTGAAAGTGACACCTTTGACATAATCTTAAACGGGGAGTCAGCTGAATCTGCGCTTTTCAATATTCCAAAGCGGCCTGTTAGTCTGCCAGAATACGCCGCCGGATTTTATGCTTCGGGTCTTATTCCGGATGAAGGTACCTTGCAGATCGGAATCGGCTCTATCGGCGACGCCGTCGCCTATGCGTTAATTATGCGCCAAACAGATAATGAAACTTACCGCCAGATAATGAGTGCCCTCCATACCAAAGAAGAGATGAGCCATTTAGACCTCGCGCCGTTTGATATTGGCTTGCACGGAATGAGCGAAATGTTCGTGGATAGCTTTTTAGACTTAATGGAGGGAGGTGTTATTAAGCGTGAGGTCGAAAATATATTGGTTCACGGGGGTTTTTTTGTCGGCCCCAAATCACTTTATCAACGCTTAAGCGACATGCCCAACACGCTGCGCCAAAAAATTAACATGACCCGGGTTCGGTTCATAAATGATACTCACCATGATTTTGAGAACAAACAAGAACATCGTCAAAAGGCGCGTTTCATCAATAATGCCATGAAAGCGACCTTGCTCGGATCCATTGTCTCGGATGGTTTGAATAATGGTCAGGTCATAAGCGGCGTTGGCGGGCAATATGACTTTGTGCGTCAGGCCTTTGCGCTAGAAGGGGCCCGGTCTCTGATAATGTTAAACGCTCTACGTGACGGACCCGCGAAGCCAGAGAGTAATATTGTCTGGAATTATAGTCATACAACTATCCCCCGCCATTTGAGGGATATTGTGATTACTGAATACGGCGTGGCGGACTTAAAGGGAAAGCGGGATGAAGATGTCATTCAGGGAATGATTTCAATATCGGATACGCAATTTCACAGCTCACTTATAAAAAAGGCTCAAGAAAATGGTAAGCTGTGCCGGGAGTTTAAGCCACCGACTGAATGGTCAAAAAACACCAGAGACCATATACAGACATCTCTCGGAAAATTTCAGGACCAAGGGCACTTACCGAATTTTCCATTCGGCACTGACTTTACACCTGTTGAGCAAAGACTCATTAAAGCGCTTGATAAACTCAAGCCTATTTCAAAATCCAAATTAAAAATTATTAGAAATTCTTGGAAAGGATTTCGTACAACGCCGGATGAGGATGTTCGCAACGCCCTGATAAGGATGAATTTAGATAATCCGCAAAACCTCGATGAATTGACGAAATCCTACCTATTACGTGCTGTGCTTTAGGACTTGCGATTGTATAGACAATTTATAACTTGCCTTGAAGCATATCTTTTTCTGCTGAAAGGGCGTTTCTAAAGACGAAATAAAACAGAACGGCCAAAGGCAGTAGCATGAAGCCTTCTCCACCCGCTATTACCGATTGTGAAGCGTGAAGACCATTCAGGCCCATCCACGTCAGACCTTCGACGAGCACTCCGGCTTCAAGAGTCAAAAAAAGTGCGCCAACCAAAGCATTTAAGTAGATCATTCTATTTTCCTTTTTAGAGGAACACCCTTTGCAATAGTGTTCAAAACGAGATGTGTGTCACAAAAATTAATATTCAAGTCACCGCCCAGATAATTTTTGTATACTTTGAAGACTATACTAATTCTTTATAATAATCTTGAAGAGTTTGATGTCCCATTATGAAATGGATAAAAAACTGCAGTTTCAAACAAAAGTCTACGCCTCCAATTTATCTATGCATAAACGCATAACAGATGCCTTTTTTAAGGACACCCCCCCACTTGAAACGGTTATACATGACGCCTACTTAATGCCGAGATTACGACTGTTTTCAGAGGGGGGTTCGAAATTGAGCCCAGCAGGAAATCCTTATGCCAGTACTCAAATATATTAAAATTTCATCCTGTTTATTTTCGCTCGCTCTAATCGCCTGTCAAGCGGGTGAAGAAGGAGATGCGGCTGCCCAGTCTCAATCACAGGCTCAAGCTAGCCAGGCTATGGCGGTGCAAACTGTCACAGTTCGTAAACATAATGTCCCCAATGTCATTGAGCTTCCCGGACGCGTCGAACCTGTTAGGCAAGCTGAAGTGCGAGCCCGCGTAACCGGAATTGTTCAAAAACGCCTCTATGAAGAGGGAACAGACGTGACTGCGGGCCAAGCGCTTTTTAATATTGATCCCAGAGAAGTGAAAGCCAATCTTGCGCAAGTTAAAGCCACGTTGCAACGTGCGGAAGCTACCGCCGCAAATGCGAAAACCGTTGTAAATCGGTTTAAAAACCTCGTGGAATTACAGGCTGTCAGTCAACAGGAATATGACTCAGCCGTCGCAGCGTCTCGTGAAGCCGACGCCAGCGTAATACAAATTAAGGCGCAAATAGACTCAGCAAATTTGCAGTTAGGTTATACAACTGTACGCGCCCCAATTGCAGGTCGTGCTCGCCGCGCCAACGTGACCGAAGGCGCCTTAGTCAGCGCTGGCGAAGCCACGCTCATGACTCAAATTGAACAGCTTGACCCCGTCTATGTTACAGTCGCTCAATCATCGTCAAAAGTTCTCGAAATCCGTCGGGCTATCGCGGATGGCGGTATTCAACTCGATGAAAATGGAAAGACGAAAGTAGAGTTGTTTTTTGGGGACGGCACACCCTATTCGGAAACGGGATATCTCGACTTTCTGGACTTTTCAGTCAATGAATCAACTGGAACTATTAATCTTAGGGCTGAATTTCCTAATCCCGATAAGATTCTTCTCCCTGGTGAATTCGTTCATGCACGTTTTTATGTTGGGTCCCGAAAAAATGGTATTTCCGTTCCACAAAACTCCGTAAATTTTTCTGAATCAGGCGCAAGCGTTTTTGTTATTAACGCCGAGGGCAAAGCGGAAGTTAAACCTGTTAAGATAGGAGCGATGGACGGTAAAGATTGGGTCGTCGAGAGCGGCCTTACGGTTGGGGATGAAGTTATTACAAGTAACTTGCAAAAAATTCGTCCTGGTGCAGCCGTTGAAATCACAGATAGTCAGGAAACTATGTCGTCCTCAGCGGTAGGTAATACATCAGAAAATATGGAGTCTTCAGAAGAAGGCAATCCATTATGATTTCTATTATAAAGACCACTCCTGTTATAAAGAAAGTGGATTGATCTGTGCCTCGTTTTTTTATTGATCGGCCCATCTTTGCTTGGGTAATTTCGCTTTGCATATTACTGGCGGGCTTTATCGCTCTTCGTGGACTTCCCGTAGAGCAATATCCGGAAGTTGCTCCCCCTTCTCTGACTATCACAGCGATTTATCCTGGGTCCGATGCAGAAACCCTTGAGCAAAATGTTATCCAAATTATCGAGCAACAACTTAATGGTGTTGAAGGTTTTCTTTATATGGCTTCCGAAAGTCAATCTAACGGAAGAGGCACTATTACTTTAACATTCGAATCCGGAACTGACATTGATATTGCACAGACAGAGGTTCAAAACCGTCTGAGTACCGTAGAGGCTAGATTACCAGAAGATGTTCGACGACAGGGCATTCAGGTACGGCAAGCAAGTTCCTCTTTTTTGCAAATCATCGCTCTAACCTCAAAAAGCGGAGAGCTTGGCTCAACTGATTTAGGTAATATTGCCTCTCTTCAAATCATTGACGAATTGCGCCGGGTACCAGGGGTTGGTGATGTTAGGCTATTCGGGTCGGAATATGCTATGCGTATTTGGTTAGACCCTGAAAAATTAGCTTCTTATGAACTGGCACCTGCCGCTGTCCTTTCAGCTATTAGAGAACAAAACAGCCAGACCGCAGGTGGCTCTCTAGGAGCCCTTCCTAATTTAAAAGACACTCAGATTTCCGCTACAATTGTCACGCAGAATCGATTTTCATCTGTCGAGCAATTCGAAAAAATTATACTTCGCGCGCAAAGTGGGGGGGCAACCGTCCGCCTCGGAGATGTGGCACGTGTTGAAATTGGAGCCCAAAACTACGCCTTTGGCACAACTCTCAATGGGCAGCCTATGGCTGGTATGGCTATTCAACTTGCAACAGGTGCTAATGCCTTGTCTACGGCCAAAGGCGTAAATACGCGTATGAAGGAATTAGAGGCAAGCCTCCCCGCAGATGTAGAGTGGAAAATTCCTTACGACACCACTCCCTTTGTCCGTATTTCGATTAAAGAAGTTGTAAAAACGCTTCTTGAAGCTATGGCTTTGGTATTTCTCGTAATGTACTTATTTTTGCAAAACTGGCGAGCCACTCTCATTCCAACTATTGTGGTGCCCGTTGCATTGGGAGGAGCTTGCGTTGGTCTATGGCTATTTGGGTTCTCTATAAACGTTTTAACACTTTTCGGGATGGTTTTGGCAATTGGGATTTTGGTCGATGATGCCATTATCGTTATCGAAAATGTTGAACGCATTATGCGTGAAGAAGGCTTACCCCCTATAGAAGCCACGCGTAAAGCTATGGACCAAATTACTGGTGCGATTGTTGGCATTACCCTTGTTTTGGTAGCTGTATTTTTACCTATGGCATTTTTCCCGGGATCTACTGGTGAGATTTACAGGCAATTTTCGGTTACCTTGGCAGTTTCTATCACTTTCTCAGCGCTGATGGCTTTAACACTAACGCCTGCGCTCTGTGCAACTTTTTTAAAACCAATAGAAAAAGAAGCCCATGAAGGAGACGGGTCTAAAAGTAAAACATCTAAATGGAATATAGCCGCTAGATTCTTTTCCGCTTTTAATCGTTGGTTTGGCCGAATGACTGACAGATATGGTCGCGCAACAGATGGAATTTTATCACGGTCTATTCGAGGTTTCGCAGTCTTTTGTCTTCTTGTTGGCTTGACAGGCTTTCTGTTTATGCGCTTGCCAACAGCTTTTCTGCCTGTTGAAGATCAAGGGTTCCTCATAACGGTAGTACAAGCCCCGCCAGGTGCTACTCGTGAACGAACGGATGTTGCAGTTGAGTCAGTTTCGGATTTCTGGCTTAATCAGCCAGAAGTTGAGAATTTAGTCGTTATTCGGGGCTTCAGTTTTTTTGGCCAAGGTCAAAATAATGCGATGATGTTTAGCCCACTTTATGATTGGAAAAAACGGAAAGGCGAAGAGAGTAAGGCCTCAGCTTTGTTAGGGCGGGCCATGGGCCAATTCTCTCAACTTGATAACGCAACTGTATTTGCAATTCAGCCGCCAGCAATCAGCTCTTTAGGAATTGCAAACGGTTTCACACTTAAAGTTGAAGATCGAGCGGGTCTTGGCAGAGACGCCCTTGTGAGTGCGCGTGACGAATTGTTAGGCTTGATGCGACAAAGCAACCTTCTTACAAATGTCAGGCCTGAAGATCAGCAAGTAGCGCCACAATTACGTGTGAAAATTGATAGGGTTTTGGCTCGATCTTTAGGATTGTCGATTTCAGATGTGAATAGCACTCTAGCCATCAATTTTGGCTCGGCTTTCGTAAATGAATTTGTTTTAGAAGGGCGATCTCTTCAGGTTCTCGTACAGGCGGATGCTCCATACCGTATGACAGCTGAAGATATACTGTCTTTGCGTGTTCCAAATCAAACCGGTGAACTCGTTCCGTTTAGTACATTTGCTTCAGCTGAATGGACAGCAGGGCCTCCAAGCCTTGCTCGGTATAATGGCTACCCGGCCATGACAATTTCGGGCGAAGCCGCTGCAGGACAGTCCTCAGGGACAGCTTTGGAGGAAGTCGAGAGGCTTGTTGCACAGCTTCCTCAAGGCATTGGGTCTGAATGGACAGGCATAAGTTATCAGGAAAAACAATCCGCCGGTCAAATCGGTATACTCTTGGGATTATCCGTCCTAGTTGTCTTCTTGCTTTTATCTGCCCTTTATGAAAGCTGGGCCATGCCTTTGGCCGTTTTGCTCATTGTTCCGATTGGTGTTTTAGGAGCCGTTGTGTTTTCAATGCTCAGAGGTCTGTCTGCGGATGTCTATTTCAATGTTGGGTTAGTTACAATTATTGGGCTAGCAGCAAAGAACGCCATTCTCATTGTAGAATTTGCAATTGAAGAAGAAGAAACAGGAAAATCTCCTTTGGAAGCTGTCAGAAGTGCAGCCCGCTTACGTCTCAGACCAATTATCATGACGTCAATGGCTTTTATTCTCGCTATGGTGCCTTTGGTTATCTCCGATGGAGCGGGCGCGAATAGTAGGATAGCAGTCGGAACAGGCGTTATGGGCGGCATGATAACGGCAACTGCAATTGGTATTTTCGTGATTCCTCTGCTTTATCTTTTAATACGCAAACATCTTAGCCGTAAGGATCCGTCACCCTCCGGTCAGCTGGAAGCGCATGGAGAAGAGGCGAGTTCGTCATGACCCGGTTACTTACTTCTTTTTCTTTTTCTGTTTTGTTGCTGTCTGCCTGTTCGCATATTCAACCTGAATACCGTTCTTCCACGTCAGCTACAGAATCTGTCTATGAAACAGGGCTTCAAGCTGAAGGAACGACCGCCGCGAGCCAAATAAACTGGCAAGATTATTTTGTTGATGAACGGCTAAAGCTTTTAATAGAAACAGCTCTCAACAATAATCGTGATTTGCAAGCCGCAACCGCCAGGATTGAACAGGCCCGCGCACGTTTTCGGATCCAAGATAGTCGCCGCCTTCCGACAGTTGCCGCAAGTGGCAGCGCAATTCGAAGTCGGATTCCGACAGATTCAGCTGGATTGGGTGGCGTCGCAGGCGGAGAACAAAACGCCAATGGCCCAAGCTCTGTCACGTTTAACAATTTTGACATTGGCGTGGGTATCGCTTCTTACGAACTTGATTTTTGGGGCCGCCTGAGCAATCTAAGCGAAGCCGCCCGCGCCGAATACCTAGCAACCGAAGCTGCTCAACGGGCTTTTTACATTTCACTTATTGGCGACGTTGCCTCCACCTATTTTGATTTGATCGAAACTAAAGCTCAAATTGATTTGGCAGAAGACACAATGAGGTCGAGAGAAGAAGGATTGCGGCTGGCGGAAATACGTTTGGAATCTGGCATCACCTCTGCCCTCGACTTTCATCAATCCCAAGCTCTTTTGACACAGGCTGAGCAAGCCTTGAGCAGTCAAAAACTTCTTGAAGCGCAAAATCGAAATCAACTCACAGTTTTGATTGGCGGAAAATTTCCTAATGCGCTGCCCTCCGGGCTTTCACTTGGGGAGCAAACTTCGGGTCTTCGACTGGATGCCGGATTACCATCAGACCTTTTACTGGTGCGCCCAGATGTACTTTCCGCTGAGCAAAGGCTTAGGAGCGCTAGCGCCAATATAGCCGTCGCCCGCACTGCATTTTTCCCAACTATCTCATTAACGGGGTCTGGAGGGTTTACATCCAGTGATCTGGACGATCTTTTTGACTCGGATAGCCTAACGTGGAGCTTTGGTCCCTCTGTAAGCCTTCCGATATTTGATGCCGGCGCTCGGAAAGCGGATCTTGCCTTGGCGCGTGCCGTGGAAGAGGAAGCCGTCGCGAATTATGATTTGACCATTCAGAATGCATTTCGAGATGTTTCCAACTCCCTTGCCGGTCGGCGTTGGTTGGCAGAGCTCGTTGATGCACGCTTACGCAATGTCGACGCGCAGGAACAGATTGCTCGTCTCGCTCAATTACAATATGATGAAGGCGTGGCCAACTATCTTGAGGTTCTCGACGCCGAACGAAATCTTTTTACTGCTCGACAAAGCTTGTTACAGGCCCGCCGGATGGAAGACCAAAATTCGGTCTCCCTCTTTATTGCGCTTGGCGGGGGGTTATCTAGTGATGGCCCTTCAAATTAGGCAAAAGCCATCTCAATTGAGAGTCCCAAATCTATTTTGGGGCGTCCAATTGATTTTCGGGCAAAGCAAACTCAAAAGCCTTTAACGACTGGCAAGCCTTCTCTACGCGGAGAAGGTTCGGATAACGTTCCATTTTCACGCCGAAACGGCGGGCGTTGTAAATTTGCGGCACTAGGCAGCATTCAAAGAACATAGGGGCATCTGTATAAAAGAACTTTGTATCCGGATTACCCATTTTTTCTAGGCTTCCAAACCCTTTCGATATCCAGTGCGCAGACCATTTTTTAACGCCGACATCTTCCTGCCCGTGTTCAGCCCGAATATATTTCAAGACGGACAAATTTTGGATGGGCGATATGTCAGAGGCGATGACTAAGGAGGCTGCTAATATACGGGATCGTAAAACGGCGTCCTTGGGCATAAGCGCCGGGTTAGGATAGGTCGCATCCAAATAATCCAAAATCGCCAAGGATTGTGTTAGGCGCGTCCCATCCTCGAGCTCCAACACTGGCACATAGCCTTGAGGGTTTCGACCGGAGTGTTGCGATGAAAGCTGCTCTCCTTTCCGGAGATTAACCGGGATATGGCGGACTTCCACACCTTTCAGACCCAGAGCAATCCGGACCCTATAGCTTGCAGAACTCCGCCAATATCCATAGAGATTCATCATATTTTACGCGTCCGGACCTTTATATTTCTCGACGGAATTTTCAATGCGTCCAAAAATTGATTTTCCTTCAGCATCGTTCATTTCGATCCCGACTGTATCGCCAAAACTCATAAAGGGCGTAATGAAGTCTCCGGTCTGGATTTTCTCAATCATTCGAATTTCCGCAATACAGCTATATCCCACTCCGCCGTCTTCAATTTTTTTACCTTCGCCGCCTTCAAATTTATTTGAAACCGTTCCCGAGCCGATAATCGCTCCGGCACTAAGGTCGCGAGTTTTCGCTGCATGAGCAACAAGTTCTGACATATTAAAAGTCATATCCTGTTTGACATTGGCTTTGCCAAAAGGCTTACCATTATAGTCAACGAGGAGCGGAAGATCGATTGTACCCTCCCCCCAAGCGTCACCCAATTCATCCGGCGTTACGGCGACAGGTGAGAAAGCGCTGGAGGCTTTACCCTGTACAAAACCAAACCCTTTACGAAGCTCATTCGGGATAAGTCCGCGAAGGCTAACGTCATTGACAAGCATAAGCAATTTTATGTGTTTCTCTGCGGCCTTGGTAGAAACGCCCATTGGGACATCATCAGTGATAACTGTGATTTCGGCTTCCATATCAATACCATGTGCTTCGTCAATCGCGACAATTGGGTCGCGGGGGCCAATAAAGCTATCTGATCCGCCCTGATACATGAGAGGATCAGAGTAAAAGCTTTCAGGGACTTCGGCGTCGCGTGCTTTTCGTACAAGTTCAACATGGTTGAGATAAGCAGAACCATCCATCCACGTATAAGCGCGGGGCAAAGGTGAGTCGCAAGCCGTCTGATCAAAGTCGAAACCGTCAACTTTCCCGGCATTTAGTAATTCATAACGCGCCGCAAGTTGTGGAGCGTATAAATCCCAATCATCAAGCGCAGCCTGAAGCGTGGGAACAATATCTCCAGCATCTGCCGCTTTGGATAAATCTCGTGACACAATAATGAGTTGGCCGTCGCGGCCATCTTTAAGGGAAGCAAGTTTCATTTTTGTCTAGCTTTCATTTTGAATTTTCTCGTGAAGCCACGCCGCATGACGCGGGGCTTTTTTGGTTTCTGACCATTCGGCCAGCATCTCTGGAGCTACAGTGCGTAGCTTTGTCATTTGTTCCGGCGTATGAATATTTGCCGCCAGTTCGAGTCGATGTCCGTTCGGATCAAAAAAATAAATCGATTTGAAAATACCGTGATGAGTCGGCCCAAGGACGTCGATGCCAGCAGACTCAAGGCTTTCTTTCGCCTCAAGTAAATCTTCGAGGGATTCAACCCTCAACGCGATGTGCTGCACCCATCCCGGTGTATTCCGGTCCCGATCCATATCAGGCTGTTCCGGCAATTCGAAAAAAGCCAGAACATTATTGTTTCCAGCATCGAGAAAGATGTGCATATAAGGATCATATTCCCCCGTAGAAGGCACATGATCTTCGGCAATCGCCAACTGAAAATCCATATTCAGATGGGTTTGATAAAACTCGACTGTCTCCTTGGCATCTTTACAACGATAAGCCACATGGTGAAATCCGTCTGTCTGGATAGTCATTACGCCCTCGCTTTTGGATGGGGAACAGCCTCCAATACGCCGCGATCAATTTGATCTCGTTCAATAGACTGGAACAGGGCTTTGAAATTTCCTTCGCCGAAACCTTCATCACCTTTACGTTGGATAAATTCGAAAAAAACAGGTCCGATTTGAGGTTGTGCAAAAATTTGAAGCAAAAGACGTGGGTCATTATCTTCTGTGCTACCGTCCAATAATAAACCGCGAACTTTCAATTCTTCGGCGTTCTCGCCGTGATTGGGCAGGCGCTCATCCAGCATATCATAATATGTATCAGGCGGAGCCTTCATCAAATTCACACCTGCATCACGCAGCTTATCCACACAGGCATAAAGATCGTCGCAAGACAGTGCGATATGTTGAATACCTTCGCCGCGATGCTCTAACAAATATTCTTCGATTTGACCTTTTCCGTCTTCGCCTTCTTCATTGAGAGGAATACGAATTTTCCCATCCGGCGCCGTTAAAGCTCGAGATTTGAGGCCAGTATATTCACCTTTAATGTCAAAATAACGAATTTCACGGAAATTGAAAAGGCGTTCGTAATATTCCGCCCAATAATCCATGCGGCCACGATAAACGTTATGGGTCAAATGGTCGACGACGTTAAATCCGAACCCTTTTGGATGCTTTTCAGCACCATCCAGATATTCGAAATCAATATCGTAAATAGAGAGTTCATCGCCGTAACGGTCAATAAAGTAAATCAAACCGCCGCCAATGCCGCGAATGGCAGGAATGGAAAGCTCCATTGGTCCGACACGCGTATCAACCGTCTCAGCGCCGAGCTCAATCGCTCGCTCATAAGTCTTCTTCGCATCTTTGACACGGAACCCCATACCACAGGCAGATGGGCCATGTTCACGGCAGAAATGTCCTGCCGGAGATTTGGATTCATAATTGGTGATAAGATTGATTCCGCCCTGACGCCAAAGCTCAACGTCTTTGGACCGATGACGGGCAATTTTCGTAAAACCCATCGCCGTAAAAATTTTCTCAAGCATACCTTTTTCCGGCGCGGAGAATTCGATGAATTCAAACCCGTCCAGCCCCATTGGATTTTCAAAAAGATCAGCCATAAAAGTCTCCAATTTTCTTTATATTATTAGTTGCTATTACAACTAACAATATTTAGTTGCAATTGCAACATCTTTTTTGCATAAAGAGTATATGTTCACTGATAAAAATACGCCCATAGAGCTGGAAAGTTTCTGGCCATACCAAGTAACCGTTCTGGCAGATCAGATTAGCCGGTACACGTTGGAAGTCGTTAGGTCAGAGGCCAACATCAATCAGAGCCAATGGCGTGTATTGGCGGCTATTGCTGACAAACCCGGCCGTACAGCGGCGGAAGTCACTGCCGTCACCCCGATTGATAAAACCATCGTCAGCCGAGCTGTTAGCTCTTTGATAGAACAGGGGCTGGTAATAAAAACACCCAGTCAAGGCGACAAAAGACGTTCGACTTTAGAAACCACGTCTGCAGGACTGGAAACATATACCACAATCGCTGAAAAATTGGCGACCACCCTCACACCTTCGGATGATAATGCGTCAATGATCATGGATTTTGTCAAACACTTGAAAGAATTTAGCTCCAGAATGGATAAGATAAATAAAGGATAGACCCTGCGATAAGTATTGGCGCGCTTTTTTACTGACAAATGGATTCTTAACACATTCATCAGGATTTACCATTGCCCCGCAATCGCGACTCTCCATATACCCGTCCGGAACTTTCGATCCCGAGTATCTGCAATGGCAAAACTTTATTTCAATTTTTCCGCAATGAATGCCGGGAAATCGACCATTTTGTTGCAGTCGTCTTATAACTATTTTGAACGCGGCATGCATACTTTGCTGTTAAAGCCAGTCATCGATAATCGTGATAACAGCGGCGCCCTTATTACCTCCCGCATCGGCCTCGAAGCCAAAGCCGATACATTTTGCGAAGAAATTGATCTCGAAAAACACATTTTAAAATCCCATCGAAAAAAACGAATTGATTGTGTTCTCCTTGATGAAGCCCAATTTCTGACCCGCGATCAAGTCTGGCAATTGGCCCGCGTCAGCGACGATCACGGAATCCCCATCATGTGCTATGGATTGAGAACTGATTTCCAAGGATATCTGTTTCCCGGAAGCGCAGCGCTCCTAGCAATAGCAGATGATATTCGTGAAATTAGGACGCTCTGTTGGTGTGGGCGTAAAGCCACAATGAATATGAGAGTAGATGCAACAGGCGGGGCCGTCACAGAGGGTGAACAAGTCGAAGTTGGCGGAAATGACCGCTATATTACTTTATGCCGCCGTCACTGGCGCGAAAAGCTTATTAATGGGCCCGCGATAGCCGAGTAATTTCTTAGCCATAAGTCGAAAGCTGTTTAATCAGCAAATCAAAAAAACCTAGTGTATCAGCCTCATAAGCCCAGCGGGCATTTCGCGGCAGGTTTGTCGCATACCAGAAGTCTACGGCTGTGTGCCCCCTTGTTAGATCAGACTCTGTTTCAACGCGTATATTACAAGGCTTAAAAGTAAAAATTTCCGGCTTCAATATATAGGCCATAGTACAAGGGTCATGAAGCGGAGCCCCATTCGTGCCGTATTTTTCTGCATCAAAACGCCCATAATGGGTCAGCAAATTGTAGGCGGCGTCAGCAACCGGATTTCCGATATTCTTAATTCGTTCTAAAACGGCGTCAGAAGATAAAACCTGATGCGTCACATCCAATCCAAATACGACAAGGGGCACGCCGCTTTCAAACACGATATCGGCGGCATGAGGATCGACATAGATATTAAATTCGGCTGAAGGCGTAATATTGCCCCCTTCTTTCAAAGCGCCTCCCATCAAAACAATTTCTTTCATTTTGCCAGTGATCTCGGGCTTTATTTGTAGAGCCTTCGCAATATTTGTGAGCGGCCCAGTTGGTACAAGCGTCACGCTTTTATCTTTTGCGGACATCAGCGCTTCAATAATGAAGTCGACAGCATTCTCAGATTGAAGTTCCATTTCGGGTTCGAAAATGTCAATACCTTCCAACCCTTCACTTCCATGAACCTCTTCCGCAGTCGCAAGTTTGTATTGAAGCGGAGCGTCGCAACCCGCATATATCGGTATATCGGTTCGACCGGCTAATTCACAAAGTAGGCGCGCATTGCGTTGGGTCTTTTCCAAACTCGTATTTCCAGCCACAACTGTAATCCCAAGAATTTCGTAGTCCTCAGTTTCAGGCAGTGCCAGAAAGAGATTTATGGCGTCATCCTGTCCCGGATCGCAGTCAATAATCAGGCGTCGTGTCATGGATCTTCCCTTATAGCTTTCTAACCGAAAACGAAATGAACGCCCTGCATAACTGTCTCAGATAGAAAAGAGAATAGCCGATACGCGGTAGGCTCTTGATAGCAGAGCATTCTTCGATTAGGCGGAGCCAAATAATCTTATATTGAGTAATCCCATGGAAAAATTGTTTGTCAGCGCGGAAGAGCTATTGAAGGATTCCTTCGAACTTGCCTTACAAATCTTTGAAAGCGGGTATCGGCCCTCTTTCATTGTGGGCGTTTGGCGCGGCGGTACTCCAGTCGGGATCGCCATTCAAGAAGTGCTCGAGCTCCTTGGATGCGATACAGATCACTTTTCCATCCGAACCTCCTCATACGAAGCGATGGATAAGCAATCTAAAACTGTCAAAGTGTATGGTCTTCAACACCTCGTAGATACGATCAATGTAAACGATCAGCTTTTGATCATCGACGACATTTTCGATAGCGGCCGCAGTGTCGACGCCATTATTAGCAAACTGGAAGAGAAATGCCGCCGCAATACGCCAAGCGATATTCGTGTGGCCACAGTGTATTATAAGCCGAAGCGAAACAAAACCGAGCGAACGCCGGATTTTTATCTTCACGAAACCGACGCTTGGACGGTTTTTCCGCACGAGCTGGAAGGCTGTTCTGCGGAGGAACTCAAAAAAACCAAGCCTTTGCCAGACCGTATTTTTGAGCTTTTGCCTAAATCCTAAAGACTTTCAAAAGCGCTTCGACCTCATCTCTGCTGGGGGCAGCACTTTGCGCCCCAAGCTTTGTCGTTGCCAAAGCACCAACGGCGCAAGCAAAACTCAAAGCCTTATGCTCAGACTGACCTTCCGTAAGCGCAACTGTAAGCGCTGCTGCGAAAGCATCTCCCGCTCCCGTCGTATCTATCACTTTAACTTTTGGCGGTTTCGCCTCTGCGATTAACTCACCTTTCTTGAAAAGCTTTGCCCCTTCTCCTCCCAGTGTGAGGGCCAGCAAGCCTGAATAATTTTCAAGTTCTGATAGATAGGCCGCATATTCCCCTTCATTCACAATAATTAAGTCTGCTCTCTCAAACACCTTGGCGACATTCGGAGTGAAGGGCGACGCGTTCACAGCGACAAAGCCGTCATAGCCATTTATTCCCGCTAATAGCGCCGGAACAGGAATTTCAAATTGGCTTAATACGGCCTCTTCAAATATGGGGCTCAAATGATCCGCGGAAAAGACGGCATTTGCGCCGGAGGCAACAGCAATCTGGTTCTCTCCGTCTTTTGCCACATTAATAAACGCAATTCCTGTCGCTTCTTTGTTTATCGTCGTCACCGATTCCAAGTTCACACCCGCCTCCCTTAAACTCGCCAAGGCTTCTTTTGCGTATAAATCATTTCCTACAGCCCCTTGCAGACGAACTTTAGCACCTAGGCGTTGCGCTGCGAGAGCTGTATTCGCCCCCTTCCCCCCGGGGGTGGAATAAAACTGCCCCTGAGTAACGGTTTCTCCCGCTCGTGGTAAATGTGTTGTCTGAATAACCATATCCAAGTTAATTGAACCGAGAATGCAAAGTGTAGGGGACGTTGTCATAACTGTCTTTAGGATATGCACACCAACTTCAAAAGCTATTTTAATTTAAGGCGGGCTCGTGCTAGTTCCGATTCCCGCTAAATGACAGGCGGAGAAAATAAGTGATCCGTTATGATAAAAATTGAACCCATCAGCTTTAATCTCTGGAAAAAAAACAAAGAGGCTTTCGCCAAAAAACTTGGGGACTCTTTCCGCGAAACCGGTTTCGCCGTTATTTCGGACCACACCATTCCCGAATCCGTCATCAATGAAGCGGACGACGCTGCGAAAGAGTTCTTCGCGCTGCCTGAGGACGTAAAACGTCAATATGCTGACCCGGAAGACGGGCATCAACGCGGGCACTCTCCTTTCATGACGGAAAATGCCAAAGGTAAATCCCAAGCGGACTTGAAAGAGTTCTGGCATACGGGACGGGCCCTACCCGAAGGATCATCTTACCGGAAAACGATGAAGGACACGCCCTCCGTAAAAGAGCTCAACACTTTCGACGAGGATACTCGCGCGCTTTACGAAGAACTGGATAAATTTGGAGCGAACCTTTTAAGGGCCGTTGCGCTCTATCTGGAATTGGACGAAGACTGGTTCGACGATAAAATCAATGTGGGCAATTCAATTTTGCGGCTTCTTCATTACCCCCCGCAAACCAAACCTCAGCCTGAAGGCAGCGTACGCGCCGGAGCGCATGAAGACATAAATTTGATCACTTTGCTTCTCGGGGCGGAAGAAGCCGGGCTACAAGCCAAACACCGGTCTGGGGAATGGATGAATATTAATGCGCCGGAAGGCGCCGTCGTCGTAAATGTCGGGGATATGTTGCAGCGTATGACAGCGGGACTTCTGCCATCGACCACGCATCGAGTGTTAAATCCCGTCCCGGAACGCGCAAAATTCCCGCGCTATTCAAAGCCATTTTTCCTACATTTGAACAATGACGCCATGATAACACCAATCGAAGGCTGTATTGAAAAAGGCGGCAATCCAGAGCCGGCGATTACAGCGGGCGATTATCTAAAAGAACGATTGATAGAGATAGGTCTGATCAAAGCCTAAACCGCGACAAGTATTCCTGCCAGTGCCGCACTCATCAAGTTAGCGAGTGAGGCCGCAAAGACTGCCTTAACGCCCATTTTTGCAATCTCCGGCATACGGTCGGGAATAAGAGCCCCCAAACCGCCCAATAAGATGGCAATTGAACTCAAATTGGCGAACCCACAAAGCGCGAATGTCAGGATAATAACTGTACGATCCGAAAGTTGGTCCTGAATATTAACCAAGCTGATATAAGCGATAAACTCATTCAAAACGACTTTTTCGCCGAAAATTGCCCCAGCCTGCTGAGCCTCTGCCCAGGGCACATTCAAAGCGTACATGACGGGCGCGAAAATGAGCCCCAAAATACTTTGAACACTCAAATTCTCCAAGCCGAAAAAGCCACCAGCCCAGCCCAGAAGCCCGTTACAAAGCGCAATAAGTGAGACAAAAGCCAATAACATCGCGCCAATGCTGACTGCTAGAGCAACGCCGTTTTGAGCGCCAACGGCAGCAGCCATAATGACATTGGAATGTTTAGTTGATCTGCCGAGTGAAAAAATATCTTCTTCCTTTTTGGCTCCCAGTTCGGGGGCTGGGTCTGGCATAATAATTTTCGCCATCAACAAGCCTCCGGGCGCTGACATAAAACTCGCTGCAATCAAATATTCAGCACTGATACCGAGTTGGATATATCCCGCCAGCACTGTCCCGGCGATAGAAGCCAGGCCTGAGACCATAATAGTGAACAACTCGAAGCGATTGATACTGGGCAGATAAGGTTTAAGCGTTAGCGGCGCTTCCGTTTGTCCGACGAAAATATTAGCCACCACATTAAGCGATTCAATCGGTTTGGTTCCGGTCAGAAAGTGAATGGCCTTACCGCCATATTTCACGACTAGCTGCATAAATTTCATATGATATAACACCTCCATTAAAGAGGCGAAAAATATGACAACGGGCAGAACCCGAACCAGAAAACTGAAACCCAAACTTTCATCTGCCAAACCGCCAAAAACCATTTCTATCCCGGCCGTCGCATAACTGAGAAGCGTTGTGACTTTCTCTGACATCGCTTGCAAAACGACTTTACCGAACGGCACATAAAGCACCAGAACAGCAATCATTACCTGAAGAGCAAAGCAAGAAAGCACAATACGCGGGCTGATAGCGCGCTTATTATTTGACACGATAAATGCGACAAACAGAATAAGAGCTATACCGAAAAGTCCGAAGGCAGGGTGATGCATGAGGTTCGCTTTCTATTCAGCCTAAAGCGCAAGGCTCATCTGAGGAAGAGGATTTGTTTCAGACTCCGGTAAAATATTTACCAGCCGGTCAATAAGACCTGAAAGGTCGTTTATATATTCATCCTGAGTAACGATTTTGGTCGCATATTGGGCAGAGGGCGCCACATAAGTCTGATGAGCGGGTTCGACATCTTGATGGAATTGTTTGTGTACAAATTCCTTGGTGCGCCCACGCTCTGCAACGTCTCGCGCCAAACGGCGGGCAAAGCGTTTCTCATAACTACATTTCATGTAGACACTATGGTCAATAAGGGGCCGAATTTCTTCAGCATTCAACAATAATAAACCCTCTACGATGATATAAGGACGAGGTTTCAAAGGCTCTGTCGGGTGACGTCTCTGATGCGTCGTAAAGTCATAATTGGGGAGTTTCACAGGCTCTCCCGCTTTTAACGCCGATATATCGGTAGCAAGCTGTTTGAAATCCAGCGCTTCCGGAACATCAAAATTTGGCAAATCTTGTTGGCTCTCCCGCTCGCGAATATCAAAATAATAATCATCCTGACGGATCGCGAGGCAATGCTCCCCCCCTAAACGGTGTTGGAGATGGCGCGCTAAAGTGGTTTTGCCTGAACAACTCCCACCGGCAATAGCGATAACAAACGACATAAACAGCGATTCTTTATGTTTTAGTGACAACCTCGATGGCGGTAAGGGCCTAAAACGAATCTGAAAAGGATGCGAGTCCTAAATCAGTAACCACACCTAAGGAATATATGCCTCTAATTTGTGACTTTTAGGACACAGTCCGGAGTCTTTTTAAGCTGTTCACAGAATTTACCCCCTTTCAGCCTGCCAAACATGACGACTCTGTCATAAAAGTGACAACAGCTGCCTCTAAGAGCCGCCTCACTTTCAAATGCAATCTCCAAAGGTAAAGATTATATCATGAAAAACACTCTTTCATCCCTCGGCTTTAACGCCGTCATGAGCGTCTCGGCGTTTGCCCTGACCATGGGTATGGCAGTTACAGCCACAGCCCAAGTCACTACCTCTGAAGTTCAGGGTTATGTAACGAACACAAATGGCAATCCGATTCCCGGTGCAAATATTACTCTCACAAACAATGCGACAGGTCTAAGCCGGTCACTTACAACTGACTCAATCGGCGCTTTCGCAGCCCGTAACCTACCCGTTGGCGGTACATACAACGTCACTGTTTCTGCCGACAATTATACAGGTGAACGCGTTGAAGACATTTCTTTATCTCTCGGCGGCTCGGCCAATTTGAACTTTTCACTTGAAGGTGGATCCGTCACTGACGAAATTATTGTGGTTGCTCAGCGTAATGTTCTTGCCGAAGTGGCCGTTGGGCCCTCTGCAAATTTTGGCCTTGATACAATTCAAAGCGCGCCAGCCATCAACCGCAACATTACAGACATCCTCCGCCTTGACCCACGTATCTATGTTGATGAGTCACGCGGCGATATTAACGCGGTTCAGTGTGCCGGACAAAGCTCACGCTTTAACTCCCTGACACTTGACGGTGTGCGCATGAATGATTCATTCGGTTTGAACTCAAACGGCTACCCAACAGAACGTCAACCTTTCTCATTCGACGCGATTGAGCAGGTTTCCGTAGAGCTCGCACCTTTTGACGTTGAGTATGGTGGATTCACAGCTTGTCAAATCAATGCGGTTACAAAATCAGGTACCAATGAATTCCACGGCGGCGCTTTTATTGATTATACAGATGACGGGTTGCGCGGTGACAGAGTCGGTGATCGGGACGTAAATTTTGGTAACTTTGACGAAATCCGTTACGGATTTAATGTCGGCGGACCAATCATCAAAGACAAATTGTTCTTTTTCACGTCTTATGAAAAACTCGAAGGCGCAAACCTTTATAACGAACAGCCTATCGGAAATGGTGGTTTCCAAATCTCCCAAACTCAGCTTGATGACATCATCAGTATTGCCCAAAATCAGTATCAATATGATCCAGGGACACTACCAATAAGTAACCCAAATGAAGACGAAAAAATTCTAGTTAAACTAGACTGGAACGTTACGGATAACCACCGCGCGTCATTCATTTACAACTACAATGATGGCTTCAACACTGTTCGTTCAGACGGGGACAGTACAGAAGTTGAATTTTCAAATCACTTGTATGAGCGGGGCGCTGAACTGAACTCATATACCGGTTCGCTATATTCTGATTGGACGGAGAACTTCTCTACCGAGCTCCGTTTCAATTATTTGGACGTAAATGCCCGCGCCAATCCTGTCGGCGGAACGGATTTCGGTGAATTCCGTGTCTCTGTTGGTGATGTAGATGTATACCTTGGAGCAGACGACTCTCGCCACGCAAACGTCTTAGAATATGATGTGACCACAATGGCGGCAAAAGCTGACTACATTATGGGCAATCACACCTTCTCAGGCGGTATTGAGCGTGAAGAGCTCGACGTGTTCAACCTTTTCGTTCAGCACACTGAAACAGAAATCCGCTTTGACGGAATTGAAAACTTCCGGAACGGTTTTGCTGACGCAATTTACTACAACAACGCACCTTCAAACAATCCGGCAGATGCGGCGGCTGTTTGGGGTTATGCGACAAACACAATCTACGGCCAAGACGAATATGATTTCCAAAATGGCTTAAAGGTTGTTGCGGGTCTGCGTTATGATTTCTACACAACAGATGATGCACCTGAAGAAAATGCTGATTTTGTCGCCGATTACGGTTTTTCAAACTCAACAAACCTAGACGGCGAAGGCCTATTGCAGCCACGTCTCGGCTTCACATATGACGCTTCATCTGAACTACAATTGTTCGGCGGCGCCGGCCTTTACTCCGGCGGTAACCCGAATGTTTGGCTCTCAAACAACTTCTCTGCCAACAACGTTCTCCAATTTGGTCAGCGCGGTCGTTCTTTCGGTTACACCGATGGATCACGTAGCTTGTTCGACGCTGACGTTGTTTATTCAGGCGTAGAAGACGGCGCTCCAGCAGGACCAGGTTACGGCGTTCCATCTGAATTGTTCGATGCGGTAGCTGGCGGTGTTGGCGATAACTTCGAAATCAACTATTTGGACCCGGACTTTGATATTCCATCCGAATGGAAAGCCGCAGCTGGCTTCACATGGTCTCCGAATTTTGACACAGGCGAAGACCTGTTCGGCGGGATCTGGACATTCACAGCGGACGCTCAGTACTCACGCAGCAACAACCAAGCCATCGTCCTCCGGGCTGACTTGGAAGCTGTTGGAACGACTGCCGATGGTTACACAGAATATGACAGTGTTCGCGAGCCAGCCTTCGTTCTGACAAATGCGGACGAAGAAGCCAACTCATACGCTTTCTCTCTTGGATTAAACCGTCAATGGGAAAACCACGCGATCACAGCAGGTTATGCCTATACGGATGCCAATGATATTCAGCCGATGACAAGTTCTGTTGCGTTCTCAAACTACACAAACCGTGCGTTTAATGACCCTCAAGAGCAAGTTGCTTCAACATCTAACTATAACATCAAGCACCGCTTCACCGCGTCTTACCGTTATGAGAAGGAATTCATTGCAGATTATGCCTCTAAAGCGTTTGTTTTCTTCCAACACAGCTCAGGCCGTCCTTACAGCCGGACAATTTCTGGTAACAGCGCGTTTAACTTCACGCCGTTCCTAGAAGGCAATAACGTTCTGGTCCCAGGCACAGAACGTAACGAGTTCACTGGACCGTCATGGACAAAGGTTGATCTGAAGCTTACTCAAGAGCTTCCAGGACTACGTGCAGATGATCGCGCGACCGTCTTCATGGTCATCGATAACCTTACGAACATGATCAACAGCGACTGGGGTCAACTTGATCAACCTAGCTTCCCACGCGGGTTGTTGGTTGGACAGCCATTCTCCACTTCTAACGACGCTTCTGCTTATGAAGTTCGTTTCGGAGCGACTTACGATTTCTAGGTTTGTTATCGACTAGATAAAACGATATGAACGGAGGGCCTCGGTCCTCCGTTTTTTTATGCAGGCCCCCTACCTTGTTTCAGGAATAGACATGCTAAATACACGCCGCCAAATTCTATCAGGCCTCAGCGCTCTAAGTCTTTCGGCTTGCGCTACAGTTTCGGCCCCCACGACCATGTCATTAGGCGCCAGTCCCCAAAAAGGACTCGATTATTTATTCACTTTGGGTGTGGCATCCGGCGACCCTGTCTCTGACGGTTTTGTCTTATGGACACGGCTTGCCCCAATGCCTTTAGCCGCAAACGGCGGATTATCGGCACCAATCAATGTAACTTGGCAGGTTTCAGAAGACGAAAACTTTGCTCGCATTATAAAAGCCGGGCAATCTATTGCGAACCAACAATGGGCACATAGCGTTCATGTTGAAGTCCAAGGCCTGCAACCTTTACGCCAGTATTTTTACCGCTTCATCGCTAACGGACAAAACAGTCCGACAGGGCGGGCCAAAACAGCACCAATGTTCGGAGCACCTGTTGACAAACTCCGATTTGGCATCGCCTCTTGTCAGCATTATGAACAGGGCTTCTTCAACGCCTATAACGATATGGTTAGGCAAGACCCGGATCTGATCGTTCATTTAGGGGACTATATTTATGAATCCTCTTGGGGTCCGCAGGTTCGCCGACAAGCAACCACGGAGGCCATTACCCTTACGGATTACCGGCGTCTTCACGCCCAATATAAAACTGACCCCGCGCTTCAAGCGGCGCACGCGCATGCTCCGTGGCTTTTCATCTGGGATGACCATGAAGTCGTAAATGATTATGCAAATCTAAACGACGAAAACTACATGCCGCGCGATCAGATGCGCGCCCGTCGCGCCGCCGCCTACAAGGCTTATTACGAGCACATGCCGATACGTCTGCGCAGCCGCCCTCAAGGGGAGAAGATGCGTCTTCACGATTACTTTTACTATGGCAACCTCATGACTATGGCACTAACAGATGGCCGTCAGTATCGAGATGACCAAGCCTGCCAAACCCCTGAAGACGGGGGGGCTCAAGCCGTGAATTGTTCAGAGCTTGAGGATATGTCCCGGTCCATGTTTGGAAAAGCGCAAGAAAGCTGGCTCATGCCTTCCTTCCTTCGTTCCGGCGCGACATGGGAAGTCTTGGCACAACCTACCCTTTTCTCACGGCTCTATCAGAAAGACCGGGACGGCAATCCTGCATCTTGGAGCGACGGATGGGACGGATATCCCGCGACCCGCGACATGATCCTTCGGGCTGCAGAACAGCGGCGGCCTAAAAACTTCATCTCTATCGGCGGTGATATGCACAGCTGGTGGCAGGCTGACCTTAAAACAGATTACAGTAATCCTCAGTCGCAAACAGTCGGCACAGAATTTGTTACAACCTCCGTAACCGCCCATAGCTATGCCTATAACCGCTTCACCCAAATGCTTCCGGATAATCCGCATATCCATTTTTTCGATGACCGGAAACGAGGCTATTCTCTGGTCAATGTAACACCAGAAAACTGGACGTTTGAAATGAAGGAAGTGACCTCGGTTTATGACCCGAATGCAAAGGCCCACACCCGCAAAAAATTTATTGTGGAAAGCGGCAGACAAGGCGCGATAGACGTGTAACTTTGAGTGTAAAGTCAGCCATATCATTGACAGACTAGTCTCAAATCTTTAGGACGCGGAAATTTTATTTGTGAAACGGTCTAAATCCGAAGCGCAATTATTGAACTGTGAATTAAAAGGATGTTTATTTTGAACCAAGTTGGAAGCCCCCCCGAATTTTTTGAAAATCTTATGCAGGTCGAGGATATAGCTGCGGCCATAAGCGGGCTTAAAACACTTTACAACGACGCGATTACCCTGATTAACAAGTCGTTTAGCGAATATGCCAAGACGGGCAAACGAGAGGCGTCAGCCACCCCGACTTATCCCTATCTGTTAGTGGAGATTAAAACCCGAAAAGAAGACGGTGTTTCGCCTTATGCTTTTGTCAGCATTCGAGGGCCTGGTTGGTATGGGAGTTCAATCACAAGCCCCGAAATTTTTGCGGATTACCTGATTGACCAGCTCTCCAGTATCGAAGCCGCTTATGAAGTGAACTACTATGTCGGTTATTGCAACCACGCCATACCCGTTGCCTTTGCGATTGATCCCTCCGCTTTTGAAATGGATAAAGAGTATAGCTCTAAAATCGGACAATATTTCCCTCTTCCCAACTTAAAACATATCCATGACGATCTGGCCGATGGCGCCGTGGAACATCCGAATGACAAGCCGCTCCCTCTCAGTCTTTTTCCCGCACTGCGTACAGATTACTCCCTGCAACGCCTGCGACATTATTCCGGCACTAGTCCCGAACATTTTCAAAAGTTTGTCATATTTACCAACTATCAAAGGTATGTGGATGAATTTGTAGAACATGCAAAGAATGTCGTGGGAAAAGGCATCTATACGGGTTTTTCCTGTCCGGGTCAGGGTGTTATAGAGAAGGCAGAAGATTATAGAGCTGACCCCGGCTTTAAAGGCCCGCAAATGCCAGCCTATCACCTTATAGCTGACAATAATGAGGGCATTACGCTTATTAACATCGGAGTGGGCCCTTCCAATGCGAAAACGATCACCGATCACGTCGCGGTCTTGCGGTCTCATTGCTGGTTGATGTTAGGACATTGCGGCGGCCTTCGACGCACTCAGATTTTAGGCGATTTTGTTTTAGCCCATGCGTATCTCCGAGACGATCAAATCTTAGATGATGTTTTGCCGCCTGCCATCCCCCTACCAACCATTGCAGAAGTGCAAATCGCTTTAACCGAAGCTATTTCCAGTGTCATGTCGCTGTCAGGTCAAATGATGAAAAGGCATGTTCGGACAGGAACTGTTGTGACGACAGATGATCGTAATTGGGAAATGCGGTATGAAAAATTACGCACGCGTCTCAATCAATCCCGCGCCATTGCGATTGATATGGAAAGCGCAACAATCGCGGCTAATGGTTATCGTTATCGCGTGCCGTATGGAACATTGCTTTGCGTCTCAGACAGGCCCCTACATGGCGAAATCAAACTCCCTGGAACGGCAGAAGCTTTTTATCGCAGCCGCGTAGCACAACATCTCAATATCGGCCTGGAGGCCATGTCTATTTTGAAAGGGGAAGCGCAAAGCGGAACCCTTCATTCCCGTAAACTCAGAAGTTTGGATGATCCCGTCTTTAGATAATCAGGAGTATTTATGTCATTTTATCGCCTAAGCGCCTGTGCGCTCTTATTGCTTTCGGCCTGTTCAACAGTGCCGCAATCAACATCAAATATGCAGTCCTCAGAACCTATTACAGTTCCAAAGACGCAGTTTTCAGGTGAGCAAGGTAGCTTTGAAATGGGGCAACTGGCCGTTGAAAATCGGCTCAATCAGCCCGAAGCTCCAAAACGTGCCAAGAACGTCATTTTATTTGTGGGGGACGGTATGGGCGTTTCAACTATCACAGCCATTCGCATCCATGCAGGACAGAAACTGGGGCAATCCGGCGAAGAACATATATTGGCTATGGAGAGCCTCCCTCACACAGCGCTGTCGAAAACTTACAACACTAATCAGCAAGTCTCTGATTCAGCGGGAACAGCGACCGCTTTTATGACGGGCCAAAAAACCAAAGCGGGCGTGATTAATGTGGGCCCGGAGGCTGACCGAAATGATTGTGCGGGTTCGCTATCAGCGCCGTTGGAAAGTTTTTTATTGCAGGCCGCAGATCAAGGCTATTCGACTGGTGTTGTCTCCACGGCTCGTTTGACACATGCTACGCCTGCCGCCACTTATTCTAATTCACCAAATCGGGATTGGGAAAGTCTGAGCGACTTGCCTGAAAATGCCCGAAGCGAGGGCTGCACCCCTATTGCAGCTCAGATGGAAGCGGCGCTTTCCTCAGGACGCCTGGACATCGCCATGGGCGGCGGCAAAGGAAAATTTGAATCCGGTGTTGAAGAGAGGGTCGGCGGAACTTTTGTCGGTGACAAAAATTCGCTTAGTCAGGTAAATACCCAAACGCAGCTTCCGCTTTTGGGACTATTTTCAAACAGCCACATGGAGTTTGTTCGGGCCAAAGACGAAACAAATCTAGAACCCTCAATTGCAGATATGGCAGTTAAGGCAATTGACCGCCTTGAGGCAGAAGGTAACGGCTATTTCTTGATGGTCGAAGGCGGCCGAATTGATCATGGTCATCATGCGGGCAGAGCAGAACTTGCTTTGGATGAAGGCGTTGCTCTTGACGAAGCGATTGCAGCCACGCTTTCGAAAGTCGATTTGTCCGAGACTCTTATCATCGTCACGGCAGATCACAGCCATGTTTTCACCATTGCAGGGTATCCCTCTCGCGGGAACCCAATTCTGGGCACCGTCAAAGGCAATGATGATACCGGACACCCAAATGGTGAAAATGTTCTCGGCACAGATGATCAACCTTATACGACGTTAGGTTATCAGAACGGCCCCGGCGCAGTAGAAGGCATCCGTAACCCGGACACTCGACCTGGCGAAGTGATTGTTCAAAAGGCAGCTATTCCAACGGGTTATGTAAGCAATGGCGAGCAGCGACATAGCGAAACACATGCGGGCGAAGATGTACCTGTCTTCGCGATTGGCCCATCTTCAGACCTCGTCTCCGGCGTTATGGAGCAAAATGTCATTTATCACATCATGCGCGAAGCCATGGGCTTTTAGACTCGCCTTTCGTGTTGATAATTTTAGGATGAGGCGAAAGTCTCATCCTTTTTTATAACCTATTTGAAGGCACTATCTGGGGTTTTACAGGGTGTTACCAGCCTTAATTGTATCGGCAAATCTATTTTGATTTAACCACCCCTCCAAATTGCGTTCTGCCTCAATTTCGTCCTTCTCCGCTAAAACTCTTTTGCGGATCGCCGCCTGTTGGGAAAGGAGCACATTTCTTCTAGATGTTTGCGTTTTAAGATCTTCCAGCAACGTCTTCTTTAGTTCCGTAATCTGCTGTAGATCCGATTGCAGACTCGAAATTCTGTTCAATTGAGCCGATTTCCATTGTTCGAAAACAATGACATCCGTTTGGAGGAAGGACGTCTCAGAGCCTACGAAAAGAGACGTATGGTTTCGTTCTATATCTTTCCTGGTCTTTTCAATGCTATCGGAAATCTTTGTCGCAGCGAACACCACATCAGCAAGCTTTTTTTCTGCTTGCTGCTTCATAATGTTATTTAGCTTAAGTAGAACTTCAAATTTGTCCCCCATCACTCATACCCTTTGCGTTTCAGGCTATCGGCAAAGTGAATAGAGGCAGCGACCGCGGCATAATGTTCCGGTTTGATGACGTCGCCGACTTCTACGCCTGCATAAATGGATCGCGCACAAGGTGGGTCAGAATGAATTGGAATATTATTTTCTTCCGCTTTCTTTCGAATTCTGAAAGCCAGCTCATCAACCCCTTTGGCCAAAAGAACAGGAACGGTCTTTTGTTCACGCTCCCATTTCAACGCGACAGCATAATGCGTCGGGTTGACAATAATCACATCCGCCTTGGCCACATCATTGATCATCGTAGCTTGAGAGAGGGCAAGAGCCCGGCGGCGACGCTCGCCCTTCAGATGCGGATCGCCTTCACTTTCTTTATTCTCATCCTTAATTTCTTTAAGAGTCATACGAAGTTTTTTCATATGCGCAAACCACGCGTAAGGCAGGTCCACTAGCGCAATCAGGCCCAAAGCAATAATCATAAAAATGATAAGCTGTAAGGCTGTCTTATTCATTTCCGGGACAATCAAAGCATGTGGAATTGCGCTCATACCCGGCAATTCTTTCAACAGAGTGAAAAAGAAAAACATTGCTACAGAGGCGATGAACGCCAGTTTGAAAAATCGTTTTCCAAACTCGACCATCCCCGTGGCACCATATTTTTGTTTTGCATTAGAAATGGGGGAAAGGCGGGATAGTTTCGGTTTTAACTTGCTCGGGGCAAAAACAACGGCCCGCTGCAAAACAAGCGAAACAACAATCGCGAGAATAAGAAGCATGAAAACCGGCCCCAAGGCAAGAATGGGCTTCCATAAAAATTCTGATGCTCCGTTTTGGCCAAACCGGGCGGATTTAGAATTCAGTAAAGCATTTCCCATATCAGTTGGATGCTCCAACATACTCGATAACGAAATCAAAGCGTTCGTCACAATGGCTTTACCAAAAATCACGATAGCCACAGCTAGCCCAATATAGAGCATAAGCGTGTTCGCTTCTGTTGATTGGGGGGTATCCCCTTTCTCACGGGATTTTCGTATTTTTGTTTCCGAGGCGTCAAAACTCTTTTCCTCGGCGCCCGACTGTTCATTCTCGCTCATGCAGCCCCCTAGCCCGCGAACTCAAAGCTGACGGATTCGGTTTGGGCAATGCCTGTCCAAAGCGTCAGAATAGTGACAACAGAGAATGCCAAAAGCAGTAAGCCAACGCCTAAAATCGCCGGCATTCCCACAAAGGAGACTAATAATTGCGGCATAGCCCGGTTCACGAAACCCAGCAGCAGATTATAGATAAAGTTCAATAGAATAAAGGGAAAGGCCAGAGACAGACTCCACCGGAAAAGGTTTAGAGCTTTATCCGTCAACTCATAGGCAAAATTATTAAAGTCAGGGGCCGCTCCCAATGGAAAAACATCATATGATCGAATGAGAATTGAAAAAGCCTCTATATGGAAGTTCATTGTAATCAGTAACGTCACGCCAGCCAGCATGAAAAAATTACTTAATGTCGTATTCGGCTCGGTCGCGATTCCCTCCCCCAAAGGCTGAGATATAGACATAGCTTGAGAGATAATATTCCCGACCACTTGCAAACCGATTACTATCAAGCGAAGCGCAAAGCCAAAAAAGAAGCCAAAAACCGCCTCTTTGGCAATGAGAACTGTCGCGTCCGAAAGCTGCGTAATTGGTATGGGCTGGGTCATCACGACAGGAAGCATGAGCCAAGTCAGCATGAGCGCCAGACCAAGCCTGACACGCGGCGTAATAGTACGTTCTCCAATTGTTGGGACTAGAAAAATGAAAACTGACATGCGCGTGAAGATGGCCATGATCGCAAAGAGCGAATCCATATAGGGCGCTATGATAGCCGTGAAGCCATCTAGAAATTCCATCAGGCGACGCCCATTATAGCAGGGCGTTCTGACGTCCCGATCTCCTCATAGGCTACGACGGGATTGCGAACTCCTTTTGCGTTTAAAACAGACCGAATGAAGCGGCGACGTTTAGAGGTTGTGGCGATAGCCGCATAGACGCCTTGTCTTGCAGACTTATCCAATTCCTTGCGGACGCTCCCGGCCAACCGGTTAAAATCATCAGGCGGCAGAGCCACATCCCGGCGACCACTCTCATCTGTTGTTTCACTCGCCGTGAACTGGGCTTCCCAATCAGGCCCGATTTGAATTAAAGGCAGCCGCCCGCTTTCATCGCGCAATTTGGATACAAATTGGTAGCTCATTCTATGTCGTACAAAGTCCGCCAATTGTTCCGTGTTATTTATGACCGTCTTACCCTCGGCAATTGTCTCTAAGATCAAAGGGATATTCCGAATTGATATCCGCTCTTCCAATAACAAGCGACAAACCCCTTGAAACAGATCTAGGGGCACTTTATCGGGGATAAATTCTTCGATAATTTTTTTATTGGATTCCGCCCGGCCGGCATCGCTTACATTCTTGAAGGTATCCAGCGTCTTTCTAAGCGTCCGGCGCGTCAGAAGCTTGGTAAAATTGTCTTGTATGATCTCCAATAAATGCGTGGCAAGGACCTCAATAGGCGCGATGACCGTAACGCCCAACATCATCAACTCGTCTTCGTACTCTTTGTCAATCCACCGTGCCGGCGCTTGGAAAACAGGCTCTTTTGTATTCTGCCCCGGGATATGCGGGTGGTCTTCCGGGTCTATCAAGGCTAAAAGCTGTTTGGACTTAAGGCTTTGCGTCGCAATTTCCGTGCCTTGAATTTTTATCTTGTAAACGTCCTCTGGCAGAAGCGTGTTATCCGTCAGCCGAATAGGCGGCAGAACAAATCCAAACTCCTTGGCAACAAATTTTCGTATTTTCTGGACCCTTTGGTCAAAGCCAAATTCTTCATTCATGACATTCGGAACAATATTTGGTGACAATTCTACACTGATTTCATCAATATCAAGTGCGTCACCGAGTTTCTGTTCTTCCGGAATTTCAGTAACGGCGTCTTCAGTGTCAGCTGGTTTTTCGGCTTCCGCCTTCTGCCGAGAATATGACATATAAGCGACCACTGAAAGGATAACCGCCCCCCCTATAAATGGCAGAAATGGAAGCCCCGGGAAGAACGCAAAGATTAACATAATACCCGCGACAGCGCTTATGGCCGCTGGGTATTGGCCGAATTGTTTGAATAGGGCGAAATCCACAGTGCCTTCGCCGCGGCCCTTAGACAAAAGCAAGCCCGCCGCAATTGAGATAATGACTGCGGGGATTTGCGAGACTAAGCCATCTCCGACCGTCAGGACAGAGTAGTTTTTAATCGCTTCGCCGAAAGAGATATTATGAACCCCTACTCCAATACCGATACCCGCAATTAAATTCAAAAGTGTGATTAAAATCCCGGCAACAGCGTCACCTTTCATAAACTTTGAAACGCCATCCAATGAACCAAGAAAAGCTGTTTCTTCTTGTTCCGTCACCCGTCTCTGTGCGGCCTCGGCGTGAGAAATAGCGCCCGCCGCCAAATCCGCATCAATCGCCATTTGCTTGCCTGGCATCGCGTCGAGAGCAAATCGGGCGCCGACTTCCGCCATACGGCCGGCGCCTTTGGCAATCACCATAAAATTCACAATAACGAGAACAGAGAAAACGATGAGACCAATAAAGATATTTCCGCCCATAACAAACATGGCAAAGCCTTCAATTACGCCCCCCGCCGCGTCTGGGCCAGTATGTCCCTCCCCAATTATGAGTTTCGTCGAAGAAATATTTAAGGACAAACGAAGCAACAATGCTGCCAACAGAACAGAGGGAAATGAGCTGAAATCCAAGGGGCGTTCAATAAAAAGCGTGATTGTAAAAATCAAAATAGCGAAAGCAAAAGACGCCGAGAGGCCGACATCCAAAACCCATGACGGCATAGGCAGGACCATCATCACTATGATGAACATTAAACCGATAGCCAAGAAGACTGTCGGATTTTTTATCAATTCCCCCAGAGATTTTGGCATAATTATCCGGCGATGGCTGGTATGACAATGGAGTCAAACAGATGGATGCACATTCGAGCCATAAACCCCGCCGTGGCAACAAAGACGATCAACATCGCGCCAAGTTTAGGGACAAATGTCAGAGTCATTTCTTGGATGGATGTTAAAGCCTGTAGTAAGCCAACAGCCAACCCTATTAGTAAAGCCGTTCCCAAAAGCGGTAGCGACATAATCGCAGCGCTCCAAAAAAACTCACGCACAATGGAAAGGATTTCTGCCTCGCCCATTAGACAGGCATACGCAAAAGTTCTTGGTAAGCTTCCACCACACGGTTCCGGATCGTCACCGCTGTTTCCAAGGCCACTTCTGCATTCGCCATGGCCTGCACAACTGAATGTGCATCTGCTTGGCCAGACGCCATAGCCTCGGTTGTTTTCTCAACATTTTGGAAAACCTCGGCGAACTCTTTCGCGCTTTCAGCTACGGCGCCTGTCGCCGAACCGGTTTCCTTGGCGCCCATCTCTGCCGGTTTTGAATTCGGAGAAAGAGCCTGCCTAGCAATTTGATATTGGCGCATCGCGCCGAGGGAAGTCGGTTCCATGAAACGCTCCTATTAGTTCCGAAGCAAGTCTATGAGACTGCGATACATTTGAGTGGCTTGGCGGAAGGTGGAGAGATTGGCTTCATAGCTTCGGCCCGCTTCCCGTGCATCCGCCAGTTCAACCATCATATCCACGTTTGAAGACATCACCATTCCGTTATCATCCGCCAAAGGACTGGCCGGGTCAAAAATCTGCGTGCCTTCGCTATTGTCCAGACTTACATCGCCGATCTTGACGCGTTCCATATTATTAACGCGGTCCATCTCGGTTTCGAAGTTGACCTGCTTGCGGTGATAGCCATGTGTGTCGGTATTGGAGAGGTTTTCACTAGCAATACGCAAGCGAAAAGACTGTACATTCATCCCGCTAGAAGCGGCAGCCATTGATTTTGAAATTGAGTTGTCCATCCTGGAGCGTCCTCATTATACAGCTAAATTAAAGGTTTTTGCCAACGGCCATTTTCATCATTGAAAGAGATTTGCGGTAAAGCATCAAAGCCAAGGCATGATCATTCTGCGTCTCCGCTGATTTCATCATTTGCTCTTCGAGGGATACGGAGTTTCCGTTCGGAGAAGTCGCGTCACCCATGCTGGACTCAACCACCCTGAATTGGCCAGTTTCAACAGGTTTCGCTCCCATTTGCGATTCGTGAAAAACTTCGCTGAATGGCTGTAGGTCTTTTGCTTTATATCCGGGGGTATCTGAATTCGCTATATTTTCGGCGACGACGGCATGCCGCTGCGCAGCATGAGAGGCCATCGCGGAAACGAGGTTCTGTAAATTTGTGCTCTTCATCATGGCCCGACAATCCTTGTCTATGGTTTACCATAAGTTAAGGCCTACATCAGAGAGTTGAACGAGAAGTTAACAAACACCAACCATATATTAACTTTATTCACCATATCTGCACCCATGACCTATCTTGAACACGGATTCGACCAAGCGGAAATTCCTGCCCCCACGCGCTATTTCGGACGTGTGGAGAAAGTCACGGATCAATCCATCCATATCAGCGGATTGAATCACCGATTGGGACAAGGCGCTCTGATTGAAATAGAAAAGTCAGACGGCGAAAAAATCAGAGGCGAAGTTATTGCACTTGAAAACACCCGCGCTATGGCCACGCTTTACACAACAACTGCGGATGTCAGGATCGGCCAACGGGTCGAACATATACAGCCAACTCTACACTACCCTTCGGCAGACTGGATAGGAAAAATTCTTGATTATGAGGGACGCTGTATTGACGGGACAACACCCAATAGCGGCATAAAACGGGCAAAGCTCGACGCGCTCCCGCCCTCTGCTATTTTGCGAAAAGCTCTCGGCCCCAGACTTAATACAGGCGTCGCAGCGATTGATACGTTTTTGCCGCTCTGTCAGGGTCAGAGAACAGGATTGTTCGCGGGGTCAGGGGTTGGCAAGTCAACTCTTTTGGGGACCATTGCACGGTCCAATGATGCCGATGTGACCATCATCGCGCTTATCGGGGAAAGAGGGCGCGAAGTCCGGCACTTTGTGGAAAAGGTGATCGGTCCGGAAGGCATGAAAAAATCAATCGTTTTTGTGGCGACCTCAGATATGTCAGCCGCCATTAAGCTGCGCACAGCTCAACTCGCGATCTCTGCGGCGGAACATTTTAGAGATGAAGGCAAACAGGTTTTGTTCCTGTTCGACTCGCTCACCCGATACGCCGAAGCGCATCGGACAATTGCTTTGAATGCTGGCGAAGTCCCGGCCTTGAAAGCCTTTCCCCCCTCCACATTTCGCGCATTAGCTGCTTTATGTGAACGCTCCGGCCCCGGCCTCGACAATAGCGGGGACATTACGGCTGTTTTCAGCGTACTCGTGGCGGGATCCAACATGGAAGAACCGGTCGCGGATATGGTGCGTGGAATTTTGGACGGCCATGTTATTCTATCCCGGGAGATAGCGGAACGAGGACGTTATCCTGCCTTTGATATACGGCGAAGTGTCTCTCGGTCTCTTCCCGATGCGGCCACCCCGGAGCAAAATAAAGTGCTTCAAATAGCGCGGGAATATATTATGCGTTATGAGGAAGCGGAGCCAATTATTCAGGCTGGGCTTTATGTCAGCGGAACAGACCCTAAACTTGATAAGGCCATTGAGGCCTATGCGGACCTAGAAACCTTTATCGGAACAACCGAAAACCTCCTTATCGAAGACGCCTTTGAAAAACTTGCACATACAGTTGGCTTCGTTCCTCACTCGGAAGCCAGCGCACAGACTTAACTGTTGGATAAAAGCAAATTAAACAAACCGGACGTTCCGACGCCAGACCCAGAATTAGACTGACCTAAAATCGACAAGGCAGCAAATCCGGGAGTGGACGCCGAGGGACCAGAATTGATCTGTTCACGTAAAAGATAGTCTTTTATGACCTTCTCTACTGCTTCGGGCTCCCTGAAGACTTCGATTGATTTCCCCCCGAAAGCTTGTTGCGCCTTATCTGCCAAAATGTCTTTTTGCCGGTCCACATCCAGAGCTGCAAACTCTTGTGGTAAATTAAAGGCACCTTCCAAGACGGTTCTCATAGGAACTGATCCCATTAATTTGAACCATCCGGCATTCTCACTCGAGCCTTGGCCAACAAAGTCTTGTATCTCTCTTTGGAAATTTAAAGCCAACCGCATGGAGTCATCAACATTGCCAACCTCTATCTCGAAGTTCTGCCGTTCATACTGACTAGAGATTTTATCAATATCTGCCTGAGAAAGAGAAAGGCTTCCCTCCGTAAAATCAAACGTTCTCGCTAACGCTATATAATCAGAATTGTTCAGGCGTTTGGCAAAACTTCCATCCTCTGTGCCTTCCTCAATGATCTTCCGAACAAAAGCTCCCTTGGAGATTTCTTCACCGAGTCCAAAAGCGCCGAGAGCAACTTTTAAAATCTTCCGATCCTGCATCAGGTCGTCAAGAGTTTCTATGTTTTGAATATTATTTCTGAAGTATTCAATATCGCGCGAAATATCGGGCGACTTTGCAAAAACTTCTTCCTGTCGATCAATCGTCCGTTGTAGAAAGGACCAACCGGCCAATCCACTATTCGGGATAACAGGGGTAAACGCCATGTTAGCTCGCGCGAGCCATTAAGGCTGGCGCCCCATCTGCTTCATTAAATTCTTCCGTAATTTTTTCTGGGTCAGAGACCGCATTCAACATTGCGTCTTCAATAGGGAATAACGATTTAAGGTTATTCAGAACGGAATAGAAATGGCCTTTGAGGAAAGCGATTTTCGCTTTCTCTAATGTCTGGCTTAGCGGCGTACTTTCGAAGACAGCTTCAAGTGCCAGCAATCCGGAACGGACATCGTCTTCGATTTTCACGGCATCATTGTCGCCGGAAAGAATAAGCTGAACGGCATAATATACGCGTCGCACCGGAGAATTTACTTCATTAGGGTGAAGGGCGTCACTTAGGCGCAGTACATAGACATCGTCATCAGGCAAACAAATTTGCGACCGCTTGGAGCCGTTCATCAAGAGCGCTCCATTGACAAGAAATTTTTCATTTGGTTTCAAGCTGATGACAAGTCCGGACATTTAAGCAACCTCTCTTACAACTTCAGAACCGTTCAAAGGCGCTTTTATGGCCGTTCTTAAGCCCTCAATTATAGCGGAGTTAATTTCAATTAGAATGTCTATACCCGCTTGCCCACGCAAAATCCGCTGGGTGTGAGACTGAGTAAATTCGGCAAGGGAAATAAGATTGTTTCTCAGGTCTTCCGTCAACTTGTTTTCGGGGCCAACCAAATCACAGAAGAGAACGTTCCAGAGCTTTGCATTTGCGAGGATAGCTTCGGCCATCTCTCCATCTAATCTCTTTGAGTTTTTCTGGGCTTGGGCGCGAAGGCGCCCTGTAACGGCGGAAAAGAGTTGCAGCTCAATATGTTTATCAGATGCGGTCTGGCGTTTTACTTGGCCATATCCGCGGAGTGCATTTTGTTTCTGATCCATACGTTTAACTTCTCAAATACTTTGGGAATATGAGTGCGCCAAAGCGGCTAACCGCTTTGGCTAAAATTATAATGTGGCTTTTCCTATTGGAAGAGGGCCAGAAGTGATTGTGGTGCCTGGTTGGCAATTGATAGAGCCTGAACACCTAGCTGCTGCTGAACCTGTAAAGACTGAAGGCGCGCAGAGGCTTCTTCGAGGTTGGCGTCTGTCAAGGCGCCAATACCTGTCTTCAAGCTGTCAGACAAAGTTGTAACAAACTCGTTCTGGTTATCGATACGGCTTTGCTTGGAACCAAAGAACGCTGTCGCGTCGATAGCTGTCTGAAGCAAAGAGTCGATTGAGCTCAAAGCTGCGGAAGCTCCTGCAGTTGTTGAGATGTCCAAATCTGCTAGAGCGTTTAGTCCACCTGCTGCAACGCTGGCACTTGTTGTCGTAATCGCACCAACAGTGACGTCATTATTGTTGCTATCGGCTGCCGCGTCGTTGGTAAATGTAAGAACACCACCAGAAACGGCCGTTGTCAAAGATCCTGACAAACCAGCGTCTGAGATGGCCGCATCAACAGCGACTTTCATGCCAGCTGCGATGGCGTCTTGGTCAAGGCCAGCAGCAGCTTCGTAACTTACGTCTTCACCTGCAACGGTGAATTCATATGTTGTCGCACTGAGAGTCGTACCAGAGGCGATAGTAATCGTTTGGGTTCCGCCATTTTCGGCAACAGTGCCGTTAGACAGAGTAGCGCCAGTTTCGTCTGACGCAGCAATTGTTGCGCCGGTGATGGCGTCGGCTGTGGTCAGGTCCTGACGTGCCACGCCGATTGTTCCAGGCGTAACATTACCATTCGTATCGCGGTTCAAGGAAGACAATACAGAAATGTTGTCGCCGGCCTTCAAAAGGTTTTGACCGTTGATAGACGCTGCATCGACGATCGAAGCGATACCTTCACGAATTTCGTTTAGGTCAGTTTGGTATTTGGCGCGGTCAGCATCCGTAACAGACGCGTCATTCGCGGCAACAATTGCGCTTTTAGCGCTTTTCAGAAGCTCAGTAACTTCGTTTGCGGCGTCGCGAGCTGTACCAACAGTCGCTGAACCCAAGTTCAAGCTATCTGTAAGCTGTGAATAGCTTTCAACGTCGGATTGCATAACAGTCGCGATTGACCAGATAGCTGCGTTATCTGTAGAAGAATTGATTTTTTTACCGGTGGAAATTTCGCTCTGAACTGAAGCAAGATTTTTGTTGATACCACGAAGTGTATCTAGCGCCACCATTGCGCTATTGTTTGTTAAAATACTGGACATAGGTTTTTCCTTTTTCACCCATTCGGGCTTATACCGTTGAGCATCAGCCCCAATTGTTAAGTCCCTCGCGGGACACCTAAGTCATCCTTGACAATCTTTGTGAACCTTTTGGTTTCTGAAAGATAAACTCTCCTGAGTTGCTATTTTGGGATAAACCCCAAACGATAATTAAACGTAAATCAGACCAGTTTTTTTCTGAGGCCCTGAGAGTCCGGTAAATTGACAGTCTTTCCAAACCGGTCATATGCCCCGACCTTCGCTTCGCGGTTGCGAATGGCGTTAATCTGCTGATAAGCGGACTTCACAGTATTGATCGCGGATTTCATAAGATATTCGTTTTCTTTTAACAGACTTTTTATGGTTTCAAGACTGCCAGACTGCCCAGCGGCATTGCGGCTCGAATTAGTGGCCGTCATCAAGTGAGTTAGATCGGATAAACAGGCTTGTTTGATTTTAGTTGTTTCATTCAAAGGACGAAATTGTCCATTTTTTAAGTGCTGGTTTTCGATCTCTACAACTTCTTTAAGCCTTTTGATGATTTCATCAGGATTTGACATTGAGCGTTCCATTCATATTTATATCCATATCCCTATTTTGTAATTTCAGCTTTTGATAAAATTTATCCTGAAGGCCAAACCCGCCGTCTTCTGCGAGGTCTTCTGCAAATTTCTCTATATAAAAATCAGTAAAGGCCCCAACGTCCTCGCCGCCACCTTTCACCAAAGCGTCTCCCAAACCAGAGAATTTAAGCATCTGACCAATAAAGGCCGCCTCGAAATCTTTCGCAGCCGCTCTTAAGTCGGCTTCTTTGACACTATCTGCACTCTCTTTGTTATCTGCAAAGCTGGCTGGCTCAAGTCTCTGAGCTTGCTTCATTAGGGGTATAGATTCAAAAGTTGACATAATTTCCTCTCCTTTTGGCTCTAATCGATGACCCGTAAATTGTTGGTTAATGATATTTGTATACGGATTGGGTATGCAGGCTCTGTCTCTCAGTCTGTCCCCAGCAGGAAGCGGGGATAAAAAAGTTGAATTCCCCTCCGCCCCGACGGAGGACGAACAAACGCGTCTTCGCATCTCTGAAGTCCCTTTTAGGAATCAACAGAATCAGCCTGATTTCTCTGAGAATTTTGTAGCCGTCATTTCTCAAAAAAAGAATGAAGCTGACCAATCTCCAACCGATCCTAGAAAAAAGTCGGGTGAAAGCACAATAATTGAGACCCAAAGAGACGACACGGTTCTCATGGCAACTATTGCGCCGAGTGAAAACCGCGAGAAAGCGGCATTAAATACTAATGGAGCAACCTTGTCTTCATCGGGAAACTTGTCCAACGTATCAGATATTCAAAGCTCACAGTTGGCAGAGCCGACAGGTAAAGTCGCCGAAAGACTCTTAGGGGATTCGAAGTTATCCAGAACCAGCAAATTTGAAACAGGCCTTGCCCCCGAGGTTTTGGCAGATGTTTCCGCTAAACCAGCTTCTGTCCCTTCCACAGATTTGAAAACTACTGAAGCCACAGTAACAGCTGCAGAACAGTCAGCAGAAATTTTGTCTGATAAACAAGCTCAGCCCTTAACGGGGGAAACTAAATCACATCCCGCTATGACCGCTCCTAAAACGGCATTGGAAGCTCAGGGCGCAACTACCAAGAATATGTTATACGAGGCAAAAACGGAAACCCCAAGGGATCAGAAACAAACTCAAATCATTTCTGAAAATAAGAATCTTAATTTACAAATTCCAAATGCTGAAGCCCGTAATATTTCTAAAACAGATCAGGCAAGCCCCCGGAAGTCAGCCTCTACATCTAACGTCGATAGTCCTTCATCTCTTAAGGAGCCGATCAATTTAACCGACGCTGACTTAATTGAAGATGTTGTTAAAAAACGCTCTGACTTTAAAACCTTCGGACAACTGAACGTCTCCGACCAAACGGCCCAGAATTTGGCACACGCCTCCCTTTCAAAAGCCCCTGTTTCAGTGGATGGAAATTTGGCGATCACAACATCTCTGACGGCGCCAACCATGTCGACGGTAATGAGTCCCGCCGCGCAGATCGTATCGGCCACTCCCGCTGCTATGGTTACAAATTTCAATGCTGTCTCTCAGGCGATACTCGTTGCGAATGAAACAGCCAAAGGCGTCGCCGTTCAATTGGATCCACCCGAAATGGGCCGAGTTTATATTGATTTCATCTTCAATTCGGATGACAGCGTCAATGTGGTGGTCAAATCTGAACTACCAGATAGCCACCTGTTACTCCGAGAGCGGAGTGAACAATTTCTCGAGTTTCTGAAAGAAAATGGCCTTGAAAATGTGAATTTGAGTTTCGAACAAGGCAGCCACCAGAACGAGTCTTATTTCACTAATGAAGACGCACCAAAGCCGCTTTATTTGGCGGCTTCGGCTGAAGATCTGCCCCCCTTACAATCCACATTAAAATACACGTCAAAAGATGTTCAAAATTTTGACGGGTTAGACCTTAGATTATAGGATTTAATCATGAATGTACCTGATCTTTTTTCTCTGACGACTCAGACGAAGCCTTCTTCAATTCTTCGAAAAGGTGCCCCGACCTTGCCCCAGTCCGACTTAACGAATAAAATTTCAGGGTCCCCCACGACTGCGGTTCAACAAAACGGCTCCGAAGTTGCTGACTCAACAGGAACACAGACAAGCACTGAATCCGATAATTCAGTAACACCGCAACAATCAGTGGGGGAAGAATTTGATACGTTTTTGACGCTTTTGACTGCACAAATTAAAAATCAGGACCCACTTGCGCCGCTCGATTCCACGCAATTTGTGGAACAACTTGCGACCTTTTCCAATTTAGAATTACAAGCTAAAAGCAACGAAACTTTGGAAGATATTGCGCAAATGCTAGCGCAAAATTTGTATAATCAATCTCAGACCGAAAGCGGATAGAGGCCTTAGATTTCGTCATCACGGCGAACAATATCCAAAATCAGAACATTTTCTATACCCTCTTCCATGATGCGGCGTGAAGATCCGAGTAATGTCTCGCGAACAACTTCAAATGTTTTTGGTGAGGTCAAATCTCCACTGAAAAGCCCCTGATTTGAAAGCTCTAATAGGTCGCGCATGAAAGCATCCCGAAACTTGGGTTCTAAATGAAAACTGTCTGACGGCGCGGCGTCATTTAATTCTAAGTTAAAATTCATTATCAGGAGACTATCAATTTTTTTATCATTCATGACCGGAATGACAAACTGACGTTTAAATTTTAAATATTCTACTTCACTTGATTTTACAGTCTCGCCGTGACCACTTTTGGCTTTCTTCTCTTTTTTCTCTTTTTTTTCTTTTTTATGAGAATTTTCTTCGTGAGCGCTATTCGTCTTTTTATGCGCGTCATCAACCGCCGCAGGGTTTGCGGCCATGGAGCTTTTTACAAAGCTTGCCCCCACCGCGCCGCCAATGACCGCAACGATGAGGATAAAAGTCTTTAGTATGGATTTGAACATAATCGTCTCGAAAAAGAGCTATTGAGAGCTTTCCTTAGAAAGGAATTATTTTTTGCAAGATTTTATTGCCTGCTCGTGGTTTTACACTGTCAGTGACACTGCCACGTCCGCCATAATAAATGCGGGCATCGGCAATTTTATCATAGGTAATAACATTTTGACGTGAAATATCTTCGGTCCTGATGAGGCCGCTAACCTGTAATTGACGCACTTCGTTGTTGACCATGATCTGTTGCTGGCCAGCAAGTTGCAAATAGCCATTCGGCATGACGTCCACAACTTGAACCGCCAAACGAAGGGTAATCGTCTCTTCGCGCTTGATCATGCCGTCACCATTCGTGTTTCGATCGCGGCTTATATCGACAGCCGGGGTAAGGCTTGCACCATCCGGCAGGTTTCTATTGATAATTTCCGGTAGTCCAAAAAAGGCTCCGACGCCAAAATTATCAGATGTTTGGCGGGTATTAGTTTCGGAGTTTTTGATTTCCGCTTCGTCTTCAATTTCGACCAGAACCGTAAGAAGATCCCCTACTTGGCTCGCCCGTCGATCCCCAAAAAGAGATTTCGGACTACTGCTCCAGAGCGAAGTCTCCCCCGGATGTCCTGTTGTTTCAGCATGTAATTGCGGTTTAGGAGACGAATTATAAGAATCGTAATATGGCGCCGTTGGTGTCGGAGAAAACGCTGTTTCTATCGGTTTTTGAGGGCTAGACGCACATGCCGGGAGCATAAGCGCCGCCGCGCCGACACTGATGGCGATTGCTTTATAGGAATATGTCATCTGGCCATCTCCACTAATCCTGCACCTGTCACGCGTCCTTCGACGGCGTTACGCGAGTCCATATTCATTACGCGCACAATATCTCCTTTGGCCCCTTCGGAAAGGGCGCGGCCATTTGTTGAGATTTCCAGACGTCCGACCCGATAAATCATAGTGACGGGACTGTTTCTTTTTACAAGGAGAGGCTCTTGGACGTCGCGATCTCTAATCTCGGTTCCGCTATAAATCGTCCGAGTCAGCTCTTTACCAACATAATGAGATATTATGTCCTGCGGATTTTCACCCGACTCAGCCTCGACAGAAATATCCCCGCTGGAAATCTGCGTGCCGCGTGACAGCGTTGAATTTGCTGTAACCGAGGCGGCCAAAGCCATTGCCGGAGCGAAGGCAAAAACACTAAAAATAGTTACCCGAATCAGCCCTTTCATCTTATCGTATCCTTGTTGTGGCTGAATACATTTCGTCTGCGGCGGTGATGACTTTCGAGTTAAGCTCATAGCCCCGCTGAGCTTCAATGAGTTCCGAAATTTCTTCAACAACATCGACCCCTGAATCTTCCAGATATTTTTGCCGCATGGTTCCGACACCCTCTGTTCCGGGTTCAGCGATAATCGGTGCGCCAGACCCGGCCGTTTCGCGAAAGAGGTTTCCGCCCATCGCTTCCAGGCCTTTGGCGTTGGCAAAGACGGTCATGGAAATTCTACCGATGGCCTGCCCTTCTGGCGCATTATCGAAGAAGGCTGTAACTTCGCCGTCCAGACTGATCGAAATCTGCCGGGCATCAGTGGGAATCGTAATATTGTCGGCGAGGGCATAGCCGTCAGAGTTGACGATCAACCCTTCTGCGTCGCGGTAAAACTTACCATCGCGCGTATAGGCTGATTCTCCACTTGGAAGACTGATTTCGAAAAACCCTCGTCCTTCAATCGCTAGGTCAAGATCTCCGCCTGTCGGGTTGAGGGCGCCCTGAACGATTTCAACAGAAACCGTTGAGGGGCGAACTCCCATACCCATTTGAATCCCGGCGGGAACGATCGTTCCGGTCTGGGAGCTTACCGACCCCGGTGTCAGATGTTGTTGATAAATTAAATCCGCAAACTCGGCGACCCTCGGCTGATAAGCCGTTGTGCTCATATTCGCGATATTATTTGAAATAACATCGACCCGGGTTTGTTGCGCCGCCATTCCTGTTGCGGCTATTTTTAGAGCGTTCATCCTGAACCTCCCTTTGTTGCGGCCTAAAAGCAGACCTTAAGAAATTTGCCTTATTGTTGTAATCGTTTGTTTGATCCGTTCATCTTCCATTTCGAGAAGTTTCTGACCGGCATCATAATGACGTTGAACCTCAATCATGCGAGCAATTTCGCTAACTGGTTCAACATTACTGTCTTCTAGATATCCCTGTAGGATCGTGCCTGTTTCTAATGGCTCGAAACCGCCATTTGAAATCCAGTTGTTTCCCCCTGCCCGGGAAAGCTCAGTCTCATTGGCCGTCACCAATCCTAAACGACCCAATTCAATACCACCGGCGCTAAGGCTGCCATCCGGAGAGATAATAATTTTATCCGCTTCCAAAGGAATTTGGATTTGCCCTTCGCCCGCATCCAAAACGGCGTGGCCGTCAGGGTTAATGAGCAGGCCATCAGCGTTCGTCATAAAATGGCCCGCCCGGGTCAATTGGGTCTGTCCGTCCACATCCACCAAGAAGAAACCTTCGCCTTGAATGGCCACGTCCAAACTACCACCTGTTGAGCGCATTTCCCCGTCTGAGAAGTTACTGGAGTGGGCCGCTAATCGTCCCATAGACAGAGAATGGCGCGCGGTATCTGCTGCTCCGGGCGAGCCGACGGCTGCAACATATTCCGAGAAGATCGCACCTTCTTTCTTATATCCAACCGTATTGGCGTTCGCGATATTGTTCGCAATAGTATTTAACTCTTTCATCAGACCCGATTGTCTGGAGAGATTTACGTAGCTCGCATTATCCATGATTTAAAAAGGCCTTCGAAATCTTGATTTGCTCTTCTAAGTCAATAAGTTGAGATGAAAGTGTCGCTCTCCACTTCGCTCCTTCTAGAACCGGCGAGCCTATAGCTGGTTTGGAGAGAACTTCTAAAATTGACGTGTCACCCTGATTGTTCGAGGGCGCCATCTCTAAATCCTGTTCTTTTGAATTTACCTCTAATACGTCATTAGAACTTTGACGCTCTGACAGATCTTGCGCTTTGGACCAGTTTTGCTCAAGCCAAGCGACGTTAATTTCATAAGACGATTTGCGATCATTTTCTTCCAGATCATTTAACGCAAGTTTGGCAAGAGACATGTCTGAGTGGATCATGGCGTAATCTAAAATTTTGGCCTCTAAACCCTTTAAAGTGAGAGCTGAAGCAGATTGGTATTCCGCGGCTCCAAACGTCTTGGCTTTTAAGGCCAGAAGAATTCGAGCCTGTTCAATGCTTAGTTTCAGATCGGAACTAATTGCCTCACCACCCCTTTGTATGGCCGTCACCAATTCCGGCAGGCTAAGATTTAGAGACACTTTCAAAGCCCTTAATTTCAAAGTTTCCCAGACCTGTGCGGCTTTTAGGAATTCGGTTTCACGAAAAAACGTATCCAGAGCTGTGGACTGTACGGCTTGGTTTTCGCTTTCAAGATGTTCTAATAAAGCTGTCGCAATCTCGGTTTGAGCCAAGGTATATTCAGCCGTCCCTATTCTCAAAAAAGATTTTGTTGACTGAATAGCGTCATTCAAACGGCCTTGTTGACGTTGTCCCTTCACGAGCTCGAATGCCGCTTGTTGGCCCCCTGAAGTTTCTTTTAACTGCGCGCTAACATCTCGCAGGTCTGCCTCTAGAGACTTACTGAGCTTTTCTCCCTCCTGCGACTCGATCTCTGCGATATGGCTGACAGCCTTCGCCCGATAAACGCTGCCACGTTCCGATAAATAACTGAATTTCGCAGATGCTTGATCCGGTCCCGTCATTTTTTCAAGAAGAGCTGTCAAATATAGGTAGTTATCATCTGAAGTACGGTTCTGCGGCAGTGGGCTTCCGTTTTCACGGGCCTTATTTTCCAACTTTTCCCAAATATGTTCTGCGAACTTATTTTGATTATTTTCAGCCGCGACTATGGCGGTCGTCACCAATAACTGTCCTTTCAAAACCTCAGGAAAATCATTTATAGCGTAAAGCGTATCTCTAATCTTCGGCATATTTAACGGCTTTGAATATTGCCCTGGGTCTTCCAAAAAAGCCCAAAGAAAGCCGATTTGATTACAAGATTTATAAGCCGAAACAACTTTATCTTTTGGCCGAACTTCGGGGAAAGCGACAATCTTTGCGACTTGCTTTAAGGCTATTCCTTTTACCGAAACATCGTGCGTTAGAACTTCCAAGGCCTCATCCCCCAAGCCAAGAGCAATGTAATGCCTTGCGAGATTGAGAGCTTTACCGCCATCTTTATCACTACTGTAATTTGCTTTGGCCCCTGACAGGGCGTCATAATCTTTCACGTCTTCCAGATCAGAAAAATTGAGAGTATCTGCAATATTGCAGCTAAATGATTCAGCTGGCTTCACTGTTGTTTCGACATCTAAGGCCGTCCCCGCCTCAGTCGCGCCGCCTTCAGAGTTCGTCCTTACGGGCTTGACCTCGGCAGGTTTTGCGTCATTTGATTTGGTACGAACAAACCCTTGCTCCTGAGCGTCTTTCAAAATAGCCGCCAAGGTATCAGAGGCAGAATCGACTGAATAGGCACCGAACCGGTTTGCTACATCTGCTTCATCAGCCCCCGTCAATGACCCGCTTAGAACGGAAAATGAGGCGACCGCCAAAGCAGCCCCTCTTACAGTTTTTCGCGAAAGGATATGAAGGTGCGCTCCGTTCATCAAGCCGCCACTTTTCTGAGCTCTTTCAAAGCCTCTTCGATAGAAGTAAAACTTGGGCGTTGATGTTTCGGAGCGCTTCTACGCGCCACTTCAATCGCAATTTGAGTTTCATTTTTATGAAGACTGGAAACCAGAACTTCTCTTATCAGAGCATAAAAATAATGTTCCTGCTCTCGTATTGATTTCACTTTATTGGCGAAAGGGCCGACAAGGGAGTAAGCGAGAAATACGCCTAAAAATGTTCCAACGAGCGCACCGCCAATCATTCCGCCCAAAACTTCCGGCGGCTTATCAATTGACGCCATCGTTTTGATGACGCCCAAAACCGCAGCGACAATTCCTAACGCAGGTAACGCATCTGCCATATTTTGCAAAGCATGCGAACCGTGAAGGGCTTCTTCTTTCATCCCTTCGAGCTGCTTATCTAAAAGCTCTTCCACCTGATAAACATCATCAAAGTTCATCAACATAGAGCGGATGGTGTCGCAAATAAGCTCGACAAATTGTGTGGACGCCAAAATGCGAGGATATTGTTGAAACAACGCGGATTCTTCCGGGTTTTCAATATGCTCTTCAACTTTTACAGGGCTTTCTTTTGAAATACGGACAAGTTCATGCATCAGACAGAGAAGGTCTTGATAGTCAGATTTTTTCCACTTTGGGCCTTTGAATACTGCCAGGATATCTTTTCCGGTTGATTTGATGGTGTGCATGTCGTTTCCGCACGCAAAAGCCCCGATAGCGGCGCCGCCAATAATCATCATTTCATAGGGAAGTGAATGAAGAATAATCTCCAGCTTGCCCCCGGCGAGCATATACCCACCAAAGACACAAATCACTGTTAAAATAATACCGAAGATGGAGCTCATGCAGTGAGCCTTACCATCCTATATATTACCTATTCTTTAAGAATGTTCTGTTTACGCGCTTGACTAAGTTTTAAGCACATTTTTAATGTCAGCAGATGACATCACTGCGAAACTCTTCAGAGATATCCTCGCTTAGCTTCACAGCCCTATGGGTTTTATGAATCCCCAATAAGCCATTAGCCACCGCAAGACGTTGATTTCGCATTTCCACTTCAAGACTTATATTTTCCAGTGAGACTCCGGGAAGCGGTAAAATTTGACCAATCTCCAACCGGGTGCAATCTGCAACCGACATTTGAAAACTGTCAAGAACTGCTCTGACGGACGTAACGCTTTTATCAATATGCCTTCCGAGATATTTTGCATTTTCCGGCAATAGGACATCTTCCGCCGGCTTAGACCCAATTTTAGCGACTTCGAGTGCCCTCTCCAAAAAACTTTGTGGCAAAATGATTTTTAACGATACTATTTGCGCTTCGTCACTTTCTGCCAACTGGGCTTGAAAGCTCATATCAATTTGTCGCCAGGCTTTATGTGCATCCGACATCAGAAAAGCTGTCAGCTCTGTTTCTTCTTTTTGAAAGTCTACGAAATTTAATTGAGGCTTAGTTTTATCGTCCGAATTTTTCTCTACTTCAGAGGCACCCAGCATTTTCACAAGGTCTTTTTTTAAAACCGTAATGAGGGGTTCCATCATGAAGAGATCCAGCTCCGAGACTGAATAACTATCTGCCCCGGCAAAGTCTCTGAGCTTCCCGTCGATTCCGCTCTTATTTAAAATCGCAGCAAGTGTTGTATCGAAAAGAAACAGGCCTTCAGTCGATTTTTCATCCGGTCCAAACCCTGCATATAGTCCCTGTTCCGGGAGCGCCTTGACCAATTCTTCTCGAGCTAACCCATTTGTGGTGAAGCCACTCACTGTCCAGCTCAGTTCTGAGGTCAACTCTTCGAGTAGCTGCAAACATCCCTTCGTGGTTTCTTTCCAGAGACGAGCGACATCTGCGTCACTTATGTCTGAAACAGCAGATTGGGTCGTCATTTTTTTGCGTAATACGCTCATTATAGTCCCGGTGTTCTATTGTGCCTGTCCTGAATAGATATCCAACCCTTGCAATTCTCTTAATTTTTAAGTGAATTTTAACCGTGTTTCTTACTGCCAAACTTAGACTTTCCTGTCACATTTCATCCCAACACAAAGATGGGTTGTAAATAATGAGTGACGCGCCGCGCCCGATAATCATCAGGAAGAAGAAGGTTTACGCGGCGGAAGGGCACCATGGCGGAGCTTGGAAAGTTGCCTATGCAGATTTCGTAACGGCAATGATGGCGTTCTTTCTTTTGATGTGGCTCTTGAACGCTACAACTGAAGAACAGCGTAAAGGAATTGCAGATTACTTTAACCCCAGTATTCCCCTCGCTGCTGTATCCGGGGGAGGTTCAGACGCATTACAAGGCGATTCCATTTTTGCTGATTTTACGATTGCGAAAAACGGCACCGGTGCCGATAAAAAAGCTCCTGAGAAAGCCGTAAAGCAGGATATATCTGATATAGATAAACAGGTAGAATCACTAAACAAAGCCTTAGCCGCAGAAAAAAATGGTCTCGCCGCACATATGCAAATAAAGATGAGTCCAGAAGGACTGGTCATCGAATTAACTGATCAACGTGAAGACCCCCTCTTTAGGTCCGGAAGCGCTAGCCCCTCTCCTGTTTTGTCGCGCCTCACTCAAATTGTGGCAGAGTCTTTCAACTCAATTGCAAATGATATAAAAATTGTAGGGCATACAGATAGTTTTAGCTTCAAAGGTAACTCTAGCTATTCAAACTGGGAACTTTCAACCGACCGAGCCAATACGGCTCGCAGATTACTCTCTCAACATGGTTTTCCTTTAAAACAAATTTCAGAGGTCTCCGGAAAATCCTCGACGGAGCCTTTATCGAATGATCCGTCTTCTCCGCAAAACAGACGGATATCCATCACGATATTACACAGCTAAGTCACTGTGTTTTATGGCTTTCTAAGACGTCTCTTCCTTTACACACTTTATTAACCGCGCCCGTCTAACTTTGAAGCACATACATTTACTTCAAGGATTGAACGAATGACTATATCTTCCTCCCTAAATGCAGGGGTCATGGGTCTAAACGTCAATGCGACACGCTTGGCAACCATCTCGGACAATATCGCTAACTCCGCCACTTATGGTTACAAGAGAAGCGATGTTGATTTTTCAAGTCTAGTCATCGATCAAGGCCAATCCAGTTACTCTGCCGGTGGTGTTCGTGCGACGAATTATAAAGATGTCACCAGCACAGGTTCGCTTATCTCGACAGGTCGTTCGTTAGATATAGCTATTGATGGCAATGGTATGATCCCGGTCACAAACTTCGCAGGTGTCTCTCAAAATGGCGGAGAACGTGATTTTATGATGGTCCCAACTGGCGGGTTTTCCGCTGACGAAGATGGATTTCTTCGAACCACAAGCGGTTTATACCTTCTGGGATGGCCTACTGACGCCGCCGGAAATGTAGAAAATGCCAGCCGAGGCAATACAGCCGGTTTGCAACCCGTAAATACGAGCATCGGACAATTCAGCGCAGAACCGACACGAAATCTTAATCTCGGTGTAAACCTACCAGCGGATGTTGGCGGATTAACTGATCCTTTTGTCCTTCCTATCGACTATTATGATGCGTTGGGACTTGGACAGTCTCTCTCATTAACATTTGAACCAGACACAGCGGCTGGAGCCGCCCCGAATAGCTGGAATGTGACTATCACAGATAGTGCAGGCGACCCTACCGTCCCGGTCGCTTCATTTGGCGTAACTTTTAATGGCAACGTAAATGGGGGCTCCATCGCCTCCGTGACCGCCGGCGCAGGCGCAACATATAATGAAACCACCGGAGAACTTGCATTTGCCGTAGAAGGTGGCCCTATGAATGCCTTTATTGGTCGGCCCAACGGAACATCAGGTCTGACACAATTAGGAACAAGCTTTTCGCCTTATGATGTCGTGAAAGACGGTTCCCCTGTTGGTGACCTTCAGTCCGTTGAGGTAACGCCAGAAGGATTCTTGGAAGCTGTATATAATACCGGATTCCGCCGGACAATCTTTCAAGTCCCTGTCGCAGATGTCCCTAATGCAAATGGCTTGGAAGCCTTAGGCAATCAGGCTTACACCACCTCTTCTGACAGCGGCGACGTCTATCTCTGGGATGCCGGAGACGGCCCAACGGGTAATCTTGCCGGTTATGCTTTGATGGAATCCAATACAGATATTGCCTCAGAACTTACCAACCTGATTGAAACTCAGCGTGCTTATTCTTCAAACGCCAAAATCATTCAAACTGTTGACGAAATGTTGCAGGAAACAACAAACCTCAAACGCTAGGGGTAGCCTTTGAAAGTCGCCGAGAAACGTCTGCTTAAATCCGTAAACGGAACGCCTAAATGTCTTTAACGCAAGCTTTATCCAGCGCTAATTCGGGCCTTGCGAGTAGTAGTCGTCGGGCAGATGTTGCTGCCTCCAACATTGCGAATGCTTCCACGCCGGGCTATGTCCGGCGCTCTGTTGTTACGTCTGAAAATGTTTCCGGAAGCCAAGGAAATGGCGTCCGTGTATCGGCTATTGAACGCGCTCAGGATATGGCGATCAGCCGCCTCAGACGCGACGCTGATTCTGCTGCCGGACGGTCTTCAGTCATGGCGCAGGCCTATCAGACTCTAAATACAGAACTCGGCAGTCCCGGGGATGGGTACGGCCTATTTGCCACTCTTGAAAATTTTGAAGCCTCTTTAAAAAGTCTTGAGGCCACACCTGAATCTGCCGCGCTCCAAAATGCTGTCTTCTCAGCGGCTAACGAAACGGCTCACCAATTTAATGCCTTGTCACACATTGCCACCTCAATGCGGGAAACAGCCGACAATAATATTGCGCGTTCAGTTCAAAAGGTGAACGACTCTCTTTACCGTTTGCAGGAGTTAAACACACAAATCAGCGGATTAAATGAACTCAGCGGCGAAGGCGCCGCTTTGGAGGATGAACGGCAAAGACTGATCGACGAAATTTCCAACATCATTCCCATAAAAGATATTGCGCGCGACAATGGCCAAGTCGATATTCTAACCACCTCCGGGGTTTATTTACTGTCTGGAACGGTAAAAGAGCTTTCTTTTGAGCGTGCCGGCGTCATTACCGAAACAGACCGTTTCGGAGAAACAGGTAGCCGACTCTCTGGACTCTTTGTAGGGGAGCAGGAATTAACACCAGGTACAAATGGACGACATGCGCTTCAATCCGGCAGCTTAGCCGGTGAATTTGCTATTCGAGACTCTGTTGCGACGGAGTTTTCCGACTCTCTTGATGGATTAGCGGCGGATTTAATTACCCGTTTTTCTGACGACGCTTTGGATCCAACGAAAGCCGCAGGCGCACCCGGAATATTTACAGATAAAGGGGCGGCTTTTGATGCGGCAAATCTTTCCGGCGCAGCCTCTCGATTTAGCCTGAATAGCGCCATTAACCCCAATGCAGGCGGCGACGTTTCGCGCCTTAGAGATGGACTTGGCGCAACGACTCCCGGAAACACCGGAAACACCTCAATTATTACGGCGATGCTTGATGCGTTGAATGCGCCGCAAGACGCTCCTACTGGGACATCGTTACAAGGGCAGTTTTCTGTCATAGGGGCAACCGCCGGTTTCACTTCCCAGATCGGGGAACAGACTTTGCGTCATGACTCCATCAATGCAAGCACAACGGCCCGCCGCGATATTCTTAGTGATACAGAATTAAGTCAATCTGCGGTTGATACGGATGCAGAATTGCAAAACCTTTTGGTTATCGAGCAGGCTTACGCCGCTAATGCACGGGTCATTCAGACCATTGGCGACATGCTTGACCGTCTGATGCAGCTTTAGGATCTGACATGCAAATTAGCAGCTATCCCGACCTTTTATCCTATACGCGGCGCAACCGCACAACGGCGCAAATTCGCGATCGACTCCAGACTGCTTCAGAAGAGGCTGTAACAGGCCTGAAATCAGATATGACCGCCGCGACTAAAGGCGACTTGGGACAAGCTCATCTTTTAAAAAAAGCTCTGAGCGATATCGAACAATCAAAGCAAATCAACACACTTTCCAAATCCCGATTAGAGCTGATGTCTGGCGCTCTTACCAATACTCTGGAAACAATTGATAACATTGACACCCGGGCGATCATCGCGCTTCATGCCGAAAATGATTTTGGCACAGACGCTATCATCAGCGAAGCACGAGCAAGCGTTGAAAATATTCTTAGCGCCCTGTCCGTAAAGCACGGGGAGCGGAATCTGTTTTCTGGCGATAAAACCAACGCCCCTACGTTTGAAGATGCAGATGTTTTTCTAGCAGATATCGAAGGTCTTATTTCCAACGCGCCTGATACAGCCTCGGCCCTAACAGCTATTGAAGACTATTTTAGTGAAGGCGGCGATTTTGAAACCCGTATCTATCAGGGCGGCGATGGGAACGCCCCACTCCTACCCATTGGAAACGGCCGTAGTCTTCAGGTTCCCGTCTCCGGATCTCATGACAGTATCAAAGAGGTTCTAAAGGGATTGGCCATTATGGCCACAGCAAAAAGCGCCCTCCCTGAGGGAAATAAAGAGTCGTTTAACGCGTTGGTGACGAATGGGGCTTCGTCCATCACTCAGGCCACAAATGGACTGGTAAAGCTGGAAGCTGAAATCGGCATACTCAATCAAAGCCTCGAAACTGCCAGCAAGCAAAATGAGAGCGAGGCGATAGCGCTCTCCACCTCTTTCCAAAACCTTTTTGGCCGAGATCAATTTGAAGCCGCAGCCGAACTTCAGCAATTGCAAGTACAGCTTGAAGCTTCTTACGCCATTACAGCCCGTCTTTCCAACCTCACCTTAACAAACTACTTGTGATGTCTATGCGATCTTTTTTGTATTTTTTGTTGGGTCTCTTTCTGACGGCAACAGTTCTTTTTCCTGCTAACGCCGGAGCGAGTGTCAAAATCAAGGACATTGTCGATGTCGAAGGCGTCAGGAGCAATGACCTTGTTGGGTATGGACTTGTCATAGGTCTTGATGGCACCGGTGATACCATCCGAAACTCCCCCTACACGGAAGAAGCCCTTTCCAATATCTTGGAACGTCTTGGCGTCAATATTCAGGGCAGTGATTTCCGTCCAAATAATGTTGCGGCGGTTTTGGTTACGGCATCCCTACCGCCTTTCGGACGCTTGGGATCAAAAATTGATATCAATGTTTCTTCTATCGGGGATGCAAAAAGTCTCGCAGGCGGGATGCTTGTCATGACGCCTTTGAATGCGGCGGACGGAGAGGTTTACGCTCTGGCTCAAGGAAGCGTTTTGATCAGCGGGTTTCAGGCCCAGGGGGAGAGCGCTTCTATCACCGAAGGCGTTCCGACCTCCGGCACTATTCCCAATGGCGCCCGCATAGAACGGGAAATTAATTTTGAATTTGGCAAGATGAAGCGCATCCGTCTAGCTTTGCGGTCCCCCGACTTCACGACAGCCGAACGTGTGGAATCAAAAATCAACAGCAGCTTAGGCGGAAAATACGCGCTTCTTTTAGACTCCGGCACGGTCGAACTGGATTTATCACAATCCACTGTGTCTCCGGCGCGGTTTATGGGCCGAATTGAAAATTTAACGCTACAACCTGCACAAAAAGCCCGTGTCGTGGTGGATAAACGGTCCGGCACGATTGTCCTTGGTCAAGACGTTAAAGTCTCCTCTGTGGCTATTGCACAAGGTAATTTGTCGATCACAATTTCCGAAACTCCGGTTGCGTCACAACCCAACCCATTTGGTTTTGGAGATACAATTGTCTTACCACGCACGGATATTTCTGTTCGTGACGGTGAACCCGGAAACATCGCAATTCTCGAAGACAATGTCACCCTGCCCGACCTTGTGGCTGGACTGAATGCTCTTGGCGTTTCACCGCGGGAAATGATTGATATTCTAAAGACGATTAAAACAGCTGGAGCCTTACACGCAGAACTCGTTCTACAGTAGAAAAGGTTTTATGTATCTCCAAAGTGTTTAAGGACGAGTTTAGGAAAAGTCCTGAACTTTTAAGCAGGGTCGTCTTCGACAGGCGCTTTTACTAATACAATTTTCTCTGATCTTTCCAGACCAGTCACAAAGCTCATAAATCCGTTTATGGCTTTATCTGACTCTGTATCTGTCAAGTCCGGCAGCGCCTCAATGTCTTCTTTCATCCGTTCCGCCATACGCTGCGAAATATTAGCAAAAAGAAATTCGACGCATTCAGAAGATTCTGTCTCGCCGGCTTTCAAAGCGATTAACAGATCCTCTTTAGGGTAATCCTTGAAAATAATTTGAATAGCTGTTGTCGGAAGCCGTACGGGGAGGTCTTCGAAAGTAAGCATACTCTTACGAATGGCTTTTGCACGGTCTTTATCATTCGCTTCGAGATCACTTAAAAGTTTATCCCGTTTATCTTTGGAAACCATAGAGAGGAGTTCGGCCGTGTAAATAATGGCCGCATCATTCGAAGATTCAACCACCACATCCAGACATTTCTTGCGGACCAACTTTTCAATGGCGCGCTGTGCAAATGGCGCCACAACGCGTTCTTCTGACAATATCTTCACATAGGTCACTGACATCTCGTCAGAGACGGTCGATAATATTTCCCCCGCCAGACCTGTTGGTAATTTAGAAATGATAAACGCCGATATTTCAGTCTTTTCTTCCGAGAGAAATTCTATAATTTGCTCAACAGGCTTAGACGCTAGGGCCCCCCATACATCACTTTCCATTCTGGTCGAAACGGGGGTGGCAGAGGTTGTGGTCAATCGTTTTAGCCTATCCGTATCCAAAACTTTTTCAGCCATTTCCATAGCGCGCTCTGGTCCCGCAATCATAGTGTTTTTTCGTCCGTTCATCTTTACGACGAAATCCGCCACAACGGCCAGCATATCTGAACGAGGGACTTCATGGAGTTGCTTTAAAGCTTCGACAAATTTGCGCAAATGGGCATCAGAGAGCTTCTCGGCAATCGGTGCTGCAAATTCCGGCCCCATAGACACCAGAATTATAGCGGCTCTTTGCGGCAGGCTCAAATGGTCGATTTGAGGCGGGCGGCCGTTATTTCGTCCGACACCTCTGCCGTGATCAGATCCTGAATTATAATCACGGGCCGAGACTGCATCACTGTTCAACATCAAGCGACTCCATATCCTCTAAGCAAGGCTTCAGTTATCTTTAGCCATCCGTCCGCCATTACGAAAAAGGCGAGTTTAAAGGGCAAAGACACAACAGCAGGCGGCACCATCATCATCCCCATCGCCATCAAAATCGAGGCGACCAAAAGATCAATAATCAGAAACGGCATAAAGATAACAAACCCGATCTGAAAGGCCTGTTTGATCTCTGACAGCATGAAAGAGGTGACAAGAAGCGGAAGTGGCGGTTCGTTAGATAAGTCGTAATTTCGTTCCGGCATTGTCGCTGCCAAGCGCTCTATTGTATCCGCCTCGACCCTCGCTTCCATAAAGCTTCGAAACGGCGTCAGCGTCCTGTCAATCGCCTGCTGCTCGGTAATCATTCCGTCCATATAAGGCGATAGGCCCTCATCCCAAGACGTCGTGAAAACGGGCTCCATGACAAAGAAAGTCAGGAACATAGCCAGCCCCATAATCATCATATTAGGCGGGGATTGTTGCAGTCCAAGCGCTTGCCGCAAAAAGGAAAAGACGATGACCATAAACGGCAGGCAAGTTATCATCATGGCCAGTCCGGGCGCCAGGCTCAAAACGGTCACAATTAAAAAGAGCTGGATAACACGGGCGTCCAATCCGACTGCCCCGTCCTCACCGTCCGCATTGTTATTTAAAAGCTCCCCTAGAGAGTCTGCAATATCAGGAGGTGTTTGCGAAGTCGGAGTTTGGCCCACCGCAATAGCAGGCACGACGACAAGCAAGGCCAAAACAACCAGCAAGGCAAAAACTCTGCGGGGCGTAAAGTAAGGCTGAAGTCTTGAAAATGTCACAACTTATGTCAGGAAAGCATGTCTTCGGAGATATCGACTATCTCCGTTATTTTCAGACCTATTTCTCCGGTCGCCACATCTGTTTCGACCAACTCTCCCCTCGCAATGACGCGGTTGTCTATACAAACATCGACAGGGTCATTTATGGACTTGTCCATTTCTAAAACTGAATCTTTTTTCAGCTTGAGAAGTTCTGCAATCGTAGGCCGAGCTGTTCCAATAACAACCTGTACGGTGACAGGAAGAGCATAAATGGAGCGCTTATAAGTCGCTCCCGCTTGATCATCTCGGCGTTCGGCCATAGGGATTTCAGCGTCGGATTTATCTTTGGCAGCTTGGTTTTTGTCGGTCATGATGCGTCCTGCATTGATTGACTATTTTCAGAACTAGGTGTTTCCTCCCCCAGCGCTGTGTCTCGGCTCTGTTCACGGGCTAGCTCCTGTTCACGGCATACTCCCAAGAGGGTAAGACAGGTCTGAGCAGTTTTGATAGGGTCTATTTCAGACTTGGAACTTCCCCAAGAGAAATGCACCGCGCTGAGGTCTAAATCGGCGCTTTCAACAACAGAAATAGATTTGCCAAAGGCGTTCAGCAAAAAGGATTTCCCGATATCATTATCTGGGTGGACCGTCACAATTAGTTCGCAAGCCGCATGAGATTTGGCGGCTTCAGTCAAAACGTTTTCTATTTCCTGCCGTAGAATTTGCTGCGCCAAGTCGGGTAACAAAGCGTGTAAGCACTGTTTTACAACCTCCCCATGACTGGACTCAACGTCCTGTTTCAACTGTCCGATTGACGACTTCAAAGCCTCCAATGCAGTTTCCATGACCCGAATAGTCTGTTCATACATTTGAGCGGCTTCCGCTTTTCCAGCATCAAAGCCAGCACTATATTCCGCTTGTTGGGCCGCCCGACTGCGTCCTGAGGTAAGGCCCTCCCCACCAGAGTGAAATAGAGCCATATCCGGATAAATAGCGGAAGACTCTTCCTTTATTGCAGAAGGGGCCTCAGTCTGCCGCCTGACAATAGATTGAGCCGCGAAATGCGCAGACATTAACTCGCCTCCGAAGTATCAGCGCTTAACCAATTGGCCAAAAGGCTCGCGGCATCGTCAATCTGCTCGCTTGCTTTATCATTAAGCATATCTATAGGGTCGGACGAAGTCGGCCCTTCAATTCCCAAAGGCGCTGCGTTTGCCGCTATCAAGCCTTGGTTCTGACCGGCGCGCCCATCAGGGAGGCCTGGCGTATCCCCTTTAAGCGACATAGGGAGCAGACCGGGAACAGTTTCGCCAGATGAATTAGGGTCGCGAGTCAAAAGCGGCTTTACGACGAACAATCCCAGAATAAGAGCGACTATGCCGAGAATAAGAGACTGTACCGTGCTCCAGAGATATTGATCTTTAAATTGCGCCCATAGGCCGGGTCTTTCGATAAGGTCTGTTTCCATGGGACGGTTAAAAGCAAGCGATTTTATCGTGAGAACATCGCCCCGTTCTTCATTCAGACCGGATGCCGCCGCGATTAGGTCCGTCAAGACAGACATTTCCTCGGCGGAGCGCGGCTCTTGCGTCACTGTGCCGTCTTCTGCGACCACTTGTTCATCGCTGACGAGAACCGCAACGGTCATGCGTTTAATCGCGCCGGGCATAATCTCCCTATTTCTAAGAATTTCGGAGACTTCATACGTGACTGTTTCACTCGTCTCGCTCGTTTCCGACTGATTATTACCGCCTGCCCCGGCGCCTTCTGGCAGATTGCTGGCGACCGTAACGGCTCCGCTTGACCCATTGCTTGAATTAGACACTTCAGAGGTCGTTTGAGATTTAAGAACGCGGCCTTCGGGGTCAAAACTACGCTCTGTCAGGCTTTCGCGCGTGTGGTCAATGTCCAAGGAAACATTCACGCGGGCATTGCCTGCCCCAACACGGGCCTCAAGCATGGATAACAGGCTCGTCTTTAATTTTGCCGCACGTTCAACCTCACCGTTTCCGGTCATTTCAGATTGGTCATTCAAGCCGGGGCCGGAGATTAACCCTCTGGCCGTATCAATAACGGCAACGTCATCCGGGTTTAGGCCCACAATCGACAAAGCGGTTAAATATTGGATCGCCTTGGACTGCTCGCTGTTCAGCCCGCTGGAAGTTGAGACTGTTACCGAGGCGGTCGTGGCCTTGGGCCCCTTACGAAACCCGGTCGCCTTTTGTGTGCCCAGATGAACTCTAGCGGCGCGGATATTTTGCATGGAAAGGATAGTTCGGGTCAGCTCGCCCTCCTTGGCCCGCCAATAGGTCGCGTCGAACATTTCAGAGGACATAGCAAAACTGTTCATCGTGTCGAACAACTCATAACCAACTATTGATTGCTTTGGCAGCCCTTCTCTGGCGAGTTCTAACCGCAAGGAATCACGGCGAGAGCTTTCCGTATAGATCGCATTTCCTCTAACATCATATTTCGCGTTAAGGTTATCGAGCTTGGCAATCACGTCTCCGGCGGTCGCCGAATCAAGACCGGAGTAAAGCAAATCCATCTTTGGTTTAAGTGTAACAGACATCAACGTAAAAATGAGAGCCAGTGTCGCTAACACGCTCCCAATAGAAATAATCTGCTTTTGTAACGGTAGAGCCCGCCACACATTTATGATGTTCATCCTGTTGCCTTGGGAAAAATCCTGTTTACCAATTCGGCGCATCTCATGCTTTTTCAGATATTAACGAATATAATTAACAGACAGTTTACTTCTGTGTGTTTTTTATAAGGAACCTTAACGGTGCATGTAGGAAACGAGCGCGTGGCTGAAACCAAAAAGAAGCAGGAAGAGGCAGAAAATGCCGAAACGGCCAATGCCGATTCCATGCCAGCTGCGAACGCCAAGAAAAAAGGCGGGCTCGTCGGCGCGGTTCTAACACCGCTAATTCTCGGCGTTGTTTCTTTTGGGACTGTTTTCTTGCTTCCAACTCCTGATTCTGAAACCACTTCCAGTAATCTTGAGGCCTCTGCTTCTGCGTCGGTAGAGCCGCATAATCTCATGCCAGAAAATTTATATATAGTGGAGATGGATGAATTCGTCGTCTCCATTCGGGATGATAGAAACATCTTAAGAATGAGCCTCGCTTTGGAAGTTCCCCAGCAATTTCAGGAAGAGGTCAATCCAAACGAATTACGCCTGCGGGATGCCTTTATGGGATATCTCAGGGCTGTCGAAATCGCTGAATTGCGAGATCCGGCATTTCTTCCCCAATTGCGGGCCCAACTCCTCCGCCGGTCTAGACTCGTTCTAGGACAGGAAAAGGTCACGGGCGTTTTGATAACTGATTTTCTAATAAGATAATGGAATTTATGTCTCAAATACCCCTCAATATGGCTTTAGTCCAAGATGTCATTCTCCTCTTTGTGTCGGGACTAGCCTGTATATACTGCATATTACTCAACCGCCGCCTCAAAGGCTTGAACAATCTGAAAAGCGGTGTGGGCGCATCAATCGTATCGCTGACAGAGGCCATTCACAAAACCAATAATGCAGCTCAGAAGGCTCAAGCCTCTACCGTCGAATCTGTTAAAATGTTAAAGGGCCTGATCGAAAAAGCTGAATCGCTTTCCACACAATTAGAAGCCGTTACCATTGATGCGGAGCGCCGCCTGAAGCCTGCTCGTTCTTTGGACGCAGCCTTGGAAGAAAAGATTACAACCACCCTTCCCAATAGCGTTATGAAAGCTCAGGCTACGGCATCAAACCTGCTTAAAGTGGTAACCGATATTGAACGGTATAAGGACGATCTGATTGGAAAGTCATCCTCGAATGTTGTTTCCATTGATGCGCCGAGAGTTGCTGTGGAAACGGAGAAAAATAATACTCAGCAAACAGAGCTAGTTCAGGAGCAAACTCAACTCGACGTCAAAACTGGGACGCGCGACGTTTCGGCCCCTGAAACGCCGCCCTCTTCTATCAAAATTTCGTCTGAGACCAATCCGGACAAGCTGACCCCTGAAATGGCAAGAAACTCTATGCAGGAGCTTTTCGATGAGATGGAAACGCTGGCTGAAAAGGCTGGAATTAAGAAATCTGGCTTATTGACCCGGCTCAAACAAGTCCGCTCATGACTAAAAAGGTTCTCCCTATAATCGCTGTGAGTTTCGGAGTGATATTTCTGATTCAGGCTGGCAATTTGTCTTTGGCTTCCGCTGATGTGAAGGGGGATGTTCCGAAAGTAACATCTTCGACTTCTAATTTAGATACCAAGGCGGCGCTCTCTTCCGGTAACGGCGGTGTAGAAGGCGAAAATGTCTGCCTGACAGGCGCTGTAGCCGAAACACTTATGAATGAGCGTACCCTCTTAGACAACCGTCAGGTCGAAATGGCAAAGCGTGAAACGGCTCTCAAAGCACTTGAAACAAAAGTCCAAAAAGATGTCGATAGCCTCGAAGTCACTCAAAAAACCATTCAGAGCCAAATTGATAAAATGGAAAAGGTCGCTGAAGATGACATTACACATTTGGTTGAAATGTATAAAACAATGAAACCGAAAAAGGCGGCTGAAATATTCAACAGCATGGACCCCGGATTTGCCGCAGGCTTTTTGCGCCAAATGGACAGCACGCAAGCTGGGCTGATAATGTCAGAAATGAGCGCCCGAAAATCTTATGAAATCAGCTTGATTATCGCAAATCGGGGCGCGAACTGGCGTCAATAATTTCAGGAAGATCGGTTTTCTTCACGCAAATAAGAAGAGATACATACGCTATTTTAAGCGGCTGTTGCTATGCTTTCACGGCCACGAATTCTTTTGCTAAAGAGGGCATATCGATCTTTGAAGTCAACCATTTTAGCCAAGTCTACTGTGTTTAAAAACTCTATTCTCTGACGTTTATACTGAATATAGCCGGCACGCTCCAAATCACTCATTACTTTACTCACTGTTACATTTGTCAGCCCCAATGAATCCGCTATTTCGTATTGTGTGAGAGGCAAAAATAAGCTTTGGCTGTCTTCTTGATTTTTAATGTCGACCTTACTTTTCAGAAGCAGAAGAAAATAAACAATTTTATGCTTCGCATCCATGCGGCTCATGGAGCAGATCCGCTCTTGCATTATAACGTCCTGAAGCCCCACGACTGAAAGAAAATACTCTACCAATCCCGCAGATTCATGCATGATTTCCAGAAAATCATTTCTTTGAATAGACACCAAGGTAGAGGCCGACAAAACCTTGAGAGAAGTAGGCGTTTCTTTACTTGTAAGAAACTCCAATCCGATCACATCATTAGGCGTATAAAAATTTAGGAGTTGTCGTCCGCCATTTGCCAAGACATTAAAAGACGTCAGCCAGCCCTGCTGAACAATATAGATGTAATTTACTGTATCGCCCGCATTATAGACTGTCTCGCCTTCGATCAGGGTGTGTTGCCGCATTTCCACAGCATCAATAATTTCTTTGGAAGCGTCGCTTAGAACACTCTTCGATTCTAAAACATGTTTCCCAAAGGCATTAAACACAAAATTCTCCTTTTATCATAAGGGTTAAACCCCTTTAAAGAGAACTTCGTTCCAATCTGTCTGCGAAAGTTTATGACTCTAACGTGATTGTGATTTTAAAACTAATAGTCGCGACAGACGCGAAAACTGGTAGTAAGTTTACAAATTATATAGGGGCTGTGTGAATAGCGCGAAAGGAAAATAGAATGACAGAGGTTAACACTACACCCTTTGACGGACAAAAACCGGGCACATCGGGCTTACGTAAAAAAGTTAGCGTGTTTCAAAAACCCAACTATCTCGAAAATTTTGTTCAATCTATTTTTGACTCAGTTCCTGAGTTGGCGGGCGGAACTTTAATTCTTGGTGGCGACGGTCGTTTTTATAACGACGTCGCGATACAGACAATTTTGCGCATGGCGGCCGCCAATGGCGTCGCCCGAACAATTATCGGGCAAAACGGGCTCTTCTCCACCCCTGCTGTCTCTAATTTAATTCGCCTTCATAAAGCCAACGGAGGAATTATACTTTCGGCCAGCCATAATCCGGGCGGGCCGAAAGGCGATTTCGGACTTAAATTTAACGGCGAAAACGGCGGGCCTGCGGCGGAAGCTGTCACAGACGCCATATATGAACGAACGCAACATATTGACCGATATAAAATTGCCAAAGGAAATGACCTTAACCTGTCAGACATAGGGGAGACGCATTTGGGGGACATGACCGTTATGGTTATAGACCCTGTCGCAGATTACCTGACCATGATGGAGGCGTTATTTGACTTTGATGCCATTAAAAACCTGCTCGATGGAAAACGGATTTGCTTCGATGCTATGCACGCCATCACAGGTCCCTATGCCAAAGCTATATTTTGTGAGCGTCTTGGCTTACCGGAAGACAGCGTCATAAACGGCATACCTCTGCCGGATTTCGGGGGCGGGCATCCCGATCCAAATCCGGTTTATGCCAAGGAATTATTCGACACGATGTTCTCTGATAATGCTCCGTTTTTCGGGGCCGCTTCTGACGGGGACGGCGACCGTAATATTGTTTTGGGGCCAAATATTTATATTTCGCCGTCGGACAGTATCGCCGTTCTCGCGGCAAATGCGACAGATGTGCCAGGGTATGAAAACGGCATCCCCGGCGTTGCGCGATCTATGCCGACCAGCCGCGCCGTCGATGTTGTCGCCAAAGATCTCGGCATAGAATATTTCGAAACGCCAACGGGTTGGAAGTTTTTCGGCAACCTATTGGATGCAGGGCGAATTGCTCTGTGCGGAGAAGAAAGCGCCGGAGCGAGTTCTGACCATATCCGCGAAAAGGATGGTCTCTGGGCCATTCTGATGTGGCTCAATATTCTGGCTGCGCGCCATCAATCCGTCGAAAATGTGATCTCGGATCACTGGCTAGCCTATGGGCGTCATTACTACTCTCGACACGATTACGAAGGGGTGAACAAGGAAAAGGCAGAGGCGGTTATGTCTGGACTTTCAAAAAAACTGGAAAGCTTGGTCGGACAATCCTTTAAAGATGAAACCATTAGCAAAGCGGATAATTTTTCGTACCATGATCCGGTTGATGGGTCCGTCTCTCATAATCAGGGACTTCGGGTGGAGTTTGAGAGCGGAAGCCGTTTTGTTATTCGTCTGTCCGGCACAGGCACAGTTGGCGCCACGCTTAGACTCTATCTCGAAAAATACGAACCCAAAGCCGGAGATTTGAAACAGGACGTTCAAACAGCTTTACGTCCGATTGCTGAAATTGCGGAAGAAATTGCGGCTATCAAATCGACGATTGACCGAAACGAGCCCACACTCGTCTCTTAGGTCATCTGAAGGCGTCGATACTCTTTAGATTACGGCAGATTTAAGATCTGCCGTATCATCGACTAAAGCCTTCTTATCCAGGGTTTTTCCCTTTCCCAGAACCATGCGTCCTAACATAAATTCTCGAGGCGAGTTCACCGCATCCACGGCCAAGAGCTTGTCCCCTTTAAAATAAAAAGCGGCAAACTCTCGGGAGTTTTCTATATCCCCGCGAATAATAAGCTCGTCATACCCGTCTGACAGGCCGGCAATTTGTAATTTCAAATCATACTGATCTGACCAAAACCAAGGGAGGCTATTATAAGGCTTGGGCTGACCATTTATATGAGTCGCTACAGTTTTTGCTTGTTCAGTTGCGTTTGGAACGGATTCAAGCCTGACATGCCGATCATAGATCGGATTAAAATGCCACGTCACATCTCCCGCAGCATATATATCAGAATCAGATGTCTGGCAAAACGCATTGACTTCAACCCCATTCCCCACAGTCAGGCCTGACATTTCCGCCAGTTCCATATTTGGAATAACTCCAATACCGATAATGACCATATCAGCATCGAAATTTTGCTGACAAGAAGTGGAGACTTTCAATCTATCATTTGATTTGGAAATCTCTGACGCCACAACGCCGTCAAGGATGTTAACACCCTCTTCCTGATGTACCCGTTTATAGAAATGGGAAAGTTCTGGCGCGGTCACCCTCTGTAATATGCGCGGCATGGCCTCGAGAATAGTAACTTCCATGCCTTGTTTCCGAAGAGAGGCCGCCGTTTCAAGGCCGATATAGCCGCCGCCGATAATAACGGCGCGTTTTCCCGGAGCGACTTGAGATTTAATGGCCAAAACATCTTTCGTGTCCCGGAGGTAATAAACCCCTTTTAAATCCTCTCCTGGAACAGGTAAATTTCTGATCCTCGCGCCTGTCGCCAATACGAGTTTGTCATAAGGATATATATCACCGTCCTCTGTTAGAATGGATTTTTCTTCGCGGTTTATGGCCCCTACTCTGACTCCGAGTTTTAAGTCTATATTCGCCTTCTCATAAATCTCAGCGGGACGAATGAGAATGTCCCCTAACGTTTTGTCCCCGGACAAAAAGTCTTTTGAAAGAGGCGGACGGTGATAAGGTAAATCCTCTTCGTCACCGATAACGGTAATAGGTCCTTCCCAGCCGCCTTGGCGAAGGGAAATACAGAGTTGAGCCGCCGCATGGCTGGCCCCGATAATAATACATTTTTCAGTCATAAGTCAGGCTTTGTTTTTTCTATTAGCGATGAGGTCATTCACAACGTCTGGGTCGGCGAGGGTAGAGGTATCGCCCAAATTATCATATTTGTCTTCCGCAATTTTACGCAAGATACGACGCATGATTTTGCCCGAGCGCGTCTTAGGAAGGCCCGGCGCAAATTGAATGAGGTCTGGTGACGCAATCGGGCCAATTTCAGAACGGACATGTTTAACGAGCTCTTTGCGCAGCGTCTCATCCGGCACTACTCCTGATGTGCACGTCACATAGGCGTAAATGCCCTGCCCCTTAATATCATGCGGATATCCGACGACAGCAGCTTCGGCCACAGCAGCGTGAGAAACCAGAGCGCTTTCCACTTCGGCGGTTCCCATTCGGTGGCCAGAGACGTTAATGACATCATCAACACGTCCCGTAATCCAGTAAAAGCCGTCGGCATCGCGCTTACATCCATCCCCCGTAAAATAACTCCCGGGATAAGCCGAAAAATACGTATCGATAAAACGCTGATGATCGCCGTAAACTGTGCGCATCTGGCCGGGCCAGCTTTGTTTAATAATCAGATTGCCTTCGGCTTCGCCCGTAAGCTCCTTGCCCTCTGCATCGACAAGAGCGGGCTCAATCCCGAAGAAGGGAAAAGTGGCCGAGCCGGGTTTCATCGGCGTTGTCCCGGGTAGCGGCACAATCATCGCGCCTCCCGTTTCAGTCTGCCACCAAGTGTCGACGATTGGGCAGCGCCCCTCGCCCACCGTATGGAAATACCACTCCCAGGCTTCGGGGTTGATCGGCTCGCCCACAGTCCCCAGAACCCTTAGGGAGCTACGGTCCGTGGACTTTACCGGTCCATCCCCTTCGCGCATTAACGCTCGAATGGCCGTGGGCGCCGTGTAAAACAGTGAGACTTTGTGCTTATCGCAAACCTGCCAAAAGCGCGACGAATCCGGATAGCTTGGTACGCCTTCGAACATCACCGTCGTCGCGCCATTGGCGAGCGGCCCGTAAATAATATAGGTGTGTCCCGTGACCCAGCCGACATCCGCTGTGCACCAATAAACATCATCTTCTTTTAGATCAAAAACATGTTCGTGGGTCAGAGCCGCCCAAACAAGATAGCCCCCCGTCGTATGGAGAACGCCTTTTGGCTTTCCCGTCGATCCGGACGTATAGAGAATAAAGAGCGGGTCTTCGGCGTTCATCGGCTCTGGCATGCAGTCATCAGATACCTTTTCCACCGCTTCATGCAGCCAGACATCGCGCCCGCTCTGCCAGTTCACCTCTCCGCCCGTACGGCGAACGCACAAAACCTTAGAGACGGGTTTGTCGGCCTTAGCGGCAATCTCGCACGCCGCATCACAATTGGCTTTCAGCGGGATGGATTTTGACCCTCTTACGCCTTCATCAGCAGTAATCACCACAGTGCTGTCACAATCGGTTATGCGGCCTGCCAAAGCCTCAGGGGAGAACCCGCCAAAGACAACGGAATGGACCGCTCCAATACGTGCACAGGCCAGCATCGCAAATCCCGCTTCGGGAATCATAGGCATATATAGCGTCACCCGGTCGCCTTTTTTCACCCCTATCTTTTTCAGGACATTGGCGAGGCGACAGACCTCCAAGTGAGTCTCTTTGTAAGTAAAAGTTTTACTATCTGACGGCTCATCGCCTTCCCAGATAATGGCCGGTTTGTCCCCGCGGGTTTCCAGATGACGGTCTAGGCAATTAGACGTGACGTTCAAAACGCCGTCCTCATACCACTTCACGGATAAATCGGATTTGCTCCAATTGGCGTTTTTGACTTTTGTGTAGGGCTTTATCCAGTCGAGACGTTGCCCCATTTCCCCCCAGAAGCTTTCCGGGTCAGCAATCGACGCCGCATAGATTGACCCATATTGCTCTGGCCCGATATTGCTGTTTCCCGCAAACTCTTTAGGAACCGGATAGGTCTTGACGTCTTCGCTCATAAATTTTTTCCTTCACAGTGCCGGGGATACGAATATCATCCACGAGGGTTTGAATAGCAAGCGGAGGCGGCGCTGTCACGAGCGACAATATAACGCCAACTGTCAGCGAGACCCACATAAAGGCAAACCCTATCCCTTCCGGTGAAATACCAAACCACCAACCTTCTTCTGTTCCGCCCATAAATTTGAAATAGCTAATGTAACTCACAGTTGATATTAACCCCGTTAGCATGGCCGCTATGGCCCCTTCTCGGTTCATGCGTTTCCAAAATATTCCCAAAAAGATGATCGGGAAAAGCGAGGCAGCTGCAATCCCAAAGGCAAAGGCGACGACCTGCGCCACAAATGGCAGACTCGAAGCGAAGGCCCCAATGAAACCGGCCGCTATTACCGCGGCAGCCGCTGCCAATCTGGCTGCGAGCATTTCTTGTTTCTCCGTCATATCCGGCGTGAAGGTCTTTTTCAAAAGGTCATGCGAGACAGCGGAACTTATGACCATCAACAAACCGGCAGCCGTGGAAAGGGCCGCAGCCAGCCCTCCGGCGACCACCAGACCAATCACCCATGCGGGAAGCTGGGCAATTTGCGGGTTCGCCAAAACAAAAATATCGCGGTTCGGGTCCACTTCGTTCTCAATATTATCAGGGGCGTTCGGACCGCGATATTGCATGATGCCGTCTTGGTTTTTATCCTCAAAAGATAATAGTCCGGTTTTCTCCCAATCCTTATACCACGCGGGAACCGGCTTCCCCCCCTCTGAACTAATCTCGGCGGCGCGGGTCTCATAATCCTCGCCATCTTGAATATAGGTGGCTTCATTAACGGTCTCGACGAAGTTCATCCGCGCAAAAGCGCCAATCGCGGGAGCCGTTGTATAAAGTAAAGCGATGAATATCAGAGCCCAGCCTGCAGATTTTCGAGCGGCCTTGGCGGAGTTTACAGTGAAAAAGCGAATAATAACATGCGGCAGTCCCGAGGTCCCAAACATCAGAGCCGCCGTGATACAAAAAACATCAATCTTGGATTTGTCCGTCGATGTATATTCAATAAAGCCCAATTCCGTCAGGACTGTGTTTAACTTTTCCAGCATGGGGACATCTGTTCCCACAGCGTTTCCTATGAAGCCCAATTGCGGGACGGCATTTCCGGTAATGATAAGCGAGATAAAAATAGCCGGGACCGTATAAGCAAATATCATCACAACATATTGCGCCACTTGGGTATAGGTAATGCCTTTCATTCCGCCCCAAACCGCATAAATAAATACAATCGCAGACCCGATAATTATGCCCAAATTAAAGTCAACACCAAGAAAGCCAGAGAACGCCACCCCAACGCCCTTCATCTGTCCGGCAATATAAGTGAAACTCACCATCAGAGCGCAAATTACGGCAATGACACGGGCCAATTTCGAATAATATCTGTCTCCGACAAAATCAGGAACAGTGAATTTCCCGAACTCTCTCAAATAGGGCGCGAGCAAGAGAGCCAAGAGGACATAACCCCCGGTCCACCCCATCAGGTAAACAGAGCCGCCATAGCCGAGAAAGGCTATTAAACCAGCCATAGACAAAAAACTCGCCGCGCTCATCCAGTCCGCGCCTGTGGCCATACCGTTCAAGGCCGGATGAACATCATGCCCGGCGACATAAAACTCATCGGTCGACCCGGCCCGCGCCCAGACTGCAATACCTATATAAATCCCGAAGGTCAGAATAACGAAAAAATACGTCCAAAGGGTCTGATCCATGATCCTACCCTTTTATTCCGAATTTTCGTTCAAGCCGCGTCATTTGGATACAATAAATAATGATCAAAAGAACGAAGATATATATTGATCCGTTTTGCGCCATCCAAAATCCAAAAGGCGCTCCGCCTATTGAAAAATTATCAAGCGCATCTCGGAACAAAATACCGGCCCCGAAAGATACAATAAACCAGATGAGAAGGAGGCAAACAGTAAGCCGTTTCGTCGCTCGCCAATAAAGCGCCCGGTTTTCAACCTGATCGTCTATCATAGTTTTCCCCTGAATTATTAGGGTAGTGTAACAAGCATGGGCAAGATAGCCATCAAGAAATTATGGAGTGGAAATGGGTGGGGGTGGAGTTGTGTTTTACCGCTGCTGCAGAGCTTTGTCATATCTTAAAACAAATCTTGACTGCCAGACAAACTGGGTTTCCAAAATGAGGATTTAGATTATATATAAGCCTTAGAAAGTTAATTCACATTAGCTTAAAACAAGCCTGTAATTCTAAGTATTACGGCCAATACAACCATTCCAACGAGGCCGGCGAAGAAAATGATTCGTCGCTTCCGAGTCTTGAGAATAATTTCTCCACCGCGCGCCTTGTCAGCTGAAATTCTCTTGGGCTTGGGCTTGGGTTCTGGTTTTGGATTTTTGTTCATGAGTATAATTATAGCTTTGACGATTTAACACGGCCAATTCTACAATCCTTAATCTAGGTTCAGGTCCCTGTAAGTGGGGTTGCCCCTTTCGCCTTGTCGCCTTGTCGCCTGAAAGTTCTTACCATAATTATTTCCACATTTAACTAATTGTCACGGGTTAGAATTTTCCTCCGGCAAGGTCATCACCCCGTTTAGTCATGAGAGTCGCCTAAGCGATTACAAACCTGTTGGGACTATGGATATAAGATACGCTACAATTACTCCCTCGTTCCTTTAAAAATCTGTCACCTCAGTTTTTAATTTGTTTAGTATATCTGTTAAATTAAACAAATGACGTTAAAATCGAAGCCCATATAATTTGCAGCTTTCCAGTTCAGGGGGTAATTACTTCCGGTCCAGAAGATCATCCGTAACGTGCATAAGCAGTAATGGTTCATCCGCCGTGTCAGCGACCGCTTCTACAAAAGCTTGTCGAGTGTCGGGATCATCATAAGTCATCTTGGCGTCAAACGCCTTTTGCCAAGTTTCCTCATCTGGCCATTCGGCAACTCCAATAAAACGCCCGTCCTTGTCGCGATGAAGTCGAGATCCCAGACTGCCGTATTTTTCCTGAATGAGTTGCGTTCCGCGCCGCCACGCCGTCCGGAATTGTTCTTCTTTGCCTGGGTGTACTTTCCACCAATAACCCGCAACGAACATTTATAAACCTCCTTAGACACTAATTGCATCCCAAGAATTATTTCAGAGTTTTCCTAACCTGTCGCAAAACTCAATTGAAGTACACTTCGACCTCGAACTGGGATTCTATGCGGGCCACATCAGGAACTGATAATATACATGAAAGGCAATTTTGATCCACGTGGTAATTGGAAAAGCCTTTGGATCAAAGCCAGTGTTAGAAAAATGGGAAATAACCTGCTCATATCCGCCGCCCTATCCTGACTACCCCAGCTTGCGCTTCTGCCATTAGGCATTAAAAATCGCATGGACGCAACACGATGGAGTTACATGACATTCTCCTTAAAATCCTTCATAATAGACCTATGAAAGCACATTCCTTCCAAACTGTTTCCGATATTCGCATTGAAAACGGAGGCGCATCGAAGCTCGACCAATATGTACAAGGGCTTTGTAAAAATAAGCGCGTGGCCGTTATCACAGATAAAGGTGTCGCCTCCCTTGGCTTGATGGAGGCGGGCCTCGCCGCCCTTAAGGATGCAGGCTATAAAATTATGGTCTTTGACGAAGTTGTCGCTGATCCTCCCGAGGCAGTTGTTCTTAAAGGCGTTCAGGCAGTGAAGGATTTTCAGGCCGGATTAGTTATAGGTTTTGGTGGCGGCAGCCCCATGGATACGGCTAAAGTCATTGCTTATATGGCTGCGCATGACCGCCCGATAAAAGAGGTTTATGGCGTTGGCAATGCGACTGGCAAACGTCTACCACTTATGCTCATCCCGACGACCTCCGGAACAGGTTCAGAAGTCACTAATGTTGCGATTATTACCACGGGAGAAACAGAGAAGAGCGGCATCGTCGCCGACGCGCTTTACGCGGACCGCGTCTTACTCGACAGCGCGCTGACCGTCGGCCTTCCCAAATCCATTACAGCGGCAACCGGGATTGACGCCATGGTTCACGCTATTGAGGCCTATACATCCGTTAAGCAGAAGAACCCGATTTCCGATGCTTTAGCACTGACGGCCCTTGGCAAGCTTCGAAACTCCATCGTCCAAGCCTGCAATCACCCAGATGATTTGGAGGCGCGGGAAACCATGCTTATCGGTGCCATGCTGGCCGGGCAGGCCTTTTCCAACGCTCCCGTCGGCGCAGTTCACGCCCTCGCCTATCCGCTTGGTGGGTTTTTCCATGTGCCGCATGGCCTCTCCAATGCGCTCGTTCTGACTGAAGTCCTGAAATACAATCAATCGGAAGCTGATGGATGGTACGGGGAAATTGCTGGGAGCTTGGGGCTTGACGCAAAAAGCGGGGCCCTGATTGACGATCTCATCCGGATCAAAAACGAAACGGCCGTGCCCCTCACCTTGACCCAGGTCAATATACCGGCGGACGCTATTCCCGTCATGGCAGAGGATGCGATGACCAAAGACCGCGTTCTCCAAAATAATCCTCGCAAAATGACCTATGACGCCACAGTCAAAATCTATGAATCGATTTTATAATGCGCGCCCATCCAAACGCTCTGACGGACTATATCCATTTTTTGAATATTCCTACCCGTTGGTCGGATAATGATGTTTACGGCCACATAAATAATGCGGTTTATTATTTATATTTTGACACGGTCGTGAATGACTACCTCATCCAACAAGAGCTGTTGGATTTAGAGACGTCCGACATTATTGGATTGGTTGTCAAAACGAGTTGTGATTATTTCGCCCCTGCCAGTTTCCCGGATATCATCAAAGCCGGATTGCGCGTGGCAAATCTAGGCAATTCCAGCGTGACCTACGAAATCGGATTGTTTCGCAACGACGAGGAAGAGGCCTGCGCCCAAGGCCAGTTCACCCATGTCTATGTCGATAAACGCTTCCGTCGGCCGGTCGAGCTTTCCGACGCCATGAGGACAGCGCTGCAAAGCCTTAAAAAGTAACTTCGTCTATCCCGTAAACTGCATCCCCATCCATTGTGCGATTAAAGCGGGCTTCTCGCCGCCTTCGATTTCTACCGTCACATCATAAGTAATCAACACCTGACCGGGTCGTTTTTCGTCAACAGACGCAACCACAAACCGGCCTCGAATTTTACCTCCAGACGGAACAGGGGCCAAAAAACGGACTTTATCAAAGCCGTAATTCACACCCATTTTTACGCCGTCCAGAACCACGGAGGCTGTTTCACCCATTTTGGCGAGCATGGACAGGGTTAGAAACCCATGTGCAACTGTGCCGCCAAATGGAGTCTTTTTCGCCATTTCCTGATTGATATGAATGAACTGATGGTCTTCCGTCACATCAGCAAATTCATTAATTCGCTCCTGCCCGAGCGTGATCCACTCCGACACACCGGATTCTTTTCCGATCATGGCTTTGGCTTCTTCAAGTGAAACTGTTTTCATCTTATTCCCCATTTCGGTTCTAGTTTTTATATTCAGATTATGACTTTAACGCTGCGGCGCGCTTTAAGAGTTTTTCACCTTGCATTCCACCTTGCGTCATTTCGATCATATTGTCTTCTGAAATAATTTTCGACCAGTTCGCAGCCACATTTTCCGCCGTTTGTTCACCGGGGGCAAAACTCACACCGTCTGTTTCAAACACCTTCGTCGCCGCATAGCCCCCCGCGCCCGCAACCAAAATTGTCCGGTTAGGCGCGTCGTCGCAGACGAGATAGACTAGTCCTTGGCTAACGCTTTCGACATCCAGCATTGCCAGAATTTCCGGCGGCATAAGGTCTTCAGTCATACGCGTTGCAGCCACAGGCGAAAGCGCATTGACTTTAATGTTATATTTCGCACCTTCCAGACAAAGTGTGCGCATAAAGCCGGATAGACCCGCTTTGGCTGCACCGTAATTAGATTGCCCGAAATTGCCATACATACCGGAGCTGCTGGACGTCATAGCGATTCGGCCATATTCCCGTTCGCGCATATGCGCCCAGAGCGCTTTTGTACAAGTCGCAGACCCCATAATATGAACGTCAAGAACCAGACGGAAATCGTCTAACTCCATTTTTGCGAAAGACTTATCCCGTAATATACCGGCATTATTCACAAGAATATCCACATGACCGAAATGGTCGATAGCTTCGCCGACCATCGCTTCAACTTCATCTTTTTGGGTCACATTCGCGCCGTTTGCAATGGCGTCGCCGCCCGCCTCTTTAATCTCCCTGGCAACATTTTCGGCCATGGTGGCAGAGGAACCGGAACCATCCACAGCCCCGCCCAAATCATTGACCACAATTTTGACGCCGCGCTTGGCCAGCGCCAGAGCGTGGCTTCTGCCTAACCCTCCGCCCGCACCCGTTACGATGGCCACGCGGTTTTTAAATTCTACTTCACTCATTTTGACTACCTATTTTCTAACTAAACAACTTCGAACAAACCGGCCGCGCCCATACCGCCGCCGACACACATGGTCGAAACGACATATTTTGCACCGCGTCGTTTGCCTTCAATGAGGGCATGAGCCACCATACGGGCTCCGCTCATACCGTAAGGATGCCCGACGGAAATGGCGCCCCCATTGACGTTCATCTTCTCTGTCGGAATTCCTAGTTTCTTTTGGCAGTAAAGAACTTGCACGGCAAAAGCCTCATTTAGCTCCCACAAATCAATATCTTCCATTTTAAGGCCTGTCTGCTTAAGAAGTTTAGGCACAGCATAAATCGGTCCAATACCCATTTCATCCGGCTCAAGGCCAGCAACTGCCATACCCCTGTAAATTCCTAGGGGGGACAGGCCCCGGCGCTCAGCTTCTTTGCTTTCCATAAGAACAGAAACAGACGCGCCGTCAGACAGCTGCGACGCGTTCCCGGCCGTTATCGTCTTCTCCGGTCCGCGAACAGGTTTAAGCCCTTGCAGACCATCAAGCGTGGTGGAGGGTCGATTGCCCTCGTCTTTTTCCAGTTTTGTCTCGGATTTTGAGATTTCACCGGTTTCTTTATTTTTGACCATCATGGTAGAAGCCAAGGGCACGATTTCATCCTTGAATTTCCCCGCTTCTTGCGCCGCATGGGTGCGTTGTTGTGACAAAAGCGCGTATTCATCCATCTCGTCCCGTGTCACGCCGTAGCGTTCGGCCACGATCTCGGCGGTATCAATCATCTGAATATAAGCTTGAGGATGTTTTTCTAAAATAGTGGGGTCTGGCGCAATCCGCATTTCCGGCGTTTGTACCATGGAAATGCTCTCTACACCGCCGCCAATGGCAATCGTCTGATTATCGGCCATAATTTGTTTTGCTGCAACGCCGATCGCCATCATACCAGAGGAACATTGGCGATCCAGGCTCATGCCTGGCACTGAGACAGGCAAATTAGAAGCCAGAACAGAGTTGCGGCCGATCATTACTTGAACGCCTTGCTGCATCGCACAGCCAATAATCACATCGTCGACCTCTGCCCCGTCAATTCCGGCGCGCTTGACGGCTTCATCAATACAGTGGCCGGCAAGGGTTGGAGACGGAGTCGCATTGAAAGCGCCGCGATAGGCACGTCCAATAGGGGTTCTGGCAGTAGATATAAGGACGGCTTCACGCATGATTTTTCCAATCTTTGTTTGCAATGTCACTAGGACGTATTTCCTACATCCTTTCGCCAATCCTTATAACGTGGCGATTTGAGATGTCGATGTCCCCAAATCTGAAGGGACTTCAACCAATTGTGAAGGTGCAAAAAGCGACTACATTCCCTTTATTTTTGTACTTAAATGCGGTCTAAGAGCACAAATTCAAACAAGAATGAATAGCGAAAGGTGCTCTCCATGACTGAGGCTTACATTTATGACGCGGTCCGAACCCCGCGAGGCAAAGGCAGATCCGACGGAAGCCTACACGAAATCACGGCGCTGAATTTATCAGTGCAGGTCTTGGAGGCCCTGCGTGACCGCAATAACATTGATACCGCCGAAGTCGAGGACGTAGCATTTGGCTGTGTTTCCCCGGTCGGAGAGCAAGGTGCCGTTATAACGCGGACAGCCGTGATGAATGCCGGCTACGCGGAAACAACGGGCGGCATTCAAGTTAACCGCTTTTGTGGCTCAGGTCTTGAGGCCTCTAACATTGCCGCGGCGAAAGTCATGTCAGGCGAATGCCATCTGGCAATTGGCGGTGGTGTCGAGAGCATGTCCCGCGTCCCTATGGGCTCAGACGGCGGCGCTTGGCCCTCCGATCCAGCCTCAGCCTTTCATAATTACTTCGTCCCGCAAGGCGTTTCCGCCGATTTGATAGCCACGAAATATGGCTTTTCCCGAGATGATGTCGACGCCTATGCTGTTGAAAGCCATAAGCGCGCCAAGAAAGCTTGGGATGAAGGTAGATTTAAGAAGTCTATCATGCCTGTGAAAGACGTCATGGGCGTAACTGTTCTGGACCATGATGAAACGATCCGCCCTGAAACAGATATGCAAAGCCTCGGCGCGCTGAATCCGTCTTTCAAAATGATGGGCGAAAATTTTGGCTTTGACGGTGTGGCCCAACAAAAATATCCGGGGCTTGAGAAAATCAATCACGTTCATCACGCGGGTAATTCCTCTGGTATCGTGGATGGGGCTGCGGGACTTTTGATTGGCAATAAAGAAATTGGTGAACGTCTGGGGCTAAAGCCTCGCGCGCGTATTCGTTCTATGGCATCTATCGGATCAGAACCAACCATCATGTTAACCGGGCCGGAATTTGCAGCTCAGAAAGCGCTAAAACGCGCCGGAATGAACGTAAATGACATAGACCTTTATGAACTAAATGAAGCCTTCGCAGCGGTTGTTCTTCGCTTTATGCAAGCGCTGAAAATCGATCACAGCAATATAAATGTGAATGGCGGCGCGATTGCCATGGGTCATCCTCTTGGGGCCACAGGCGCAATGATCCTCGGCACCATGGTCGATGAGCTTGAGCGGGCTGACAAAGAAACTTCCCTCGTGACGCTTTGTATCGGCGGCGGAATGGGCACAGCCACTATCATTGAGCGCGTTTAATCGCAGCTGAGTAAAGGATAAAATTATGAGTGATTATAAAACATTTACGATGGATTTAGATTCTGACGGAATCCTGACCCTGACAATCGACGTTCCCAATCAGGGCATGAATGTCTGGGATGAACATTTAATGACCGAATTTCCGGATTTCGTCGAACGTCTGATTAGCGATGATGATGTCAAAGGGGCTGTCATTTGTTCCGGTCGTGACAATGCCTTTATGGCGGGCGCAGACCTTCGTATGCTTGAGAAGAACTCCGGAGCTCTGAATAAAGACTCTTTCGAAGAGAGCATGCATTTGAACCGGTTGTTCCGCCGTATGGAAACCGGCGGGCATACTGTCCGACAGATGCAGCGTGAAGGCAAAAAAGCCAAACCGGTTGCTGTTGCCGTCGAAGGTCTTGCCTTGGGCGGCGGACTGGAACTGGTTCTCGCCTGTCACCACCGCGTCGTTGCGGATAATCCAAAAATCAAACTCGGTTTGCCGGAAGTCCTCGTCGGTCTTCTGCCCGGCGGCGGCGGCACCCAACGAACTCCACGCCTCATCGGTCTGCAAAACGCGGCCATGATGTGCACACAGGGCAAAAATTTGAATCCCAAAAAAGCTCTGGCACAAGGCCTTATCAATGAAGTTGTCGAACCCGGCAAAACTGTTGACGCCGCGAAAGCTTGGGTCAAAGACAATGTAAAGGGCGTATTACAGCCGTGGGACGTCAAAGGATTTAAAGTTCCGGGTGGAGCAGGATCCATGAATCCGAAAGCGGTTCAATTCTTTGTTGCCGCCAATGCCATGGCGCTTAAGGAAAGCAAGAATAACTACCCCGCTATCAAAGCCATCATGTCCTGCCTTTACGAGGGCACATCCGTGCCAATGGATACAGCTGTCGCAATTGAAGTGAAATATTTCTGCAAGCTCCTCGCTGACCCCGTTTCTAAAAACATGATCCGCACTTTGTTCGTAAACAAGCAAGCGGCCGAAAAAGGCGCCCAGCGTCCCGAAGGTATAGACAAAATCGACATCAAAAAGGTTGGCGTTCTTGGCGCAGGCTTGATGGGGTCGGGCATTGCGCACGTTACCGCAAAAGCGGGCATGGAAGTTATTTCGCTCGACCGCTCTATGGAAGAAGCAGAGAAATCTGTCGCTTATACGAAGAAGATTTTGGACAAAAACGTCTCTCGTGGCCGCATGACGCAAGAGCAAGCTGAGGCTTTCTTGGCGCGGATTACGCCAACGGATAATTACGACGATTTAAAAGACGTAGATTTGATTATCGAAGCTGTTTTTGAACGTCCTGACGTCAAAGCCGATGTCATTAAAAAGACCGAAGCTGTTATCGGCAAAAATGTTGTTTTCGCGTCGAATACCTCCACACTTCCGATTGGAGGCTTGGCAAAAAGTTCTTCCCGTCCGGATCAGTTCATTGGTATGCATTTCTTCTCTCCCGTAGAAAAAATGCCGCTTTTGGAAATCATTCCGCATGAAGGCACAGGCGATCTCGCTCTGGCCGCGGCATTTGATTATAATAAAAAAATCCGCAAAACACCTATAGTTGTCAAAGACGTTCGCGGCTTTTTTACCAACCGTGTTTTCCCGCCTTATGCCAATGAAGCCAGCCTTTTAGTGACAGAAGGCGTCAGCATGGCACTCATCGAAAATAGTGCCTCCTTACTGGGTCTGCCGATCGGTCCTTTGGCCGTTACAGACGAAACCACTCTGAAACTCGGTTACGACATTATGACCTCAACCAAAGAGGAAATGGGCGACGAATACGTCCCGACGGGCTCTGAGGAATTTTACGAGAACATGGTTACTAAATGGGATCGGGCGGGTCGCCGCTTCGGGGCCGGATTCTATGACTATGATGAAGACGGGAAACGCTTAGGTTTGTGGAAGGGTATGACAGATCACTATCCGCTTGCTGAAGAACAACCTTCGGCAGAGGAAGTGATGGAACGCCTACTTTACGCCCAACTTATCCCTACGGCGAATTGTTACGCTGAAGGCGTTGTGCCGGATCCGCAAAGTGCCGATCTTGGCGCCATTTTTGGTTGGGGTTTCCCGCCTTATACAGGTGGACCGCTCTCCTATATCGATACGATCGGATTGGAAGCCTTTATCACAACTGCGGATAATCTAGCGCAGCGTCACGGCGCGCGTTTTACACCGCCGCAAATGTTCCGCGACAAGGCAAAAGCCGGCGAAACAATTTATGAGAAAAAAGCTAAAAATGATAAAAAGGCTGCTTAGGCAGCCTTTCAGGCCTAAGCTAGACACCACGTAAGACAGCCCTGCGATCCAAGGCGCTAAGCCGTTGCTCGCGCCTTAGCCTCCAAGAAAAAACATCTCCGGACTGAGCGCGTAAGAGAATGATCATGTAGGCAATCAGCGCAATAAGCACGATGGTCGTTAATGAATAAAACTCTCTTTTCGTCTTATTAGGCCATTTGCTTTTTGGGGGTCCAGTAAATCAAGTTTTGCCTATTCCCCTATATTGGACAAAGCATAAAAAAGACCCGAGGAAGCGGGCCTTTTTCAGTATTTTTCGTGCTTATTTGCGAGCGGCTGCAATAGACTTTTCTATGTCTGGCAATGTCGCGTTGATCAACGTCTTGTTCATCTCCAATAGAATTTTATCGTTTACTTCCTTATGTAAAAGCGGACGTATTTCACCCAATGTTTCCGGGTCAGCTGCGAGGATTAGGTTTTCAAATTTTCCTTTATGAACGTGCTCATAGAGGCGCTCCGCAACTTGTTTGGAAAATGTGGCTTCCATAGACTCTTTATCAGTCCGTTCAGAAGGCGATTTACCGGACGGGCCTTCATCAGCGAGGTTTTGAGGTGTCCAATGACCTTCCATTTTAAGATGCGCGCCGTCTTGCCGATATAATTTAGCTTCTTCCCCTGTTGCGATTAAAACTAATGTATCTTTAGGCAGGTGTAATTCGGTCATTTTATCTCCTTATTATAAATCTACTTAAGTAACGTCATGACAGGGTGTTTGTTGCAATTAATTAAATTACATACTCAGAGAGAATTAAAGAGAAAACGTTTTCCTAAGGTTTTCATGCCACACTCGTCATCTACCCCCGGGGGCTGGTTAAGTAAGCCTCTGAATATACAATAAAGGTATTGCATGGATGCTGACGTCAAATTCTCGATGATCACTGGCCGGATAGGCCGTATCCAGTTAACACAGCCTGCTAAACGCAACGCGCTTAGCGCTGCGATGTGGAAGCAGCTCTTGGGATGTCTGGAAGAAGCCGCTGACACACCCGCGCTAAAAACGCTTATCATCACAGGCGATGGCGAACATTTTGCCGCGGGGGCGGATATTTCAGAATTTGAATCGCTTTATGCGACACCGGAAAAGTCAAAAGAAATTTCTTTCATAATCGCCCAAGCGTTAGAAGCCGTGGCCATCTTCCCCAAACCCACTATCGCTAAAATTCGCGGCGCCTGCATCGGCGGTGGCTGCGGAATTGCTCTGGCTTGCGATATTCGTATTGCAGACGGGACTTCCAAATTTGCTATTACTCCCGGAAAGTTGGGCTTGGTTTATCCTTTCGCCGATATGAAACGTTTAATTCAGGCTGTAGGAATAAGCGGTGCCAAAGATATGCTGTTCTCCACCCGCACCGTTTTGGCCGACGAAGCCATGGAAATGGGTCTTATAAATCGTCTTACCGATCAATATGAACTAGACCAAGTTGTGCGAGACTACGCGCTGTCAATTTCGGACATTTCGGGTGAATCGGTCTCCATTACAAATAAAATGTTTATGGCTTACGAGGCTGGACAGAGAGTAGAAAGCCAAAAAACGAAAGACTGGTTCCAAGCTGGTTTTTCAAGCAATGATTTCAAAGAAGGCTATCAAGCTTTTCTAGAAAAACGAAAACCTGATTTTTAAGAGCTATCTACCGAAGACTTTAGCTCGGATCATCAGCTGTTTATTTGTAATCTTTCGCCATAGAGAGCGTAAGGCTGTCTATAAATGCTTCAGCATGCTGAATAAGTTCATCCCGAGTTTGTTCGTCCATTTTTGCAAGATTTCGATACGGCATCGCTAACCGGTTATTTGCTTCAAGCTTGTCCCGATTGCGATGAAGAAAATGCCAATAAAGCGAATTGAAGGGGCAGGCTTTTTCCCCAATTCTATCTTTCACATTATAGGAACAATTTTTGCAATAATCGCTCATTCGGTTGATGTAAGACCCACTGCTTATATAGGGCTTTGACCCTAGCAATCCGCCATCGGCATACTGACTCATGCCTAGCGTGTTGGGCAGCTCAACCCACTCAAAGGCGTCCAGATAAACCGATAAATACCACTCATGCACGTCGTAAGGATCAACCCCAATAAGTTGCGCAAAATTTCCCGTAATCATTAAGCGTTGAATATGATGGGCATAAGCGTAGTTCAGAGTTTGCGAAATCGTTTGAGACAGGCAATGCATCTCTGTATCGCCCGTCCAGTAGAAATCTGGTAGTTTCAGGTCTGCTTCAAGAAAATTTTGCGTTTTATATCCAGGCATTTCGAGCCAGTAGATGCCGCGTACATATTCGCGCCAACCTATGATTTGACGGATATAACCTTCGGCCGCATTTATTGGGACTTTCCCATTCAGATAAGCTGTTTCAACTCTTTCGCAAACCTCCATAGGACTTATTAAACCGGTATTTATATATGGCGAAATTATGGAGTGGAACATGAACGGCTGGTCCGTTACCATCGCGTCCTGATAGTCTCCGAACTGTGACAATTGATTTTCTACAAAAAAGTCCAGAACGTCCAGTGCCACTTCCCGAGTGACGGCGTAAAAAAATTCATCGGTGTTTCCTATGCGGCTCTTAAACAGCTCATTCACCATTTTCACTACATTTTGAGTTGTTTCATCGGGCATGAATTTTAGCGCCTCAGGAAAATTCATGTTATCCTTAGGTGGTTTCCGGTTTTGTTTGTCAAAGTTCCATTTCCCTTCTACGGGTTTATCCCCTTCCATAAGCAAACCCGTTTTCCGACGAATGTCATGATAAAAGTTTTCCATACGGTAAGTTTTTCGGTCTTTGGCCCAGTCAGAAAACTCTTCCTTTGAGGTGATGAAGCGATCATCCGGAGTAATTGTAACTGGAATTTCGAGAGCGGACTCCCATCCCTGAACGTCTTTCAAAACGCGGTAGATTGACGGCTCACAAACGCGAATTTGATCTACATCATGATGTGATAGAGCCCGCTTTACTTCCTTACGAAACGTGCCCTTATTGTTTTTATCAGTTAGTTTGACGTAATCGACTGTCCATCCCTGTTCGCGTAACTCTTCGGAAAAATGCCGCATTGCGGAAAATAAGAAGACGAGTTTTGTCCGATGATGCGGTACCGTATCCGCCTCATGCATGACTTCCATCATCAGAATGATACACTCCTCAGGCTCACTCACCGCTATGGACGATAAGTTATGGGATAGCTGATCAGCAAAAATGGGTATCAAAACTTTAGGCATATATTTATTACGTGCCTTCGAAGCATAAGTATCAAAAATTTCTCGTCATCAGCCTGTTTGGTCTTTATGAGGGGCTCATGAAATCTTTGCCCCCTTTGCCCCAAATTATCATTGAACCGATTGTCAGGCTGGCTCTAGCCGAGGATTTTGGGGTGTCGGGCGATCTGACGGCTAATCTCCTGATCCCGGCAGAGGCTAATGGGACTCTTGTTATGCGGGCGCGCGAAAACGGCGTGATTGCCGGATTACAAGTCGCCGCTCTCACCTACGCTCTTGTAGATCCAGCAATGCGCTTTAAGCCCCAACTCAATGACGGGACCACTGTTAAAGCAGGTGATATTATCGCTGAAATTCACGGCCCTAGCCGAAGCTTGTTATCCGCTGAACGGGTCGCTCTGAATTTTCTGGGACGGCTTTCCGGCGTCGCGACATTAACCCGCCAATATGTCGAGCGGGTCAAAGAGACAGGTGTCCGTATTGCAGCCACACGGAAAACGACCCCTGGATTACGCGCTTTGGAGAAACAGGCCGTGCTGGCCGGAGGGGGGTTTACCCACCGCGAAAGCCTCGCCTCCGCGATTATGATAAAAGATAATCACATCGCTTTGGCAGGCGGGGTCGAAGCCGCGCTTTCTACTCTTAAAGCGAGAGCAGACCACATGACCCGCATCAGCGTGGAAGTGGATACGTTGGAGCAATTGAAAACGGTTCTGACCTATGAGCCCGATGTTGTTCTTCTGGACAATATGGGCCCCGATGAATTGCGCGAGGCTGTGTCTTTGATCAAAGCCTCTAAATATAATCATCCTGTCTTAGAAGCTTCCGGCGGCGTTAATTTAGACACGGTTAAAAGACTGGCAGAAACGGGAGTCGATGTTATTTCCATAGGTGCGCTCACCCATTCTGCGCCGAATTTCGATATCGGCATGGACGAGGCGTAAAAAGCCATAAAAAAAAACGCGTCTCCGAAGGAAACGCGTCATGCCTCAAATATATTTCCGCTTAGATCGGAGGCGCGACATTCATTGTCGTGCTCTTACGAGCGGGTTGTTCCTGCCATTTGAAGCGGTAGAATTTATGAACCCCAATTTGGCCATTATAACGGAGCGTTTTGGCCCAGGGCGGATTCACCCAAAGTGTATGATAATGTGTAGCATTATTCGTGAGCTTAGGGGCTGAACCCGTCATGCTAAGGGCCGCAATCGCTTTGGAACGCTCCCAGGCTTTGCCCTTTGGCAGGTGATTGATATTACTATCGCAAGTAAAGCTGAATTGGCAACCATGTTTGCGCTCGGAGCCCTGAAAGACAACGCCGCAAATTGAATTCGGGTAATGTTTAGAAGAAACGCGATTCTGGATCACTTCAGCGACGCCTATTTGACCGGACCGGGTTTCGCCGCGAGCTTCGTAATAAATTGCTTCAGAGAGGCAATTAAGCTCTTCCATGTCATATTTAGCGAGTTGTCGAACAAGCGGCTGTGATTTAGTTAGCGTTTTAATCGCCGCATTGTCCCGCTGCGCAGGCGTTGACAACTCTGCATTAGTTACAACGTCTGTCAGCTCAGACGCCAAAGTGTCAGTCTCATAGAAATCAGCTGTATCAGACGCTTTTACAACTTCAGTAAAAACATCCGCTCTCGCAGCCCATTCCGCAGCGATACGCTGAGACTCGGCTTTTTGTGCGATTGCCGGAAAAGCAACGCTTGCTGCTCCCACAGCAACTAAGCCTAATGTCCAGCCCGCAAAGATATATCTTTTCTTACCCATTGGCGCGCTCAATAAAGGTCTGCGGGAAAAGCCACAACAGTTGGTTCCATCCTGAATGCAGTTTTTTTCTAAAAGCGGGTAAACTGTTGCAATCAGGTCACTAAAAAACACCATATATTGTTTTTAATTTTTTATTTTACTATATATAGACACATCTTTTTATGCTGATAACTGTTAATTAACACTCATAATTAGTTGTAAGCGAAGTTTGATTCTCTCTTAATAGGTATTATTGTAACTTTTCTCTCTGCGTTTTTTTTATTTTTAGAAGTCTTTGAAGACAAATTTTTTATCTAAATACCCTTGGATTTTATTCCTTAAACCGTTGAGTTCATTTCACACAAAAATTGAATTTACGTCAAAACTCTCCATAAGACGGTTTATGAAAATTGCCCTCATAATATTAATTTCAGCCTTTATCACAGCCGGTATATCCGGCGTGTTCGGAATGGGCGGCGGTCTCATTTTTATGGGCATCATCGCCACTTTCCTGACCGTCACCGAGGCAATGGTCGTTCACGGGGCGGTTCAAAGCGTCAGCAATAGCTTCCGGGCTTATCTGCTCCGGGATGGCATATGTTGGAATATATTAGGGTGGCAACTTCTGGGCGCTTTACCCGCCATTCTGATTTTGGCTCTCGCATCTGTCACATTAAATAAAGGGCAGCTTTTTCTGGCTCTCGGCCTTTTGCCTCTTTTACTTTGGCTGCCAAAGGGGTGGTTGCAAGGTGACGCCAAGAAACCCTCCAATGCGATTTTATGCGGAGCGATGGTGATGGGGCTTAACCTCACAGCCGGGGTAGCGGGTCCTGCTCTCGACTTTTTCTACGTCAAAACCACTCTGACTCGGCACCAAATTGTTGCCACTAAAGCCGTCACGATGTTTGCCTCCCATATGGTCAAAATTCTTTATTTCGGACTTCCACTGGCTGCCAGCGGCGGATTGAGCGGATTGCCGCAATGGTGGGTTTTTATGCTCGCCATTCCAGCAGTGATGGCCGGGACCTATATGGGCACGCGTTTATTAAAACACTTTTCCGACATCGGCTTTCGATCGGTTAGCCGCTATCTTGTCACTTTTATCGGATGTGTCTATGTGCTGAGAGGTTTGTCTCTTCTAGGCTTTCTCTGATTTAGCCACATGTAAAGGCTTATGCCGGAGAGTGTAACAACGGTGCCGACCCCGTCCCAAAAGGAAAATGGCTCTCCTAAGACGGCAATCGCCGCGACAATTGTTGCCAAAGGCCCAACCATTCCCATGACAGCAACTGTTTGAGCGCCAATGCGGCCCATAGCCACATTTATCAAAAAGCTTGGCAGAATAGTTGAAAAGAAAGCAATCGCGGCGCCAATTAAATAAATCCTTGGCGGCAGTGTCAGGGCTTCCACAATCCCGTCTTGGCTTAAGCTATAAATAGTAAAATGCGTGAGTATGGCAGTCCCCGCGCCAATCATGGCTAGACACGTAAAAATTCTTGACCCGACTTTATCAATCAAGCGTTTGGCCAAAAGTTGGAACAGCCCAAATAAAACAGCTGCACACAAAAGAAGCGCACTCCCCAAAGGAACGTTTAGTCCGGTGGCGATATCGCCGCCAACAAAAACAATCCCTAATCCACTATAGGCCAAAATAATTGCTATGATACCGCCTTTGCCGATACGCCCCCCAAAGAAGAGAGCGCCAAGAATAACAACGAAGACAGGGTAAGTGAAAAGCAATAGCCTTTCCAATTGGGCTGTAATGTATTTCAATCCTGTAAAATCAAGGAAGGTGCAGACATAATATCCCATGACCCCCAGAAGCGCAGCCTGTAGAATATGTTTACGCGGAATGGCCCCTCCGTCTTTACGCAAAGAATAAATCAAAATTCCAATATATATCGGCAGAGCAAACCCCATTCTGAGAGCTATTAATGTGATCGCATCCAGATCATTGGCAGTTAGTCCTCCGGTGGGAAGGTAAGCTAATTTGACTAAAACCGCTTTCATGGAAAAAAGCATCGCGCCAAGAGCGGCGAAAACATACCCCGCCTTCGCCTTATGCAAAGGCTCAGGAGACGGTCCTCCCAAAATAGGCTGAACGGCTGTTTCGCGCCAAGTCGTTCTCATTTCAGGCGATCCTTATTCCGTCGGGATTTAAAGAATGATTTCAACATCGCTCCGGCCTCTTCTCCCAAGAGGCCTGCTGTGACGTCAGGACGGTGATGACAGGAAGGCTGTTCGAAAAACTTTACGCCGCTATCAATCGCGCCGCCCTTTATATCTGTCGCCCCGTAAACCACCCGTCTGATTCGGGCGTGGGAAATTGCTCCCGCGCACATTGTGCAAGGTTCTAAAGTGACATATAAAGTCAATCCGCTCAGTCGGTAATTTCCGGTTATCCGGGCCGCCTCCCGTAGCGCAAGAATCTCCGCATGGGCCGTCGGATCGTACCCCGAGATAGGGGCATTTCCGGATCTCGCGACAATATCCTGTGTGACGGGGTTGACCAAAACCGCCCCGACAGGCACTTCACCCCGGAGAGATGAAGCTTGCGCTTCCTCTAGCGCCAAGCGCATATAGTCTTCATCCGTCATAGACGCTTCATCCGCGTCCAAACCCAAATGGTCAAGTCATGCCCGATATGCAAAATAGCGACACGCCCAAGCCAAAGAGCTCCGATAAGCCGAAATTGGCCGACAAGCCCGGCGACAGAATTGCCAAGTTTCTCGCCCGTGTGGGTGTGGGGTCGCGCCGCGATGTTGAAAGAATGATCGAAGACGGACGCGTTAAAGTGAACGGAAAAGTCCTGACGACCCCAGCCTTTAAAGTCACAGGGAAAGAAAAAATCCTTGTTGATAACGTGCCCGTCGAAGAACCGGACATCCCACGCATGTGGAGATATCACAAACCGGACGGATTGGTAACGTCCCATAAAGACGAACAAGGCCGCCGAACCATGTTCGAAGCTCTGCCGACTGACATGCCGCGCGTTATTTCCGTCGGCCGTCTTGATCTGACCTCCGAAGGGCTTATCCTTTTGACCAATGACGGCGAACTCGCCCGCGCGCTTGAACTCCCCAGCACGGGCTGGTCACGCCGCTATCGCGCGCGGGCTTACGGCAAGGTCACGCAGGAACAGTTAGACACGCTCAAGAAAGGGGTCGTCATTGACGGCCTCCCGACGGGCGAAATTCTTGCCACACTGGATCGCCAGCAAGGCGATAATGCGTGGATTAATGTGACACTTCACGACGGGAAAAACCGTGAGGTCCGCCGGGCCCTAGAAACGCTCGATCTGAAAGTAAACCGTCTCATCCGCGTCTCCTTCGGCCCTTATATGCTCGGCGATCTGGGAAAAGGCGCCTGCGAGGAAATAAAGACACGGGTCCTACGCGATCAAGTTGGACATCTTATCGATATTCCGGAAGAGAAAATGGCCCCCCGCAAAGCGAAGCGCGGAAGCTACGCCAGCGCGAAACGGTTTCAAGACAAGCCTCAAGAAAAATCAAAAGACGACAACACGCCCAAAGGCCGGGGGAAATTTGCCAAAGCTGGGAGTAAAAGCTCTTCCAAGCCAAAATCAAAACGGCCTGCGAAAAAGGTTGTTGGCAATGCTTACGGAAAACCGGGCGGAAAAACATCGGGGAAATTCGCTCCACGGTCACATGGTAAAGGGAAAAAGTAGTGAGAATTGTGTCGGGGTCATTACGGGGACGAAACATCATAACCCCTGACGGGCGAAAAACTCGCCCGACAAGCGATCAGACCCGCGAATCCGTGTTTAATATACTTACTCATGCCGAATGGGCCCCGCCCTTGGAGGGCGCTATCGTCGCCGACATCTTTGCAGGATCAGGGGCTTTAGGCTTTGAAGCCATCTCTAGAGGAGCGGAATTTTGCCTCTTCGTCGAAACAGAACCTAAAGCCCGCGGCGCCATTCGCGATAACATTGATCAAATGAACCTGTTTGGTTGCACCCGTATCCACCGTCATAACGCGGTGAAGCTCAAAATCGCACCGGGTAACTTACGAGGACCATTTACGCATATCTTCATGGACCCCCCTTATAATAAAGGTCTCTGGCGACCTGTTCTGTCGCGCCTCAAAGAATATGATCTTATCGCCAAAAACGGCGTCATTATTTTAGAAGACAGCGTCGAAGCCGAAATCGACATTAAAGGCTATGAAGTGCTCGCCGATAAAAGCTGGGGCGCAGCACGGGTTTTGTTCCTTAGAGAAGAATAAACCGTAGGTGCGGCTTTATCCCCCGACTTACCCGTCCACACCCTTGGCCCAAGTGGTCTGATACAAATCGAAACGACGATCGCGCAGGTTCCTCACAGTCCCTTCCGCCCTTGCCCAATCCAGATCCGTTAGGTCGAGATTGGCCATAGCGACGGTTTCCACATTTTCCGTACAAAGCGCCGCCACGCCGTCCCGGGCAAAGGGGAAATCGCACGGCGTAATGATACAGCTCTCGGCGTAATTGATGTCCATATTCTCGACGCCCGGCAGATTGCCGACATTACCGGACATAACCACATAGCATTGGTTTTCAATCGCGCGGGCTTGGGCGCAATAGCGCACCCGCATATAGCCTTGGCGATTATCCGTACAAAACGGCACAAATAATATCCGCGCGCCCTCATCCGCCATACGGCGGGCGAGTTCAGGAAATTCGCTATCGTAACAAATCAACACCCCGATAGGGCCGCAATCCGTATCAATCGTGCTGACCTCATCACCGCCTTTGATATTCCAGTGGCGGCGTTCATTTGGTGTTGGGTGGATTTTTTCCTGCGCGTGGACAGACCCATCGCGTAAGAAAACATAAGCAATATTTTGAATGTCCCCGTCATCCGTTTGTGTCGGGTGCGAGCCGCCAATAATGTTGATATTATATCCGACAGCGAGCTTGCGCATTTCTTCGATGAATATCGGCGTGTATTCCGTCAGCTTTTCGATCGACTCCCGAGCCGACAAGCGGTGATCGGCGAGCGCCAGCAAAGGCAGAGTGAATAGTTCGGGAAACACCACAAAATCGGTTTTATAAGCCGAGACACTATCGACAAAGAATTCGACACTACTCATGAAATCTTCAAAGCTCTCAACCCGCCGCATTTGGAGCTGCACAGTTGCTACACGCACAACGGATTTTTGCGCGGTTTCAGAATGCACCGTTTCGCGCATTTCCGGCATATACGGGTTATACCAGCGCATCAGCACAGCATTGCCGCCGGACGCCGGATCTTCGGGCAAATAATTTGGAATGATTTGAACGGGTTCAAACCCTTGGCGGAGCTGAAAATTTACAACAGAATCAATAACTTTCTTGTCTCTGACGGCGGCAATATAATCGAGTTGATCCGGGTATTTTTTCTTTCGCTTATTCCATCCCGGCATACGTCCACCAAACATGATACCTTTAAGTTCATAACTTTCGCACAACGCTTTTCGGGCGTCGTAAAGACGCTCCCCGATGCGAAGTCGGCGCCGAGTCGGATCCACACAAACATCTGTTCCGTATAGCCAATCGCCCTTCGGGTTATGTTGGGAGCCATAGCCGCCGCCCGTGATTTCCATCCAGCTATGAGGTGTCAGAGCGCGCTTTTCATTGATGATGAAACTCGCTGCGTAACCGACAATATCCCCCTCGGACTCGACAACGAATTGGCCTTCAGGGAAGTTGGAAATCTGACCGCGCACTTCGCTGGTCTTGTAGGTTTCCATAGTAGGATAGGCTTTTTCAACTAACTTGATGATGCCTTTTATGTCTTTGAGCGACGCTGTCCGAATGGTCAGCTGCGCCCCTGCTTTAGATTTGGCCAAAAGGATGTCCTTAGTAAAATGGCAAAGGGTGTCGGATGGTGAAACCGAACTCAGTCTATAGAAGATTTAGCGACGACCAAACAGTCTTTCAATGTCGGCGAGCTTTAATTCCACATAGGTCGGGCGGCCGTGATTGCATTGGCCGGAGTGCGGCGTGGCTTCCATTTGCCGAAGGAGCGAATTCATTTCGGAGCCATTGAGCCGGCGTCCGGCGCGAACAGACCCGTGGCACGCCATGGTCCCGCAGACATGCTCAAATTTTTCCTTCAAAGAGAGCGCCTCGTCATATTCGGAAATATCATCGGCGAGGTCGCGCAAAAGTCCCTGCACATCCATTTCGCCCAGTAGGGCCGGGGTTTCACGGACAGCCACGGCGCCCGTCCCGAAGGGCTCAATATTTAAACCCATTTCCGCAAGTTCATCAGCGCGTTCCAGTAATCGCGCCGCATCGGTTTCGCCGAGTTCCACAATATCCGGAATCAAAAGCGCTTGGCGTTCCACGCCTTTGCCGCGCATAGCGTCTTTCATCCGTTCATAGACGAGGCGCTCATGGGCCGCGTGTTGATCGACAATAACAATGCCGTCCAAAGTTTGCGCAACGACATAGGTTTCGTGGAGTTGCGCCCGCGCCGCGCCGAGCGGTTTCGCGGTCAGGTCTTCGCCCTGCCCCTGCATGGGATAACCTTGAGGGTTATACGCTTGTGACGGACTGTCGAATGTTTCTCCGCCCTCTTCGACCTTAGCTGAAAACCCATCTACGAGCGGTTGGAGTGCCGGGTCATTTCGGTAAGGCGGCTTATAATTTGGGGCATAGCCGCCGCGCTGAGGTGAATAATTCCCTTGAAGCGGCATATTGCCCTGTCCGGTCTGAATACGGCCCAAAGCATAATCGCTCACCGTTGTGCTGGCGCGATGCCCGGCTTCTTGCAAAGCGTGACGCAGAGATTTGACGATGAGGCCGCGTACAAGCCCCGGATTGCGGAAGCGGACTTCGGATTTGGCCGGATGCACATTCACATCAACATGGTCTTGTGGCAGGTCAACATAAAGCGCGACAACGGCATGACGGTCCCGCGCAAGGTAATCCTGATAGGCTCCGCGCACAGCTCCGTGGAGGAGCTTATCCTTGACCGGGCGGCCATTGACGAAGAGATATTGATGTTGGGAATTGCCGCGCGAAAAGGTGGGTAGTCCGGCAAAACCCGTCAAAGCAATATCTTCTCTGACCTGGTTTATCGGTACGGCATTCGCGCTGAAATCTTCCCCCAGAATTCCGGCCAAACGCGCCAGACGCCCGTCCATGTCATCGCTTTGACCCGCCAGCTTCAAAGAGACTCTAGACGGAGACCCCAGTGTCATACCCACATTCGGATTGGCCATCGCCAAACGCTTTACCGTATCCGAAATAGCCATCGCTTCACTGCGCTCGGATTTCAGAAATTTCAGACGGGCGGGCGTCGCATAGAATAGATCCCGCACTTCAACTCGCGTTCCCGACAGCCCAAATCGCGCTGCCGGTTTGGGCGGCGTCATTTTTCCGCCTTCCACGCGAAGATGCCAAGCACTATCCGTATCCACGGTTTGACTTAGAAGTGACAAACGCGCAACCGAGCCTATAGAAGGCAAGGCTTCTCCGCGGAAACCCATCGTCGAAATATTTAAAAGGTCCCAGTCCCCTTCAGCATTCGGAGAAAGTTTCGATGTGGCATGACGTTCAACAGCAATTGGCAGCTCTTCGGCGCTCATTCCGCGCCCGTCATCGGTAATGGATATTAAAGTCCTGCCGCCGTCTTCATAACGGATATCGACTTGCGCCGCGCCCGCATCTATCGCGTTTTCGACAAGTTCCTTAATCACACTGGCGGGGCGCTCAATCACCTCCCCTGCCGCAATCCGGTTTACGGTTTCATTCGGCAGGCGGCGAATCGTTATTGGCAGAGCGCTCATTAAAAAAGCCTAGCGACTGGGAGGTCACTAGGCCAGATTACGCAACAGGTTAAGCTGTGGACACTACAGTCCCGGCAATTTGGGCCCGCCAGGACGTTTGGAAATCTCGACCTGTCCACCTCCAGTGGCGGCGTTGATGGATTCAAGACGCTGAGCCTCATTCTCTGAATCGAGGGGAACAATTTCGCCTTTATCATTGACCAATTGTCCATCTTTCCAGAACATAATACGATCGGCAAAGCCTTTTGATTTGCGCTCAACAGAATTCTCTCCATCGATTTTCAGGCGGATTTCCTGATCTGCGCGGCTCACATTGGCTTGGCTCATCAAAATAGATTCGCCTTCACTTGGCTCAGCAGAATCAATATCGCCGATAAGCGCTTCTCTCGCAGCGCGCTGTGAGTAATTATCGTCTGCCGAACTTTCGCCGACACGGGGTGGACGAAGGTTATATTCCGGCGGGATAACCAAAGGCGCTTTGGTCAGAATATTAAATTCGTTCGGCGTATCCTTGCGAAGACCGAGGGCTTTCGACGTTGAAGTACACCCCACCAAAAAGGCCGAAGCGGTCGTTACGAGAATAATCGGGGCAAAAATGCGGCGCATAATGTCCGTCCTTCATCAAAATTTTTTTATCGCTTTAACGCCTAAGAACCCACGCGCCAAGTGACCAAAGGTTTATTTCTCAGTTTTCAGGTTATCCCGGGTTAGAAACGCGCCGACAAAAAGCATAACAACGCCGACCGTAATCGCGCTGTCGGCGATATTGAAGGCATAATTGAACCCGATATCACTGAAATCAATAAAATCAGTCACGGCGCCGAAGAATAGACGATCAATCCCGTTCCCAATCGCGCCGCCTATCACTAACCCCAACCCCCACTGAGATACCTTATCGCGCGTCTGTCCCAACACCCAAAATAAAAGCCCGCTCATGCCCAGAGCAAAAATCGTCAATAGCCAGCGCTTTATGGACGAATCACCTTGTAGCAATCCCCAGCTTATTCCCTGATTGCAGACGAGAGAAAAATCCATAATGGGACTCAAATCATAGGCAACATCAGGCTTTGGGTTGATCTCACAAATATTGAGCGGTTTTTCAAAAAACTGGATAATCAGATATTTCGTTAACTGGTCGAAAAAAATGATGACAACCGGCAGTAATATACCAAAGCGCAGCCAGATTTGCTTACGATTAGGAGCCGGCTGGTCTTCAGAGGCTGGGTTGGATGTTTTTTCAGTCATGGCGGCGCGATTGCCACGAAACTGCGCTTTTGGCAATCACCGACAAAAATATAAGAATTAGTCCCTGCTTTCGTCTGTAATTGTAACCAATCTTTCATTGGCGAAGCGCGATGAAGTCGTTAGACAGTTTTCAAAGATAAACCGATAAACGGCTATTCGGGCCGATTTTCGGCCAGAACGGGACTTTGCTCATGCCATTATTTCACCCCTTCGCAATGAAGACTGCCTCACGCTATCTCGGCGGTGCATGTAGCGCGGCGATTATTTTGGGATGGGGATCTCTTGCTTTTGCACAGGTAAATATTGAAGATGACCGGACAGAAGCGGTCGATACAGCCACAGCCGCAGATGATGGTGGACCAAGCGATGTGACGATTACGTCAGATGGCAGTGTCGTCGTCGAAGATACTGGCCCTGCCGTCACCGTTAACTCCAACAACGCCCTGATCAATCAAGGCGAGATTCGAATCTCCGATGTGGATGACGCGACCGGTGTCTCTTTACGGGGCGGAGCCGATAGGAGTTTCACGAATAGCGGAGCGATTACCGTAAATGAAGACTTCTCCTCTGAAGACACCAATGACGACGGAGTCGCTGACAGTCCTCGCGCGCAAGGCTCTGGCCGCACAGGCATACTCATCTCAGGGGCCTCTCCTTTTGAAGGCGATGTCACATTGGAGGCTAATTCGACGATTAATGTTGAAGGTAATGATAGCTTCGGTGTCAATGTGACAGACAATATGATGACGGCGTCTTTAAACGGAAACCTCTCCAATGAAGGCCAGATTTCAGTGATCGGAAATAACAGCGCCGGCGTCAATGTTGCGGGGAATGTTACCGGTAACATCATAAATGCCGGCTCTGTGTCTGCTACAGGCGAAGGCTCAAATGCTTATAACATTTCCGGCGATGTCCAAGGCGGCTTCGTCAATTCCGGCTCTCTTGGATCAAATGGTTTTCGCATTACCAATCGCCCTAATTTCGGCGGAGTTGGTTTAGGCCGCGAAGACCTCACAGCAGATAATCTTGAAGATGCCGGTTCTTCACTTGCCGTGTCAGGCAGTATTTCAGGGGGCATCCATCTGGATCTTGTACAAGAACCGATTCTTGATGAAGACGACAATGAGACTGGAGAGTTTCAGACAGTTCAAACCTCAAACGTATCTCAATTCGGCAGCGCCCCTGCAATTCTAATTGATGGTAACGGCGTGCCTATTTCCATTGGCCGTGTCAGCGCTGTAACAGATCCGGCAGACGAGAATTTCGATGAATCACTTCAATTTGCTTTCGTCAATGAGGGTAATATAAACTCTCAAGGTGTCTTCGACGATTTCGACGCCACTGTTATTTCTATCAATGACGCCGAACTTCAGGGCGGCTTAAGCAATACAGGCAATATGACTGTTTCGGCATTCACTGGAACGGGCTTGAATGATGTTCCCGGCGTTTCTGCCGGTGATGGCTACGCTCGAGTTATTGTTTTAGGTAACGGCGCACTTGTAGAACGTATCAACAATACGGGCGTCATTAGCGCGACAGCTTCTGAACCCATAGATGAAATCTATGCTGACCAAGCCAATCCGCTCACCAACACAGTGAATTTGCGCGCCACAGCGATAGATATTTCTGCTGCCGCCACCACTGGGTCTTTATATAATAGAGGCTCGATTGCAGCAGTTTTGGTTGGTCGTTCCGGCGAAGCCTTTGCCATTCGCGATGCTTCTGGCACCTTATCAAACGTGACGAATGAAGGTTTGATTTCCGCCACCGGTCAAACCTCAGACCCGACAGACGCCGCCGCGCTCGATTTCACCCTCGTTGCGCTTGATGCGTCTGCCAACACAACCGGTTTCACCTATACGCAGCAGCTACGTGAAGATGACGATCCGGATGACGACATCGATCCGATCGATCCGCGAACTGTCGGAGATATCCGGCTTGGATCAGGAAATGACCTTGTCGTAGCTTCAGCCGGATCGATCACAGGTGATATTAATTTTGGCAGCGGGCAAGACACGCTCACCCTGTCCGGCGGCTCTACTTACACAGGCCTCATAGAATCAGCCGGGGAAGTGACCCTGAATGTGTCAGAAGACAGTACGCTGGCTTTAACTGAAGGACAGCCTCTCTCGGTCGCAAATGCAACCTTTGACGGAACGTCTGCTTTTCTCCCGACTTTGAATGGGACGACAGGCAGCGCGTCCACTCTTAATGCCAGCGGAACGGTTAGCTTCGGCGAAGGGGTCACAATTTTGCCGCGATTTAACACTATCACAAATAGCGTCAGCCAAGAATTCACTCTTGCTGACGCCGCGCTCCTAAACATTACCGAAGAAACGCTAAATTCACTTAATAGCGGAATCAGCGAGGCCCAACCTTTCCTCTATGATTTCGATTATAGTCTGGACGGCGACAATACGTTGATTGTGACAGTTGATCTTCGCGATCCAAATCTTTCTATTGAGCAGGGCGGTTTGGGACTGGACTCCGTACAAGCCGCGGCTTTCGCTCCTGCACTCGAAGCATTCACCTCAAATTCAGAGCTTGGGACAGCAATTGCGAATATTACAAACGGAGCGGATTTCAATCGGGCTTATAATCAGCTTCTGCCTGAATTTTCCGCCGCCGCCCGCGAATTTGTCCTCGCTAATGTGGACGGTGCCACCGGCGCTGTCGGATCGCATCTCGATACAGCCAGACGCTCTCCGGATAAACCGGGCGGCGCGTGGATTCAGGAATTTGCTTATTTTGCAGACCGGGATTTGGCTGGGCTCTCTGAACAATATCGCGGCGAAGGCTTTGGATTTACCGGCGGTTTAGATACCGCTTGGGGGCCTTTCCATGCAGTTGGCGTGAATTTCGGTTTTGCTAGCACAGAAATTGAAGATGTCGTCGGTCAGGATGAACCGCTGGATGTGATTACCCTGCAAACCGGTCTATATGCCGGATACGCGCAAGCCATTGGCAGCGGCGAACTTGGCGTCGAGCTTTACGCGGGCGGCGGATATAACAAATTTGAGCAAGAACGGCGCGTCTTTATCAATAATTTCTTTGGCAACGCCTCTGCCGATTATAGTGGCTATCACATTAATGGCTCAGCCCGTTTCGGCTATGACCTGCCATTATCCAGTAAATATTGGATGCGTCCGGCGGTTTCTTTCGATTATCTTCGCCTCAGTGAAGACGGTTATACGGAAGAAGGCACAGAAGGCGTCGCCCTAGACGTAAGCGGCCGAACCACAGACCGCGCGTCTGCTGCAGCAACTCTGAATTTCGGAGCCCGTTTTCAAGGCAAGCGAACATGGATTCGTCCGTCCGTTCGGTTTGGTTACCGCTACGCCTTCCTTAATGACCCAGCTCTGACGGAGTTTGGATTCGCCGGGCTGGACGGTCAGCGCGCAACTCTGGATTCCTTTGGTTTCCCGGATAGTGGCTTTCTCGTCGGTTTCTCTGTCGCAGCTGGATCAGAATACTCTTCCATCGGCTTTGATCTAGATAGTGATATCCGGGACGGATTTATCCGTCATACAGGCCGCGTTGTTATTCGCCTGTTATTCTAAGACAGTTTTCCGTGGAGCGTTTGCGTCATAGTCCCTACCTTTCGGGATTATGGGACAAGCTGGGCGAGCCCACGGAAACTCTCGACACCCTGACGTCTCTGGCGCAAAGCGCCAGCAACTCCGAAGACCTTCAAATCCTTAAAGATCGCTTTGCTCTTCGCTGGGCAATAGACAGTCTAAGCGGCGAGATTGACTTTGACGCGTTAGGAAAATTTCAAAGCCGATTTGCGGATGCCACAATAGACGCGGCCCTTCGGCTTGCTTGGAAAGATACTGCCAAACGGTTCAAATTAAAATCCGAGGAACCAAAAGGATTATTCATTCTTGGACTGGGAAAACTGGGCGGAGACGACCTCAACTTCTCCTCCGATATTGACCTTATTGGGTTTTACGATTCTGCCGTCCTACCCGTCCCTGAAAACAAGGGGCAGAACTTTGTTGTAAATCACTGCCTGAAGGGGCTGACGCAGATTCTATTTCCAAGGAACGCGCCGCAGCATATCTGGCGCGTGGACTGGCGCCTTCGCCCCGAGAGCTCTGGCTCCGGCCTCGCCTTGTCGACCTTCAAAGCCGAAAAATTCTATTTTTTCCGGGCCCTGCCTTGGCATCGGCTTGCCTTGATGAAAGCCCGGATTGTCGCAGGGGACAAAGAGGTAGGTAACACTTTTATTGAGAGCCTCGCCCCTTTCATCTGGCGACAAAATCTTGACTTCCGCGCGCTGGACGATCTCGCAGAACTTAAAACGCGTATCAACACGGAGCATCCAGGATTGGCGCAGGAAAGACGCGCCGTTGCCCCTATCACCAAAGATGCGAGCGGATTTAATTTGAAACTCGGTGCAGGCGGAATTCGCGAGATTGAATTTCTCGCAAATGCGCGACAGCTTGTCTGGGGAGGTAAACAGGCTGAACTCCAAACCACCAATACCCGCCAAGCCCTGCAGGAACTGGCCGCCTTGAATCACCTTAGTCAGGAAGAAGCTGATACTCTTTGCGCGCATTATGCGACTTTGCGGTATATTGAAAACGCGGTTCAGATGAGGCTGAATGAGCAAACACATATAATTCCAGACACAGAAGAAGAGCAGACAGCTCTGGTGGCCTTGTTAGAATACTCTAGCTTCGCGGAGCTAAATATAGAAGTTTTTGGAATTAGAACCTTTGTAAATGAGAAGTTTAAAAAACTTTTTGAGGCAGAGACTGCCACCGAGCCAACACCAAGTACAACCTATCAAACGGAATTGAGCGCTGTCGGACAAGGCATAGCCGAGAGCTGGCTTGCCGGATTTGACGATCACGGTTTGCCGCAATCCCTAAAGGGGCGCTACCGAGGCCTTGGAAAGCGCCTTTTAGATCGGGTTGTCCTGAGTATTGCGGATACAAACCTAGCCTTGAGCCGTGTAGACGCGTTTTTACGCTCTATTTCCCGGTCTGCTCAATATTTCGACCTTTTGGAACGGCATGAGGGCTTGCTGGATACCCTCATCACACCTTTGCTGCACTCCCCGCATATGACCTCTATTCTGGAACAATCTCCGCATATTATAGATGTGTTCCTGACGCCCCAACAATCATTGGAAGAGAATGCCCAAACGGTTCTTGCAGAACCGGATTACGGCTTACGCCTTGATCGGCTGAGGCGTTTTGTGAACGAACATATATTTGAATATTATCACGGGTTTATGGAGAAGTCGGACACGCTGGAACAGTTACAAAAGAACCTGACCTCCTTGGCGCAAATCACATTGGAAACTTCCATCACAATAGTGAAAGATGAACTGGAACTCGACCAGTTGGATATGATGGTCTTGGGCCTTGGTAAAATGGGCACCTCTACCATGGCGCCGAAATCTGATCTGGACCTGATCTTTATATTTAGCGACGAGACAGATAGCGAACTTGCCTCGCAAATTGTTCGGCGCCTTCGCACGACTTTAACCACGCCGCTCAAAGAAGGCATTGCTTATGAGCTGGATATGCGCCTTCGCCCCTCTGGGAGAAGCGGCCCGCCTGGCGTGAAATTCAGTAGTTTTAAAGCCCATCACCTCGAGCGCGCTCATACTTGGGAACATATTGCTTTGGCTCATGCGAGGGTGGTTGCCGGAAATGAGGCATTGGGACGCGAAGTTTCCGAGCTATGCCAAAATATCCTAACCAAACCGAGAAACGAGACACAATTCCTGCAAGACGCGCGGGTCATGTGGCAAAGAATAGACGAACAACGTATCATTCGGACGCCGCATGATCATTTCAATGCAAAACTCCGCCCCGGCGGTTTAATGCAAGCCCAATATATTCAGGCCTGCCGCAAAGTCCTTGGCCAATCCAGCAGTCCTCAATTAGATGATGCAATTAAATTCTGGCAGTATCAGCAAGTCTGGGAACGATTGCTCGGCCTTAAACTGGAGTCCTTTGACAGAGTAGCCGAACGGTTTAAACTCGGCGTCTTCAAAGTGGCAGGACAAAGTCTAACACCATCTGACTATGCGGCCCGCAGCGAAGTTCACGCGGAATGCGTTCTGCGCGCTATGGACAACTTATTTGACGGTGCGCCGCCCCCGGAAAACGAAGATAGCCAAGCTGTACGTTGGCAATCGACTTAATACACAAGTCAGTTGCAAAACCGCTTGCCAGATTGGCCAGAGACTCCATAGTGAGTCTGATTCACCGAATGTTCTGATAGAAATCCCAGACTAAAATTCCAGACTAAAATCTATGAGCGACTCCAAAGACGATTCCCTGTTTGACGGCAAACAAGATGCCGCCAGTAAAAACTACTCCGCTAAAGACATTCAAGTTTTGGAGGGGCTGGAACCTGTACGCCTACGGCCGGGCATGTATATTGGCGGGACAGATGACCGGGCGCTGCATCACCTTTTTGCCGAAGTCATTGACAACTCGATGGACGAAGCTGTTGCCGGTCACGCCACACGGATTGAGGTTGAACTCGAAGCCGACGGTTATTTGTCAATTTCCGATAATGGCCGCGGCATTCCTGTTGATCCCCACCCAAAATATCCCAAAAAATCTGCGCTCGAAGTCATTATGACTGAGCTACACTCGGGCGGAAAATTTTCCTCCAAAGCCTATGAAACCTCGGGCGGTCTTCACGGCGTTGGTGTCTCTGTGGTTAACGCCTTGTCCGACCACCTTGAAGTCGAGGTAGCAAGAGAAAAGAAACTCTACCGCATGACGTTCCGCCGCGGCAAACCGGATGGCAAGATAGAAAACCTCGGCACAATCAATAATCGCCGCGGCACAAAAGTGCGTTTTCATCCCGACCCCGAAATTTTTGGCGCGAAAGCACAGTTCAAGGCCCCTCGCCTTTTCCGTATGGCGCGGGCAAAAGCCTATCTCGAACCCGGAGTCGAAATTCGCTGGAAATGCGCAGAAGAGCTGGTCAAACAAACAGACGATATAGAAGCCGAAGCCGTCTTCCATTTCCCCGGCGGTCTCGCAGATTTCCTCTCTGAAACCATTGGGAGTAAAGCCACGATTACGTCAGAGCTTTTCGCCGGGCGATCCAAAAAAGTTGGCGGGCACGGACGCGTCGAATGGGCGATTACCTGGAGCCCGGAAGGGTTCGGCGAAGCCGACAGCTTTATCCGCTCCTATTGTAACACCGTTCCCACCCCCGAAGGTGGGACCCATGTCGCAGGCCTGCGCGCCGCCATCACCAAAGGCCTGCGCGCTTATGCCGATATTGCAGGTATGGGTAAAAAGTTTAGCCATGTGCAGCCGGATGACGTCATGTTTGGCGCCGGGGCGCTCGTCTCTGTGTTTATTTCCGATCCGGATTTCGTTGGCCAGACTAAGGATAGGCTTTCCAGTTCAGAAGCAACGAAACTCGTTGAGAGCGCCGTACGTGACCCGTTCGACCACTGGCTTGCCAGCTCACCGAAAGACGCAAACTCACTTATTGAGTGGGCCATTGAGCGCGCGGATGAACGCGTCAAACGGCGCAAAGCCCGTGACGTCAAACGCAAATCTGCCACCAAAAAACTTCGCCTCCCCGGAAAGCTTGCAGATTGCTCAAACAAAGGATCAGACGACACGGAGATTTTCATCGTCGAGGGTGATTCTGCGGGCGGCTCAGCCAAACAAGCCCGTAACCGCAAAACACAAGCCATTCTGCCACTAAAAGGTAAAATCCTGAACGTCGAATCCGCGACAATGGATAAAATTCAGCGAAACTCTGAAATCAATGATCTCTGCGTTGCGCTCGGCGTCGGTCTTGGGAAAAAGTTTGATACCGATGATCTGCGTTATGAGCGCGTCGTTATCATGACCGATGCGGATGTGGACGGCGCGCATATTGCGGCGCTGCTCATCACTTTCTTTTATCGCTACACACCCGGCCTTATCGAAGAAGGACGCCTGTTTATGGCGATGCCGCCGCTTTATAAACTAAGCGCAGGCGGGACGACTGTTTACGCCATTGATGACGCTGACCGCGAAGAGCTGATGCGCACCGTTTTCAAAGGTAAAAGCAAAGTCGATATTGGGCGATTTAAAGGCCTTGGCGAGATGAATCCGAACCAGTTAAAATCCACCACAATGGACCCAAGCACCCGGACCCTCGCTCGTATCACAATCGACCCAAGCGCGCTCCCGACAACAGAAGCCCTCGTCGAAACCCTGATGGGCAAACGCGCCGATTTGCGCTTTCAATATATTCAGGACCACGCCCAATTTATCGAGGAAGTGGACGTTTAGTCCTAATTACGGAAATTGTTAATTTTGGGTGGGCGGCACGCCCCTCCGAAGTTACCAAGGTGAGCTCTCACAAACCGTTATCGCAGCGCGTCGATATTCAAAGTCCCCTTGCCCAGACCAGTTCTTACCATCTGGAAACCTGACTTCGATACCCTCCAAATCCTGGGGATTGAACAAACGCATATTAACACCGACCATATCAATTGATCCGTGTTTGTCAGTGAAGGACTTGGCTATGTTGAAATGGGTTGTAGTTGCACAAGACTGGCAGGAATGAATTTCGGCGGCGGGATCTGCTTTGTCATTCCGCATTGTAGGCGTTGTGCTTCCTTGTGTTTGAACTTCGGACGCGGAAAAGTACCCCCACGCGCCACCGGACTTACGGCATAAAGTGCAATTGCAGTCATGTATGAAATCGGGCTTCGACTCAATTTTGACGCTTACAGCGCCACATAAACAAGTTCCGGTCATTTCTTCCCCTGCTCTAACGCCGCAAGCTGTCTTCCATCGTGCTCTCGGGTACGTCGCAGTCTATCACCCAGACATCATAGACACGGTGATCCAGTGCGCTGACGGCGGGTTTAGACGCGTACATCCAGCCGGAGAAAATGGTGCCATCGGTGTCGTCATCTTCACTAGAAGCCGCGACAACCTCGCCTTCGCCATTTAAACGCGTGTCAGTGATTTGAAGAAAGGCATAAGTTTCTGGGATTTCCGTCGGCGGTCTTTTTTCGCAATGGCGCGCCGTAATTGAGAGACTGCCATAATCCAGCGTATCGCCAATTTTAACGGTGTAATCTTTTGTCGTAGCCGTGACTTTATCGAGCGTACGCAGCACAACCGCTGTTCCGACAAGATTCTTGTCTTCTTCGTCATCTCTGTTTGTTTGGGATACCGCAGGAATGGCTGACAGCGTGCTCAGCAAAAGCGCAAAGCAAAGTGTGAACCCACGGCGCAATTTTATCGGGCCGTCCAATTTAGGCATCCGGAGACCAGGCCTCATAATCGGCGGCGACCTTTTGGCGATCTCCGCCGCGATCCAAACTACCTTTTGGTTTATAGGCGTGAAGCGTGCCGGTCATATTCGGAATGTGCTCTTTTTCCCAAGCATGGCCTTTATAACCATCATCAGTCGGAGGCAGCTCGCTCGTATGAGTTAGCCAGCCTTGCCATGCGGCAGGAATACGAGACGCATCAGCATATCCCGTATAAGTCACCCAGCGGCGTTTCCGCCCGTCATAGGTCTCTTTTTTCTCTTCGAAATACGTGTTTCCGAAATCATCTTTGCCAATTTCGGCGCCTCGGCGGCCAATCATAAGGTTCGTCCCGAAAGTCGATCCGTTCCACCAGGTAAAAATACGTTTTAGAAAAGACATTTGCCCTGCTCTATTAGTCGTTGCGACGCGGATGCGTTTGACGGCGTTATGCCCCTACGCAACGCCAAGGTAAAGTCGAGATGTGACAGAATTAGGACCATCTTACTGTAAAACAGAGGCAAGCTGAGTGTGATTTGAATATCACAACTCTCAAAAAACTACAGCACCTTACGACTTATTTACTCTACCCGCGTTCTTGCGGGCCTTATACAGACGGGTGATGACATATTTACCGCATACCCTTATGGGCTCTGCCCTTCTGTTCACGGCCTTTGCTGTCCCCGCACAGGCGCAAATTCGGGTCGATGCTCGCATGCACGCCTCGTCGGGCTCTTGCTCCCAATGTGACCTTTCCAATAAACGCATGAACGGAGTGAAGCTTAAAAACGCCGACTTTACCGGGTCAATTTTCAATAATTCCAACTTGTCTGGTGGCCAGCTTGATGGGTCAAATTTGACTGGCGCGCATTTCAAAAAAGCCCTTCTCTACCGGATAGAGGGCCAAAAAGTAATGATGGATGACGCCGTTTTTGAAGACGCAACCCTGACCGAGGCCCATGTCACCGATTCTGTTTTACGCAAGGCTAATTTACGCCGGGCCGACCTGTCGCGTGGGCAGTTCCAGCATAATGATTTCAGCGGCGCTAACCTCGAAAGCGTCAAGGCCCCGGACGTCAATTTTGAAGGCTCCAATTTTGAAGGCGCGCAACTCAATCATATGAATTTGGATAAAGCGGTTCTTGATGGCTCGACTTTGAAGGGTGCCACCTTTGGCTATGCCTCCTTGACGGAAGCTTCTTTAAAAGGCGCTAACCTCTCCGACGCCAAGATGTCCAACGTGCAAGGCCTTAGCCAAGCGCAACTCGATACGGCCTGCGGCAACGCCAAGACAGAGCTCCCCAAACAGCTTTCAATTTCCTATTGCGAAGGTACATTAGAGAAAGTGGCCGAGCATTCCCACGATAGAATGGATCCCGACCTTATTCAGGCGGCTGTGCGTTTGGATCGCGCCATTAAAGACGTGGAATTTATTCTCGACGCAACTCCAAAAGAAAATCGCCCGATGCGGAAAAAACTGGAAAGCATCCACGCGGATCTAACCAGTTCCAAGCGCGTCATCGAGCGATAAGAGCTTAAAGACTGTTCATTTACAATTTGCCCCCGATTTTGTCGGGGGAACCAATCCTTAAATTATTTCTGCTCCACCACAGGGATAAGTTTCAAATTCAGCTCTTTTAACTGAGCTGGATCGGCTTCACCCGGCGCGTTCATCATTAGGTCCTGCGCCTGCCCGTTCATGGGGAAGAGGATGACGTCGCGAATGGTGTTCACACCCGCAAGAAGCATGACAATACGGTCAACTCCCGGCGCAATCCCGCCATGCGGCGGCGCGCCATATTTAAACGCATTGATCATGCCCGCGAATTTGTCTTCGACGACTTCGGGACCGTACCCAGCCATTTCAAAGGCTTTATACATGATGTCAGGTTTGTGGTTCCGGATCGCGCCAGAGGACAGTTCCACGCCGTTGCAAACGATATCATATTGATACGCCAAAATATCGAGTTGCTTCTCAACCGTATCAGCGGCCTCAAGCACCTCCATTCCGCCTTGCGGCATAGAGAAAGGGTTATGAGAGAAATCGACCTTTTTATTGTCTTCATCCCATTCAAACATTGGGAAATCGACAATCCAGCAGAATTTAAATCCAGCTTTTTCATCAATCAGATCCAAATCAGCCGCGACTTTATTCCGCGCGGCCCCGGCGAGCTTATAGGCATCGCCTATTTTACCCGCAGAGAAGAATATTCCGTCGCCGGCGCCAAGTCCCATTTGAGCGAGCAGCGCTTTCAGATGATCAGGCTCGAAGTTTTTAAGCACAGGGTCTTGTGAATCGACTCCGCCGCCGTCAGCCTCTTTCAAACGGGCATAGCCCAGACCGGGGGCCTGCATTTCTTTCTTCGCCCATTTATCGAGATTATCAAAGAATTTACGGGACTGGTTCGCCGCCGCTTGCGGAGCCGGAATAGCAATAACTTTGCCGCCTCCCTTGGTGATTTTGGCAAAGATGCCGAAGCCGGTTTTGGCCTCATCCGTGAAAAATTCGGAAACATCGGACAGCTCGAACGGAATACGAAGATCGGGCTTATCGGAACCGTATTTCTCCATTGATTCCTTATAGGGAATACGGGGGAACGGCGTTTGAATTTCGCGGCCATCGGCAAACTCTTCGAACACGCCGGCCATGACCGGTTCAATCGCGTTAAACACGTCTTCTTGAGTGACAAAGCTCATCTCAACATCAAGCTGATAGAACTCACCAGGAGAACGGTCCGCACGCGCGTCTTCGTCGCGGAAACAGGGCGCGATTTGGAAGTAACGGTCAAAGCCCGCCACCATCAAAAGCTGTTTAAATTGCTGAGGGGCTTGCGGGAGGGCGTAAAATTTGCCGGGGTTCAGACGGGACGGCACGAGGAAGTCGCGTGCGCCTTCCGGCGAGCTGGCCGTCAAAATCGGCGTTTGAAACTCTGTGAAACCTTGATCGATCATGCGGCGGCGAAGCGAATTAATCACCTGACCACGCAGAATAATGTTTTTGTGCAGTGTCTCGCGGCGAAGGTCCAGATAGCGATGCTTCAGACGGATGTCTTCGGGATATTCCTGTTCGCCAAAAACTGGAAGCGGAAGAGATTCAGCTTGGCTTTCAATATGGAAAGTTTCGGCGCGGAGCTCAACCTCGCCAGTTGGAATTTCGGAGTTTACGGCTTCTTTGTCTCGCGCCAGAACTTCGCCGGTTACCGTAATAACGGATTCAGACGGACACCGTTTTGCCGCTTCGTAAAATTCGACATTTGGATAGATAACAACTTGCGTCAGTCCGTAATGATCGCGCAGATCAATAAACAGCGCATTGGCATGTTCACGTTTACGATGAACCCAACCGGACAATTTAGCGGTTTCGCCAACATGGGATTGGCGTAATTCGCCGCAAGTATGGCTACGGAAAGCGTGCATTTTAGACTCCTCAGCCCGTGTTCAGGGCCCTTGAGGCGCAGGACGGAGAAACGGTCCGCCGCGCCGGGTTAATGTGAGGCGGAAATAGCGTAAGGTTGGTTTAAGTCAAGACCACGCGGCAGAATCGAGCTTGCCAAATATCCAGACTATTCAGACAGAATTGGAACTCTGTGAATCATAAAGGGTTAGTTGAACAAGAGTAAATACCCTGCTGAATAGACTTTTTAATCTAACCGCGAGACAGTCAAAATTATGCCTTACAAATTGAAATTTTTTGTCCTCTTGGCCACTAGCTCTACCTTGATTGCCTGTACGACCCCAAATCCACAAACAGACGCGTCCTCGATGACAGAGAGTGCCACCGAGTCCCAAGTTAAAGACTGGGACAGCGTCAGCCTTCGTTTAAGTCGTGGGATCTGTTTCGGTGCCTGTCCGTCTTATATTGTCGAAATAAAAGGGGATGGAACAGTCAATTATTGCGGAAGGAATTTCGTCAAGGATATTGGCACGCGAGAAGATAGTATCGCAGAGGAAGACGTTCAAACCTTATTCAACCGTTTCGTCGAGGCCGATTTTGAAGCTCTTGATGACAGCTATAAAGCCCGCGTCAGTGACCTGCCCAGCTACAAACTCCGTATGGCCTATGACGACACGGTTAAAACCGTCGTGGATTATGGCGGCAGAATGATCGACATGCCCCCAGTCGTGAAAAAATTGCAGCAAGCCGTAGATGACACTGCCCAGACCGATAAATGGATTGGTGAGCCGGGTGAAAAGCAACGCGTCAATGAAATTGTCGAGTGTGAAGCGAAATTGGCTTTTTAACCTTTTGCCCCCCTCTTTCAGCCGGAAATAAAAAACCCGCCTTATGGCGGGTTTTTGTTGACGATAGGTCCGAAGATTTAGGCGTCCTCTTTCGGGTTATCCTCAGGAGACGGAAGTCCCTTGGACTTGTCCGGACCGGAAATATTTTGTTTGGCAGGCGGGACAATTTTGAAAGTAAGTTTTTCCTTCTTCTTGTCCACGCCGACTTTAACAAGGCCGCCTGATTTTAGCTTGCCGAACAATATCTCATCCGCGAGCGGTTTTTTGATGTGCTCTTGTATTGTACGGGCCAAAGGACGGGCGCCGTAACGCTTGTCATAGCCTTCATTGGCGAGCCAGAGATTAGCCGCTTTGGACAGGTCAAATTCAATCTTGCGGTCGGCAAGTTGCGCCTCAAGCTGAATAACGAATTTGTCCACAACCTTGGCAATATCTTCTGGCGTCAGCGCCGCAAAGGAGACAACTGCGTCAAGACGGTTACGAAATTCCGGCGTGAAACGGCGTTTAATGGCCTCTTCCTGCTCGTCTTCCTTCAGACCCCGTCCGAACCCGATACCAGCTTTGGCAGCGTCCGCCGCGCCCGCATTGGTCGTCATAATAATAATGACATTGCGGAAATCGACCTTGCGGCCATTTGCGTCGGTCAGGAAGCCATTATCCATCACCTGCAACAGGATATTATAAATATCCGGATGCGCCTTCTCGATTTCGTCAAGCAGAAGAATACTGTGAGGATTCTGGTTCACAGCATCCGTAAGCAATCCGCCTTGATCATATCCAACATAGCCAGGAGGTGCCCCAATCAGGCGCGATACTGTATGGCGCTCCATATATTCGGACATATCAAAACGCAGCAACTCTAAGCCTTGTGTCATAGCCAGCTGTTTGGCGACCTCGGTTTTCCCGACGCCTGTTGGTCCGGCAAACAAATAAGCCCCAATAGGTTTATCCGGTTCGCGCAGGCCGGCGCGGGCCAGTTTCACCGCAGAGGTGACTTGTTCAATCGCTTTATCCTGACCAAAAACCATACGTTTCAAATCCATAGACAAGGATTTGAGCGCTTTCTCATCATCACGCGAAATGGATTTCGGTGGGATGCGAGCGATTTTCGCAATGACAGATTCGATTTCTTTAATATCAATCTTCTTCTTGCGTTTGTCTTCTTTCACAAGCCGCGTTCGCGCCCCGGCCTCGTCAATAATATCAATGGCTTTGTCGGGCAATTTACGGTCTGTAATGTGACGCACAGATAAATCTACCGCGCCTTGAATAGCCGCAGAGGTATATTTCACATCATGAAACTCCTCAAAATAGGATTTCAATCCCTGAAGAATTTTCACAGCGTCTTCTGAGGTCGGCTCGGACACGTCGATTTTCAGGAAACGACGGGAAAGGGCCCGGTCTTTTTCGAAATGTTGACGATATTCCTTATAGGTGGTCGACCCCATGCAGCGCAGTTTTCCGCTTTGCAGAGCCGGCTTTAGCAAATTGGACGCATCCATCGCGCCGCCGCTCGTCGCCCCAGCACCGATAATTGTATGAATTTCATCAATAAACAGAACCGCGCCAGGCGTGTCTTGTAATTTATTAACAACCGCTTTGAGGCGTTCTTCAAAATCGCCGCGATACCGCGTCCCAGCGAGGAGCGCGCCCATATCAAGCGAATAAATCGTGGCGTCCAAAAGAACATCCGGCACTTCTTCGTTCACAATGCGGTGAGCGATCCCTTCGGCGATGGCCGTTTTACCAACTCCCGGATCCCCCACGAGAAGCGGATTGTTTTTACGGCGGCGCGACAACACCATAATGCAGCGCTCCACCTCTTCATCACGGCCGATGAGCGGATCAATATCGCCCTCTTTAGCCTTTTTATTGAGATTGACCGTATATTCCTGCAGCGGATCTTTTTGTTTGGCGTCTTCGCCATCCATATCCTGACCGGCCCCCAAAATGGGTTTTGAGACATTCGCGTCACCATTTTTAGAAATACCATGACTAATATAATTCACAGCATCATAGCGCGTCATATCCCGCTCTTGCAGAAAGTAAACCGCGTGGGATTCTCGTTCGGCAAAAAGAGCCACCAGCGCATTTGCGCCCGTCACTTCTTCGCGGCCCGAAGACTGCACATGGATAACCGCGCGCTGAATAACGCGGTGGAACCCGGCCGTGGGGCGCGCTTCTTCGAAATCGTCCACGACGAGCGAGGCGAGATCTTCATCAAGATATTTTGCAACATCGGCCCGGAGAGGCTCGATATCGACGTCACACGCCTTGATGACGGCGGTGGCGTCTTTATCATCCAATAACGCTAGCAGTAAGTGCTCAAGCGTGGCCAGCTCGTGTTTACGATCCGTGGCCAGCGTCAGGGCGCGGTGAATGGTGTCTTCCAAGACTGGAGAAAATGAAGCCATTTAATTTTCCTTCCTTCTGATAACCAGATTTGGGGAGGGTCAATCCGAAATCAAGGCATATATATGTCGAAGCTGCTTTACATTCTGTGAGCCAATTTTGCTTCATGGCTCATTTTACACATCACACTTTTTCTAATGTGCATTGTAATGGATGCTGATTGCGTTTTGCCGCGTCCATCACTTGGGTTACTTTGGTCTCTGCGATCTCAAATGTATATATGCCACAGGTCCCCATGCCGGATTGATGGACTTGCAACATCACTTGGGTCGCTTCTTCTTGGGTCTTTTTAAAAATGCCTATCAGGATAGAAACCACAAATTCCATAGGCGTGTAATCATCATTCATTAAAAGCACGCGGTACATAGACGGCTTTTTAGTCTTGGGCCGGACTTTGGTCGCAACGCCCCGTTCCGGCGCGTCGCTCTCATCGTCATCGCCCGCGCCGTCTTCAGGCCCAGTGAGCCATAATGGAATCATCTCTGTCATTCCGTATAATGTAAGGACTCTGTCTGAATTTGGAAAGGGGTCGGGTGTGTGTAGGTGGGGATGGTGCATTATAAATATAAAAGGGCGAGCGACAGGTCAGAGTGAAAGACTTTTTATAACTTTTATTCCTCCTCATCCCATGCCCCTCACCACGAAATTGAGGCGGACAGCGTAATCCTAAACACTGCCTGCCTGCGCTAGCACGACAAGATTATTGTCCGGATCGCGCAGACGGATTAAACTTGTCGAAGTCGCAAGCTCAATTTCCCCAGGTGACAGTCCCATATCCTCTAGACGTTTGCGCTCCCCTCGCAAACCACTGACGATTAAAGTCAGAGTTCCGTGCCCTGCATCTTTCGCGTTTTCAAAAACCTGTAATCCCGCAGTTTGACGATGATGCCACTCTATAAGCCCAGGCATCGGGGTGGCATCCGCTGGTCGGCCAAATAACTTCTTGTACCATATTTGGCTAATCTCAAGATTACTAACATTTAATTGGGCGTATATGCTCTGAATTGTCACGACCAGTTCCTCTTTTAATTCAAATAAATCTACCATCAAAAAAATTAAAGTTCCTTATTTATGATGGATTCTATATCCCGGTTTCCTTTCTCATAGTTCAGTCGGCATTGGCGTTGGATCCTCCCCTCCCCGTTTCACGTCACAATATTTTATATCAGTTCGTTTAGATTCAATCCCGTTTACGGGAAGACAATCCGCGTTAATCCTTTTAAAAATTGTAGAGATTTCAATATGTTAAATAAAAATCAAGAGATAGATTCGCACTTTCCCATTTTCCTCTATATTTAGGAGGTTGTTAATGACGAAGTCTATTGAGTTTTCGGGGTTCGACTTTGACAATTTTGGTTCGGGCCGGACATCGACTTTGTCGGGGTTCACCTTCGCCAAACTAAAATTGTTCTTTTGCTCAAGGACAGGAAGACGTCACCTTCTGGAGCAAGAGACGGCGGGACTGAGCGACCTCTCGTGACAGAGGGGTGTGAGCCGGGTCACCGAGAGCGTGTAGCCTGCCTACCGCGCCCAGGTGTTGTAAACGACATCGTACCGGCGTGACTGTGGGAGATAGTAAGAGGCCGTTCCGGTAAAACCGTCGCCGCAGAGCGTGAGCTTTGTGAAAATTATTTTTGACGTCTTTATCGGTTGTTCCGACAAGGCGTCACGCTCTGCGGGCTGTCCACCTTATTCGGGCTTGAACGCAAAAGCTCGGCCCTTGATGGCGAGTTGGAGCAAAGGCGTGAGCAATGCAAAATTCAAAGACTTGGCCAAATCCTTACTCCCTGCTTCGCGGTGAGTTGTGCGGAGGTATATTAACCCTCTCGAAAGGCTTCCCGCCTATTCCATGACCATGCGCCGCGCTTATCTCATGACAGCCCTGATTTGGCTTGCCTGTTTTTGGCCCGCACTTGCTTGCGCTGAAACCGCTGGAAATGAAAAACCCACTGGGCGTTATGCGTCCATCATCGTCGATACCGATAATCTGGACATTCTCCACGCCCGTCAGATTGACGAGCTTCGCTACCCGGCCTCCCTAACAAAAGTCATGACGCTTTATTTGGCTTTTGATGCCTTGAATGCCGGCCAAATCCGTCTGGAAGACCAGGTTAAAGTCTCTGCTGTCGCGGCCCGGACGCCGCCCGTCGATATCGGCCTTCGGGCAGGCCAGTCGGTCAGTGTAGAGACCCTCATGCAAGCAATCGCTGTGCGAAGCGCGAATGACGCAGCCGTTGTTCTGGCCGAATATTTGGGCGGTTCCGAAGCCGAATTTGCGGAAATGATGACCACCAAAGCGAAAAGCCTCGGGATGAGCCAGACGACCTTTAAAACAGCCAATGGCCTTCCCCATCCAGAACAACTCACGACGGCGCGGGACATGGCGAAACTGGCCAATGCCGTCCTGACAAATCATCGGCGACATTATCATTACTTCGGCTTGAAGAAATTCCAATTTAATGGACGGACCTATTTGAACACGAACAGATTGCTTAGAGAGCGCGAAGACGTGGATGGATTCAAAACAGGCTATACAAATGATAGCGGCTACAACCTTATTGTCTCTGCTAAACGGGATGGGCGTCGTCTTATCGCGGTTGTTCTAGGGGGCGCCAGCAACGCTTCCCGTAACTCACATATGGCTGACCTGATTGATCGGGGCTTTGACGTCATGGGGCTCACACCGCAAACGATCAAAATTGCTCAAGCCCCAAAAGTTCCTCTGCCCCCAAAGTCGAAAGACTTTCCAATACAGGCGCAACAATCAGTAAATCCGGATATTTCTTTAGCGCCGCCAAGCGTCCTTCGCCTTCGCGGACAAGACGCGCCTATCATCCTACCCACCTCAGCCGGTCGCGATTTTCGCCTCCCAAGCGGTAATTGGTCGGTTCAGCTCGGTTTGTTTGATACCGAAGGGGCCGCAAAAACTCATCTCGACAGTCTGAGGCTCCTTCCGGAGTTGGCCGTCGCCAAGCCGGTTTTAATATCAAAAGGCCCTCTAATCGCCGCACGTATGACAGGACTATCTGCACAATCGGCTCGGGCGAGCTGTAAAGCGCTTGTCAAAACCCGTCATGGGTGCTTGATTATCGGGCCTAGTTCTTAATCTTTTAGGCTCTTCGCTTTATGGCGTCATCTCCTTACATTACCCGAACGCAAAAAGACTTGCGGGGACAAATTTCGCAATGGCGCGGCTCCGGTGATCGTATCAGCTTTGTTCCGACCATGGGCGCTTTGCATGAAGGCCATCTGACTCTGGTCAAATTAGCTCGCGAAAAAGCAGAGCGAGTCGTCGTCTCTATTTTTGTCAATCCCACCCAATTCGCCCCGGGCGAAGATTTGGACGCTTATCCCCGAACAGAAAAATCCGATATTGAGAAACTCGCCGCAGAAGGCGTGGATTTGATCTATATTCCTAATCCGGATTCTATGTATGATGTTCACCACGCCACGACCGTCAAAGTCGGGGGTGTTGCGAAGGGACTTGAAACAGATCACCGCCCGACCTTTTTTGACGGCGTGGCGCTCGTCGTGACCAAACTCTTCAACCGCGTACAGCCAGATGCCGCTGTATTCGGGGAGAAGGACTATCAGCAACTTGCAACCATTCGGCGCTTAGTTGATGATCTCGACATGCCTATTCAAATTATCGGCGCGCCCATCGCCCGTGATGAATTTGGCCTCGCTTTGTCCTCTCGAAATCAATATTTTGATAAGGAAGGCCTAGCCATTGCGCGTGAACTTAACAAAGTTATGTTTGCCTGCGCCAAGGAAATGGAAGACGGGAGAAATGTGGATCGCGCGGCCGAAGAAGCGGCCAAAGCTCTCATTAAAGCCGGGTTCTCAAATGTGGATTATGTCGAAACACGGAGCAAAAATTCCTTAACCGTGTTAGAGGGCGGCGTGTTGAACGCCCCGTCCCGCTTGCTCATCGCGGCGCATTGTAAAGGCGTACGGCTCATTGATAATTGCGCTGTGAATGTAAAAGAGTAAGGTGTAAATCTGCCACCACACCTACGCTTTAAAGGCTGAATTTATTTAGAACGGGAATATCCCGAAAGGCTAATTCATGATTACGCTTCATCACCTTGAAAACTCCCAATCCATTCGTATTCTTTGGCTGCTCGAAGAAATCGGCATGAAGTATGATTTTAAAATGTATGATCGGGATCCAAAAACCATGCTGGCCCCGGCAGAGTATAAAGCAGTCTCACCGCTCGGCACGGCCCCCTGTATAACAGACGGGAATGTCACGCTCGCCGAAAGTAATGCCATTATTGATTATATTCTGGATAAGGCTGAGGAGGACACCTGGCGGCCCGGAGCAACCTCAAAAAATCGAGCGAAATATCTTTTCTGGTTTCACGCTTCACAAGGCAGTCTTCAATCTATCCTGACCATGAGCCTTGTCTTAACAATTACCACCTCTAGGTCTCCCGGACTCATACGCCCGTTAATAAAAAAGGTGTTGGGTATGACTCAGGCAAGCTTCATTAAGCCCCGCCTGAAAGCTATTCTGACAGTTCTAGAAGAGGATTTATCCGAGTCCAAATTTGTAGCCGGAGGCCGGATAACCGCGGCAGATATCGCGCTAGGCTACACTCTGGAAATGGCCGGAATGAGAGGCATATTAGACGATTATCCAAATTGTCTTGCCTATGTTGACCGAATGACCAGCAGACCTGCTTTTCAACGTGCCGTCGAAAAAGACGGAAAATATACGGGTATCCCCACTTAAATTCTGGAGTCTACCAAGCGCCGAGATTGACCAGCTTCATACGCAAGGCGGCAGGCAGTTCTTCGCCGCTGCCGGGTCCTGTCAAATCATCAGGCGCGTCCTCAGGCTGGAGATAGCGCCATCCTTGAAATGCCCGGCGGGGCATCGGAATGACTGGAATGAGGTTTGGATCCATCACTATGGCGCAGGCCCGGTGTCCATTTTTTGTCGTTTCTTCCAGCCCGACAATTTTATTCCGGCACTGGATAATACCTTTAATCACCCAATAAAGAGAGCCCCCATTTAATAATTCGTCTTTGCGCTTCGGAGTCATGCGGGTGACGTGAACATGATTGGGGGATTGGCCATGGCTCTTGCGACGCTCCACTATGACTTTTTGCCAATCTCGCAATGTCGAAATTGACTCAGAACCAACAGAGAGTTTTTGCAAATGTAATGTCACATCGCTGCATAACTCGGCTGTCACGATTCTCTAAGGAGCGTTTACAGTTTTAGTCCTACATATATTAAAATGTGCGTTCAAAAGGCTCTGTATCCACAAGATAATCTGGCACATTCGGGTCTATCCGAAATGTCACCATATCCGTCGGCGTTGTATCCGGGACCAAGCCTGCTTTGCTAATTATCCGACCAAATGCCGATTTGAGCTGACGGGCAATGGCGCCGTCCTTGCTATAGCTAGGACTCATTCCCAGACGGTGACGCAAAGTGGCATTGGTTAACATAGCGGCATTTTTCATCGCGCTTTGCTGCGTTGAGTATTCCGTTGTCACAGAGACGCAGAAAGTTTGATTATCAACCCGGTGCGGCGAGTTCAAAGGCCAAGTTGCAGCCTGATCGCTTTCTAAATCAATGACTTTGGCGTGATCTTCAAAATAGTCTTTATAGGGTAAGTCATCATCAATATAATTGGTTATAGAGTTCTCATGCGCTTCATCAGGGATGAACTCCGTTGTCATAGGATAAAGGTAAAGCACTTTTTTTCCGCGGACATGCCACAATATCGTTTCCGTCTTATCGAAATGATACGGTACGCGAGCTACTGGCGAGCTAATTAAAATGCCGCCCTTGGCATTATAAACATTAATTCCGCTCTGTTCAGATAAATCCCCATACATTTGGTCCAGAACAGCTTTATATTCTTGATGGACATTCATGGCCTGTCGCACATTGATCCAGACCTTACCTGCTTTCGCCGCTTCAATTAAGACGGCACCAGGAACATTTCTAAAATCACCTGTTCGAAATTTATTCGGAAATTCAGGATGATCTGAGTCTCCCATTGTACAGACATCCAGCATATTTTGCGGATGTTTCTCCAAAAGTTTAATCAGAGCTTCATCCGTAAACAATCCCGTTTCAGAGAGCTTATGCCGGAAAGTCATAATCTCCTTTTGGAATTTACTTGTTTTCTCGTCCGTCCAGTCCGTAATCATTTTGGCCATTTGATGTCATCCACTCTCACTTGGCACGTCTTTGGTTTGCGCCATTTGCGCTGGATATAAGATAAAGTCGTTTATTTTTTGTATGCGGGATCTACCCAATCAATTGTATGGTTAAGATTGCCTTACCCTATCGAAAGGCTCGTCGAAGCGCGTAATAAGCTGCGCCTAAAACCATAACCGCGCCGATTATCAATCCAGATAATATGAGCAAAGGCCCCCATACTCCAAAAAGCCTCTCAGCGCCCCTTAAACTCGCGGCAAGCGAAGCTCCGAGCAATATAAAGCCCGTCAGCATAATCATCCAAAATCCAAGGTTTTCTGTTTCTCGCTCCTCGTCCTCTTCAGGAGCATAACGTTCAATATAACGTTCTGTGCGACTGGTTTGATAACGCATTGCATCATCTTCCCGAAGATTATCAATTACAACGTCGTTATTATCTTTGGTTCCCATTTCGGCAAAGACGGCTGCCTCTATTTCAGCTTTTGAGGGGACGCGTGTCACGTTTTCATCCAACTCATACTGTTGCGTCTCTTTGCTCTCATTTTTCGGGCTAGGAAACTCAACGAGATTGTTTGCGTCTAAAGAAGGCTTCAAAGTTTCATCTTGTGTCGTATCTTTGATATCGGCCGGATCAATATTTGCGCTCAAAGGTTGGCTTTCGTCAGAGGCCTCTAAGTTTGTCGAATTTTCCATCTGTATCAATGCTTCTGGCCAATCTTCTGCAGGTGAAGGGTCTTCGTCACTAACCTTATCTATTAGAGCGTCCAGACGATCAGAAATATCAGCGGCGGCGTCTGCAATTATTGATCTATTAGAAGTTTGTGTCTCGCCCTCTTCCGGTTCGAACCCGCTATCTGTCTCGGTGAAAGTGGTTTTCTCAAGATTTTGGCTATCCGGTGCTTCGAATGTCTCAATACCGGACGCTTTCGCAAAACTTGATCCACTCTCTGAAAAATCTTCGGTCTCGCCCTCTTTCGTCTGGTAAATTGTTTCAGGTTCAACGACTTCGCTCAGCATTAATATACCGGCAGGCCCGTCTTCGCGGCGACGGTTTGGCGTTGTTTGGGACTCATAAGGAATTCTTGCAACAAATCCCGCCGACTCATTTTGGGTGAAAACAGGCAAACCGTCATCCGTTTTCAGGTCAGCGACTGTCTCATCCTCGACAGGTGGTAGATCTACACCCGGAGCCGGACGAGCTTTCTTATCCAACCTCAAAAACAATGCTTTTTCGGCTGTGCGACGACGCATTAAAGCATCAACAACATAGGTTTTTCCGTCAATAGTCGACTTTCGCCAGACATCTAAACCATTTGCCGCGTCCAGAGGGCGACCATTATTTAGAGCTCGCAAAGTATCCGACTTCAAAAAAGCTTTCGGGCCGATATTATAAGAAAAACTAACGAGCGCATCAAATTGCCCTTGAGATAAGGGCGCATGTACATTCTCATTTATCATGTCTTCATAGGCTTGAAGGTCAGATTTCAATAAATCTTCCGCTTCGGACTTTGACACTTGAATAGGGTCATCATTAAAAAGACGATGCCCATACCCTACAACCCTTTGTCCTGTCACGAGTGTACGATCCACCGGCCGATAGCCCTCATAGGCTTTGATGAGTTTCAAACCCGTCGATGAAAGGGTTAGCCCGTGTGAAGCGGTCAAAGTGCTCATTTTTCGTCCCAAACTGTTACAAATCACGCATAGTTTCACGCGTAACTGTGCAAGTTTCAGACCATTTTCGCTTTCAATCGCATTTAATCATCGAAAATATAGTTAGAGCAACATCATGGCGGCAAATCCAAGGAAAGCGAAAAAGCCCACAATATCCGTAACAGTTGTCACAAAGACAGAAGAGGCAACAGCCGGATCGGCCCCATAATGTTTCAAAGCTAAAGGAACGCTGACACCTGCAATGCCAGCAAATAAGTGATTGATAATCATGGCAATGAAAGCCACTAAGGCAAGCTCCGGATTACCAAACCAGATAAAAGCAATCAAAGAGAGCACCACTGCAAAAATTATACCAATTATCAAAGCCGCCAAAGCCTCACGGCGCACGGCCCGCCAAGCTGTCCGAGACGTCAGATCGCGTTCCGTCAAAGCTCGCACGGCCACAGTGAGAGCTTGCGTGCCGGCATTTCCGCCCATAGAGGCCACAATTGGCATAAGGACAGCCAAGGCTACAATTTGGGAAATGGCGTAATCAAATTGTGCAATTACGATTGATGCTAAGACAGCCGTTAATAAGTTAACAAATAACCACGGCGCTCTTGATTTGACGGTGGATAAAGCCGTATCAGTGAGGCCCGCATCATTCACCCCGGCTAGCGCCAAGATATCTTCTTTGTTTTCGTCTTGAATAATGTGGAGGATGTCATCCACTGTCATCATACCAACCATACGACCGTCTTTATCCACGACAGGAGCGGAAATAAGGTGGTACTTTTCAAAGTAATAAGCCGCTTCCTCTTGGTCGACATCCTGATCAATCGTCACGATCAAGTCTTCGATCACACTTTCCAACATCACAGCTCGCGGCAGTCGCATTAATTTTGAAACCGGGACGTATCCAAACGGTTTGAAATCCGCATCAATGACGTAAATATTAAAGAACAAATCCGGGAGCTCTTCGCCGGTTGTTCTCATATGGTCGATGGTATCGCCTACCGTCCAGAACCGGGGGGCAGCCACAAATTCCCGCTGCATCAACCGGCCAATGGTTTCGTCATCAAAAGCAAGCGAAGCTTCCAGCGCCGCACGTTCGGTCGGCTCCAATGCCTCCATCACGTCTTCGCGCTGGGCGTCATCCATTTCCTCGACGATCTGAGTCGCATCGTCGTTATCAATGAGGCTCAGCGCACTCGCAATCTGGGCGGCGGGCAAGAGAGGCAGAATGTCTTCGACAACCTCATCTTCCAACTCAGCTAAAAGCTCGCCGGAAATCAGTTGAGGGGCACGCGAGATTAACTCAACCCGTTCTTCCGAGGTGAGTTCTTCGAGCTGGTCGGCGAAATCCGCAGGATGGAGATCACTAAGCGACACGAGCATGGCTTGGTCATCTTCCATTTCCAAAGCGAGCTTTAGCTCTGTGCCAAGGTCATCTCCAGACAGATCAATTTCGTCGGTTTCTTTTTCCAGAGTTTGGTCTGTTGTATCCATTGCGCAACGCCTCCCTCTTGGTGATCGCGATATAAGTGAAAAAATCCATGACTACTATTACACGGCCTTTGCTTCAAAAAGAAACGGGGGTCAAAGCGAAATCGGTTTCATCTGAACTTTACTCAGTTTAGCACAGGGCATGAGCATTATGACAGGCTATATTTTATTCGGGTGCATTTTGTTAGCGACACTTGCAACCCTAGCCTGGATTGATGCCAAAACGTTCCGCCTTCCCAACTTGCTAACTCTCCCGCTCATGGCTATTGGGTTTTTGTTCGCTTACCTCTTCTCTTCACCCTCTCTTGTGGCGTCTATTATTGGGGCGGTCATCGGATATGCAGGATTTGTTTTCCTCGAATATCTCTTTCGTCGAATCTATAAAAAAGATGGGCTTGGCAGGGGCGATGCGAAATTATTAGCTGTTGGCGGCGCTTGGTGCGGCTCGCTTGGACTGCCCTATATAATTTTAATTGCGAGCCTTTGCGGTCTGGTTTTCACTCAGATGCCTTCTCAGAAAAAAAAGGCCAAGAATGGAAGCTTTAACATTCCCTTTGGGCCTTTTTTATCTTTGGGAATTGCGGTTATCTGGCTCGGCCAAACCTATATCATTTTGCAGTAATTCGGGGCGCGCAACTGGCAAGAGCCACAATAGGCGTAACCCGATCCCAACCTTCTAAAGTTTTATTGATCATTTGGCCTGAAAAACTTTCCCCACCTTTAAGGTCTTTCCCAGGCTCTAAGGAAAGCGGCACACTTGCCCCGCCCGGCAAAGTATATTGACGTTCCAAATCGTTTAATTCGCCATCATCTTCTCGAGTGACTGTTATGGATTGCTCATTTAGATAGAGTTTCGCGATGTTTGAGGTCTCAAATCCAATGAAATTCCGAGCTTCATTCGCAGTCCAAATGAATAATCCACATTCACCAGGAGATAATTTTTGGGGCGACAGTCCAGTACGAACCGGAACACTTTCGCTTATTTTTTTTGGCGACGAGTCAGGCATCGTCCCGCAGGCGCTCAGGGCACTAGAGAAAAGGAGAGCCGGGAATATGGTTTTTATATATCTCACCCTGACAACCTAACGCCACTTTCCTTGTTCAACTAAGCGGAACTCTATCCCTTGTGGTGTCTGTTCGCGCTCATCAAATCCGAAAAGCGGCAAGACCTGCGCCGCATCTGTGTCACGGGTTAAAACGCTAATGTCCGTATTATAGTCGCCCGATGCAGAAATTGAAATTTTTGCGGAAACAGATTGCAGATCATCTTTCCCGGCCAAATTAAAAATAAAATTTCCGGCGTCATCACAAGAAAGTGGTCCTGCCAGAGCTGGTCCTTCCCACGAAAAAAGGGCCTGATTGCGAGTCAGAACATCTGTGCGAGACGTTCCGCTCAAGACCTTGCACTTGTTTCCCTGACCCCATTCAACCTCCTGAATGTTGACATTTATTTGTCCGGCCAGTCCTTGAAGTCGCGGGTCAGGCATAGGCAAATTGGCAACATTTATGCGAAAATCTATATCCTCGGCGGCATATTGACCAAAGTCGCCATCAATCTGCAAGCCGGTCGACGCCACCTTTGCTCTCACAGGCGCCCCGCCCAATAAAAACTTTGCTGGATTTAGGCTATATCGGACGGAATTGATATCTCTCAAAGCCGTAATATCCCCTCGCCAAAGCGTTCCACGATAAGTCGTTTCAGCCTGTGTTAAGTTCGCAGGTAAAGCTATAGGTGCGACCCAAGACAAAGGAATAAATATAATCAATCCGAGGATAACCCCCGGTAATAACCAAAAAAGACGTTTCATTTTTGTCCGGTACTTAAATAGTCATCAATTTTGGAAACTTCTCTTCCTGATTGATTGATATCTTCCAAGCGCATTCTGTTCAGACGACTTTGTGTGAGGGGTCTCGCATCATCCGCATCCCGAATAATCGTCGGACGAAGAAAAACCATTAAGTTGGTCTTCACGCGTGATTTGTCTTTATTGCGGAAAAGAGAGCCAATTAACGGCGCGTCACCAAGAAGCGGGACTTTTTCAACTGTTATCTGCTCATCGTCTTCCAATAGCCCGCCAAGGACAATAATTTCTCCATTATTGGCGAGGACTGTTGTTTCAATTTGGCGCTTATTCGTGACAAAATCCTGAGATATAGTGGTAACAGCCCCGGCAATTGAGCTGACCTCTTGAGCAATTTCCAAACGGACCACATCGCCTTCACTGATTTGAGGGAGGACATTGAGCTTAATACCCACTTCTTTACGTTCAAAGGTTCGGAACGGATTGACATTGTTCGATCCCAGGCTTTCCCCAGTCGTAATCGGAATTTCTTGTCCGACCAAAAATGTGGCAGGTACATTGTCAAGGGTGGTGACAAAAGGGGTGGACAGAATATTGCTCTCTTCATCCCGCTCTAAAGCATTTGCAATAACGCCAAAAAGCGTATCATTACTTATGCCGCCAATCCCAGCAGTTCCACCGGTCAGCGCGCTAAGAGAATTAAGCGCTGCTGCTTGTGCGGTTGGGTCAATATCCAATCCGAGTTCATCCCCGGCTAAAGCGCCGGTCAACGCCAAAATGTTAGGTGCGGCGCTGAAATTAGACGAAATTAACGGGACCGTATTTCCGTTAATACCGCCAACAGCAAACTGAACCCCTAATTCCTTGGCCGCTGTATCAGAAATTTCGACGATAATCGCTTCCACTAGAACTTGAGGACGGCGAACATCAAGGCGGCGGATAATCCCTTCGAGAGAGGCCTGCGTTTCAGCATCAGCGCTAACGATAAGTGTATTGGAAAAGCTGTCATATGCCACCGTCGGCGCAGGGTTGCCGTCAATTGCATAGGACGGCAATAAATTTGTTAAAACTTCAACTAAAGTTGCCCCATTGGCAAATCGTAGCGGGATAACACTCACCGCGCCGCGCGGGGCAATAGAGCCAACATCCATGCTTTTTACAACAGGTCGAAGACGGGCAACATCCTGAGGCGGTCCTTCAATCAAAAGTGAATTTGATCCGGATATAGCTACTACTTTTACACGTGGTTTTTGACCTGCAAGTTCCTTTAAAGCTTCTTCGGCATCAATGGCGCTAAGCTGGCGGAGCTGTATGATCTCGGTCACGGATCCGTCTGTGTCCATAGCGGCGACAATTTCGCGGGCTTTGCGGATGTTTTCCGGGAAATCCGTTATGACGATAATATTGCCTTCGGGGTTAGCTGTGACCAAACCCTGACTATGCATAACAGGTTTTATAAGGCGCGCCGCTTCCGCCGCATCTTCGTAATTTAATTTGATTACTGTCGTCGCAAGTCGGCCATTAATGCCGTCCCCATCCACATAAGGCGACTCTCCGGCAGCGCCTTGCAACAGCGTTACACGGTATTCGCCAGTTGCCGTACGAACCAGGGTATATCCATGGACTCGCATAACATCTTTGAAAACTTCAAAAACTTCAGATTTGGACAAGGACTGCTCCGAACTAATCGTCACGCGCCCTTGAACTCTTGGGTCGACGATAAAAGTATTGCCCGTCACTGTCGCCACATCATTGATGAAAGAGCGAATATCCACGTCCTGCATGGTGATGACATGCTCTCCGGCGTTCTGAGCAGACGCAGACATTGGTACAATTGTCAAAGCTGTCGCGGTCAGAAAACTGCTAATGCAGAATTTCACTTGGGATTTAAATTGCATCATGAGTTAAGATCCGATTTGCACAGTAACAGGACGACCATCGCGAATAATATCAAGTTCCACCTGAGACGCATTGCTGAATTTCGTAACAAGCCCCTGTAGGTCAGGGGCCCCTTCTAACAGACTATCGCCATTGATGGCGGTAATAACATCTCCCGATTGAAGTCCAAATTGTTTCAACACAGAGTCGTCATTGCGTCCCTTTAAGGAAAATCCTGCAAATCTTCCTTGGTTAAAATTCGGATTGATTTGAACTAATTGAATCAGTTTAGATAAATCAGCGCTCTGCCCAGGGATAGTAGACACTGTATCCGCCGATTGCGGCGGGGTCCCTTGGACAGAGACGGATTGAGACGCCGTATCATTTTCAGCGTCGGATAATCCCGTTTGACCGTCACGTTGAAACGTTAAACGTTGAATTTCCCCGTTTACGTTGAGAACCACAAAATCCGAATAGACATTTTGCAAAGTCACGCCATTCATCACCTCGTCACCAACGCCATAAGACTTTTCCCGATTGTCCGGCGTTTTCAGAGTTGCAATTTGCGCGCCCCCGGCAAACCTTCCGAGCAAAACGATCTTTAATGTCGTTTCCGGCGCGTCAAATCCTTCCGCGACGGCCACATTCGGAGCTCCCTCAGAAGGGGGCAACCGAAAAGGATCTGTTGAAAAATCGTAAATCCGCTCTGCAGTTGAAGACCCCGTCGCGCTTATAGTGGTTACATTCGGCAAAGCCGTCCAAGCGCTCTCAGGGTTTGTAAATAGCAAGATCGCTCGGATCAAAACCCATCCTAAAGCAATAAGCAAAACGATTTGCAACAAGCGCAATAGCCCCCAGGCAAAGCCGCCCGCCTCTTTAGCTCCATTTTTTGTCGCCAATACCGTCATGTGATGAGCTATTTCCCTCTCCGGCCAGTTAAATTGGCTGCCTCAATATGCACGCTTAAAACGTGCGATTAACAAGCCTACGTGTCAATTCCGTGACACAGTCCCGGTCTCCGGCAATTGTTCAATCGCGGCGATAAATCCGGGGGTTATACGGTTTCCGCCGGCCTGCTCAAAAGCATATCCTATTGCCATTATCGCTTTGTCATCACCGCCCTGCCCCATAAATGATACACCGACTGGCAAGCCTTTGACAGACCCCATCGGAACAGTGATATGAGGGTATCCCGCTATCGCCGCAATCCACCCAGCCCCTGTTCCACCAGGATAACTATCGCCGTAGATATGGTCGATGAGAAAAGTCGGCGCCGTGCTAGGCGCAACTAACGCGTTCAACTCATTTTCAGACATCATTTTATCGATACCGTTTTCTTGAGTTGCATTTAAAACAAGCGCCAGAGCCGTTTTATACTCTTCGCTTTCCAGATCACCAAGGACTTCCGACATTTCCAAAATATCCTGATCAAAGACAGCCATTTCGGCCGGTGTCTCGGTGTTTTCAGAAATGACCGCTGCGAGTGTTCTGGACTTAACATTAGGAGCCGCCTCTTCGAGATACGCATTTAGAGTCGCTTTGAATTCATATTTGAGCACTTCAAAAGAAGCTTTATTAAAATCCTCCGGTGGTTCAAACTCGTCAATCTCAACCAAAGTCGCCCCTTGGGACTTGAGGGTTTCTAAAACAGCGTCAAAATTTTCATTGACGCCCTCAATGTCTCCCCGAGCAAAATTCAGAACGCCTATGCGTTTGCCTTGTAGCGTGCCTTCCATGGCGGACTCCCTCCAAGCCGAGCCCTCCTTAGTCAGAGCATCCATCATTATAGCCGCGTCTTCTACTGTTAGCGTCATAGGCCCGGCCGTATCCTGAGTTGAAGAAATTGGCACAATCAATTCTTGGGAGAGGAGCCCTACCGTCGGTTTAAAACCAACTATCCCGTTCATTGCGGATGGACAAATGATAGAGCCATTGGTTTCCGTCCCAATAGCGGCGGGCACTAAACCTGCCGCGACCGCTGCGCCGCTGCCGGAACTGGATCCGCAGGGACTTCGGTTAAGCGCATGTGGGTTTCTAGTCTGCGCGCCAAGAGCGCTCCATCCACTTGTTGAATTTGTGGACCGAAAATTTGCCCATTGAGAAAGATTGCTTTTGCCAAGGATAACGGCACCAGCTTCACGCAATGCGTTAACCACCGGCGCATCCCGCCCTGCTTCATTTTCCTTGAGTGCATAACTCCCAGCTGTCGTCGGCATATCTTTGGTTTCAACATTATCTTTTATAAGGATAGGAACGCCGTGAAGAAGACTTCGCTCTATCTCTTCACCGTCTAGGGACTTTGCTATCTCCAAAGCGTCTGGATTCAAAGTTAAGACGCTCTGCAAATTAGGCCCCGACCTATCTATCTTTGAAATTCGATCCAAGGCAAATTCAACACGTTCTACAGAGCTTTGTTCAGAAGCGGGATTAATCCCGCGATACGCTCCGGGGTCACTATAAACCGCGCTTAGATCTTTGGGGGTTTCGGCGTTCTCGCTCTCCGCTTTTCTTTCAACAGCATCCGGAGAATGGGGCTGACAACCTCCTAGCATTATGACGGCAAGCACCGTACATATCGTCAGTTTTCTAACAGACATAGTATAAACCCCAAATTCTTCTCAAGTCGTTCATTCAATCTGTTAGAGTGAAATGTGTTTAACGCCAAGGTATGATGATGCAACTTTGCTAACAATTGCGTGTTGACGTGGCTCGCTATTTAGGTCCCTAGCCGCTATGACCCGCTGAAAGTTGGGGGAATATCCGCCCTTCATGAAACCAATGTGATATAGAGAAAGCTATGACGTCCAATGTTATTGACGGCAAGGCCATTGCCGCAGAGCTTAGAATTAAAGTGAAAGACGCTGTTTCCTCACTTGAGAGCCAACCCACTTTGGCAGTAGTTCTGGTCGGTGAAGACCCTGCCAGTCAAGTTTATGTCCGATCCAAAATAAAATTTACCAAAAAATGTGGTATGCGATCAATTGAGCGACGACTTCCTACGACAGCGACCCAAGCAGAAATCGTTGAAACTGTACGCGCTCTAAACGTAGACGAATCTGTCGATGGCATTTTAGTTCAACTTCCTTTGCCAAAAGGGATAAATAGTGACGCCGTTATTGAACAAATCAACCCCTCTAAAGATGTGGACGGCCTGACAGAAACGTCTGCCGGTAGATTAATTCTAGGGAAAGCCGGGCTACGTCCCTGTACACCAACGGGATGCGTTATTCTGGCGAAATCCGCGCTCGGCGATTTAAGCGGAAAACATTGTGTTGTGCTCGGGCGCTCAATCCTTGTCGGCAAACCGGCCGCGCTTTTATTTCTCGAACAAAACTGCACTGTCACAATAGCCCATTCGCGTACGGACAATCTCGCCAATGTTTGCCGCGGGGCAGATATACTTATTCCGGCCGTAGGTCGGGCGGAAATGGTCAAAGGCGATTGGATCAAAGCCGGAGCATGCGTCATTGATGTCGGTATTAACCGCGTCCCCAATGCCGACAAATCAGGAAAAACGCGGCTTGTGGGAGATGTTGCCTACAATGAAGCGACCTCCGTAGCTGGCTCAATCACGCCTGTTCCCGGAGGGGTTGGACCGATGACTATCGCTTGTCTCTTACGAAACACTGTGCTCGCCGCCTGTGTCAGACGCGGATGGGAGACGCCTAAAATTTTGAATATCTAGAATTACTTAGTTTCTTATCGAAATATAAAATCTATGTAGACAGGGGTTCTCATCCCCGCTTAATTCCGTCAAAAGTCGGTTATGAAAAACTACATTTCCAAGTCTGCGCTCCGGCAGCGTTTCTCTGACGCGCTGTCATCCCTCTACCGTAAAGAAGTTCCCGCTTATGGAACTTTGTTAGAGATAGTCGCTGAAGTGAATGAAACTATTGACCCGAATCAGGCTGTCGACGCTGCCCGATTAGGACAGGAACGCCACGGTGCCATTAGAGTCGGAACGGCAAACGATCTCTCGACTATTGCCCGGGTTTTTGATCAACTCGGCATGGAACCTGTCGGGTATTACGATTTATCGGTAGCGGGGCTCCCGATTCACTCAACAGCATTTCGTCCCGTCACGGCAAAAGGATTAGAAGAAAGTCCTTTCCGCATGTTTACCTCTCTCCTTAGGCCCGAATTAATTGATGACTCTTCGTTGCGAGAAGAAGCCGAATCAACCCTTGCAGAGAGGAATATATTTGCGCCTGAACTTTTGACGCAGTTGAAATCAATCGAATCTAATGGGGGCCTAGCTGAAGATGAGGCGGAAAATTTTATTCTCTCTTTTTTAAAGACGTTTCAGTGGCACGACAAAGCACAAGTGAGTTTGGAAACTTATAATAAGTTCAAAAATCATCATCCATTATTGTCAGACATTGTGAGCTTTCAGGGCCCGCACATAAACCACCTAACCCCCCGCACCCTTGATATCGATTTGGCTCAGGAAAAAATGCGTCAACGCGGACTTAAAGCCAAAGATGTGATTGAAGGCCCGCCTAAAAGAAAGTGCCCTATTCTCCTACGTCAAACAGCCTTTAAAGCGCTTAGTGAAGATATTCTATTTGAAGAATCGGGCGAATGGAAAAGGGGCACGCATACCGCTCGATTTGGAGAAATCGAACAACGGGGCGCAGCCCTGACACCCAAAGGGCGGGAACTTTATGACCGCTGCCTCGCAAAAAAAGATTTTTCGGATTTTCCGGATGATTGGGAAATAATGCGAAAACAGGATATAGCTTATTTTCGAAAGACGGATAATGGGTTTGAACCTCTAACTTATGAGGATTTTTTACCCGTCAGCGCGGCAGGAATTTTTCGGTCTAATCTCGGTGAAGACGGCGAAATTCAAACCCTGAAAGCCACGGCAAACCAAGAGGCATTTGAAACAGCCCTTGGACGTCCTGTCCATGATATGTTTGCCCTGTATTCAGCTCAGGCCAATTAATTTTGTAATTCCTTTGAATTTAAATACGGACACGTATTAAGCCAAGTGTAATCTTGATAATTAATTTTATTCCTTCAACCCTGTTCAGAACTTACAGACTATTGTAAGCAAGATAGTCAAAAGACTATTGGTTTTTAAAAGGGTTTGGATCATATTATGCGCTTATTCTTCCGGGGACTTATGAGTAGTTCCGTACTGGCCCTAGCGGCCTGCACTCATAGTCCTCAAACAACAAAGTTTGAAGCTAATTGCGATTTCGGAAACGTAAAGTTTTCTACGAATTTTGAAACGGCACATCTGAACGGGTGTCGTAAAATGGCTTCTAATAGCTATGAATTACTTATTGCGCCAGAAAACACTCCTATTAATCCGAGCGCTTGGTATGCCTTTGATGTTTCTGCACCTGCAGAACAAGTATTAAATCTTACCTTGGTTTATTCCGAAGGCTATCACAGATATCCAATTAAAAAACGTATCGGCACGGCAGATTGGGAACAAATAGAGACGCGCCCTGATCCGAAATCCAAAACTGATAGACATAGCTTTACCCTTAAAACGAATGGAGACCCTGTCCGGATCGCGGCACAACCCATTTTCGATACACAAAAGCACCTTAAATGGATTGAGACTATATCTAATCTTGAATACGTGAATCAGACCACTATTGGTCAATCTGTCGAAAATAGACCTATTATCAAATTAGAAGAAGTGGACGATCCTACTAAGCCGTATATTCTAATTGTAGGAAGACAACACCCTCCTGAGACGACCGGAGCTGATGCTCTGACACCTTTTGTTGAAGCCATTTGGGGGGACACGCAGCAAGCTAGAAATTTCCGGACTAACTATAACCTTATTGTGGTCCCCCTTTTAAACCCTGATGGCGTCCTTCATGGAAATTGGCGGCACAATATGAACGGTATCGATTTAAATCGAGACTGGGGGCCCTTCACGCAACCTGAAACACAGACGATACAAACCGAGTTAGAACGGTTTGAAACAGGTTCAGACCGTATCGTCGCTTTTATTGATTTCCACTCTACCTGGCGGAATCTTCTTTATACTCAAACCGATAACGAATTTGCTTCCCCTGAAGGGTTCACGAAAGAATGGTTAAAGGTAGTCGATGAAAAACTGGATGATGATGTTTATAAGTTCACCCGCGAGCCAAGCCCGAATGAGGGCAAGCCAACTTCCAAAAATTATATGAATAGCAAGTTCGGAATTACTGCCGTTACCTATGAGGTCGGGGACAATACAGAATTAGGTGCCACTCAGATTGCCTCTAAACAATTTGCCGAAACTTTCATGGATTTGTTTTTGCGCCAATCCGAAATACAGGAAAATTAAGGTCAATTCCCAAAAGCAAAAGACCAGAGCGGTAACCCGCTCCGGTCTTAGAAAAAGATAATTTTTTCGGAAGTGTAGATTAAAACGATTTACTAATATCGAAATAGATGAAACGTCCCCGAGAAGAATGATATGATCCGAAATATCCGAATGTTTCATCGGCTAAGGGGGGCGCAACATCGAATGCGTTGTTCATCCCAACTTTTAAACGCGTCTCTCTTAAGATATTATCGGAGTTGAACTCATACTGGGCGTAAATGTTTGTTGTGCCATAATCATCAATGACATAGACATTGCCGTCCGGATCCAGACCGGGGCTAGTTTCATAAAACTCACCAACATATGTGTATCTTGCGCCTGCTCCGAAACCACTTGGATGACGCCAAATCACACTCGCGGCGGCTTGCCATTCCGGCTGTCCATTTTGACCAATGATATCCCCTTCTTGGGAAACTGTGATTTCATCAGAAATTTGGCCGCTCTCCACAGCATCTCTGATGAGCAGTGACCCTGGAGATAGATCAATGAAATAATCCGTCATTTGAGTAGCATTTAATTTAAATTTAAAATCGCCAAATTTAGTTCCATTGAGATCATAATAGGCTGCATAATCAATACCCTTAACCTCCTGGGTTTCATTATTGTCATAGGTATCCTGTACGAAGAGAATTTCTCCGAAAGGATTGCTTTCGAAGGCTGTGCCCTGCAAATAGGCTATATCATCTTCATCCGGATCTGCGCGAACAACATTTTCGTTGAATGACCCGTTTAAGCGCTGAACCAAGTCCAGATCAATCTGGTTGGCCCCTCCAAAGACACCCACAACATTCTCACGTTCGATTTCCCATCGGTCTACGGTTAGAGTTAGGCCATCTAGAAAACTAAGTGCGCCATCAAACCCACGAGGTTCAAAGACAGCGCCGAATGTAATATTGGTATCTTCTTCCGGGCCAATATCTTCTGCAACAATCCGACGTTCTTGGGTAAATTGTGAAAATCCTTCACAATCACTGTAATCGGCAAATGTCCCATTTTGAACGCCGGCCTCGCAGAACGCGGAGTCTTGACGCGTGTTGGAACGTCCAACTTGCTGGTTAATTACAAGAAGGTTCGGAGCCCGGAAGCCTTTGGAATAGGCGCCGCGTATTTTTAGACTGTCAAAGGGTTTCCAAGCCGCCGCGATGCGCGGCTTTATGCCAGAGCCGCCGAAATCGGAATAATCTTCGTAACGAGCCGCAAGCTGAAAATCTAAAGTCTGTACCAAAGGTATATTCATTTCCGGGCCGACCAGAGGAATTGAGGCTTCGACGAATGCGCCAAGAACTGTACGATCACCTTCTGAATCAGGCGTGCCGGAGGAATTCAAAACGTCAGAGTCTGAAAAGCTGCCCGTTACGGCGTCAGTAAAAGTAATTGTACCATCCAGTCGCTTATCGCGGTCTTCTTCATAAGATTCCCGGCGCGCTTCTACGCCTGCGGCAATCCCCACATCGCCGCCCGGAAGAGAAAACAGATTGCCATTCGTTACTTTAAAATCCGCCAAAGCGAGCGACGTTGTCGTAACCCGCTCTACGGAAATCAAAAATGGGTCAATAAGGTCCTGCGTATTCCCCGGACCATCGCCCAGAGAAGGATTATCCGGATCTCCGCCATTGAATATATTGTAAACATTCGGAGTTTCATTGAACAAGGACTGTTGAAATAGAGTAGATGAAATCCGATTGGACGTTGTATCGTCGGTTTTGGCCGAAGAATACAAGACAGCCCCGTCCCAATTCCAATTTGAATTACCAAAATCACCTTTGAAACCTGTCAAAGCTCGAAAGGAAGTATTTACGACATTTGCATTCCGGGTACCGACATCCACAAAACGAAAACGGCCGCCATCAACAAAGACAGGTAAGCCCTCATCCGGGACATTTTCTAGTCCTGGCAGACGGTTAGGGTTTAGGGAGCCATCTGAAAAACGGACAGGACCGAATGGATTGTAATAATAATTGGCAGGAATAACTATATCCCCTGAGCCAATCGGAGAGTTCTCCGAATTGATAGGATTGGTCTCAGCGTAATAAAATCCAAGTTCACTATAATGGCGAATGCCATTGTCCAAATCTCTGTTCATGAAAGCGAAAACGTTGAACCTGTCACGGTCCGAAATAACTGTACGATTGGAATCATCATTATAGCGTAAATCCCGGTCCATCGAACTATTATCTACGCACAAATTGAGATCAGAGAGATTTCCAGTCGCCGTCCCTAGGCATCCGTCAAATGTATTTGGCTGAATGTGGAAAGTTCCGCCTGATGTAGTCAGGTTCTCACCGTTCTGACTAACGCGGGTACTTGATGTCGTGTTCAGAGTGAACTGTCCCCAAGGAGAGCCAGTTGAACGGTTATCAAATGACGTGTCCCCCTCAAAACTTGTGCCAACAAGAAAAGGTCTTTGATCAACATTAAATGTTTGCTCTTGCTCATCCGCGAATTGAGCTCCGCGCTTGGAATATTCGGCAAAAAAGGAGACATTGGTTTTACCGTCTCTAAAGTCTTTACCCCCCTTGACCCTGATCGTGCTTTCATCAAGTCCTGTATTCGTTGCAAAGCCTGTTCGCGCAGAAATATTGAACCCTTCATAATCATCCTGCAAGATCATGTTCACGACACCGGCTACCGCGTCAGAGCCGTAAATGGCAGAGGCGCCATCATTGAGCACTTCCATCCGCCGAACACCGCCGACGGGAAGCGCATTAGTATTCACGGTGACAACAGGTGTTGAAAGTTCAACTTGAGTTCCGGGGTGACTGACGACTCGTCTGCCATTGAGCAGAACCAACGTACCACTTGAACCAATAGACCGCAGATTCACCGACGCCACATCGCCTCGGGCATTGTTAACTGTACTGGAGTTGGAATTATTGAAATTAACCGCGCCATTTGCCGGCAAGGCCCGAAACAAATCTTCACCATCAACAGACCCGATGCTTTGTAAGTCTTCGGACGTGACAACTGTCACCGGAAGCGCTTCATTCACCCGTGCGCCTTGAATATATGTCCCAGTTGCGATTACCTCGTCTTCAGGTGTCGTCTCGGAAGACGTTTGTGCATTGGCCATAATCGGCAAACAAACAAGTATTGTACTAGTAAGCCAAAACCGGCGTGATTTTAACGCTCCAAGTAAATTGTGATTGTTCATAATAATCCCTCCAAAAACAAAATCAGGCGAGACTGATTTCTAGTTCAACTCAAATCAAAACTGACTGTTTCCTTAGGCAGCGCCAGAATCTACTGCCTACTGTGGGAAATAAAAAGAGTATAAGTCAAATTAAATCGCCTCTCCATAACCCCAGTCTATAACCCACCCCACCGAAAGCTATGGACATTTATCTTAGGGTAAGTTTCTATATCAATTAAAGAGGTTATGCCTCCCTGTTTTCAAGCCAACCTAGATAGGAATGTCCTTAATTATGAAGGTTTTGATGATTAAATTTCTCCTAACTATGACTGCTGGGTTGTCAGTTACGGCTTGTCAGACAACACTCGATGCAGATTTCTTGATTAAGAATGGAGATGTTTATACCGGAGAAGGCTCTCTGGAGCACAACTTATCCGTCGCGACTAAAGGGAATAATATAATATTTGTTGGAGCAGACCCATCTCACATCAGGGCTCGTCAGTATTTGGATGCAACAGGAATGATTGTCGCTCCAGGATTTATCGATCCCCACACTCATGCCCGTATAGACTTGGAAAGTGAAGAGACTGAAACCCGTAAAAACTCTGCTTTCCGGCTCCAAGGGGTAACGACAGTCGTGATTGGAAATGACGGAGGCGGCGACCCTGATATTTATAATCAGGCATCACGCTTAACTGATCAGGGTATTGGGACGAATGTGGGGCTCTTTGTCGGACATGGAGCCGTTAGAAAACAGGTCATGAACAGCGACAATCGCCCTCCAACCTCCGGAGAACTTCAGGGAATGGAGAGCCTCACTGCTACAGCGATGGAAGATGGCGCGCTCGGGATTTCGACGGGTTTGTTTTATAGTCCAGGAAGCTATTCCGAGACAGATGAAATTATCGCTTTGGCAAAAATTGTCGCGCGAGATGGGGGTATTTATGACAGTCATATCCGAGATGAAAGTAATTACAATATTGGTTTAAAAGCAGCTGTCGAGGAAGTTATTGAGATTGGGCGCCAAGCCAAAATTCCTGTCCATATTTCACACATAAAAGCTCTGGGTGTGGATGTATGGGGTCAAAGCGACGAAATCATCCAAATGATTAACGCCGCCAGAAAAAACGGTGTAAATGTCACGGCGGACCAATACCCTTGGACGGCTTCCTCTACGAGCCTATCTTCGGCATTTATTCCAAGCCGCTTAAAAGCGGGAGGAGAGAAAATTTATCAAAACCGTCTATCTAATCCGAAACTGCGCTCAAAAATTCTGTTGGAGATCAAAGAAAATATTCGTCGGCGGGGGGGAGCCAACGCCGTCTTGCTTACGCGGAGTAAACCCGAATGGCAGAATAAGCGGTTGGATGAATTAGCGCATGAGTTCAATATGACGCCAGAACAAATGGTAGTTCATATTGCTCAGAATGGCGATTCGAAGATTGCCTCTTTTAATATGAATGACGCAGATATCGAAGCATTTATGATCCAACCCTGGGTCATGACCGGATCCGATGGCGGTAGCGGGCACCCTCGGAAATTTGCAAGTTTTCCCCGAAAATACGAAACTTACGTCATAAACAAACAAGTTCTGACTCTGACAGACTTTCTTTATCGCAGCAGTGGGTTAACAGCACAAACCTTGAATTTGTGTGATCGTGGCTTCTTAAAACCTGACTTCAAAGCGGATATTGTAATTTTTGACCCTTCCACCTACTCTCCAAAGGCAGATTATGAAAATCCAGCCCGTTTATCTGAAGGAGTAAAATACCTTCTCGTAAATGGAGAGCTGGCAGTAGAAAATGGCCAATCTTTACCCAATCTCTCAGGGACTGTCGTTAATCGGTGCTCAAAAACTGAAGCTCTTCCCAAATAAATTAAATTCATCAAACCCGACGGGTGCTCAATGTTAAAACGAATTCTTTCACTCAGCCTCTGTTTTGCCGGACTGATTTACGGAGCCGCCGACGCGGCTCCCGCAAAAGACTATTTCCCGGTTACCGACCTATTTGAGGCAAGCGTGACAGCACCGGAAGCATATTTGGGTTATGGCATAGGAGAGCAGCACATTTCCCCGGCAGCTTTATCCGGATATATGAGACAACTCGCCCGTGAGAGCGCACGCGTGAACATGGAAACAATCGGTTATTCGCATGAACGCAACAGCATTGATCATGTCTACATCTCCTCGCCAGAAAATATCAGGAATCTCGACTCCCGCCTAGAGCAACATCGAAGTGCAAGCTCCGCCGAAGAAGACATTCTTGTTCTCAATCTCGCCTATAGCGTTCACGGAAATGAGGCCTCAGGAGCTAACGCGGTTCCTTTGGTGGCTTATTATCTTGCGGCGTCCAAAGACCCGAAAGTCAAAGCTCTTTTGGAAAAGACTATCATTATTCTTGAACCTGCTCAAAATCCGGATGGGCTTGGCCGATTCGCTTCTTGGGTAAATCAGCACCAAGGTAGCACACAAAACTTTGATAATAATAACCGTGCCCATCACGAACCATGGCCCTCCGGACGCACAAACCATTATTGGTTTGATTTAAACAGAGACTGGATATTTGCCGTTCATCCGGAATCGAAAGCGCGTATCAAAGCCTATCAAACATGGAAGCCGCATGTGCTGGGAGATTATCACGAGATGGGGGGAGACATTCCAAGCTATTTCTTCCAGCCAGGGCATCCAGATCGCACTCACCCTTTAACGTCGCAAGCCAATCAGGACCTTACTTTTGGTTTGGCTGAGTTTCATGCCAAAGCTTTGGACAAGCGAGGCCAAGCCTATTTTACCGAAGAACGATTTGACGATCTATATTATGGTAAAGCGTCTGCTTATCCTGACGCTACCGGGGCTATCGGCCTATTATTCGAGCAAAGTTCTGTCCGGGGACACGCAAGGGAACTCGGTGGTGAAGAGGTGATTTTCAATGACTCAGTTGCAAATCAACTCACAACATCTCTATCCTTAATTTGGGGCTCAGACCATTACCGAGACGAAATTCTCTCCTATCGTTTCGAGACAATCGAAGAACAAAATAAACTTGCGAACACACAAGATGTAAAGGGCTACATTTTTTCTGACAATGGAGATCCTGCTCGAGCAGGGGAACTCCTTAAAATTCTAGCCTTGCATAACATCCCTGTTGAAAGTCTGGGGGCAGATAAGCAAATTGGGGATATAACCTTTAAGAAAAACCAGGCTTGGATTGTACGCACGGGTGGAGCGCAAAATGCTTTAATCCATTCCTTATTTGAAATTCGCACAGAATTTAAAGATTCTGTCTTTTATGATGTCTCATCATGGAATCTCCCCTTGGCGTTCAATCTATCTTTTGAAACCCTCACGTCTTTTAACGGGATTGATAGCAATCTCATTGAAGGCGACTCTCTGCCAAAAGCTGTAACTCCGGGAAATACGAATCCTGTGGCATATGCAATATCCTGGAATCAATTTAGAGCACCTCACCTGTTGCAAAGTTTTCTCGCAGCCGAGCTACACCCTCGCCTCGCCGCATTGCCCTTTTCTGGCAAGGTCCAATCCGGAGAGGTCAAGAACTTTGCCGCCGGCAGTATAATTGTTCAGCCAAAATCCGAAGCCGATCACGCGAAAGTTCGCGAAAGCCTCGCTTCTCATCCCGATATAAATGTTTACGGATTGACCACAGGTTTGACCCCGACTGGTCCCGATTTGGGTTCACGAGGAATAGAAGCAATTGCGCCTGTAAAGCCAGCCTTGGTGGTCGGAGACGGGATCAGGCCCACAGAAGCTGGGGAAATCCGATATGCCGTGGATAAGCGTTTTGGTATACCTTTGACTATATTAGATAACACAGCATTGGACTCAGTGAATTTATCTAAATACACACATATTTTATTGGCTGACGGATCTTATAAGTCTTGGGAGAAAGCACCAGAAATTCTGTCTGACTGGGTAAAATCCGGAGGAGTTCTTATTGCTCAAAAGAGGGCTGCCGAATGGGCCGAAAAGCAAATGATTTTTGATCAGGACGGCGAAAACTCTGAAAACATTAAATCTAATAATAGTGATGAGGAGACTAATTCAGAGAATAAAGAGGATTCAGCGAAACGCCGAGCGTATCAAGACTACGACAATGATCGCAGCAAAAAGACGATTTCTGGCGCTGTATTACGGGCGAAAGCCGATCTGACACATCCATTGCTATTTGGGTTTTCTGATACGGATGTCCCCGTGTTTTATAATAGCGATCATATTTTGAAAGAGGCTCCCATTTCTTATGACATGCCTTTATCGTTTTCCAAGGATGAGCTATTAATTACGGGTTATGCCGATGAAAAGCAGCTGGAGAAAATAGCCGATACGCCAACTCTCGCTTTGCACAGAAAAGGAAAAGGCAAAATAGTTCTTTTCGCGAATAATTCCAACTTCCGTGCTGTCTGGCTTGGAACGGAACGATTATACGCCAATGCACTCTTCTTCACGCAATCAATTGATAGCCGCAAAGACGACTAATCTTGATTGGTTTCACTTCTGAGTAGTGTATAGCTTTCAGTCAATTTACAAAGGCTATTTTGGCCGAATAAGCTGACTGATAATTTAGTTTTTAGTCTTCCTATTCTTCTCATGAATAGAGATTGAAGATAGAGTTTTTGTCAAACTGCGAATGAAATCTCGTGACAACTTAGATAATGGGCGGTCATCAAGATGAATGCAGAATATTGGATATTGCGCTCGTTTTTTGAACGGTCTGAAATCCAAATCATCAGATAAATTTGCCCGCGCAGTGTGTTCATCAACAATGGCAAGCCCTACTCCATGCCTAACTAATGCGGCGGCGATATAATAAGTCTGCACTGTAATATTCGATGTCATGTTCATAGCGCTATCAAGCTGAGCATCGACTAAACTTCCGACAGCCCCCTCATCGGTGAGACGAATAAATTTATGTCCGCGCACCATGTCTAGAGACACTTCATCAGGCAAATGGGGCAAGTCGCGCTTCGGATAAAGGAGAACCAGCTCTCCTTTCCCAATTCTTTTATCCGCTAGCCGAGGGTGCAAGGGCGCATCATAAACAATGCCAATATCGCTATTGCGTTCATACAAAGACCGCAACATATCTTCATTATGCATCGTCTTAATGTTAAACGTAACGCCGGAGAATCTTTTTAAAAACGCTGCCACAGTCGCCGGCACAACATCCAGACCGAGTGAAGGTAAAACGGCAATTCGTAAATGCCCGTCATGGCCTCGGCTGATATTTTTTGTTGTTTCATTTAGAGACTGTATTCGAGCGTGAACATCGCGCGCTTCGTTAAATAAAATATGCGCTTCATCCGTCGGGACTAAACGTCCTTTAACAACTCTGAACAATGTAAAGCCTATTCGGCTCTCTGCGTGTCGCAAGACTTTGCTGACAGATGGCTGTGACACATTCAAATGTCTGGCCGCGCCGCTAACTGACCCAGCTTGATAGACGGCGTAAAACACCTCAATATGACGAAGAGACATCATAATGTTAAAGTCGCATGGTCAAAGCGCCCAATTCAAGCGAAAGATGAACTTAATTACCTGACAATCGAAATATGAAATCAGACTTTATTATTATCGCCTAGTGAACCGGTTCAGCTCTAAAGACGTCTTCATCAAGTTGATTTTCCCATTTTGCAACTGTGCAGGCGACCGCAATATCTCCGGTTACATTTGTCACCGTGCGCATCATATCCAAGAGCCTGTCAAACGGAAAAATGAAAGCTACTATCAAAGTGTATTGCTCGAGGCTTACACCAAATACCCCTAAAACAGCAAAGGCTAGAAATAGGCTCGCCGAGGGAACGCTAGCGGTTCCAATAGATGTCAAAGTGACTGTAATAGCAACCATCACATAATCCATGAGCGATAAATCTATGCCCAGAGCCTGCGCGGCAAACAAGGCAATAATTCCCAGATAAATGGCTGTCCCGTCCATGTTGATTGTCGCGCCCAAAGGCAAAACAGAGCCCGCGATTGAAGCGTCTACTCCAAGGTTATCTTTCGCACAGGAAATTGTCACCGGCAGGGTCGCGCTGGAAGAAGAGGTAGAGAATGCCACGCCTTGTGCGTCCACGACACCGTAAAAAAACCTTAGAAGTGGAAGCTTTAAAATCATCCGCACTAAAACGCCGCCATATATGACAACTATATGGACGAAACACGCCAGATATAAAGCGAGCGCCAGCTTGCCCATTGCCGAAATAATTCCCAGGCCAACATCTGCCATGACCCATGAAATAAGAGCGAAAACACCAAATGGGGCCAATTCCATCACAAAGAGAGTAATTTTCATCACAACCCTCTCGGCACTTTCAAAAAAGCTCACAAGCGGCTTTCCTTTTTCGCCAACCGAAATGATCCCAATCCCTATGATAATGGCAAAGAAAATAACAGGTATAAGGTCATTTCCAGCCATAGCCGCCACGGGGTTTTCAGGAATGATAGCCAGCAGGCTTTCCGAAATTGTGGGTGTCTCTTGCGTGGCAGTCTTTGCTAAATCGGCACGAATACTCGGATCAACTTCGGAAAAATCCACCCCCACACCCGGCTTAAATATTCTGCCTGAAATCAGCCCCAAAAAAACAGCAAAAAAAGTTGTAAATAAGTAGAGAGCAATTGTTTTAAAACCGAGAGAGCCAAGTCGTTTCGGGTCTCCCATTGCTATAACACCGACGACCAAGGTCGTAAAAATTAGCGGCAATATCAACATTTTAATAAGCCGGACAAAACCTTCCCCAAACGGATAAACCCAGTTGGTTATGAAATTAATCGCAGCGTCGCCCCCTAGGTAGTGGGCGGACAATCCTAAAATGGCGCCAAGCGCCAAGCCGATTAGGACCCGCTTCCATAAAGTAACACTTTGCCATCGTCTGAGCATAAAAGTTGTCCCGTTTAAATCATCCCAATCATTCCGACTACATGGGAACTGAGTGTTTATTTTTTAGTTACCACAAGCGTAGATGTTAGAATGGGATGAATGTCAGCAAGACTCAAACCTTATCTAAACCAAAAGATGCGTTGGCGGATTCATCCGGACTCCATCAAACTCACACCCTCCCGGCCGATCCTTTTTTAGCCATAGAGGCCCATCAATATCAATAAATTCTATGCCTTCAGAGAGAGCGAATATCGGAAGAATTGATAAAGACGTACATATCATACAACCCAGCATAACTTCCATTCCGAGGGCCTCTGCTTCTTTGCGGAGCTTCAATGCCTCTGTTAAACCACCGGTTTTATCGAGTTTTATATTGATAGCGTCATAGAGTTTGGACACCTTTTTGATAGTATCTGAAGTATGACAGCTTTCATCCGCACAAATCGGAATTGGGCTGTCATAATCTGCCAGTTCGCCATCTGCGCCTTGTGGTATCGGCTGCTCGACTAATTTCACATTCGCCTCTACTAAGACGGGCATGGTTTCGTCCAACTGCTCCATTGTCCATGCTTCATTTGCATCGAGTATCAAAGTAGCATGAGGCGCACCATGGCGCACCGCTCTGACACTTTCGCAAATGTCCGTAGGGCCCAATTTAACTTTTAAAAGCCCCTTGCCAAGCTGCTTGGCCGCGGCGCCCATTTTTTCGGGACTATCCAGACTGACGGTCTGCGCAGTCCTCACGGGGCGAAATTGTTTCAGACCAAACAATTCGGAAAAGCTTTTCTCATTTCGTTTAGCTTCAATCTGCCACAAAGCACAATCAATGGCATTTCTAGCGGCACCTGCGGGTAAGAGATGTTGCAATTCCTCCCGAGAAATACCCTCCTCAAGTTTTTGCGACTGGGCCAGAATAGTTTCTATCACCTGATCTTGGCTTTCGCCGTAGCGGGGGTAAGGAACGCATTCACCAAACCCTATAGACTCACCTTCCCTTATTTCCACAACGACAACATCAGCGACCCGTTTTGCGCCGCGGGAAATATTGAAGACGGAGTTCAATGTCCAGCTTTCAGGTCTAGCTTTAATCTGGCGCTTCATGACGTGAGTTTAGCGATGCCGCAAAGGCGGTTAAGTAAGAACATTATCTACAATTCTGTTAACTCCGTGCCTCATTGGGTCCTGACACGGGATTTGAAATTCTCGCTCTAGCTGAGCACATAAGCATTTTGCTTCAGCCTTATTAAGGTTCCGGCTATTCAAAGCAATCCCGGAAAGGCGAGCGTTGGGGTTGACGACTTTTGCTGCCCATAAATTGGCTTTAATACAATCTTCTAATTGGGGAACGTCCCGATCCGGAAGATGGCGCATATGCGCTCGATTTGCCTCATGGCACATGATCAGCCGATCCGGCTGAGCCCCATGCAATAATCCTAATGAAACCCCGGCATAGGCAGGGTGAAAGAGCGACCCCTGGCCTTCGATAATATCCCATCCTCCATCTTTTCTTGCCGGAGTCAGAGATTCGACGCTTCCGGAGATGAAGTCAGATATGACCGCGTCAACAGGTACGCCTTCGCCGGCGATAAATATGCCCGTTTGTCCGGTTGCACGAAAGTCAGCCTTTTCTCCCCGTTTTACCATTTCCTTGTGAATCGCGAGGGCAGTAAACATTTTACCAACAGAACAGTCAGTGCCAACGGTCAAGAGTCTGTTCCCAGGCCTTTTTGTGCCGGTTCCGACTTTGAACGCCTGATCGCTTCTTCGGACATTATAGAGCTTTCGATCATGACGTTTTGCCGCCTCCTGAATAGAAGCATAATCATGTAAATCATGATGCAAACCTGAAGCAACGTTCAGTCCTAATTCCAAGGCTTTAATAATATCATCTAAATTCGATTCCTCTATGTATCCTCCAGAATTTGCATATCCAATAACGAGGGTTTTAGCCCCGCGCTTGGCCCCCTCTTCAATCTGTCTCTTATACACATCTGACGCTGCCGACGACTCCTTACGTG
>CAJXPX010000002.1 GCA_913058335.1 uncultured Hyphomonadaceae bacterium
ATTTATTTTATAAGGGATTGAGAAAGTTGGGCTTTTAAAATCAATAAGCGGGGATGAATGTCTGACCCTTTCTATTATTCCCCGATATAAATAGAGACGTTTAACGGCCGTCTTACGGGCGGGTCTTCTCCCCCGTTTTAAGAACCCTTGAGTATAGCCTCAAAGGTTGCGTCACTAAGTGTATTCTTAAACTGTGCCCCGGCAAAATTGTCGTTTTTCCAGACCAACCGGCACGTAAACCAATCGCCGTTCAAATCAATGCGGATTTTTCGCTGCCGTTTAATAAGCCCGTCATGTTTGAATTTCAGACCCTTTTGCGTGATGTCGATGATCGTCATTTGATAGTGTTTTTTGCCGATTTTAAACGCTGCATCCCGATGGATAAGATGGCGGTGATCGCGTAGCCGGGAACGTCTGGAGTATCTCCGTCCCGCATAAATCAGGGCTATGACAAGAAGCACCATTGAGAAGAATAAGAGGGGACGGCCCTTAATGTCGAGGCTCGGCCCGTTGCTGATTGATTTTGGTAAAGTGCGGGGGCTGGCTTTCTCTGCTGACGGAATGTCTCCGGATGTGAGAGATGTCGAAAGGCCCTTTTCGGTTTCGCTAGCTGAGAGGGCCTTACCCTTTCTAACTGTGTTATCATTATTTAGCGGTCCCTCTATTTCGTTTGCTATCTCGCTATTTGTACAATTCCAATACCCATTAAGGGTCAGCAAACTTTGTGAAATTATAGCCGGGCTAGAGTCCTTCAAAATGCCCAGAGCCTCGTCATCATAACCCGCTCCCGCATGGGCGACGGCTTGCCGAAGATTAGATATATAAATAAAGAGCGCCCGGCTTTCGTCAGGGAAGGCCTCACGGAAAGGCTCGGGCTGAAGGGAAGGGAGGGAAATTCGGGAGAGAGTTGTTTCTAACCCATATATAGTGTCGTCATATAGTGTTTCATTATCGAGGAATTTAGCACTGCGAAGAAGAGAAACTGTTTCCAGAACATCATCCACATTTTCGCAGGCAGGCGTGGCTCCTGCGGACTGAAAAAAGCCCAAGAGTAAAGCGATGGATAGGATGAGACGGCAGGCAAACATGCCATCAGACTAGGCGCGATAAGTTAAATTAATGGGAATGGGCCGCGTTAAACTCAGTTTTTTGGAAGCTCTGAATTAGCCTATCTGACCCCGATGCCGGAGCTTATGATCCGCGAGCACCACAGCCATCATGGCTTCGGCGACGGGAACGCCGCGTATGCCGACGCAGGGGTCATGGCGACCTTTGGTCTGGACGTCGATCTCTTCGCCTTTGGAGGTCACAGAGCGGGTCTTTTGCATCATGGAGGAGGTCGGCTTTATCGCAATGCGGCAAACGATTTCATCGCCATTGCTAATGCCGCCTAAAATCCCGCCGGATTTATTTGAGAGAAAGTCAGGGCCGTTTTCGCCGGCGCGCATTTCATCCGCGTTTTCGACGCCCGACATGGCGGCTGTTGCAAAGCCGGCGCCGATTTCGACGCCTTTGGCCGCGTTGATGCTCATCATCCCCATGGCAAGGTCAGAATCGAGCTTGCCATAAATTGGCGCGCCCCAGCCAGCAGGCACGCCGGAGGCCCGGATTTCAAGCAGAGCGCCGACGGAATTGCCGTCTTTGCGGACTGAGTCGAGATAGCCTTCCCAGTCTTTGGCGGCTTGCGGGTCGGGACACCAAAACGGGTTTTGCGTTGTTTGCGCCCAATCCCAATTTTCAGGATTTATTTTTTTCTCTCCGATTTGCACAACCGCGCCGCGGATTTGAATCTTTTCGCCCAGAACTTTTCGCGCAACGGCGCCTGCCGCGACCCGGTTGGCCGTTTCGCGGGCAGAGCTACGCCCGCCGCCGCGATAATCGCGAATGCCGTATTTGGCGTCATAGGTCATATCCGCATGACCGGGGCGGTATCGGTCTTTGATGTCTGAATAATCGCGGGAACGTTGGTCGGTGTTCTCTATCATCAGAGAAATCGGTGTCCCCGTGGTTTGGCCGTCAAAGACTCCGGAGAGGATTTTGACCGCATCCGGTTCCCGTCTTTGGGTGACGAAACGCGATGTGCCGGGTTTGCGTTGATCGAGAAAGGTCTGGATGTCGGATTCGGTCAGGGAAAGGCGCGGCGGGCACCCGTCAATGACGCAGCCAATAGCCGGGCCGTGACTCTCGCCCCAAGTTGTAAATCTAAAAAGTTGGCCGAATGTATTGTGTGACATGAGGGCGTCTTAACGGGGTTTTTTCAACCGGGCTAGTCTTAAGGAAAGGCGAAATCGGGAACGATATAGCGTTAAACGGGTTTAATCTTAAGTCCATGACGGGCTGAACTGAGCAAATTCTGATGTAAAGAGAGAGAGAATTCATGAAACATATTCTGACCGCAACTGCCGCCCTGTCGCTTGCCCTTGGCTTGAGCGCCTGTGCGACGATGAAAGATAAAATGGGTATGGAGGGCACTGAAGCCTGCGCCGCCCAGAGCTACGCTGTCTTCTTTGACACTGGAAGCGCCGATTTTGACGAGTCCGCTTCAGGCGTTCTGGACAATATTGCGATGGCCTATCAGGGCTGTGATGTGGCCCAGCTTGAAATTCTCGGCTATGCCGATTCCGTTGGCACAAGTGAAGCCAATCTTGAGCTTTCGGATAATCGCGCCGAAGCCGTTTTAGGCGCTTTGGAAGAGCGGGACGTTTTGGCGAACCGCGTTCGGATCGTACCAATGGGCGACAGAACCGCTCCTGTAAAAGGTGAGTCTAACCCGTTTGAGCGCCGCGCTGTCGTGCGTTTGAATTCTGACTTTTAAAAGACGATAAAGTAAAAAAACGGGCTTAAGGGCCCGTTTTTTCATTACCTAATACCGTTTTTTTATAGTTTCTCGGCTCTAGACCTTAAAACGCTCTGGCGCCCGCTCTGACGCGAATGGATTGCGGCGCTGGGGGAATAAGGGTTTCATAAGCCGCTTTGGCTTGAAGGAAAGCCTGCATATTTGAATAAGGGCTGTCGGGATGAAAAAATTTGGCCTTTTTGCGCCATGCGGCTCTAATATCGGCTTCACGGGCGCCCATCGGAAGTCCTAATGTCATCATAGCTTGCTGGCGGGTCATTAATGGAGCCTCCTTTATTTTTTATTATCCCTAACAGAGGGTTTATATGTGACGGGAAGTGGTTAATAACGCCTTATAGAGCATGGTTAATTTTGCCTTTCCGGAAGAATAATTTTGATAATTTTCCAATTTTCGGAAAGACTGTTTGAACTTTCGCCCAAGAGAACTGAAACGCATTCATGGCCCCGTCTAATACCGTTATTCCCGCCACGCCCTCGGATAAGAAATACTCTGAGTCGGAGGTTGCCGAGCTTGAGTGGCTTGAGGCGGATGACCCGATTGCATTGTCCTTATCGTGGCTGGCTCAGGCGGCAGAAACCGAGCCGGCTGACTCTAATGCAATGTCTCTTTCAACGGTTGACGAAAATGGTCTACCTGATGCGCGTATCGTCTTGCTCAAAGGGTTGGATGAGCGGGGTTTTGTTTTTTACACCAATGGAGAAAGCGCTAAAGCTCAACAACTGCGCGGCGGTAAGGCGGCGCTGTGTTTTCACTGGAAAAGCCAGAAGCGTCAACTTCGGGTGAGGGGCTCTGTCAGTCCTGTCTCGGCCGAAGAATCAGATGCCTATTTCGCCCAACGGGCCCGGGGCTCACGCCTTGGCGCCTGGGCTTCTGATCAATCCCGCCCTGTTTTGGACCGCCCCACGATGATTAAACGCGTCGAGGAGGTCGAACACAGATTTGAGGGGCGAGACGTGCCCCGGCCGCCGCATTGGTATGGCTGGCGCGTCCATCCGGAGGCTATTGAGTTTTGGCAGGATGGAGCGTTTCGCCTGCATGATCGTATAGTCTTTACGCCTTCCGAAGAGGGCTGGACGAAAACGCGGCTCTATCCGTAAGGGAAACGATGGAAGGCTTCTTCATAATTCTTGTCTTTATTCTGATCGCCTTTGGTTTCGTGATCAGCAAAGGAACCGGCGCTCCGTCGCCAGCGGGGAGCAAAAACGCAGCCCATGATATTCCATCCACGCTTCGGGCAAAATGGAATGCCGAGGACGCCTCAGCTCGCCAGCGGAGAGTGACCTCTGATAAGGAAAAAGATGCGCCGGAGCGGAAACCAGCTATATCGCGCGATGAACGGGAGCAGGAGGAAGAAACCCGGCGGCAATCGCGACGCGATGATCACCGAACAAAAGCCCAGAGAAAAGCGATGGCAAAGCTCGGACGAGGCGAGCCAAGCGATCAAAATCCGAACCGCCGACACGATTGGGGGCAGCGAGGACATTTAAGCGGCGGGTGGCTGACACCGGCTATTATCAGCCTGTTGAGTGCAGGCGCCGTCGCGGCGTTGTTTGCCAGCAGTTAAAGCGCTAAAGAAATTTAAATAAAGGAGGTCGTATGACCCAGAACGATAATTCGGCTCCGGAAGAAAATCCGATCCCTAAACGAAAACCAGCACAGCAGACCTCTATGTCTGTTCCGTCTCCGAAAGAAACCGGACAAAAGCGGCGCAATATTCGCAAATGGGTCTTACGCGTATCATTGGCTTTGACAATTCTCGGTCCCTTGATTTTCATCCTTGCAGCCATCGGCCATAAAATCGGATTATTCAGTTTAGGGTTTAGTTTGGGAACGCTGACACGCGGAATTGGCCCAAATGTTCTGATAGCCGGATTGATAGTGTCGATCTTGGCGTTAATCCTTGCCATTATTATAAAGCCAAAAAAAGGTATTCTAATCGGAATAGTCGGCATTTTAGTGCCGGTGATAGGCATGGGATATGGCATTCAGGTGAAGAATAAGGCGCAACGATTGCCCTTTATCCATGACATCACGACAGACACGCAAAATGTCCCGCAATTCGGGCCAGAGATTATGGCCGAGCGCGCCAAAACCGAGGGCGTTAACACGACGGACTATGCCGGAAAAATGGCAAGATCTCAGGACGCGCAAGGCAATGAAACGCAATCCCTTGTTTCTGTGCTTCAAACCCGCGGCTATCCGGACATCCGCTCTATTGTCGTGAGCGATGAAAAAGACGCGGCTTTTGCCAAAGCAGAAGCCGCCGCAAGGCAAATGGGGTGGAAAATCAAAGCCATAAATCCGGACGCCGGAACCATTGAGGCAACAGACACGACGTTCTGGTATGGATTTAAGGACGACGTCATTATACGTCTTCGTAATTCCGAAGGCGGGGGCACCTTGGTCGATATACGGTCAATTTCTCGTATTGGGGGCTCAGACCTTGGAAAAAATGCCGAGCGGGTGCACAGTTTCCTGGATCTTATGAAACAGGCCTAAGCGGGGTAGTAGCTCTGCTTCAAACCATCCGGCCCGTCAGCTTTGACCCGACCGTCTTGGCGCATATGGATGATATGCGACAGGACGCTGTGGGCGGCGGCCGGGTGAAGACGTTTATCAACAGCCGCATAGAGCTTTTCGACAATGGCAAATATGTCTGTTAGCCCGCTTTGCAAGGCGTCGGTAATTTGAGCTTCCCGGGCCAAGCGGTGGTCGATATAGGCTTTTACAAAGACATCGACATCCTTAATGGCCGGACCATGGGTTGGACGTAAAATATCAAAATGGCGATCATAAACACGGCGCAGACTGTTCAGATAATCGCCCATATCTCCGTCAGGCGGGCTGACCACACTGGTTGACCACCCCATAATATGGTCGCCGGAGAAAAGCGTGTTTTCTTCCTTAAGATCATAGCAAAGATGATTGGACGTGTGTCCCGGCGTGTGGATGGCTTCGATCGTCCATCCGTCGCCTTTTATGAGTTTGCCGTCACGGATTTCGACGTCCGGTTTGAACGTAAGGTCATCCCCGGCTTCCAACCGAACTTCTTCGGCCTGAGGGGTCCGGGGTTGCAGGCCATAGCCATAAACCAAGCAGTTATGGGCATGAGCCAGAGGTTGGGCCAAAGGGGAGTGGTCTATGTGGTGATGCGTCACCAGCACATGAGTAACCCTACGCCCGGTCAAGGCTTTATCTAGCGCCGCTTTATGCGCCGGTATATCGGGACCGGGATCTATGACAGCGACATTTTGGTCGCCCACAATAAAGACGCCTGTGCCGGTGTAAGTGAAAGGGCCTGGATTATCGGCGACTACGCGCTGGACCATTGGGCTGAGTTGATCACAACGCCCATACTCAAAGTCAAAATTTCGAATAAATGGTATCGACACCGATCTTCCCCTTTTAAGAGCTGTCTAGGGCAGGGGGATAATGAAAATCAACCGCCTCGCGTAAAGCGAGCCCCAATATCTGCGTAGACCGTAATTTTTCGTTTAAGGGCAAAGCGAGAGGAGGTCCCATATCTGTTTTGTTCACATCGACAATATATATTTTGCCGTCCTCTGCATTCCGTAAGATATCAAGACCGCCCCAGTCCAGATTCATTTTTTGACAAAATTGTGAAACCTTCGTCAGTTCTTCAGGGGAGAGGTGGTCTAGTGTCTCGGCCAAACGGCATCGACAATTCGTATTGGAAAACCGGGTTTTCACCGGTCGTTCCTTTACGTAGATCAGCGGAATTTTTCCAAAAAGGGTGACGGCCCGTAAATCCACAACTGTGCCGTCCGGCGTTTCGGTCCGAATAAGCTTTTGATAGACCCATCCCTGCTGCGGCTCGCAGTTTTCTGTACTGACATAGCCGTCATGGCGGCCGTTAATTTCGGATTTACAAATAAAAGGCGGAGGAGAGGTGCGCGGATCGACCTCGAGCGGATAGCCGAACACCTCTTTGAAAACGAAAGCGACTTTGCTTTTGCTGATATTAGTGCAGTCCCGGTTCAGCCCGGCAGGCGCCTCTGCCTCATCGGGCAGATAGGTTTGGTCTTTGAAATAGACATGGATATCGGCAAGGGCATCCGGCCCCGACGCCTTGAGCCCCGCTTGCCGCATCGCCCCCCAGAGGAGATAATGCGGCTGCACCGCCCGCGGATGGCAAGCCACTCTGCGTTTCGGTTTTTGAACAATGATCGGTGTTTTTTGCTCTGCCTGATAATATTTCCACCAAACCCGCAAGTCCTGCAATAAGGCATAGTTAAACGGAACAAAAGCTCCGGTTTCACGCACCAAAACGCCGCGAATCGACCATTTCAAGTCAGTCGGTTTCATGGGGGAGGGGGCTAAAGGAGATTGCGGGGATGCGAAAGTTCTAATTCTAAAAAGAAAAGATCGAAAATTTACTAAACAGTTTAAAACAGGCAAATCTTAGGTGACCTATAAACCATCGTTCAGTGACAATTTTGCAACAATTTTGCAACAATTTTGGAGAGAATAGAATGCTTCTGTATTTTTGTTCATTTAAGCTCTTGAGTGTTCTTCATTAATAGATTTTAATGGACGGTAATGCAGGCCTCCTGCGCAAATCAAACCAGTCCGAAGGGGTTTATAATGACCATATCCGATAAAACACGCTTGCTGCAGACATCCATACTAACCAGCTTGGTTATCAGTATGGCAGGTGTCTCGTTTGCTCAGGATGCCGCTACTCAGGAAGAGGAAATTGATGTTATTCCTGAATCAACCCAACCTGTTGAAGATACAGAGGGTTCAGCGCAAGCGACCGGAGACGAAGTTGTTGTTACGGGCTCACGTCTAAAGCGTGACACATTCTCAAGCATCTCTCCTCTCCAAGTAATTGATACAGAAATTGCCGCAGAAAAAGGTTTGTTCAACCCGGTTGAAATTCTTCAGTCTTCATCAACAGCGGGCGGCCAGCAAATTGACTCTACATTCCAAGGCTTCGTTCTTGATAACGGTCCTGGTTCTGAAACAATCGACCTCCGTGGTCTTGGCGCGAACCGGACATTGGTCCTTGTAAATGGCCGTCGCCTTGCCCCAGCGGGTGTTGAGGGAGCGCCAACACAGCCTTCTATCAACCTGATACCACGTACAATGGTTGACCGTTATGACATCCTCACTGATGGCGCGTCTTCTATCTACGGTTCAGATGCGGTTGCTGGTGTTATTAACATCAATCTGAAAAATGAGTTTGACGGCCTTGAAGTCGACATTTTTGCTGACACGCCAGAGCAGGGTGCGGGCCAGGATTATACCTTGGGCGCATCTTACGGCATAAGCAATGACCGCGGTTTCATCGGCGGCGCGATTGAGCACCGTTATCAGGATCCGTGGACAACAGCAGACCGGGACTTCCTTTCCGGATGTACAACTAACCTTGAGGAAACTGAGAGCGGCGAAATCCGCACGGTAGATATTACAGACGAATATGTTGCTAACCAATTGGGGCTTAACATCGCGACGAGCGGCTGTATCCCTGATCGTCTGGTTCAGCGTATCCAGGAATTTGGTAGCGATGTGACTGGTTTCACTAACTACGGTTCAATTTACTATCAGCCTGGTATTTCTAACTCCAACATTCCAGGTTTCAGTGAAAACTCTCTCTTCGGCGTTCCTGTGGATGGTGACGGCAATGGGGTAGTTGATGTATCTATCTTTGACTTTTCTCCGAACGGCCAACAAGCTGGTGTGCGAACGATTGTAAATGAGCAAGAGCAAACGAGCTTGTTCTTGACTGGTGAATACACATTCGAGGGTAATGCGAATATCACGCCTTATTTCGAACTTTCATATTCCCAAAACAAGATTTTTGCGCAAAGCGGACAGGGGCAGTTGTTCCCATTTGTGCCTGCGAACAACCCATTTAACCCATGTAACACAAACCAACCTGACGGCGTAGATTGTGGATTGGCATTTGATGAGTTGCTTCTGAACAACCAGAATTACCGCGATGCCTTCGCCGCTTATTACTCCAGCCCTGATCCATTTTTGGGCAACGGAACTTGCGCTAGTGAAGCTGGCTGTACTCCTGAAGCTTTCGGTTTGCTCAGTGGCCCGGTTGGTCCTGTCCGCGTTCGTCCGATTATCGGTGTTCGGGGTGACCGGAACATAAATGATGTGAAGATTGAGCAAAACCGCATCGTTGGGGGTATTAGGGGTGACTTACCTTTTGTGAACTTCGGTTCGGTCAAGGATTTCTCTTTTGATGTCTATGCCTCACATTCTTATTCAAATGGCGAGTCTTCCCGTTCAGGTATCCGCGAGGACAAGCTTAACTTTGCTCTCGGCGTCGACCCGAACACAGGGGCCTCATTGTCAGCGCCTTGTACGCCAAATGCAGACAGCAATATTTCTGCTGTGTTTGCGGAAGGGTGCGTGCCAGTTAACCTATTTGCGCCGTCTTTGTTAAACCAAGCGATTGGTGACTTTGCGACACAAGCAGAGCGTGACTACGTCTTTGATAGCCGTGACTTTAACACATATTATGCTCAAACTGTTGTTGATGGTATTATCCAGGGAGATCTCTTTACCCTTCCGGGTGGGGACGTTTCACTCCTTGTCGGTGCTCAGTACCGTTTGGATGAAATCAACTCACAGCCGGATGATATTGCTCGCGATGGTCTTTTCTTCGGCTTCTTTGCTGATGGCGGTGCCCGCGGTGAACGGAAAACGAAAGAAGTCTACGGTGAAGTCGCTATTCCTCTCGGACTCGGAAAAACATTTTTCCGTCAATTTGATTTGAATCTAGCGGGTCGTCTTACAGATGATGAGTTTTACGGAACGAATGAAACCTACAGCATCAAAGCTGGCTGGCGCCCAATCGACTCTTTGTTCTTCAAAGGAACATATGGGACTTCATTCCGTGCGCCAAACTTGCGTGAATTGTTCCTCGGCGGACAGACTGGGTTTACTAACGTTGCTGACCCTTGTGCAGTTCCAACTGAAGCTTTCGATCGTCTGAATGGATATAACGCTTCGAATGATAATCGGTCCGACACAGTGCTTGCTAACTGCGTGGCTCAAGGTCTCGATCCAACATCTTTCCTCGGTGGTCAGTTCACAACTTACAGCGTTGAAGTTAATACCGGTGGTACGACTGATTTGGAGCCAGAGACTTCAGACAGTTTCACTGTAGGTGCGTCGTTTGACCAACCTTTCACAGATTTCTTTGATCTGGAAATTGGCGCGACTTATTACGAAATCGATATTCAGGATACGGTGTTGTCACCATCGACAGCATTCATTTTGAATGATTGCTACAATCAACCTAACCTGACGTCCGCCTTCTGTTCACGTATTACACGTGACCCGAATGATCCTGCTAACCCTGGTGTGATTTCGTTCCTTGATGCTGGCTTTATTAACCGGGATCAAGAAACTGCGCGTGGTATCGATTTCTCAGCCGATTTCGAGAAAAGAGATATCAGCGTCTTTAATCGCAACTTTGATTTCTCCGCAACAGCACGTGTTAACCGTCTGCTTGAGCGTAAAAATGTTGATTTGATTAATGACGTTCGTTTGGAAGAAGAGTTCAAAGGTGAGTTCGGCTATTCCAAATGGCGTGGTCAGGCGACTGCGAATATTAGTTACGACAAGTTCCGTTTCTCATGGACAACTCTTTTCCAATCTAGTGTTTCACTTGACGAAGAAGACAAGAACCAGCCTGGTTTCGACAACTTCCTTGATGGTGGTAACGTTGTAACTTGTTCCGGGCCAAGCAATGGCGACGTAAACTGCCGCCCCGTTGCAGACGCAGATGCTTATCAGGTTCATAATGCCTCAGTGAGCTATCGTGAAGATGACTGGAGCTTGATTGTGGGTGTGAACAACGTTCTGGATAAGTCTCCAGCTTTGGTTGACCCGTACGAGCTGATCACCTCAATCAGTAACGTGCCGCTCGGTAACGGATACGATCTTGAAGGACGTGAATACTTCATCCGCGTGAGCAAATCTTTCCGCTAGTACCGAAGTAATGTTAAATTAATTTAACCCACTGGCCTCGGTCAGTGGGTTTTTTTCTTGCCATTTTAAGTAATCTTATTAGGCTTTTGAAAATACAAAGAATAAAGATAGGGATTCAATGAAAAAGTTTCTGGTCACGAGTATTGCGGCTATAGCTCTTTCGAGCGTACCACATATTGCGTTAGCGAACACAGCTGCAGAAGGCTACACTGCGGCGACTCCATTACCGATAGATAATTGGGCGGTGCGGGACATTATCAGCGCCGTCGAGATATCACCGGATGGTAAACATATCCTCGTGATGAAAATTGAAAGCAAAGAAGGGGAAAATGTTCTCGAAATATATGACACCAGTAATATGTCAGAGCCTCTGCGTCGTTTGAATGCTGACCCAATGGAATTCATCTCTGCCTCTTGGGTTACAGATAGTCTGGTCTATGGAACCGCTTGGCAAGTGGTCAGAAAACGTGTTGGTGGTCCTGAAGAAGACGTTCGAGAATATAAATCTTACTCTTATAACCTGGATACAAATAAATTCTCAGAATCAAGAGGCCAGTCTTCTATTGTAAGTAAGCTCCCCAAAGAGCCAAATGAGGTTCTGATCTCTACGGGTTTGGATAGCTCAAGCTCACTCGGTGTGGATCCATTCGCGGCTTTCCGTCCTCGGTCTTATTATAAATATAATCTTGAAACAGGTGCGAAATCCTTAGTTTTAAGAGGTTCAAGAAAGTACGCAAATGTCGGTTTTGATATCGACGGGAACCCCCGTTACGCTATCGGTATCGACGGAGATGATGTTATTGAATATTACCGCAAGCCTAGTGATACAAGCTGGACTGAGTTTAACCGTTATGACCAAAGCGACCATGAGAATCTATACAAAATGCTCAGCGGGTTTCAGGGATTTGCTGGTGTAAATGCGAATGACCCGTCTAAGGGCTATATGATCGCGATACGAGATGGTAGCGACAAAGCCGCTCTCTGGGAGTTTAATTTCAACACCGGTCAATATGGCAAAAAGTTGTTCGAAGCTCCGAATTCTGATGTGATCGGTGTTCAAAACTCCTCAAATTATTGGGCGGGAGACAGCAAGGTCGTTGCCGCTATTTATCCAGATGAAAAACGAGAACGTCACTGGTTCGACCAAACAGAAGAAGCGCTTATCACTCAGCTTTCTGCTAGCATCGAAAACGCTCATTCAGTTAGCATCACAAGCCGGTCTCGCGACGGAAACAGCATGATCGTTTATAATTCTGGTCCGAAGGATCCGGGATCGTACTATTACCTAGCGGATGGTAAACTGTTGAAATTGGGTAGCAGAAACCCTCTCGTTAAGTCGTCTGACCTCTCAGAAGTTGAATTTGTCCGTTACGAAGCGCGAGATGGAAAATCAATTCCAGGATACATCACCAAGCCAAAGGGAGAGGGTCCGTTCCCCACCATTATTCTACCACATGGTGGACCTCACGTGAACGAGGTTATAGGTTATGATGAATGGGGGCAATTATTGGCAAATAATGGGTATTTGGTTTTTCAACCACAATACCGCATGTCAACGGGCTGGGGAAAAGATCACTTTGACTCTGCTTACGGCCAGCATGGCCTTGCGATGCAAGACGACAAGGATGACGGAGCGAAATATTTGGTTGAACGCGGCTTAGCTGACCCAAATCGGATTGCAATGTTTGGGTGGTCTTATGGGGGATATGCCGCTCTGGTCGCCGCGTCTCGGACACCCCAAATTTATCAGTGCACAATTGCAGGTGCTGCAGTCGCAGATCCAGAAAAAGTTTACGAAATGCGCAAAAATCCATGGAGCCCCAAGGCTCTGGATGATTGGTCACAACGACGGGGTGGTAAAGTCGGTATTAACCCGATTGATGAAGTTGGAAAGATCAACATTCCCGTTATGATGATCCATGGCGACGTTGACGCTCGTGTGCTGTATTTCAATTATAAAGACTATAGAAAGGAAATGGAAGACGTCGCGAAATCTAGCGAAGTCGGAAAATGTTCTGGCGGTGTCGATGATACTGAATGCTTGACGACTTTCTATCCAGAAGCGCGTGGAAACAGAGACTCCGTTATCCCTATGTCGACCACGACCAACGCAGAAATAAACGAGCCTTATCAAGGCAAAAGTCGTTTTGTTACCCTGACAGGGGCGGATCATTTCTATTCGACGCTGATGTATAAACATCAGAAGAAATTTTACACAGAGATGCTCGACTTTTTGAAGAATGATTGTGGCCCCGGCGGGCTATAGAAAAGCTCAATAAACGAAGAACCATTCTCTCGTGACTCTTCTAACATTCGCCCCTTCCTTTGGGAGGTTTTTTTGTTTCCTACTTAATCTCCGGTAGGTCGGCTTTCATTTCCTGGCCTATGCGGCTGGCGTCCCGGGCTCGCAGGGCCGCTTGGACTTCGGGGAGCGCGGTTATTTTACGTAAGGCCGCGATGTCACTTTGCATTTTCGTTGTGCCGGTGAAGAGCTTTTCGAGTTGCTCTGCCGGGCTGAGGGCACGCGGGAAGCGTTTAAGACGAATCTCTTCCTCCGGCTCTATCCCCGCAAGTTCTTTGGCAACGTCAACTGCCTTCATAAAGCCGCCGAGTTCATCAACCAAGCCGAGTTCCTTGGCTTGTTCGCCTGTCCAGACGCGGCCTTTGGCGATCTCTTTGACGCGAGACAGCGGAATATCCCGCCCGAGAGCGACGCGGCTCGTGAAATCTTCATAAATATCTTCAAGCTGCCCGTGATAGGCTTCGCGCTGGGAGTCGGAGAACGGCGTATCAGCGGAAAAAGCGCCGGCAAATTCGCCGCCAACCCTGATTCCTTCAATATTATAACCGACTTTTGCAAAAGTATCCTCTAAAGCGACCTTGCCGCCATACACGCCGATTGAGCCTGTAATCGTAGTGGGGAGCGCCACAATCTTATCTGCTGTCGCGCTGATATAATATCCGCCCGAGGCCGCATATTGTCCCATAGAGATCACCACGGGTTTTCCGGCTTCTTGCGCGCGTTCAGCGGCGGCAAGGATTTGATCGGACGCCGCCGGGGAGCCGCCGGGAGAGCTGACCCTGAAAACAATGGCTTTGACATTATTATCCTCGATGGCTTTATCAAACGCTTCCGCCAAAGTGTCGCCGCCAATGGTGACGGAACCTCCAAAAGGGCCGCCGGACGAAGACGGGCCGGGTAAAATGGGGCCTTGCCCCCCAATATAGGCAATCGTCGGGGCGGAGAAAGGAGAGCTGGGCTTGTACTCCTGTATAGGCAGGAAGACGGAGCTTTCGCCCCCGGCTTTGAGTTTGACATACTCTTTGACAGCTTCGATATGGCCCAGTTTATCGACCATGCCGGCCGCCAAGGCGTCTTCGGCGCTATGCGGGGCGGAGTTCAGCACCGCTTTAGCGGCGTTGATATCCAAACCCCGGTCCTGGGCAATATGGGCGAGAGCGCTATTATAAAGACTGGTTAAATATGATGTCGTGGCTTCGCGGTGTTCATCAGTGAAGCCCGTTTGAGTGTAGGTGTTGACGGCATTCTTATATTCATAAAATTGCTCGAACTCTGGATTAGCCCCAATTTTTTCCATGACTCCGCCGAAAAATTCTGTTTCCGAGTAAAGCCCGGAGACCGCGAAACCGGTTGTATCCTGCATCCAGACTTCATCAGCTCCGGCAACTGTCATGTAAGGAAAAAGAGTGGGTGATTCAAATCCCTGAGCGTGGGCAATGACAAATTTGCCGCTCGATTTGAACTCAAGAATCGCCAAACGCAGCTCCTCGGCGCTGGCCGGGGCAAGCCCTGCGCTGTCGGCGCGGATGAATAAGCCTTTGATTCGATCATCTGTCTTGGCCCCCTCCAAGGCACGAACAATTTCCACCACTCCATTAGAGGGCCCGAACAAGCTATCCCCCAACCCATGATCCGGAATCCCGTCTCGCATATCGAGGCTTAACACCTGATCGGGCTTGGGTTTCATGGAGTCGCCCGCGGCTCCGAGTAAGCCCAAGCCAACCAACAACAGAATCAGCAGAATGAAAAAAGCAAAGAGGCCGACGACAACGCCGATAACTGTGATAAAAAATTGGCGCATGGGTATTTATCTCGAATAGAATTAGGGTGGGCCTGACACTCACTATAATAGGAGAGAGCAAACACTGACAAATTGTTTGTTGTTATTCGATAAAATAATCACAGTCGGTCCAATATCAAGGGGAGGGGGAGAGAATACTGAAGAAAGAGGCAAAATCCCGTTGCAAAATCATTTTCCTCCTCTTAGAAGGCGCACTTCTGGTCGGCAGGGTCTTTTATTGGGGCGTAGCCAAGCGGTAAGGCATCGGGTTTTGATCCCGTGATCGTTGGTTCGAATCCAGCCGCCCCAACCACCGACCCCGATTTGCGGTTGTTGCAAAAGTTTCTTATTAAAAGCTGGAACGAAACACTCTGACTGTGAGTACAGCTTGTGGATTTCATGCAAGTATTATATTGTAATGTTATCACAAGAAATTTATGGTTAATATCAACAGGACGTTATTTTAAATATCGTAAAAAAAATCGATTTTCACGGTAATGTAACCATTGATTAAGGTCTGAGGCGCGTGTAAGCGAACAGTCTAAACCTGCGTTAGCCCCGATAAGAGGGCGCGGAAATGAATATTGGAGGACTTGCGTGGTGATTTCTAAGGCCGCTCTTAAAATGTTATATGCCAGTGCTGCTCTAGGCCTAATGGTCGGGGGTTCTGCGTTAACTGCTACTGCCCAGGACACAACAGAAGACACTGCAGAAGACGCGACGGAAACCGTCGTTCCGGCGGCCCCGGCCGTAGACCCGGCAGATGCTTATTCCCGAGTATTACAACAGATCGCCGACACTCAGGCGAGTACAGACCAGCGGCGCCTCTATTTACAAAAACAACAAGAGCAAATCGCGGCGCTACGTTCGCAGCTCGCTTCAATGGATGATACAAAGGCGGCTATTCGCCCCTTGGTCGTCGAGATGGCGGCGTCTGTAGAAAAAGAAATGATTCAGGACGTTCCGTTTAAGGTCGTTGAGCGTTTTGCTCGCCTAGATCGTCTAAAAGAAGATCTGGGGGATGAAGCAGCTCCGATTTCAAGCTTATTCCGTCAAGCTATCAATCTTTATGATATTGAAGTCATCGCGGGCAATTCTATCGAGGCCTATAGCGGGGATCACCCGACTGAGCCCGGAACGCGATTGGCAGCTTGTGATGAGGATTTAAATAGTTCTGAATGTGATCTTCCGGATGAACTCCGTGAGGAACTACCGGAAGGCGCCACTCAGGTGGAGCGTGAGGATTTGCGTGATAATCTGAAAGATGGCGCCTATGTGCATTTTGGCCGCCTTTCTCTCATTTATTTGCAACATGACAGTTCAGAAGCCTGGCGTTGGGATAAGACGACAGAAGCTTGGGTTCAGATGTCTGGTTCAGATGTTTTGGACGCGCGTCGGGCGGTTCGAATCGCACGGGGTGAAAGTGCACCGGGGGTTATTCTCTCTCCGATCCGGATTGATGGGTAAATTGAGATAAACAGAATTCAACCGCGTTAAGTGGTCAGAATAAAAATGAAAAGCAGACTTGGAAGGACACCATGTTAAAAACTTTAATTGCCAAGCGTCTTATGCTTGCCAGCGCAGTGGGGCTGATGATGGCCGTGCCGGCGCAGGCTCAGCTCGAAAGCGCCCTCAGTACAGCGAAAGCTTCAACGGCGGCCAGTGCCGCATCGCAAAGCCGCGTCGAAGAATCTGATGATGCTGCCGATACGGCTGCACGTGAGTATCGGGCTGTTTTGCAGCAGAAAGATAATATCGCGCTATTCGTAGCGCAGCAGGATATTTATCTTCAGTCGCAAAAATCCGAAATTCAGTCTCTCCAGCGTCAGTTGGGTACGGTTGAGTCCATCAAGCAGGGCATGGCGCCCATGATGCTCCGGATGACGGCTCAGCTCGAAGATGCGATTAATGCTGATCTGCCTTTCAATATTAATGAGCGTAAGGCTCGGATTGAAAATGTGAAGATGATATTGTCGGACCCGGATGTGTCCCCGGCGGAGCAATATCGCCGCGTTCTCAATGCCTATAAGATTGAGGTTTCTTACGGTCAGGGTATCGATAGTTACGAAGGATCCCATCCAACTCGCCCGGGAAATATTGTCAACTTTATTCGGTTTGGCCGGACGTCTCTGGTTTATGTAACCAAGGATGAAAGCGAAGTTGCGAAATATAATACCGAAACCGGTGAGTGGGAAGTTTTGGGCGATGCGGACGCCTTGGCCATGCGCCAAGCCATTCGGATTGCGCGAGGTGAAGCGGCCCCTGGTATCGTTTACGCCCCCGTCACCATCAGAAATTAAGCCGAGGACATCAGAACAATGAGTATGACTATGAAATTTTTCACAAAAGCCACGGCGGCCGTTATCGGTTCTGCTGTGATGCTGTCTGCCATTCCGGCGTCAGCGCAAATTAGCTCTGTTGACGACCTTCTAAGTAAGGTTCGTCAGGACTCTGCCCGGGTCGAACAGGAAAACCGTCAACGTGAAGCCACTTTCCGTGAACGTCGTGACCAGCAGGAAGCGCTTTTGGCGCAAGCCCGCGGCGAGTTGAACGCACTGGAAGGTCAGGCCGCTGCTGTTGAGCGGACATTTGATGGTAACCGTGAGGTTATCGACGGGTTAAAGGCTGAACTTCGCGCCGCTCAAGGTGATTTTGGTGAAGTGTTTGGTTTGGCCCGGGGTAAAGCCGGCGAATTTAAAGCGCTTCTTGATAGCTCACTGATTACGGCGCAATATCCTCGCCGGACAGAAATTTTGGGGACTGTTTCAGAATCCGAAGCTCTGCCAAGCAGTCAGGATCTGAACGCGATTTACGAATTGATGCTTCAAGAAATTCAGGCTCAACGTGAAGTGGCTACATTCCAAGCTCCTGTTGCCAACGTAAATGATGGCGCCGAGCAGGCTGTGACGCGGGTTGGTCCATTTGCTATCTTTACCGCAGATGCCGGGAATTTCCTGGATTACAATGCGCCGACAGAAGAGGGCAATCAAATCCTTCTCAGCAAATTGCCAAAGCAACCCGGTGGCCAGATTCAATCTGCTGCTGATGCTGTGACAAACGCCTCTGCTGGCGATTTGGTATATGCTCCACTTGATCCGACTCGCGGCGAATTGCTGAAGTCATTCGAGCGTGTGCCGGATGTACGTGAGCGTATTTCCTATGGCGGAACTATTGGTTATATCATCGTTGCGTTGCTAATTGTTGGTGTGCTTTTCGGTGTAATCAACATTATCCGTCTGTTCCTTGTCAAAATGGCTGTTTCCGGTCAGAAGCGTAAGGCTCAGCCGTCTAAATCCAACCCGTTGGGTCGCGTGATGATGGCTTATGACTCTTCCAAAACGAAAGATGCGGATACTGTTGAGCTGAAACTTGACGAAGCTATCTTGAAGGAATCCCCTAAGTTTGAGTTCGGTCTTAACCTTCTTAAACTCTTTGCCGGTATCGCACCGCTCTTGGGTCTTTTGGGTACCGTTACAGGTATGATCAAAACCTTCCAAGCTATGATGATTTACGGAACAGGTGATCCCCAGTTGATGGCCGGTGGTATTTCCGAAGCGCTTGTCACGACAATGTTGGGTCTGATTGCGGCTATCCCGCTACTCATCCTCCACAGCTTCTGTTCTTCCCTTGCTCGCTCTATCCAGGGCACTCTTGAAGAGCAAAGTGCAGGTATCGTGGCTCGCCACGTTGAGACCCGCACAACAGGCGGAACAACCGCTCTATAATTAAACCCTTCGGTGGTCGCGGCGGAAAATTCTTCCGCGACCCGTTAAGTTTCCCCAGTTTGAACTTACAGGTGCTCTATGTTTGCTAATGTCTTTAACGGTCTCCAGGAATTTCTCGCCGCAGGCGGACCCGTACTTTTCTGGATTATGCTGGCGACGCTCGCCATGTGGACCTTTATTGTCGAACGCTTTGCTTACTATCTTTTTGCCCATAAGCCGATGAAAGACCGTCTTCAGGCAGAGTGGGACGCTCGCTCAGACAAAACATCTTGGAGAGCTCACGCCATTCGTGATGAGATGGTGAGCCAAATCAAAGAACGTACAGATACAAATGTAGGGATTATCAAAACCCTAGTTGCCTTGGCGCCCCTATTGGGTCTTCTCGGAACGGTTACAGGGATGATTGAAGTGTTCGATACCATGGCCCTTTCCGGGTCGTCTAATGCGCGCCTTATGGCCGGCGGTGTGTTTAAAGCCACTATCCCGACAATGGCGGGTATGACGGCGGCACTTTCTGGTCTGTATTTTTCGACTATATTGCCTCGCAAGAGTTCGCGGGAAACGGCCCGCTTCGCTGACGACCTTCAGGTCGAGTAGCCCCAAAGATAAGAGGATTTTATGAGACGCGGACGTAAACATAACGCCGACGAAGCTGATGTCGATATGACCCCGATGCTGGACATCGTGTTCATCATGCTCATCTTCTTTATCGTGACTGCCACATTTCTGGACGAGGACGGCATCGATTTGACGCAGCCTCCGCCCCCGCCTGAGGACCTTCCTCCTCCGCCTGATCAACCCCGCGCGATTACTGTTTTTGTTGATGCCCGGAATCAGTGTTCAGTGGATCAACGCAGCACAAGTTGCGACCGCGTTACGCTCGCTGTGGAGCGTCTCTTGGCCGATAAGCCGGGTGCCAGCGTTATTTTGCGGATGGATGAACGCTCCAAGCACGAGATTCTTGTTGAACTTAAAGACGGGTTGGACGCCGGTGGACGCCCGACAAAAATTGAAATCGTAGAAGCAAACGCCGGGGCTTAAGTCTCCGCTTTTGCTAAATATGATTTGCCCAGGTTGATATAAGTCTAGGTTCCAAATGATATTTTCTCTGGAACCGATTTGCATCTGCCACGTAAATGTGATAAGGTAACAATATGTCAAGACGTAGTAGAGTTTCGGTTCCGGAAGAAGATACAGAATTGAACATGACACCCATGTTGGATGTTGTTTTCATTCTCTTGATCTTTTTCATCGTGACCTCTGTTTTCGTGAAAACGCCGGGGATCGACCCGACAGAGCCAGTCGCGACAACGGATAAAGAGTGGAAGCCAACAATCCTTATTGCCGTAAATGCGGCAAATGAGATTTGGATCGATAAGCGACCTTATGATGTGTCAGAAATTCGCCCCGTTGTGACAGCAATCCGGGATGAGAGCCCAAAGGCTCAAGCCATTATTAAAGCCGACCAAGACGCTGAAGTCGGGACGGTTATGGCGGTGCAGGATCTCATGCAGGAACTTGAAATTAACACGCGCGTCGGCACTGAATAAGCTGGTTCTCGAGTAAGAAAGGACGTTATTATGGGTAATATTTTACGATGGGTTATTGGGGTTCCGGTTGCAGCGATTGTAACAATTGGGCTTTTCATCCTTATGACGGTTCTTATCTCGGCCGAGTTTGAACCGGAAGAAAAAGTCGAAACCGCGACATTTGAAATCAACCCAAAAGTTGAAGATATCAAAGTTATTGAACGTGAAACTCAAGTCGATCAGGTTAAAAAAGTTGTCACACCTCCGCCTCCGCCCATGATTGAGCGTGCGCAGGCTGACAAGCCCACAGAACGCATTGCGTCTCTTGAAGGGGCTGTTCCTGAATTTGAGACTCCCAAGATTGATCGCCAAAGCTTCAAAATTGCGGTTTCTGACCGCGATGCGCAGCCTTTGGTTCGTATCCCGCCAATTATGCCAACACGGGCCGATAAATCCGGTCACTGCAAAGTTCGCTTCGATGTGAGCCCGGAAGGCCAGCCGTTTAACGTAACGGCCACATATTGCACAGAGAGTCTTTTCGAGCGCGCCTCAACCAAGTCAGTTGAGAAATGGAAATATAATCCAAAAGTCGTCGAAGGCCGTAATGTCGCCCGGAGCGGTGTGGAAAGCCAAATCACGTTCCGCCTGACGGATGAGCGCGGCAATATTATTCCTGAATAGGCCGGTTTAGCCGTCTGTTCAAATTGGGCTGGATTTGCTTCGAGCCTATAAAATACAAAGGGGCGGTTGTCTGCCCCCTCACAGCGTCTGCTTATCCCTTTGGGCTGTAGTCGTCGTAACGCCGTAATCGTCGTAACATAGTGAGCTAATGCTTTAAGGAGATTGTGATGAGCCTATCACTTACAAAAATGATCCGAAACGGGTTAAGCGCCAGTGCTTTTGCCTTGGCAACAGTGACCATGGTCGCGGCTGTTGCGCCGATGACAGCGCAGGCTCAGGATAATGAAGAACAGCCGCAAGAGGGCCGCCAGTTCGGAGCTAAAGCGGGTGCGCTGGTAAGTGAAGCCAATGAGCTGACGACGGCGAATAAATTCCAAGAATCTATTGCCAAGCTGAATGAAGCTTTGGCTTTGTCTGACCTTAATCCTTATGAGACATCTATTATCTATCAGGTTCAGGGGACGAATTATTACGAACTAAATAACTACTCACAGGCTATTCAAGCTTTTGAAAACTCCATTAGCGCCGGGGGTCTTCTCCCGAATGAAGCGTCCAGTCTGCGTGTAAATATTGCGCAGCTCCTGATCGGTAATGAGCAATTTTCCGAAGGCGCGACCATGCTGGAAAACTATCTGGCTCAAGGCGGGCAAGAAAAGCCTAAATATGTTGAATACATCACCCAAGCATGGGTACAGGCCGAAAATTATCAGAAAGCTCTGCCATGGGCGGAGAAATGGTTTAATAATGCTAGCCCGAAAGAGCGGAAGCACTTTGATCTTCTGAATTTCCTTTATAATAACTTGAATATGCCTGCCAAACAGGCCGATATTGTCAAAGAGATGATTAATCGCTGGCCACAAGAGAAGCAGCTATGGGAAGCTTGGGCTTCCATGCTGGCGAATGGCGGACGTGAGCAAGAAGCCTTTGAAGTGACTAAAATGCTTTATCTTGGCGGAGCTTTGTCTAGCGAACAGGATCTCATGAAAGTTGTTCAGTATTACAGCTTTTACGATATGCCTTTCCAAGCGGCAGAAATCCTTGAACGCGAGATTGATGCAGGCCGGATTTCCCAAGATTCAGACAAGCTCGTCCAGCTTTCCAACCTCTATCGCCAGGCCCGTGAATATAAACGCGCTATTCCTGTTTTGGAACAAGCCGCTGCGAGTTCAGGCACAGCCAAGCTTTATGCCGATTTAGGCGAAGCTCTTTATAATGAAGGCCAGTGCCAAAAGGCTGAGACAGCTTTTAAAGAAGCGATTAACCGCGGGTATGACTCTGGTAAATCATGGATGCTTATCGCGACCTGTCGTTATGAGACGACTCAAACTCAGGAACGTCTCACTTGCGGCATGTCACCGGAAGAGATGAATAATGCGCCGATTACGCGTAGTCGTGCCTCCGCGATTGAAGCTTTTAATAACGTACCAGCCTCTTCTCGTGAAAATCGCAACGCCGATAAGTGGGTTTCATTTATCCGGGCGGAACGCGAAGCGCTTGAGCGTCGTTGTGAATTTGAAGCCAATATCGAAAAAGAATTGTGCTTCCAGAAAATCAAAGGCGCTTATGACAATGAAATCTTTGCAGGCGAATTTGAGCTCGAAGACGAAAATTGTCTGAAGTTCAAGCCTGAATATGACGCGAAATATATCGTCAAAACGACAGGATAATTTCCGTCTCATTCAAAAGTAGATTTAACCCGGCCCTGTGGCCGGGTTTTTTATTTGGAAAATAATCTAACCCAGATGGGACGCTTTCTGAATAGTGCCTCTGAAAATCAGACGGGGGTCAGGGTCATTATTAGAGATAAGCCTTGATATAGACGGCCATTCATAACTATTGGCTATTGTTAATTACTGATTGACCTGACCGAGACAGGCCAGAGCAAAGGCATATTCGAGGGCGGTTTCCTTTAGCGAGTCATAACGACCGCTTTCGCCTTGATGCCCCGCTTCCATATTGGTTTTGAGAAGGATTGGCGCGCCGCCCGTCTGGTGATCGCGCAATTTGGCCGCCCATTTCGCTGGCTCCCAATAAGTCACGCGGGGATCGGTAAGGCCCGCCGTGATCAGGGTGGGGGGATAGGCCTTGTTTTCGACGCGGTCATAAGGCGAGTATTCATCAATACGGTCATAGGCCTCCGCCTCTAATAGAGGATTGCCCCATTCCGGCCATTCCGGCGGGGTAAGGGGCAGGGTTTCGTCCGACATCGTATTTAAAACATCAACAAAAGGCACAGCCGCGATGACGCCGGCAAATAGCTCCGGCGCTTGATTAAGAGCGGCTCCCACGAGCATGCCGCCGGCAGAGCCGCCATGCGCGACGAGCTTCCCTTCGGAGGAATAGTCTTTTTCGCAAAGCCCCCGCCCGACATCGACAAAATCATTGAATGTATTGATTTTCTTTTCGAGTTTACCGTCCAAATACCATTGATAGCCTTTGGCCATGCCGCCGCGAATATGGGCGATGGCATAAATGAAACCGCGATCAACGAGCGAGAGAATGGTCGTCCGGAAGGCCGCCGGAATGGTAATGCCGTAAGAGCCGTACCCATATAGGAGCAAAGGGGCGCTACCGTCTGTGGGGGTATCGCTCCGGCGTAAAATTGTAACAGGTATGGTTTCGCCGTCGCGGGCTGTGACACTAACCCGTTCCGTTTGGTAATCTGACGGCTCATGTCCGCTCGGGACAATTTGAGTTTTCACGAGCGCTCTTTCCCGTGTTTTCATATTATAGGCAAAAACCTGCGAAGGTGTGGTAGGCGAAGCATAGGAGAAATAAAGTCGATCTGTTGCATATTCATATCCGGACATAAGACCGAGGGAATAGGCGGGCTCATCCATCTCCAGGCTGTGCTCTTCGCCATTGCGCATATCGCGAATGACAATCCGCGGTAGGGCATTTTCGCGCTCAAGCCGGACCAGGAAATGCTCGAAAGCTTCCAGACCCAAAATAAGCGTGCCGGGTTTATGGGAAATAAAATCGGCCCATGTCTGGGCCGGGCCTCTCTCCTCGGCGACTTTAATCTGAAAATCGACGGCGCTGTTTGCATTGGTTAAAATATATGTCTGCCCGCCCTGATCGTGAAGGCTATATTCAAGCCCCTCCTCACGCTTGGCAAAACAAAGAGCCGGCGCTTTGGAGTTATTGGCCGGGACGCGCCAAATTTCAGACGTTGTATGATTATGCGCGCTGATTTCGATATGGGCCATGTCATCGGAAGAGCCAACACTGACGAAAAATCCCGGATCACTTTCTTTATAAATAAGTTCAGGCTCGCTCTGGTCGTTGAAAATATCCTGACGAAAAACGGCGTAGGGACGCTGATTATCGTCGCGCTCCACCCAATAAAGCGTGCGGGAGTCTTCAGCCCACACCAACGCTCCAGCGGCCTGCTTTATTTGCGTCTCGATTGCTTCGTCTTCCGCGTCGTTTTTCATGCCGAGTTTGCGAAGAAATACCTGGTAATTTTCAGATCCCTTGCCATCCACGCCATAGGCAAGCCATTTGTGGTCCGGGCTATGCGAGACAGAGCCGAGGTCGAAATAGCCGGGATAGGATTTAGAGAGGGTTTCCGCGTCTAGAACCTCCTCTGACCTCGCCAGAACAGTTTCAGTTAGAGTGACGGGCGTCTCGGGAGACTCTTGAAGAATGCGGGCAAAGACGCCGTGCTCATCTCCGGTTCGGTAATGGTGAAAATAGGCCCATTTCCCATCCGGCAGGGGCGTACTGGCGGCTTCCGGCTCTAGCCGCGCTTTCAACTCTTCGAATATCTTGTCTTTTAAGGACTCATAAGGTTTTAACAGCGCCTCGGTATAGCTGTTCTCGGCTTCCAAATGGGTTTTTATTGAGACGTTCAATTTGGAAGGGTCCCGCATGACCTCTTGCCAGTTTTCATCTTTCATCCAAGCATAGTCATCAACCCGTTGACGGCCAAGCTGATTAATTGTCACTGGCTTCTTTTCGGCTTTTGGGGGCAGGGCAGAGGATTTGAAAATTTGAGGCATAAATCGGTCCATGTGTGTTGCTGTTTCCGCCTAGACAATGCGCGCGGCAGCTTCAACTGCGAAGCGTGTTTGGCGGCGGGATTTGGCAGTCACAAACGGGAAAGAAAGAGGTGGAAATAGTCACGCTTGGTTAACGGCTTTTGACTATTCTAGCGGGTAAAGCATTATGTTGCAGAAATTTTTGCGGCCAGGAATTTGGCCTTTACGTTTGGCAAAAGGGCGCAGGAGAGGTTTCATTTATGGTATCCATGCCGGCACAGTCCCGCAAAATGCGCTCTGACCTCCCGCCTCTCAAAGAGGCGGAGAACGGACCCGTATTGCAGGAAGTCCCGACGCTCTCGGATGAAGGCAACACCCGCCGCCAACTCGCCAAACGCCTTGCTGATGTTATCTGTATTCCCGCCAGCCAGCTTACCCCCCAAGAGCGCCATATGGCCGGGGACGTCTTGGTGGAGTTACTGCGCGACGCAGATATTGATGTGCGCGAAAGTGTCGCCAAACGCCTTGTTATGCTGAATGAAGCGCCGCGCACGATTTTGGTCATTCTGGCCAAGGATGATATACGGGTAGCCAAACATATTCTGGAAAATAGCTTGTCTCTAACGGATAGCGATCTGATTCAGGTGGCTCAGAAAGTCTCAGGCGAACACCGCAAAGTTATTGCTCATAGACGTAAACTCTCTGATTCTGTTGTGGATGCGCTCGTACAATTTCTCGAAGAGGATGTTGTCGAAACTCTTTTGAAAAATAACGGCGCGGAATTTAGCGAAACGGCCTTGCAGCGTATTTTGACTGTGTCCCGGAATTACGCGCCCTATGTAAGCTTGCTCAACCGCCGCGAAGAACTCCGCCCCAGCCATGGGCTCACCATGTTTTGGTGGGCGGACCGATCTACCCGCCGACGTATCTTGCACCGTTTTGCGGTGACTCGCTCTGTCTTGCAGGAAAGCTGTAATGATCTGTTTGCTGAAGCGGCCAAAGAAGGCTGGCAGGATGCAAGCGTCAGAAAAGCCCTGCAATTTGTCGAACGCCGCCAGCGCAACCGCGCCGCGATTGCCAGAAGTGATTTCGACGGTTTGGAATCCGCGATTGAAATCGCCTCAGCTCACGGGCTGACAAAAAAGCTGATTGAAGAAATTTCTTATATGTCCGGTATAAAACCGGCAACGGGGGCTCAAATTCTAACCGATATGGGCGGAGAGGCGCTCGCCGTTTTGTGTAAATCGACGGGTTTGAAACGCGATATGCTGGAAAAACTCTGGCGCGCCGTTTACCGCCCGCCTGAGGATGAAATGGAGCAAGAACACCCGCATCTTACCCGGGTGATTGAGGCCTATGATGTGATTTCGACCGATAAGGCCCAGACCGTTTTAAGGTATTGGAATTGGTCGCTGACCTCCTCTCTGAATGAAGATGTTCTGCGCTACATCAAAAACGGTGTGATTCCCCGCGAAGAAGAGCACGGCGCAGCCGCGATCACGGCTGCCCTCGTTTTTGGGCACCGAAAAGGCTAGCAAATCGAGCCTTTTCAGCGCGCGCGTTACTAATCCACAAAACATTTGCACACTTTGGCCGTGTTTAGCCTTTAAATGCGTAATTCCGCCCTTTAAGACGACAGCTGAGAGGGTGGATTGGGACATCCTAAAATCTTGGGTGAGGAGCGCTGAATAGCGTGATACGGTATAGTCTCATAATGATAATTGCCTTGGTCGCCACTTGGCTGACCTTGTCCGGCTATTTCACGCCTATGTTGCTGACCCTTGGGGCGATCTCGATCGCCCTTGTCATAGGGGCTTGCCTGCGGATGAACATTCTCGATAGAGAAACAGCGCCTTATCTGTCTATGCCAAAAACACTCATCTATTTCGTTTGGCTGTTCAAAGAAATTATCAAAGCCAACGTGCAGGTTGTCCGCGCCGTTCTAAAGCCGGACATGCTTGTCTCCCCGACACTGACCAAAATTCCTTACTCCCAAGAAATAGATCTAAGCAAAGTCATGTTTGCCAATTCCATCACTTTAACCCCAGGAACGGTGAGCGTGTTGATGGAAGAGGATCACATTTTGGTTCATGCCTTGCTCAGCGAAATGAGCGATCCGGAAGACTTTCGCGAAATGGGCGCGCGTGCGTCCAATGCTGTGGGCGAAAAGGTCACGCAAACAGCTGAGGATAAATCATGAGTGTCGCCCTGGGATATATTTTTCTAAGCGTGGCCTTTCTTATCATCGTATCCATGGTCATGATGCTCGCGCGGCTTATTGGCGGCCCAACGCTTTATGATCGTCTTTTGGCGGTAAACTCATTTGGCACAAAGACGGTTCTCTTTCTTTGCGTGTTTTGTTTCATTATTGACCGGCCGGACGGCGTGGATATTGCCTTGCTTTATGCGTTGATGAATTTCATCGCGACAATCGCCGTTTTGAAATTTTTTAATTATAAAGCCTTGAATGTTGGCCTGCTTGCCAGACCGGATGTGGAGGCAGAAGAATGAATATTCTTCTTATGATTTTGGCCGCCGCCCCTGCCGCTGCAGAACTGGCAGGGCCATCAGGCCCGCCCATAGAGTGGGTCTTCCTCTTGCGCTTCCTGTTGACGACCGCGTCGCTATTTGCCGGCCTCTTTTTCGTACTGGCCGGCACTCTGGGCGTGTTGCGTTTGCCTGATTTTTATACCCGGCTTCACGCGGCGGGTATGACAGATACATTGGGCGCTGAACTCATTCTTTTGGGGTTAATAATTCAATCCGGTTTTTCACAGCTGACTTTGAAGCTCATGCTGGTCGGATTTTTCCTTCTGGTGACGAGCCCAACGGCGACACATGCTGTGGCGCATTCTGCGTATAAGGCGGGTGTGAAACCTGTTTTAGGCCGTTTCCGCGCTCCGTCTCTGGATGAAGAGGAGAGCTAATGTTTGCCAGCGTCTCTTTCACGCCGCCGACTATTCTGCTGGATATTAGTCTTTTGGCGATCCTCGTTATTGTCGCGGTGTCTATTGTGCGAATGCGAAGCCTGTTCGGCATTGTGATGTTGCAAGGGGTCTATTCCCTCGTTAGCGCCGCTTGGTTTGTTAGTCTGGACGCCGTGGATGTTGCCTTTACCGAAGCCGCTGTCGGCGCGGGCGTGTCCACTGTCCTCATGTTGGCGGCAATGCTTCTGGCAGATCGAAAATCCGCCCCTGTGCCTTTGTCACGGCAATGGGGCCCGCTTTTGATCGTCATTTTTGTGGGAATGGCCATGTTTTATGCCATTGGCGATATGCCGGCTTACGGCGATGCAAATTCAGCCGCCAATAGCTATGTCGGCCTGGATTATATGGCCAAAACAGCCGAAGAAATTCATATACCGAATGTGGTGACGGCTGTATTGGCGAGTTATCGGGGATATGACACATTTGGCGAAACAGTTGTGATTTTCTCTGCCGGTCTTGGGGTCTTGTTACTCTTGGGATTGAACGGAAATGCCGGGCGTTGGCACGCGGAATGTAAAGGTCAGCGGATTTCAAGGTCGTCTGCGCCGTCTGCCAGCACAGAAAAGAGCGCCTCTGAGAGGGCTGAGCCTGAAACGCCACCGACAAAAGCTGCTGCAAAAAAGGCTCCGGCGAAGAAAGCTGCGCCTAAGAAAGCTGCGCCTAAGAAAGCCGTAGCTAAGAAAACGAATAAGGGAGGGGCAAATGGCTGAACGTAAAACCCGTCCTTCCAAGCCGAGCAAGGAAGAAATGGCCCCGAGGGATCCGCATGTTCTCCTTCGGGTCATGGCAAAATTCCTTATTCCCCTTATTGCGCTCTTTGCGCTTTACGTCCATTTCCACGGCGATTACGGGCCCGGAGGTGGATTTCAGGCAGGGGTGATTTTTGCGGCCTCTATCATTCTATACGCCCTGATTTTTGGCCTGGATGCAGCCAAGCAGGCCTTTCCGCCGAGCTGGATTCGCATTGGCATGACCCTTGGCGTTTTGCTTTATGGTGGAACGGGGGTGGTGACGTGGCTGCTCGGCGGAGAGTTTCTGAATTACGGCGTTCTCGCGCATGAGCCAAGCCATGGACAACATTACGGAATTTTGGCGGTTGAACTAGGCGTATTGGTAACGGTGACAACGGTTATGATTGCCATTTTTTACGCCTTTGGATCACGGCAACCTGAAACGTCCGAGGAAGATTGGTAATGCTCGCCGATATTTTCGAACAATATAATTATGCCATTGTCATCATCTTGATGATGACCGGTCTTTATGTGGTGTTTTCTTCGCGTAATCTCATTAAGAAACTGGTCGGTCTGTCGATCTTCCAGACTTCCGTTTTTCTTTTATATATCACTATAAGCAAAGTGGCCGGAGGACAGCCGCCCATCTTGGTGGATGATCATGGTGAGAGTTCCGGCGAAGAAGGACACGGCGCCGCCGACGCTATTCAAAGTGCCGCCGAGGCCTTGGAGCCAGGGGCTGACGCCTCAGAGCAAGCGATAGAGGTCGTGGCCCAAGCCGCAGAGGCCGGACAAGTTGTTTACTCAAATCCATTGCCTCATGTTCTGATTCTGACGGCGATTGTGGTGGGCGTGGCAACCTTGGCGATTGGACTGTCGCTGGTTGTACGTATCCGGGAAGTTTATAAAACGATTGAAGAAGACGAGATAGACGCTTTGGATTATGCTTATAATCTCGAAGGCACAGGCCCTTCGCCTCTCGCCCCTGAAACGGGAGCGAAATCATAATGGACCTTAGTCTTTATATGCCTGAATGGCTTGTGACCCATGGTCCGGCTTTTCTGATTGTGCTGCCCCTTTTAATGGCCGCCATTACAGCCGTTTTTCCGGGCCGCAAGCTCGCTTGGTGGACGACGACTTTCGTAACTCTCATTTTGGTTCTCAGCGCCGTTGCCTTGGCGCAATTTGAGCTGGCAAACGGTATGGATGTCTATCAGATGGGCGGGTGGGCTCCTCCGCACGGAATTTCTCTAAAAATTGACGCGCTTTCTGCCCCGGTCCTCGTGCTTATATCGGCAATGGCGTTAGTCACGATGATATACGCTATGCCTGCGACATTGGCAGAGATTGAACCCAAAAAACGCGCGCCTTATTATGCGGCTTTCCTGCTTTGCATAGCCGGTTTGCTGGGAATGGTTGTCACGGAAGATGCGTTTAATGTTTTTGTCTTTCTAGAGGTCAGCTCTATCTCCACATATGTTCTGGTCGCGCTGGGCTCCAGTCGCGACCGCCGGGCTTTGGTGTCAGCTTATAACTATCTCATTCTCGGCTCTATTGGCGCGACCTTCTTTGTTATCGGTATCGGTTTTCTTTATATGGAAACCGGGACGCTTAACATGGCCGACATGGCGCGTATTCTAACCGAGTTGAATGGTGGTTCGCGCGTTTCCATGGTTGCATTCGGGTTTATTATTGTCGGACTTGGGTTAAAGCTTGCCATGTTCCCGCTGCATACTTGGCTGCCGGGGGCTTATGCTTACGCGCCGACGCAGGTTACGGCTTTCCTTGCTTCAACCGCGACAAAAGCCGCGCTTTATCTTTTACTGCGCTTTACGTTCTTTATTTTTAGTCCGGACTTTGCCTATGTTGACGCCGTTCTTGTGTTCCTCATATTTGGTCTTGGCATTGTCGGAATGATCTTTGCGTCTCTTCAGGCCATTTTCCAAACGGATGCCCGCCGGATGCTCGCTTATTCTTCCGTCGGTCAGGTCGGTTATATGCTGCTGGGAATCGGCATCGCGACAACCGCCAGCCTCAGCGCCGCCTATCTTCACCTTATCAACCACGCCGTGATCAAAGGCGGCTTGTTTTTGGCGCTTGGCGCCATGTGGTATCGCTTCGGGATTACCCGCGTTGATGATTTTCGGGGTCTTTCGAAAACCATGCCTTGGACAATGGGCGCTTTCACCCTTTGCGGGTTTTCACTGATAGGCGTGCCTTTTACCGCTGGTTTCGTTTCTAAAGTTGCCTTGGCCCAGTCGGCTGCGGCCGGAGGCTATTGGTGGGCTGTAGGCTTTATCATGGTCAGTTCGATTCTCGCCGTCATTTATGTCGGGCGGGTTTTAATGGTGGCCTATTTCCGCTCTCCGCCCGAAATTGACGGCAAGCCTTGCGTTAAAAATGAAGCGCCGCTGAGGATGCTTGTGCCAATGTGGGCGATGGCGCTGCTGTCCATTGCGGTCGGAATGAATATTTTCGGGGCCTCTGACATTCTTGTCGGGGCGTCGGAACGGGCGGCATCTTTATTGACGGGAACGACGTTCCCAGGAACGGGAGGATAAGACATGATATTATCTCCTGAATTTGCTTTGCTCCTTTTGCTGCTTATCCCGCTTTCCGCCGCTGTTCTCATCCCTTTTGCCGGAAAGTGGCCGAATATTCGCGAAGCCATAACCTTTGTCGCCGGCGCTGCTTTGTTGGGAGTCGTTATTTTTCTCTGCCGCGAGGTCGCCTCAGGCGGACGGCCAGAACTTTATCTCGGCCGCTTCGCCGGAAACTTCGAAGTCAAATTTGTACTCGAACCTTTGGGCGCAACATTTGCGGCAATCGCCAGCTCGCTCTGGATCGTCAATTCGGTTTTCACCCTGGGATATATGCGCGGGAATAATGAAAAACATCAAACACGTTTCTATACTTTTGTCGCCATTGCCATTGCCTCTGCGATGGGGATTGCCGCGTCCGGCAATTTGATCACGCTGTTCATTTTTTACGAAGCGCTGACGATTTCGACTTTTCCACTGGTTTCGCATAAGGGTGACGCCAAGGCGCGAAAAGGCCTGACGATTTATGCGCTTATCCTGATGGGGACGTCACTGGCGCTCTTGCTGCCTGCGATTATCGGTACGCAAGTCATTGCCGGCACAACTGATTTCCAGTTAGGGGGCGTTTTCCCGCCCGGAACGTCTTTACTGGCAACATCTATCCTGCTCTTTCTTTTTGCGTTCGGGATTGCCAAAGCGGCGCTTATGCCGACACATCCTTGGTTGCCCAATGCGATGGTCGCGCCGACGCCGGTTTCCGCATTGCTCCATGCCGTGGCCGTTGTGAAGGCTGGGGTGTTTACGATGCTTAAAGTCGTGGTGTTCACTTTCGGGCCGTCATTGGCCGCCGAAACCCCGGCCTCCACCACTTTGTCTTGGGTGGCGGCGATATCGATTGTGCTCGCCTCTGTGATCGCTTTGCGTCAGGACAATCTGAAAGCCCGTTTGGCTTATTCCACGGTGTCGCAACTTTCCTATATTACGCTCGGCGCTATGCTCGCCACGCCTCTCGCCATACTTGGCGGCGGATTGCAAATCGTTATGCATGCCTGGGGTAAAATTACGCTCTTTATGTGCGCGGGCGCGATTTATACAATTTCCCACAGAACCAAGATTTCACAACTGGATGGATTGGGACGGACTATGCCGTGGGTGTTTGGCGCGTTTCTGGTCGGAGCGCTTTCCATTATCGGAATCCCGCCCATGGGCGGCTCGTGGCCGAAATTCTTTTTAATGGCGGGCGCGCTGGACAGCGGGAAAGGCATTTTGATTGCTGCGCTGATTGCGTCTTCCATTCTTAATATTATCTATCTTGTGCCGATTGCCATTCGCGGATTTATGAAGCCGCCGGCTGATATCGCCGCCGATGCGATTATCGCGCAGGAGCAGAAGAAGCACCTATGGGTAATTATCCCGCCTGTCTTTACGGCGGCGGGCAGCCTTGTCCTGTTCTTCTTTGCCGGAGATATGGCCGAGTTCCTCACGCCAATTTTGGGAGGAGCCTCATGAGTAAGGACTCTGCAAACCCCGAGGTTCAAGAACATGCGGCGGAAGATATTCATCCGGCGGCCAAACCTTTTCTGTTTTTAGTAGGCAGCACGTTCAAGCGTAACTTTCTCTGGATTCCGCTCGTGGGTATTCTCATCACCACTATTTTAGGCGTTATGCATCCTTTGAAACATCCAGCCCCTTGGGACGTCATCCCGGGCTCCTGGGCTGTGTTCGGCTTTCTGGCCTATTCCTTTATTGTGTTCATGGCGCGGCCTCTTTTTAAACTTCTGAGCCGCGATGAGAGCTATTACGGGGAGGGCGGACTGCCTGATCCTTATGTGAGCGCGGAAGGCCATAGTGAAACAAACCCTGAGACGTCGGACAAGTCGGGGGACAAATCATGATTGACCTGATGAATATCAATCCGGGTTTGTGGATAATTCTTGCCGGACTCATTTGCGCCCTGTTTCCCAAAACCGACGGCACGCATTACATTCGGAAAGTCTTTTTAATTGCCGCCCCAATCTTTGCCGGTTGGCTGATTTTTCAGATGCATTCGGTTGAGCCGGAATATATTCGCGGCGTTCTTAATTTCGGCGGCATAGAGCTGACTACTTTGCGGATTGACGGGCTCTCGCTCGTCTGGGGTTACCTCTTCTGTCTCGCGGGACTGATAAACGGCATTTACGGCCTACACGAAAAATGCCGTATTACGGACAGCTCCGCCCTGATTTATACCGGCGCGGCCGTAGCGGGGGTCCTTGCGGGGGACATGATTACCCTGTTTATCTTCTGGGAATTGACGGCCATATCCTCTGTCTTTCTTGTCTGGAAAGGCGGTGAACACGCTTACGCTGCGGGCCTTCGCTATCTGGCTATCCATGTCTTTTCAGGCGTTTTGCTCTTGGCCGGCGCCGTCATGGTCGCTCAGAGCCGGGGCGGGGATTTCACCTTTAATTTCATTGGGCTGAACACGCCCGGCGGTTGGTTGATGATGATTGCCATGGGCATTAAATGCGGTTTCCCGCTGCTCCATAACTGGATGCAGGATGCCTATCCCAAAGCGTCTATAACCGGCACAGTTATCTTGGCCTCCTTTACGACAAAATTTGCAATTTACGCTCTGGCGCGCGGATTTGAAGGCGTAGATATCCTGATTTGGATCGGAGCGATTATGACCTGCTTCCCGGTCTTTTTCGCTGTGGTGGAAAACGACCTTCGCCGCGTCTTGGCGTATTCGCTTAACAACCAGCTTGGCTTTATGGTCTGCGGCATTGGTATTGGCGGCGCGCTCGCCATGAACGGCGTCGTGGGACAGGTTTTTGTTCACGTTATTTTTAAGGGCTTGCTCTTTATGTCTATCGGCGCGGTCATGTACCGAACCGGGACGGCCAAGGCGTCCGAGCTTGGCGGTCTGTTCCGCTCTATGCCGTTTACGGCTGTGCTCTGCCTTATCGGGGCGGGCTCTATTGCGGCTTTCCCGCTTCTCGCGGCCTTTGTGACAAAGGCTATGATCCTTGCCGCCGCCCTCGAAGAACATCTCTGGGTTCCATTTGCGATGATGCTCTTTGCCTCAGCAGGTGTGATGGAACATTCCGGCATTAAGGTACCGCATTTTACGTTCTTCGCGCATGATAGCGGGCGACGGGTGAAAGAAGCCCCTTGGAATATGCTGGTGGCTATGAGCCTCGCCGGACTGCTCTGCATTGTTTTGGCATGGCCTTGGGGCGGGTATGAGCTTCTCTACTCCCTTATGCCATTTGAGATGGAAGCCTATAAACCCTATACTTGGGATCATGTGGTCTTTCAGTTGCAGCTCCTCTTTGCGGCGATCTTTGCTTTCACTTTGCTCAAACGGTTCGGCGTGTATCCAGCCGAGCGGCGGGCCGAGATTATCGACTCGGACTGGCTCTATCGGCGTCTCGGTTTAAATGTGGCGCTCTGGACCTCTGCCATGTGGGACAGATTGAACTTTCAGGTTAACCGTCTGACCAAGCGCTCTCTCGGACAGGTCGGACAAAAGCTTTATCAAATGTTCAGTCCGGCGGGCACAATGAGCGAAGCGGCGCCTTCCGGCCTTCCGGCGGTGCTTGTGGCGGGAACATTACTCGTGACCTTGATTGTCATTTATGTCCTCGGCACCTAAAAAGTCTATCCCGAAAGAACCTGTCGGGGACAGCTTGTCTCCTAAGTTTCTTTTGGCGCAGACTTCTAAAATCGCGGCGGCCTATCTGTCTCATAACGCCGTTGAGGCGAAGGCCATTCCGGACTTGCTCGGCTCTATTTATGACGGATTAGTAGAGGCCGCCTCAGAGGATGAAAGCTCGCAATCCGATAAAGAGCTTATTCCTGCTGTCCCGATTGAAGAGTCTTTGAAAGACGATGTTATTATCTGTCTGGAAGACGGGCAGCCTTATCAATCACTGAAACGGCACCTTCGGGTGAAATATGGGATGAGTCCGGAAGAGTATCGCGAAAAATGGGGTCTTGCCGCTGACTACCCTATGGTCGCACCGGCTTATGCCAAACGCCGCTCCGAGCTGGCAAAGCGTACCGGGTTAGGCAAGAGTCGTTCCTGATTTAGAGCCTGATTTCGCTCTCAAAATTCAAAATCAACATCCTTTCTGAAAGTCGAATCGGAACCGATTCAAAAAACCGTGCCTTTTTGTGTCAATTCCTAAAAATATGGTTAACGAAAGGTTGCCGCCGGGACTCGCTTTTTCAATAAAGACTAACGGAGCAGAATAAGGGCTGCTTTTGGGAGGGTTTCGTGATTAAGGGCAATGCATTGCGCCATCAAATGGTGCTTCCTCAGCAACAGAAAGTTTATGATTACTGGCGCTCGAAATGTGTCGGAGGTCAGTTGCCATCCCGTCATGACATAGAGCCTTACGAAATTGGCAAACAGCTCCCCACAACAACCATTACTGAAGTGTGCGAGGGCGCAAAACGGTTTCGTATTCGCTTAGCCGGAACTGGTTTCTGGAACCTGTTTGATAGCGAAATTCAGGGCCGCCATATTGACGAATTACCACTGGGATGCCGCAAAGATTATTGGCAGCGCGTTCTGCGAAATGTGGTGCATAATAAACGCGCCTATGCCGGCGTCACCCGTCCGGGGACGCCTAACGGGTCGCATCTGGCGCAGTTTTGGATTCGGATGCCCTTATCTGAAAACGGCACTGACATAAACATGATCCTTGGTTATGATCATTTCGTGAAAATGGAACGGGCGGCTCAACCAGACTCCGATCAGGATAAAATTTACGCTTGATTTCAAAGACTTATAGACTCTTCTCCCGTCTATCCCACGCTTAGATGTTGACTTTTTGTTCTCTTTTATAGGAATATAATCCTCACTTATGATTTTCGGGCTATACTGCCTTCTGTCATGACCGGAGGATTATATGAGACGTCAGCCCCACCCCAGAATCATTGCCCGCCAGACCCATCAGGCCGGACTCGTCATTGCGGCGGTTGCGCTTGAATTCGGGCTCACAGAACCGGATTTAATTGATCCCCCTCGAGCCACCTCGCATTTACGGTTTGCCCGTCAGATTGCGATGTATCTTATCAATACGGTGTATGAACTCAATCCGAGCCACATCGCCCGTATCTTTACAAAAGACAGATCGACCGTAACCCATGCGTTCAAAGTCATTGAGGAATGCCGGGAAGATCCGGTTCTGGATCTAAAGATTATTCATTTGGAAAATTTTCTGAGGCAGGCCCCAAAAACCGTGCCTCTTAAGGCGGAGGCCGCATAGATGTTAAGTCCGCACCAAGTCCAAATCCTGCGCCGGCTGATTCACCACAAGGCGGTTATCTGTGTGAACACAGGCTGTGACGCCATGCCGGCCAAACCTTTGGGCGATAAGCGTAAACGCCCACATTTTTGGGTTCCCGTTAAAGACGTTCAGGCCTTAGAGTCTTACGGCGCGCTGGAACTTCATAAGGACGGCTACCGCGTCGCGAAATCGGCAGAACGGCGTCTGAAACATGGCCGCGAGGGCACTGCTGAAAATCAACATTATAGTTTGGAGGAACGGGATGTTTATGTTCACGGCGGGGTAAAGCGTAAGGCCTCGGTCAATACCCGTCTCACCGCGCTTGACCGTCTGGCCCGCCGAACGGATTATGACGGACGCCCATTACTGGACGCGCCATTGGTTGAGGCGGGGGAGCGCATTACCCGCGATTATCACGCCTCGGGCCACGGCCTAACTGCGACGCAGCGTTATGACACCGCCGGCGTAGAAGAGGGCGGCCACGGCAATAGCGCGGAGGATCAATTCATCCGCGCCGCAGACGCCAAAGCCCGGGTCCAAGATGCGCGCGAAGCAATGGGGACGGGTCTCGACGTGGCGGTCATTGCCGTCTGCTGTCTGGATCAGTCCCTAGAGTCCGTCGAACGTGCAGAGCGATGGGCCAGTGGCAGCGGTTTAACTGTCCTAAAGCTCGGCCTTCAAAAACTTTCTGCCCATTACGGAACGGTCGCGGGCGTCAAGCGCGGCTCTGACCCTCTCCCATATCCTTATTCCTATGCTGAAGGTAACACCCATGACTCACCCAAAAAATATGCCGGAAGAAAATGACGCGCTCTTATTTGACGCGGAGGCTCCGCAAGTCGCAATTTTGCGATTGCTGGAGGAAATGAGCCTCGTGGCCGAGAAAACGCATGAGGAGGGGGAAGCCTCCGGCTCTGCGCGTCAGACGGCTGAAACCCTGGATAAAATTGCCCGGTCTATGAGCAGTACGCTGAAGTGCCTGTCTGACCTGCAAGCCCAAAATGACCGCATTCGAAAAGCGGACTCAGAGAAGAAGTTCACACGTTATGAAGACCTTCCCCCGCCTCGTCCCGAAGACCGAAAACGCTTCTTGGAACGGCTCGATCATCTCGTCGCTGAGATTGAACCTCTCTCCGACGAAGCTGCTGCTGCTCGTCTGGAGTCTCTCCGGAAATGATCCGTATCAGTTTTTTAAAAACTGGGAGATCTGGCAGCGAGACGATCAACGAAACGAGACGGACTGGCTGATTTGGCTTTTGCTTGGCGGCCGCGGCTGCGGCAAAACCCGTACCGGGGCCGAATGGGTGCGCCGCAAAGTTTTAGAGACAGGCCGGATTGCTTTGGTTGCCCCGACACTGGCTGATGCCCGCGAGGTTATGCTCGACGGAGAAAGCGGCCTTCTCAATATCGGATATCCTCTCGAACGTCCGGTTTACTCCCCGTCCCGCCGGCGTCTCGACTGGTCCAATGGCGCGGTCGGATATTTATTCTCCGCCGAAGATCCGGACAGCCTGCGCGGCCCGCAATTCGGCGCGGCTTGGGCGGATGAGTTCTGCGCCTGGAGCTATCCCGAAGACACTCTTTCAAATCTGCGGTTTGGTCTGCGGGTGGGGAGGCGTCCTCAATTAGTGATAACAACGACGCCCAAACCTATCCCCGCGCTCAAATCTTTAATGTCGGCCTCCGGACTGGCAGTCAGCCGGGCTCGAACCGGCTCAAATGCGGCAAATCTGTCTCCGGCTTTTCTTTCCGCGATGGAGGACAGCTATGGGGGCACTCGCCTGGGCAGGCAGGAATTGGAAGGCGAGATATTATTTGATCAGGACGGAGCGCTGTGGTCGCAAAATATTTTCGAGATGTGCCGGCTTAACGGGCCGATTCCGCCGCTGGACAGGATTATAGTCGCGATTGACCCGCCCGTGACGTCCGGCGATCGGTCGGATCAGTGCGGCCTGATTGTGGCGGGCGTCCAAGGCGAAGGATCAACGGCGCGGGCCTATGTTCTGCATGACGGCACCGTTCAGGGACTTTCTCCAAAGGACTGGGCCAAAGCCGCCATTTCACTCTATTGTGTGTGGGAGGCGGACTCTCTTTTGGTCGAGGTCAATCAGGGCGGGGATATGGTGAAAACAATTTTGCACACGATTGACCCAAATGTCCCTATCAAAACCGTCTTTGCCAGAAAAAGCAAAGTCGGACGGGCCGAACCTGTGGCGCTGCTTTATGAGCAAGGCCGAGTCTTTCATGCCGGACGGTTTGATGCGCTGGAGGCTGAATTGCGACAAATGGGAACGGCTGGCCGCCGGAAAAGCCCTGACCGGGCTGACGCACTCGTCTGGGCTCTGACCCATTTATTAATCCCTAATAGGGCAAACCCTATCATACGTCGGCTTTGAGACTGATTTTACTCACTATTTTTGCATAATCCTAGATTTTTAAAGTCTCCTTAACCCTACGCCTTCACAGTTAGGGCCAAATTAACTCTCTATTTTTGAGGGCTGTGGGGACTAAAAATGGTCAAGAATGCAATACCGAATCTAAAAGAAAGCTTGGAAGCAAAGCTCGAGCGAACGACCTCTCAACTTGGCGAGCTGAACAGGGAATTAGCGGCGCAGATGATTAAACTTGCGGCGCAAACCAATGATACGACCCCGTTAATTCAGGCGGTTGAGGCCCTGAATAAAGCCAAGACATATTATAAAATTGATACGGCCCCGAAAGAGGCGCTGATTGTGCAATGCGCTCTCGCGGATACTTTGTTGAAACTTGGCCAGAAAAACTGTGACCGTGCGGCGCTGGAAACCTCCCTCGTCGCCTATCGCCGGGCTATCACCTTGGCCTCGCTTGTCGGTGACGAGATTCGTCGTCAGGACTTAAAGGTCAATTATAAGCTGGCCCAGACCCTGACCGGCCGTCATAAAAAAACTCCGTCCCTGTTTAAGGTTGCGTAAAACCTAACAGTTTCAAAGCTTTGAAAGCAATTTACAGAGAATGATCCGCAGTTAGCGGAATGGGGGTATAAACACCTTATCGCCGGAATTGTGCGTTGCGCCTCACGCACCGCCCGAAAGGATAAGCCCCTATGTTTGATTTTCTAAAGCCCGCTGCAGGCCGCAGCGGGTTTTTTACTGCGCCGCCTTCTCATACGCCTGAAACCAAAGAGGCACAGCCTCTTATCGCCCTGCAACTGGCCTCCGGGGCGCATTGGACGCCGCGTAATTTCTCGAGTCTCTGCCGAGAAGGCTTTGCCCGTAACCCTATTGTTTATCGCTGTGTGCGCCTGATTGCAGAAGCCGCCGCAAGCGTTCCGTTTTCTGTTCAGGGCGAAGAAAGCGCGTCCGAGTTTTTAACCCGCTCGCCGCTTCTGTCGAGTTCAACGGAAACCCTCGAATCCTTTTACGGTTATTTGCAACTCTCCGGGGAGGCGTTCCTTGAAGCCCGAATGATCAGCGGCACCCCCTCTTTTCTGTTTGCGCTTAACCCAGAAGAGGTCTCGCCGCTTCAAACCCGAACAGGCGCTCAGACGGCTTGGGATGTTGAAACCAATGACGGCGCAAAACGCCGTCTCCACCTTGACCTCGCAACAGGCCGATCCCCTCTTTTGGCGATGCACCTTTTCAGCCCGCAAGACAATGTCTCGCCTTTGCAAGCAGCGGCGCAGGCCGTGGATTTACACAATGAGGGCGGGCGTTGGGCCAAAGCGCTTTTAGAAAATTCCGCCCGCCCCAGCGGCGCGCTCATCTATAAGGGAGCAAGCGGGTCTGATCATTTAACCGAAGACCAATTCGGGCGTTTGAAATCCGAACTTGAATCCGGCCATGCCGGGGCGCGCCATGCCGGGCGTCCTTTGATCTTGGAGGGCGGTCTTGATTGGAAATCCATGAGCCTGTCGCCGACGGATATGGATTTTATTCAAGCGCGGCGTGAAGCCGCTCGTGAAATTGCTTTGGCTTTTGGAGTGCCGCCCCTATTGCTTGGCCTGCCGGGGGATAATACTTACGCCAATTACCGAGAAGCCAATCAGGCGTTTTGGCGGCAAACGATTATTCCGCTCGTCCGCAAAACCTCTGACGGCTTGCAAAGTTGGCTCCGTCCCTGGTTTGGCGATGACCTGCTCATTTCACCGGATCTCGAAAAAGTGCCGGCCTTATCCGAAGATCGCAACACCCTTTGGCAAAGACTGACCACTGCTGATTTCCTGTCTGATGCCGAGAAACGCGCGCTCGCCGGACTAACGCCGGACGGAGGCAAGATATGAGTAAGGATTTGAGCCAACAGGACAACAAACCCTATTCTTTTAACCGTACGGTTACGCTCGGCATGTTGATTACCCTGTCTATTCAGACTGCGAGCGGCCTTATCTGGGCAGGCGGCGCCAATGCGCGTCTCGAAGCGGTGGAGACACAACTTGTTCTGCGGCAGCCCTCTTTAGAACGTCTTGCTCTGCTCGAAGGGCAAATGGATATGATCCGCCAGAGCCTGACCCGTATTGAACGGCAAGTCACGCTCAATGCGATTGAAGCGGAGCGAACAAAATGAGCGCTTCCTTGCGAATTAGCGGCTATGCCAGCCTGTTCAACCAGACAGATTTATCCGGAGACAAAGTAGGACGGGGCGCTTTTTCGGCGTCTATTCTCTCTCTGACTGAGGGACGGCTCCCCATGTTGTTTGGCCATGAAACGGCCTCTCCCATCGGGGTCTGGGACCGCTTGGCCGAGGACCAAAATGGGCTTTTTGTTTCGGGCCGTCTCATTGGCGGCACAACGCAGACAGACCGGATGGTGAAACTGGTCCGTGAAGGGGCCGTCTCCGGTTTGTCTATCGGCTACCGCGTGAGGCGATCGGTGAAAACCGAAGCCGGACGTCTGCTGACAGAATTGGATTTATGGGAAGTCTCGGTCGTGGCTTTTCCCATGCTCCGCTCCGCGCGGATCATCCAAATTGACGATCTTTTTCCCTCACTCCCAACCTTGTCAGAAAAAGGAAACATGGCTTATGCCTGACTTAGAAACTAAAGACTTGAAAGCAGATTTCGCCAAGACGTTCTCGGCGTTTAAAGATGCCAATGACGCGCGGTTAAAAGCGCTGGAAACCAAAAACTCGGACGTCTTGCTTGATGAGAAAGTCTCGCGTCTGAACGCGGCGCTCGATGCACAATCCAAACAGATCGACAATCTGTCCGTCAGCCTTTCAACACCTTTGAACGGAGGACGGGCCCATACCGAAGCGAAATCGGCTTGGTCCTCTTTTATTCGCACAGGCGATGCAGGGGCGCTTACTTCCCTCGAAGGGAAGTCTTTGTCCAGTACGGACGGCGAGGGAGGCTATATCGCCCCGCCCGAAACTGAAAGCCGGATAGATCGGGCGCTGACGGAAAGTTCTCCGTTCCGCTCTATCGCAACGGTGCGCCGGATCGGCGCGGGCCTGTTCAAAAAACCTGTCTCCTCGTCGGGCGCCGCCTCAGGCTGGGCCGGAGAAACCGACGCCCGAATTGAAACGCAAGCGCCGCAACTTGAATTGCTCGATTTCCCGGCCGGAGAGCTTTACGCCATGCCCGCCGCAACTCAGGCTTTACTGGATGACGGTGTTGCCGATGTGGATCAATGGCTGGCGGATGAGGTGCGGGACGTTTTTGCGGCGCAGGAAACCGCCGCTTTCGTCAACGGAGACGGAACGAATAAACCCCGGGGTCTTCTTGATTATACACAGGCGGCGAATGGCTCGCAGAGCTTTGGAGAGATTGGCATTGTCAGCACCGGCACCGCCGGGGCATTTGATGCGGCGACGCCAGTGGATGCGTTGTTGGATTTGATTTACGCGGGGAAAAGCCGCTACCGCGCGGGGTCCAGCTTTGTCATGAACCGCCGAACGGTCAATGATATTCGTAAATTCAAAGATGCGGACGGAAATTATATCTGGCAACCGGCGGCTAAAGCCGGACAGCCTTCGACATTGCTTGGCTATCCTTTGGTCGAAGCCGAAGACATGCCGGATGTCGCCAGCGGAGACGCTGCTATTGCGTTCGGGGATTTTCGCCGCGGCTATTTGATTGTGGATCGCCAAGGCGTCCGCGTTTTGCGCGATCCCTATTCTGCCAAACCTTATGTGCTGTTTTATACTACCAAACGCGTCGGCGGCGGGGTTCAGGATTTCGACGCGATCAAGCTGCTGAAAGCAGCGGTTTAAATAAGGCAAGCTATCCCCTGTCAGCCCGCCTCAAGCGCGGAATGACAATTTCTAATTTCCACAAGGTCGCCTGCCGGGCGGCCTTTTTTATTGCCAAAATCAGGAGGACATTTTGATAACCGATATAACCCCCCCGCCGATTGAGCCGATTACGCTCGAGGCGGCGAAGCTCTTTTTACGGCTGGATGACGACGTCGAAGATACGTTGATTTCAGACCTAATCCAAAACGCGCGCGAGCAGGTGGAGACGCTGTGCCGTCAAACGCTGATTGAACGGCCGCAACGTGTGACATTGACCCCGCCTTTTAACCGCGTTCTTTATTTGAATATTGCCCCCATAAAATCTGTGACGGATTTGACCCTGCACCTCACAAATGGGGACGAGGAGATTTTGCCCTCCGCCACGTTGAAAATTAATCTTCGCGCGGCGCCTGTTTCAATTCAGAAACAGACTTTGGGACTTTGGAGCTGGCACAGCCGATCAGACATTGCTTCTGTCACGGTTGATGTCGTGGCAGGCTACGGAGAGACGCCGGACGACATTCCCATGCCCCTACGTCAGGCCATGCTCCTGTTGATTGGGCAGGGATATGAGCATCGGTCGGGCAAAGATCTGCCGGGTATTCCAATGATGGTCGATGCCCTCGTCATGCCTTACCGGAGCCTGAAATTATGATCGGGCAATTACGCAGCCGGATAGGACTTTACGCACCCTCAATCGTCGCGGATGACCTCGGCGGCACTATCACAACATGGAGTTTTCAACGTGCGCTCTGGGCCGCGATTACGCCGAAAACCCTCTCTGAGACCCGTGAAAACGGCCGGTTGAGCGTCACGCAAAGCTATCAGGTTACGATCCGATACCGTCCGGATTTCCCGGAGCGGGCGAGGCTTATATGGGGGAATCGTATTCTCCGCGTCATTGCGGCCTCTGACCCCGATACACGCAGAGAAAGACTTCACCTCATTTGTGAGGAGGAACGGCAATGAATCTAGACCAAATTGCCAAGGCGATACATTTCGTTTTGGCGCATGATAGCGCTCTACAGGATGGGCTCGGGACGCCGCCCAGACTTTATGATACGGCCCCCGAAGATCCGGTCTTTCCCTATCTCAGTTACGGCGCCCTGCGCCGCGAAGATGTGAGCGGTGATGCGACCCGTTTATGTCTGCATCAAATGACGCTGCACCTCTGGTCGCGATATTCCGGACGGGCAGAAGTGATGTCGCTTTTGCAGCGTGTCGAAACGGTCGTGACAGATTTGGACGCCCTGTCGGCGCAATTTCCGTCGGACAGTCTCGTCAGCGCAACAGTTATATATTCCGATATTTTGCGCGCGCCGGACGGGCGCACCCATCACGGTCTGCTGCGCCTCTCTTTGCTCTCTCAATGCCCTTAAAATTTATGGAAAGGAGCCTCCTATGAGCGCTCAACGCGGACGGGATATGCTCGTCAAACTCAAACAAGACGATGACAGCTATGTCACCTTAGCGGGGTTGCGGACCAAAACTTTCCGCCTGAATGCGCGGGTTGTAGATGTGACTGACAGCGATTCTGCAGAAGGTTGGAAAGAACTCCTGCCTCATGCCGGCGTCAAATCCGCCGAAATTTCGGGGCAGGGGATATTTCGAAATGAGGCCTCGGCCGCTCAAGTCAGGCAGGCCTTTTTTGATCAAACAGCCTTGGCGCTACGGTTTTTTCTGCCCGGATTCGGCCAAATCGACGGCGCATTTTTAATCGTAAATCTGTCCTATTCAGGCAGCTATCAAGGAGAGGCTGGATTTGAGATAACGCTGATGAGTGCCGGTACGCCGGTTTTCAGCGCATTATGACTCCGCATAGCCGCTCCGTCCGTCTCGGCGGTCAGACTTATATACTTCGTTTCACTCTTGCGGCGTTGGCTGTCCTCTCTCGCCGCTTGAAGTGTCCGGGGCCAAAGGCACTCTCCCTCTGCCTGCAAAGCCCCAACCGGTCCGCGCGTCTTACGACTGCGCGGATCCTGCTGGCCTGCCTGCTCTCTCCTAATACGCCTTTTCAGGAGAAGGCAGGCAGGTTCCGGCCTGAAAAATTGGCTGCCGGCGCAAATGAGGCCGAAATAGCAAAGGCCATGAGCGTTATGGCCGAGATGATTGAGGAGGCGTTCGAGAATGTCTGAGATGTCAAATTGGCCGTTTGAAATATGGCTCCGTTTAGCGGTTTTACAAATGGGTCTGGCGCCGGAGACGTTCTGGGAAATGGATGTTCGTGACTGGCTGACCCTCTGTAAAAGAGAGGAAGGAAAGGCGCTGTCACCCGCGGATTTTGAGGCACTACAGAAACTATTTCCTGACAAGGGGGTGACAGATGACAGATCTAAATAGAGCGGCTCGCGCTGTTTCAGATTTTGATATTGAGGGCGCGGGGGACGCTGCCAAGGACATGGCTGAAGTTTTTGAGCAGGCCGGGAATCGCATCTCAAATGCTCTGGAAAGGGCCGCTAAAACAGGGGAGTTTTCCTTCTCGAATATGGCGGAATCTATCACCCGCGACCTGGCGCGCCTGGCAGTGCGGGAGCTGATTTCCGACCCCTTACAAACGGTTTTCACCAGCGCTTTACAGGCCGCATCAGGGCAGGGGGCCTCCCTTAAATCCCCGCCTGTAAATGTGACAATGAATGTGTCCGGCATAAGCAATGTTGCCGATTTCCAGAAGTCGGAAACACAGCTCGCGGCGGGGCTGTCCCGCGCCATAAATCAAGGGCGGAAGCTCCTTTAAACTTATTGAAAAAAGAGATGATTATGACGGAATTTCACGATGTCCGTTTTCCGGTTTCGCTCGCTTTCGGGGCGAGCGGGGGACCGAATTTTACAACAGAAATCACACAGCTTTCGAGCGGGAAAGAACGACGAAACGCCCCACACGCCCTACCCAAACGAAAATACAATGCTATCGCAGGGATTAAGTCAACCAAACAACTCTCTGAAATAATGCAATTTTTTATATCCCGAAAAGGGCGATTGCATAGTTTTCGTTTCTCTGACCCCTTTGACAACACCTCCTGTTCTATAGAAAGAACGCCTTCAAATCTTGATCAACCCTTGGGATTTGGTGATGGCGAGACGACAGAATTTCAACTTGTCAAACTCTATGGTGAGCAGATCCGGCCAATCACCAAACCGCTGGAAGATTCAGTTCTTTTAGCCGCTAACGGGCAGGCCATAGAGGCGTCCGAATTTAGGGTAAGTGCCCTAACTGGAATAGTTATATTTGCTGCGCCGCCGACCTCCGGAACGGTCCTGACCGCAGGGTTTTCTTTCGACACTGTTGTTCGTTTTGACACGGATTTTCTAGACATGATTTTAGAGGATTTCGGCGCGGGTCAATTGCAGAACCTGCCGATGGTGGAGCTGCCTTATGCGTGATCTCTCACCGGATATAATTAATTCTCTTTCGGGGGCCGTCACAACTTTTTGCACAGCCTGGAAATTAGAGCTGAAAGACGGACGGTGTTTCGGGTTTTCCAGTCATGACCGCGACCTGATTATTGACGGCACCGTTTTTGCTGCCGGGTCAAGCCTGTCAGAATCCGAAGCGGAAAGCCGTCTCGGTTTTGCTTCTGACAATGGAGCGATACAAGGCGTTTTCGACGCCGCGTCAATTTCAGAGAGCGACATTGCGGAAGGAGTTTTGAAAGAGGGGACGCTCTCGCGGCTGATAGTAAACTGGCAAGAGCCGACACAATTCATTGTGCTTTCGGTTGGGGAGCTGGGGCAGGTGACGACCCGGCGAGGGCATTACGAAATAGAGTGGCTTGGCCTGTCTCATAAACTTGACCGATCCACGGGGCGGGTCTTTTCAAAAAAATGCGACGCTGAATTTGGCGGCGCGCGTTGCGGTGTGGACACGGCCCAATTTCCGGACGGCACAATCTGCCCGAAAACCACTGAAGCCTGCGGCGCGCAATTTGACAATCTTATAAATTTTCAGGGATTTCCGTTTCTGCTGGGTGATGACGGGCTATATTCCGGCCCGAAAGACGCGGCGCGTAAAGACGGCGGCTCGCGCTATAAATGAGCGATATTCAAACGCGCGTCCTCGCCGAGACAAAGCGTTGGCTTGATACGCCGTATCAACATCAAGCAAGCCAATGCGGGGCTGGATGTGACTGTCTCGGCCTGATTCGCGGGATCTATCATCATCTTTACGGCGCGGAACCCGTCCCCCCGCCTCCTTATACGCCGAATTGGGCGGAGGAGAGAGGAGAAGAAACTTTGCGTCAGGCCGCGCAAACATGGCTTTGCGAAATCCCGAATGGCAAGGCCGAACCCGGCGATGCGCTCCTGTTTCGCATGAGCCCGAACGCGCCTTGTAAACATATCGCCATTCTTTCGGCGCCCCACATCATTACCCATGCCTATTGGGGCCGCGCCGTCGTGGAGAGTTATTTCGTCCCCTATTGGCGTCGCCGCTGGGTTCATAGTTTCCGCTTTCCTGAAAAAGGAGTATCAAGATGAGCACTCTTGCTGTCACCGCCGTCAATATTGCAGCCAACACGGCCACACAAGCGGCCACCGCTTTTGCCTTGTCGACGGCTAATCGCGCTATTTCCAATGTTTTCGATAATCGTGTCTTTGAGGGACCGAAATTGGAAAGCCTTCATGTCCAAACCTCGCGCGACGGCGCGCCCATGTCTCGAATTTACGGACGAGTGCGTCTGGCGGGGCAGGTGATCTGGGCGTCGCGCCTTCGTGAAATCCGCACAGAAGAAGAGGTGCAGAGCGGCAAAGGCGGCGGGCCGGTACAGACGAATTATAGCTATTTTATGAACTTCGCTATCGGACTATGTGAAGGGGAAATATTAGGGGTGGATCGACTCTGGGCCAATGGGGAGCCTCTGGCAACGGCAGGACTTACCTTCCGTGTTTACAAGGGTACGGCCGACCAAATGCCTGATCCGATAATCAGCGCGATTGAAGGCGAAAACGTCCCCGCTTTCCGAAATACCGCTTATATCGTCTTTGAGGATTTTCCGCTGGACGGCTTTGGCGCGCGCCTGCCGCAAATCAATGCTGAAGTCATACGGGTGCCGCCGTCCCATGGACAAGCGGCCAAACTTGAATCGCTGGTGAAATCCGTCAATTTATTGCCGGGTTCTGGCGAATTTGCCTATGCGGCCCAGACGGTTGAAGAAACGCCAGAACCGGGCGTCACCCGGCCAATTAATATGAATAACCTGTCAGGGCAGGCTGATATACTGCTCGCGCTGGATCAGCTCGAAGACCAGCTTCCGAAATGCCGACACGTGTCGATTATTACGGCGTGGTTTGGCACCGATCTGCGCTGCGGGACGTGCGAGATTAGACCCGGTGTGGAATGCCGAGACCGCATCATCCCGAACGGACAATGGCAAGTCGGGACAGACAGACGCGGTCAGGCTTATCTGGTTTCCTCTGACGTCGAAGGGCGGCCCCATTTTGGGGGCACGCCGTCTGATACGTCACTTAAGCAAGCTATTTCGGCGCTGAAACAGCGGGGGTTCGCCGTAACTCTCTACCCCTTCTTGCTCATGGATATTCCCGACGGGCCGACCCCGTTTCCGTGGCGGGGACGGATCGGCTCCAGAGATGGGACCGAGGGCCATGCAGGGATTACTGACCAAGTCGAGCAGTTCTTTGACGGAGCGAACGGATATCGCCATTTCATTTTGCATTACGCCAAGCTGGCGCAGGCCGCCGGAGGCGTTGACGGATTTATTCTCGGCTCTGAAATGCGGGGCCTGACGACATTGCGCGGGCCAAGGGTAGCCGGAAAATCGACCTATCCTGCCGTTTCAAAATTCGTGAGTCTCGCCTCGGAGTTGCGCAATTTTCTCGGCTCTCAAACCACGCTGACCTATGCCGCCGATTGGAGCGAATATTTCGGCCATCATCCGCAAGACGGCAGCGGCGATGTCAGCTTTCACCTCGACCCGCTTTGGGCCAGTCCAGATATTTCTGCTGTGGGCATCGACGCGTATTTCCCGCTCTCTGATTGGCGCGGCGGCGCCCATCTGGATGAGGACTTCGCAGAGAGTGTTTACAGCGTCGCCTATCTTCAGAGCCAAATTGAGGGCGGCGAAGGCTATGATTATTTCTACGCTTCTCAATCTGATCGCGGCGCTCAAAACCGCACGCCCATTACCGATGGCGGGGAAGGAAAACCTTGGGTCTTTCGATATAAAGATGTCCGAAATTGGTGGTCAGAGCCGCATTATGACCGGGTCGGCGGCGCGGAAGTGGCAGAGCCCACGGCGTGGCAACCCCAATCCAAACCTATCCTCTTTACGGAAATTGGCTGCCCTGCTGTGCATTTCGGCGCGAACCAGCCCAATGTGTTTTTTGACGCAAAAAGCAGCGAAAGCCAATTACCCTATTTTTCAAATGGCGGGCGCGATGATTTGATACAGAGGCGCTATCTCGAAGCGCTGATTTCTTATTGGGACGATCCGGCAAATAACCCTATTTCAACAGAATATGCGGGGCGGATGGTCGAGACGGGCCAGATGAGCGTCTGGGCGTGGGATGCGCGGCCTTTTCCGGATTTTCCAGCGCGAGAGGATGTCTGGTCGGACGGCACAAATTGGCAAAGAGGGCATTGGCTCTCGGGCCGTCTGGGCCTCGTCCCGCTTGCCGATATTGTGCGCGATATTGCAGCGCAAAGTGGATTGATCAACATTGATACGAGCGAATTGAACGGTTTGGTTCAGGGCTATCACCTTGACCGCCCGATGAGCGCCCGTGCCGCGCTCTCGATCTTAAGCGAGCTTTACAGCTTTAGTCTGGCAGAGCGTGCCGGGACAGTGTCTTTCTTCTCTTTGGGGCAGGGCGCCGTTCAGGCGCTGATAGCCGATGACCTTATACCGGATAGTCAGGGGCCCATAACCCGACATTACCCTGATCCGCAGGAAATATTGCGGGACGTCCGGCTGCATTTTATCGATTCCGGCGCGGATTATCAGCTCGGACTGGCCTCTGCGCGGGACCGGGCGTCTGAAACAGAACGGGTGCTCGATATTCAAGCGCCGGTCGTAATGGACAAAAGTTTTGCCAATTATCTCTGCGACACGCTTCTGCCCCGGTTTGAAAGGCAAAGTGAAAGCGTCCGGTTTTCCTTGTCCCCGCAAAAGGTGAGTGCGGAAGTCGGGGATCATATCACCTTGCCGGAAACGGAGGGGGTTTGGCGGATTGACACACTGGACGGACGAAACGTGCAGGCAAGACGCGCCTTGCAAGCCCCCCTCTTGGCCAATTCCGGCGGAACCCCGGGAGAGGCCGCCCCCGTCTTCTATCCCGGGGCTCCCGTGCCGATAGCGCTGGATCTGCCGGCGCCATTTACAGGACTGGCGGTCGGCGCGCTCTATGATCCGTTCAGAGAGACGGTTATTGAAAGCGCAGGGCAAAGAACAGAGCTTTTCCAGCCTTTGCGCCTCGGGGCGTTGCTGACCGATATTCCGCCCGGCCCCACCGCTTATTTTGATCGGGCGTCCGGCTTTGAAGTTTTGATGGCCGGAGGAGGTCTCAGTCGTAAGTCGGAAGAGGCCGTTCTTGCCGGGGCCAATCGTTTCGCTGTTGAAACCCAAAACGGGTGGGATATTTTACAAGCCGCCGACATCACGCTTATTGGGCCTAATCATTATCGCTGCGATACTGTCTTGCGCGGCGTCGGGAGTGAGGGATTTAGCCGGAACGGGGTGGCCTCCGGCGCGCGAATAGTGTGGCTCGATGGCGGCGTAAACATGCTCGCCGTTAATCCAGACTACATTGGGGAAACGCTATCGCTCACCGCTCTGGCCGCCGGACGACAAAGTGAGCCATCGGAATTTGTTTATAAGGGGAGCCATTTGAAACCGCTAAGCCCCGTTCAATTAAACGCGAAAAGGGATGACGGCACGCTTCTTCTTACCTGGATAAGACGAAGCCGTTTGGAGGCCGATAGCTGGCAAGGTGAGGTTCCACTGGGGGAAACCCAAGAGCGTTACCTAGTTCGATTGTGGAACGGCGAAACCTTGGTGGAAGTGGCAGAAGTCTCGCAGCCGGCCTTTCACTCGATGGCCGCGGACGTAACCCATTTCGACGTTGCCCAGGGCTCTGATTTGGTAGGGTGGGGGACATTTGCAAAATTCATAATTTCCGCGCCCTAAGCCATTGAAAACCCCGTCATCCCGCCTACATGCCTATCATGGCAAAAAACCCTTATACTTTATTGGGGGTGAAGAAAGACGCGACTAAGGCCGAGATTAAAAAAGCTTACCGGACGCTCGCGAAAAAACTTCATCCTGACGTGAACAAAGATGACCCGAAAGTCGCCGACCGATTCAAAGAAGTGACGGCGGCCTATACGCTGCTGACCAATGACGAGATGCGAAAGCAATATGACACCGGACAGGTGGACGCGTCAGGTCAACAACAAAACCCTTTTGCGGGCGGCGGCGGAAATCCATTTGGCCAAGGCGGGCCGCAAACCGGCTTTGGCGGATTCGGAGGCTTTAACCAGCGGTCTCGCGCTGGGGGTCAGGACGATATGGCCGACCTGTTTTCGTCTCTTTTCGGGATGAATATGGGCGGTATGCAAGGCGGGATGGACCGTCCGCCTATGCGCGCTCAAAAAGGCGCGGATGTCCGTTACAAAATGCAACTCCCTCTGGTGACAGCTTTGGAAGGCGGGACGAAAACCCTGCAAGGTGGACTTAAAGTCAAATTGCCAAGCGGCGTCAAAGACGGGCAGGTTTTACGGTTGCGCGGTAAAGGCCGGCCCGGAGTTAATGGCGGCCCGGCGGGTGACGCCAAAATCGAAATTACGATCAAACCGCATAAGAATTTGCGCCGTGAGGGTGATGATCTGCATCTTGATTTGCCGATTACACTTTCCGAAGCGGCAAAAGGTGCCAAAGTCGATATCCCTATGCCCCAAGGCACAGTTAAGCTGACGATTCCGCCGGGAACAAATACCGGAAAACGCTTCCGCCTCTCTGGAAAAGGCGCCGCAAAGGGCGATCTTTACGTGACGGCCCATATTAAATTAACTGACGCCGAACTCTCGGCTTTGCCTACTATGGCGAAGAATTGGCCGGATATGGGCGGGGCTGACATTCGAAACGGATTGCTCTAAGCGTTATTTCCTAGCCTGAATCAGATATTCAGATGTTATTCAGGCTTATATTGCTAATTAGGGCGCATGATGACGTTTCGGTCCATATTTATCACTGCTGCCGCGCTTTTTTTGAGCGCCGGAACGGCTATGGCGGCGGTGCCATTGCCAACGCAGATGATGGATAAGTCCCCCGCGTCAGCTTCTTCGACATCCTATCTGCAATATGCACAGAACCGAATCTCTGCATCGAGAGCGAAATCGATTGCTTTGTCGCGGGTGCGCGGCGGAGAATATGTTGATCTGCGTTTGGTCGGAAACACTTATATCGTTCGCGTGCGGGCGCCGGGCGGGCGGATTGTTGATATTCGTATTGACGCGGCGACCGGTCGGGTGAAATAGATATTTTCTATAACACGCCAAAGCAAAGTATTCTTTTTCCGATAGGTTTTTCATGCGTATTTTAATTGTCGAAGATGATCCCGATTTATCCCGCCAGTTGCGGACTGCGCTGAAGGATACAGGATATGCCGTGGATGTCGCTGAAAATGGCGAGGACGGTCATTTTCTGGGGGATACAGAACCTTATGACGCGGTACTTCTGGATTTGGGATTGCCTTTGATTGATGGGGTTTCTGTCCTTCAGAAATGGCGCGCCGCCGGAAAGACCTTCCCGGTAATGATTCTCACTGCCCGCGATCAGTGGAGCGAAAAAGTCGCCGGATTTGATGCCGGAGCCGATGACTATGTGACCAAACCTTTCCATACGGAAGAGCTTCTGGCGCGGTTGCGTGCGTTATTAAGGCGCGCTTCTGGCAATAGCACAGATACTATAGATATTGGCGAGCTCTCCATTGATAATCGGTCTGCTCGGGCCTTCGTGAATGGCATGGCGATAAAGCTCACGAGCCACGAATTTCGATTGCTCGCCTATATGGCGGCGCATCAAGGCCGCGTAATTTCTCGTACGGAACTTGTGGAACATATTTACGAGCAGGATTATGACCGCGATTCCAACACAATCGAGGTCTTTGTTGGACGGCTGAGACGAAAAATCGGCACAGACCGCATCGAAACTGTGCGGGGCTTAGGCTATCGCTTGGTTGATCCGGCGGCCGAGAAGGCCGACTGATTTCTCGCGGGAAAGAAGCCTCTGCCATGACCGAACCCCGCAACCCCCGCTCTCTCGTCACCGGACTTGTACGCGGGGCCGCGATGTGGGCTATTCCCATTCTGATTATTTCGGCCATTGTGCTGACTTGGCTTTATCGAACGACCACATATCGCATTTTTGATGACCCTCTTGATAGCGCCGTAACCTCACTTATCGCGGCCGTGGACGTAGATGAAAGCGGCGGTGTTTCCGTTTCCCGGGAGCCGTTGGACCCGAGATACCAACGCGCTCTCTCGGGCCGCTACTGGCTCATCGGACAAGCCGGAGGAGAGGCGCGTGCACCTCTTGAAATCCTGGCCGCCTCTCGATCTCTCTATGGCGAAAGCCTGATTTTGGAACCTGCCGTTTTACGAAATTTAAAGTCCAATATGGGCGAAGCTGTGCGGGCCTCCAGCCGGGGGGTGGATACAGGGGAAACTCTGCGAGTCGTCGCCCGTCAGGTAATTTTGCCGGGAGCAGAGCAACCCGTTATTGTCTTGGCTGGCGCCGATAAACGGGCGGCAACGCGCGATATTCAGAGATTTGCGCTGACGGCCATCGCGTTAATGGCCGCGCTCTGTCTGGCACTTATTTTTGCGGTCTATACGCAGGTGCGAGTCGGGTTGAGCCCGTTATTCACCTTGCGCGATAAGGTGGCCGATGTCCGAGAGGGGAAAGCCGCACAGGTTGAAGGGGTTTATCCTCCTGAAATTGCCCCCTTGGCCGAAGAACTGAATAGTTTGATTAGTCACAATAAAAATATCGTCGAGCGGGCGCGTACCCATGTCGGCAATTTGGCTCATGCTCTGAAAACACCTTTGGCAGTCTTGCAAAACGAGGCGCAAAGCGGAGCGAAAACCCCGTCTGTTTTAGTCGCCAAGCAAACCGAAATTATGCGTCAGCAAGTGGATCACCACCTCCGACGTGCCCGGGCCGCGGCCAGAGGTCAGTCCATAGGCGTCACAACTCCGCTTGAAGATGTCATTGATCCTTTGACGCGGACTTTGCCACGCATCTACCGCGATAAGGATTTGTTTATAGATGTCGATACGGAAAGCGCTCTCGTCTTTCGCGGGGCAAAACAGGACATTGAGGATATGGTCGGAAATTTGATGGATAATGCGGCTAAATGGACCAAAACAGAGATCAAAGTCAGAGCGGAAACGGATGAAAACCGGTCTGATATGATGCGAATAACGATTGAAGATAATGGCGCAGGGCTAGAGCCCAAAGAATATGAAGAAGCCCTGAAACGCGGAGCCCGATTGGATGAGGCGACGCCCGGTAGCGGTTTGGGACTGGCTATTGTTGACGATCTTGCCCGTGCTTATAAAGGTCAGTTTAATTTATCCAGATCTGAAATGGGGGGCTTGCAGGCTGAGTTGATTTTGCCCAAGGTCGGCGCGTCATGACAAAACCTCCGATAGCTCTTGAAGACAGACAACAAAGCGGCGCGCGTCGTTTTTCGCCGAGTTCGGGCCGAAATAAAGAGGTTATCGCGAAAGAGCTTGAGAAGATTCTGCCTCTTGAGGCGCATGTCCTCGAAATTGCATCAGGGACAGGGGAGCATGGTCAGGCCGTCTGCGCGGTTCGAAACGATATTAGCTGGCAATATTCCGACCCCGATGCCGAGTCCCGCGCCAGCGAAGATGATTGGCGTCTAGAGAATCCGATGCAGCTTCGCCCGTCTTTGCCGCTCGATATGACGGCGCCGGATTGGTGGGGCGGTTTGCCGGATTATAACGCGGTCTTTTCTGCGAATATGATTCATATCGCTCCACTGGAGGCCTGTGAGGGATTAGCTCTGGGGGCGGCGCATCTCCTTAAAGACGGCGGCATTATTGTCCTGTATGGCCCGTTTCTCGACAAGAGCCGCTCGGCTGCTTCCAATCTGGAATTTGATAAGAATTTAAAAGCTAGAAATCCAGATTGGGGCGTGCGCGAGCAAGAACTTGTTAAGCATATCTTTGCAAAGGCGGGGTTTAATGAGTCTCGCCTGATTGAGATGCCCAAAAACAATCATATCTACGTTTTTACGCGCGATTAGGCCCCAAAAAGCGAGCTTTCCTCAGTTCATGACTTCCTTGTCATGTTTTGGACAGGTTCTTGAAAGTCCATTTCCCCCATGGTGGGGCCAAGCTGGAGGATTCGAAGAGTGTTTTTGCACGACCTTTTGACATCACGAAAAATACTACTGAGCCTGACAGGCGCGGTTGCGCTCGTTTCTGCCCCCGCCTGGGCGCAGCAGAACGCTCCGTCCGAGACTGCGCGGCTTGCCGAGGGGATCAATAATAATTCCGCTCAGCCCGCGCAAAATCAGACGGAAGGCTTCACTCCCTTGCGGGCGCAAGGCACAACGGGGCAGCCAAATCCACAAAACGAGGCTTCTGAAAAAATGACGCCTCCTGCAGAGCTTTCTTCCGCGCCAAGGGCCCTAACGCCCAAAAACCTCATGAATATGCCGGTTTCTTCGCTTCCGTCCATTGCAGACCTCGTTGAAAATGTCAGCCAGTCCGTGGTTAACATTGTCGTTCGCACAGAAAGCGGCGAAACGACCTCGGAAGGGCAGGGCTCGGGCTTCATTATTTCCGATAAGAATGAAGTCGTCACCAATTACCACGTTATTGAAGGCGGCAATTCCATCAATGTCGAATTTAATGACGGCCAGGTTTATCCGGCTCGTGTGCTGGGTACAGATGAAGAAACGGATCTCGCTCTTCTTCAGATTAAAACGCAAGAAAAAATACCGCATCTATCTTTTAAACAGGACGGAGATATCCGTATCGGCGATTGGGTCGTAGCCATTGGCAATCCCTTCGGAATTGGCCAATCAACCAGTCTGGGGGTCATCTCAGCAATTGGCCGTGAGCGCGTGGATAGCGGAAACTACGTTGATTACATCCAAACGGACGCCACCATTAACCGGGGGAATTCGGGCGGGCCATTATTTAATCTTGACGGGGACGTGGTCGGTGTGAACTCCGCGATTTACTCTCCGACAGGCGCCAGTGTCGGGATCGCTTTTGTCATTCCGCATAGCACAGCAGAACAAGTGATAAACTCTTTGCGAACGGATGGCCGGGTACGGCGCGGTTATCTCGGCGCGGCCCTACGCGACGCGGAATTTGAAATTGAAGGTCAGCCCGGTATTTTTAAGGCCGGCGCCTTGGTCAATAGCGTCGTCCCGGGAAGTCCGGCGGCGCAATATGGATTGCAAGTAGATGACATCATTTTGCGGGTAAACAATCAAGCTGTCCGGAATGCCGTGGAAGCCACGCGCGTGATTGGTGAAATGCAGCCAGGCGATGTGGGACGGTTTATTTATGAGCGGGACGAAAAAACTTACGCCCTGAATATTTCCATTACAGAACGCCCGGATAAACACGAGGTCGAGACAGCCAAGGCCATAACGCAAGGCATGCCGCCTCCCGCACCAAAACAGCCGGATAGAGGCACAATCAATGTAGACACGGGTTTACAAGTTCTTGATATTTCATCCGAATTTCGAAACGCGATCAAAATGCGGTCGGATCAGGTCGGCATTTATGTCGAGTCGGTCACGCCCGGAAGCGCCGCCGAATCCGCTGGGTTTAAAATGGGCATGGTATTGCTTGAAGCTGAAAGTGAACCTTTAGCGGAGACAGACGTTCTGCGCACAGTGGTATTAAATGCCAAGCTGGATGAAAAGGAAAGCATCTCTCTCCATGTCCGGCTCAAGGACGGAGGGGAGACCTATATGGTTTTGCCATTATGAGAACAAATTTAGAATAAGACCATATTTGGGTCAAATTTAGTAGAAATAATAAAAGTGAAAGTCTGGGGGACTAGTGGAGAAAGAAATGAGAATACTCGTTGTCGAAGATGATGAAGTAGCAGCTGAATATGTCCGTAAGGGCCTTATGGAAGCCGGGCATGTCGTTGACCTCGCCCCTGATGGCGATCTGGGTCTCGAAATGGCGAAGGCGGCTGACTATGACGCTCTGATCCTCGACCGGATGCTTCCCAAACGGGACGGTCTGGAACTATTGGGTGACTTACGCGAAGACGGAGACGCTACCCCTGTATTGATCCTCTCAGCGCTTGGCGAAGTCGACCACAAGGTCGAAGGCCTGCGCGCAGGGGGGGACGACTATCTGGCGAAACCCTATTCCTTCACCGAGCTACTGGCCCGGGTTGAAGCGATTGGGCGACGGTCTGATCCGAATGCGGCTGTGACCAAGCTTAAAGTCGGCGACCTTGAGATGGACTTGCTGGCCCGCACTGTGCGCCGCGCCGGGCAAAAAATCCTGCTCCAGCCTCGCGAATTTCGTTTACTGGAATGTTTAATGCGCAATGCCGGTCGGGTCGTGACCCGCACCATGTTACTTGAAAAAGTCTGGGATTATCACTTTGACCCCCAGACCAATGTCATCGATGTCCACATTTCACGCCTGCGCGGGAAAATCGATAAGGAGTTCGATGAGCCTTTGCTGCATACTGTTCGCGGCGCGGGTTATCGATTGCAGGTCTAATGGCCGCTCTTTAAGCGTCTGATTGTGATTGACGCTATCAAAAAATTATTGCGGAACACGATGTTCCGACTTTCCTTATTGGGCGCAACGCTGACTATGGTCAGCGTTGCCGCTGCGCTGGGACTTGTCTATTATTCCATGATCGAGGCCGAATTGCGCCGCGTGGAACAATCCAATATCGACGAAATTGCCGAGCTCCAAAATCTTTATGATGAAGGGGGAATTTCCCGCGTGCGCGCCGCCAAAGCGGCCGGGATTGTGCCGCAGAATTTGTCCTCGAATACCAGCGAGTTTAAGCAGCTTTATGACCGGGGCGGCATCACGGCTGTGGAACGCGCTGTTACGGTTCGGGGCGCCAGCTATGAAGCGCTTTATTTTCTGCAAGCGCGGCGTCAATCGCAGGTGCTCATTCGCGGCAACATTCTTGGACAAGGCGATCTCTTAGCGAGCGAAGCCATTGCTCAAGATGATCTTAACAATAAAGGTTATTCAAAAATCCAGTTTCTTTACTCTGATCCAAATTCAGATTCAGGTGACTTTATTGATCGCCGAGCCCGCGGAATTGTGGGGAATTTGAAATTGGGCGAAGATAATGTCGCCGCCATAATTGTCGGCCGGGACGTCGAAGCTATTTCCAGAACCGGTGATAAAATTCGCTCGACCCTCGTTCCGGCCCTTTTGCTGGCGGCGATTTTAGGGCTGATTTCCTCTTGGTTTGTGTCGCGCAGTTTCGCGGCGCGGGTTGAGGCCTTTAACCGCCTGGCAACAGATGTACGCGCGGGTAATCTGGACAGGCGGGCGCCGCGGAATTATTCTGAAGATGAGATGGACCTTCTGGCCGAGCATTTGAATTCCATGCTCGACCACATTGACCGACTTATGCAAGCCATGCGCTATGCGGGGGATTCAATTGCCCATGACCTACGCTCTCCTTTGACCCGGCTAAGGACACGTTTGGAAAGCGCGGCTGTTGAACTTGGAGATGCGCCGGAAGCGGATGTTCTCTTTTCTGCCGCAGAAGACGCAAGCGAACTTTTAACGACTTTTGACGGCGTTTTACGCATTGCGCGATTGGAAGCCGGGGAGAGGCGTGAGCTATTGCAACCAACCGACCCCAAACCCTTATTGGACGATTTGGCCGAGCTTTATGAGCCGGCTTGCGAGGACGCGGAACTACAATTTACCGCTGATATTGCCAAAGGGACGGATATTTTGGCCGATAGAGGGCTTTTATCTCAGGCGGTTTCCAATTTGGTTGAAAATGCGATTAAATATACCCCGAAAGGCGGACGTATCCATCTCGACCTGCGAAAGACGCGTAATGGCCGCATCGCAATTTCTGTCACGGATGATGGCCCCGGCATCCCGTCCTTAGATCGGGAGCGGGTGAAAGAACGTTTTGTTCGATTGGATAAGAGTCGAACTTTGCCGGGTAGTGGTCTGGGCATGGCGCTTGTAGATGCGGTGGCGGATTTACACCGCGCGGAGTTTATCTTGGAAGATGGATTCGATGATAGAGACACTCTCGGTCTAAAAGCCAGCCTCATCTTGCCGCGCCGCCGCCCCGGATTAGGGGTTGATGAAGGCAAACCTAAACCCGTTGATAAAGCCTAGTTTCAAGACTAGGCGGCAGAGTTCCGGTAAGGGTTCGGCAGTTGCGGAGGCGCGGATTGGGATCGTTGAGGGATTTGGCCCGGAGTAGGGCCTTGGTTCGGAGTAGGGACTTGGCTCGGAGTAGGGACTTGGTTCGGTGTAGGCACTTGGTTCGGTATAGAACCTTGGCCCTGAGCCTGGTTTTGCCCACTGGAGGGCGCAGAAGCGGTTCTAGGCGGCGGGGCAGGCTTAACCGCGCCGGAAGGCTGTGACTGCGTCTGTTGCAAATTTTGGGCGGCGGCGCTGGATTCTTCCATTCGGGCTTCGCCGGCAGAGAGAACAACAGCAATATCATTTGCCAATTTGGTAATTTCACTGCCCACTTCTGTAGACTCATCTTTTTCCTGTTTAACGGGCGGACTGGATGGCAGCGTAAAGGTAACAGTTGTGCCTTCACCTAGCTTGCTTTCCATGCTGAAATTCCCGCCATGGAGCTCTACGAGGGATTTGGAAAGAGCAAGCCCCAGCCCGGTGCCTTCGTGTTGACGGGAATGCTGGCTGTCAATTTGTTCAAAAGGTTGGGCCAATCGTTCAATATGCTCTTGGGAGATGCCTATCCCTGTATCGGTTACTCGGACAATAAGACCCGCTGATTTTGGCTCGACAGCAATCGTGACGGAACCGCCTTCCGGGGTGAATTTGATGGCGTTTGTAATCAGGTTGAGAAGAACCTGTTTAACGGCCCGGGGATCAGCTTCAATTTCTTTAGCAGGTTTTTCCTCAAAGATAAGTTTCAAGCGATTCTCATCCGCGCGGCCTCTGACGATACGAATGACCTGTTCCACCATTTCGTTGATCTGAAGTTCCTCTGTATTGAGGGACATTTTACCAGCTTCAATTTTGGACATGTCCAGAATGTCATTAATCAGACTAAGCAAATGTTGCCCTGAAAAGAGGATGTCGCTGACATATTCTTTATAGCGAGCATCTCCGAGCGGTCCGAACAGCTCTTTCTTCATAATATCTGAAAAGCCATTAATTGCATTTAGGGGTGTGCGAAGCTCATGGCTCATATTGGCGAGAAACTCGGATTTAGAATGGCTTGCTTCTTCGGCCCGGATCTTTTCCTGTTCGTAATTCTCCGCCAATTCGACAATGCGAATCTGGGATTTTCGCAGAACACTGATGGTTTTTTCCAGCGCGTCTTGATTAACTTGAAGTTCTCTTTCCCGGGACCGGATGGCTGTCACCTCGGTGCCGATACTTACGCGTCCGCCATCATTTGTGAAGGTTTCGGAATATCGGATCCAACGTCCATCCTGTAATTCCATCTCATTACCTTCGGCCCGCTCTGTCACGCTGACCACGTTCTTCATGCCGTTATATTCTACTGTGGCGTGATCTATACCGACTTGAAGCTGTCCCGGTTGAAAGTTGAAAAAACTTTCAAACCGCTCGTTCCAGATCAAAAGCCGGTCAGACTGATCCCAGATCACAAAACTATCCGTCATGGATTTCAGCGCGTCAAACAGACGGGATTCAGCCGCTTGCAACCGGGCCTGCGCGCCGCGCATTTCAGTAATATCCAGCGCCATCCCGATGATGATTTTCGCGTGATCCGAGCCCCGAACTGAAGGGCGCCCGCGGCAAGCCATATAAAGTGGCAGATGGGCGAGGCCCAGTTCCACATCAAAATCACCACTGACATGGCTGCGCCGAATGGCGGCAAATAAACGCTCCCTGTCAGCGGGCGCAAACAAGCCAAGAAATTGGGGCATAGACACAGTTGTATGAGTTTTTGGCAGGTTAAAAACTTGCGCCAGAGAAGGGCTCAGATAAGCGGTGTTCTTTGTGAGGTCGATTTCCCAGACGCCGCCGCGAGAGCCGTCAACCGCCGCTTGATAGCGTTGAATCGAGATTTCATCCGAGTTTTGACGCTCCCGCATTATATCCATCTGGCGCATTAATTGGCTGGCGAGCATCCAGATCAGCCACCCCATGCCTAGCAAAAGAAGAGCGAATAACATCAGGTTTTCTTTTAAACCGGAGGAAATTCCGCGGGGCTGAATGTCAATGACCGACAAAAAGGATTTTGGCACAGGGGCTGTTCCCAACCAGACTTTGGATTTTCCGGTTTCAAACGGGATGAGCGAGGTTTCTTCGGAATTTTTAGTCAGACCTGCCAGACGTTGTGCATTGATATTATAGACAGTGAGCGCGTCAGCGGAGCTCACATTTCCTCCGCCGTCAATCACTCGGCCCCCATCCATAATGAGGGCGGCATTCGGCGATAGCTCGCCGATAAAGGCTTGCGGCGACATGGCGGTGAGCAAAAAGACATCATTTCGGCGGCGAATTATGACCGGAATAGCGGACCCGTTTTTAGCCACCAGAGAGAGGATCTGAACTTCACCCGTAGGATAGTTTCGAGAGTCCAGTTTGGCGACAAGCCCTCCGAGCGTCCCCGCCTGGGCCAGTTGCGTACCGTTTGCATCGACCATGGCGACCCCTTCAATCACGTCGCGCTGAGAAATGAAATTCACAATCTGTTCTGCTGTGCCTTCGCTGAAAAGAACCTGATCAATCCAAGCGATTTCTGTATCAATTCGGCGGGACACATTCGCAGCCAGATTGTTTAGGGACTGAGAAAAGTTTGTCTGGGTTTGTTTGCTGAAACGCTCATTGTCATAATAGAATTTCGTCAAGGCCAGGATCGTCAGGAGAACGAAAAATGCCCCAACAGCAAAAAGAAGTCTTTTCAAAGACTGCGTTCCTCCAACGCGGTTAGAAATGCGGTCGATCCGTTCTGTCAGAGGGCTGCTTTTAGGAGTGTCCAGACGTTGGGAAGGTTCTGTATCTGACGGGCTGTATGAGCGTGAATGATCCGAGTGAGAGGGGGGCTGAGGGGCAAGAGCCTGACTTTGCCGGGCATTGGAATAAGCGGAATTTGAGGAAGCCGGGGCAGGCGCGCGGACGGGCTGGTTTTGCGGTATTTGGCCTTGCCCGCGCAAACGCTCTGGACCGGATGCATGTTCAGCGGAAGCGATAGAGCCGTCCACAGCTCGTCGCTGGGCCGCGTTCTGACCATTTGGCTGCGCATATTGCGGTTGGCTTGGAGACCCTCTTTGCACTCATTTCCCCCGAATCACACTTCAAACGCTAAAGATTGTCGTCAGTGAAGTCGAACAAAACGTAGTTAATTTTTCATTTACCGTAGTAAGAAAATACTGAAAAACTGTGTTTTATAGCTCGAAGCTAAGACTTTATACGTGTTTCTGGCTCTGGTCGGCCAATTGCGTATCCTTGCGCGGCGTCAAAACCCATTTCTATAACGAAGTCTTTTATCTCGGGTGTTTCGACGCCCTCTGCGATAAATTTAACATCCAGAGCGTCCCGCAGAGATAAGAGAGCTTTCAAAATTGCACGGTCGCGCATAGAATTTAAACTGGCCGTGACAAACCCGCCGTCAATTTTAAGCCAGTTGGCGGGAAGAGCGCGAAGATAACGTATAGACGCCGCACCGGCACCGACATCGTCGAGACACACCGGATGGCCTCTTGATTTCAAATCAGTCAACAATGTCTCTGCGAGGACAAGATTGTCCATGTCCCAGCTTTCGGTCAGTTCAATAATCAACTTGCTCGGAGATGCTTCCAGCGCGGTCAAACAGGCCGTGACAGATCCCCGAAATGTTTCTTTATCGACCGAAGCGCCTGACAAATTTATCGCAATGCCAGTGTCTTCGGGATAATCGTTCAAGACCAATATGGCCTGCGCGAGCATGGAGAGATCCAAATCCCGAATGACGCCGCTCAGTTCGGAGGCGCGGATCACGCCTTCGACATGTTTGTCGTGATCAAAACGAACGAGCCATTCGTGATGATGGATATGGCCGTCTTTCAGATCAACAATTGGCTGACGCAACACGGTGAAACGCTGCTCTGACACATGCTCCCGAAACCCATCTACGGTTCGGATCTCGGATATCTTTCGAACATTGTCCATCCTTACATTTTAACGCGATTCTCCTAAGAGAGCCTTACCAAGAAAGAAAGGAGTCCGGCCCGAATCCGCAATTACTCCACGCCGAGCGTTTTGGATGCAATCTCAAGTGTATTTTTGGACGGCTTAGCCGCGATAATATAGCGGAGTTGCGCCTTGATTAGATCCTGCCGCTGGTCATCAAGCTTACGCCATATTCCATAAGCGCCTAAAAGACGCGCTGCGACTTGAGGGTTTCGACTGTCCATATCTAAAACTTGAGACGAAAAGAAGTCATAGCCGCTCCCGTCCGGTGCGTGGAACAAATTGGGATTTGCCATTGCAAAACTTCCGATCAGAGCGCGAACGCGGTTCGGATTTCGGCGATCATAGGCGTCATGTTCGATCAGCGCTTCGAGCGCGGAGATGCCTTCTACATGGTGGCGCATTCCCTGAACGGAGAACCATTTATCCATGACCAGCGGATTAGATTTCCATTTCTCGTAAAACTTCTCCATGGAGGTGTTGACCCGCTTTCCGCCGAGCTTAGTCAGAGTCATGAGCGCGGCCAGCTCATCCGTCATATTGGTGGCTGTGCCGAGCTGTTCCGTTGCAAGGCCCGCCGTGACAGCGTCGCGCCCGGACGCCAAAAGGGAAAGGCAACGATTACGCAAAGCCCGCCGTCCGGCAGACTCCGCATCCGGACTAAAAGTACCCTCATCGGATAGGGCGTGGTAACGCATCAGCAAGTCATCCCGAAGCCGATTTCCGACGGCGCGGGAAAGCCAGTCGCCTGCCAAATAGACAGCAACAGGGTCGGATTTTTCAAGCGATTGCAGAATTTCGGCTGTGCTGGGCGGCGTTAAAGCCAAAGCCTTGAAGCTGTTGTCAAAATTTTGGTCATGGAGTGTGTTGCGCAGCGCTTCACAATACTTTCGTAGCGCGTTATCCGTTTCCGGAATTATGCCGCTTTCAAGAGCAAGGGCGATCGTGCCAATCAGTTTGCGCGCCAAAGTTTGCCCGGCTTCCCAGCGGTTAAACGCATTAGGGTCCTGAGCCATTAGCCGAAGCTGATCTTTAGAGGTTTGTTGCGAGTTCAAAATGACAGGCGCGCTGAAATCCTGCAAGACGGAAAGCGAAACTGCTTCGTCAAAACGGGGAAGGGAGACTGTGTTCTCCTCTGTGGTAAGAACTGTCATATGCGGTTCTGTAAGGGGGCCGTTATCACCGATGGCTTGCCATTTAATCGGAAGAACGACAGGTTTTTTTTCGTTCTGACCCGGGGTCGGCTTGGTGGACTGAGCAAAGGTGATGCGCGTGCCTTGGACAGGCGTCGTTAGAGAATCGTCAACCGTGACGGCGAGATGCGGCGTTCCGGCTTGCTCATACCACCGCATGAATTGTGACAGGTCTTCGCCTGTGGCCTGTTCAAAACATTCTATAAATTGCTCAATCGTCGCGGCTGTGCCGTCCAGCATTTCAAAGTAAAGGTCAGATCCTTTGCGAAAATCTTCGGGTCCCAAAATTGTTTTGAGCATACGGATCAGCTCTGCGCCCTTTTCGTAAATTGTCGCCGTATAGAAATTGTCGATTTTCATATATTCTGTTGGGCGAACCGGATGGGCGAGGGGGCCGGCGTCTTCGGGGAATTGACGGCCACGGAGCGCGCGCACGTCTTTTATACGCTGTACATCGGCACCGCGTTGATCGGCAGAAAATTCCTGATCGCGGAAGACGGTAAAGCCTTCTTTCAGACAGAGCTGAAACCAGTCGCGGCAGGTAATGCGGTTGCCCGTCCAGTTATGGAAATATTCATGCGCTACTACGGATTCGATGCGTTCAAAATTCATATCTGTTGCGGTTTCGGCATCTGCCAAGAGCAGAGAGGAGTTAAAGATGTTCAGACCCTTATTCTCCATAGCGCCAAAATTGAAATCGCGCACAGCGACGACCATAAACCGGTCGAGATCATATTCGCGGCCAAAAGTTTCCTCGTCCCACTTCATGGCCCGTTTCAGACTGTCCATGGCATAATCCGCACGGGGCGCGTCGCCGGGATCGACATAAATCGTTAGGGGAATGTTCCGTCCGCTCATAGTTGTGAAACTGTCTTCCAGAATCTCAAACTCTCCGGCGACAAGTGCGAAGAGGTAAGCGGGTTTACGAAACGGGTCTTCCCAGACGGCGAAATGGCTTTTGCCGTCCTCGGACTCGCCGGACTCCACCATATTGCCATTGGCCAAAAGGTAAGGATATGTCTTCTTCGGCGCTTGTAAGCGAACCGTGAAAACAGATAGAACATCCGGCCGATCGGGATAATAGGTAATTCGACGAAAGCCTTCAGCTTCGCATTGGGTGCAAAACCGACCGCCGGAAAGATACAGGCCCATAAGAGTCGAATTCTCTGCCGGATTGCAGGTCGTTTCAATTTCCAGAACACATTCATCCGGCAGGTCTTTCAGGACAAGCTCAGTTTGGGTGAGGGTGTAATTGGCTCGCTTAAGAGATTTTCCGTCCAGCGTAACGGTTTTCAAGGAAATATCCTCTCCGTCCAAATGTAAATCGCCCTCGGCTAAACGGGTCAGAGTTAGCCGGCTTTTAACCCGCGTGACCTTCGGCTTAAGATCAAAATCTAGTTCGACTGTGTTGATTTTGAAATTCGGGGGCGTGTAATCCGCCAAGCGAGTGGGGGCAGGGGCTGAACCGGGAAGGGTGTCGGGGCGCATAAAATGTCCTTTTCTTTCTCATCTATGTGGCATGAAACAGGAGAATTTCAAGTCAACCGCGCTTTGTCATGGTCTTAAATTGATTACGGTCCCAGATTTCGTTTTAACTCTTCATTTACCGAAAAAAGACTGGAAATCCTTACACTGTTTCTCAATCCAAGATTATGTTTTGGCAGGTAAGTTGGCAGGCGTAAAACAAAGGGCGTAAGGGGCAGGCGTCAAGGATAAAACATCCACTGTGCTCCCAGTAGCTTTTAAAAATCCTACTCACGCTGGACGACTGGCCCGCTTCTCACTCTGAAGTGGGCCGTTTTTTAGGTTGCACTAGCTGTTATATCCGCTCTCCAAAGCCCCGAAAAGTCCCGCAACACTGAAAAGAGAGGTGGACTTTAAGCCCTTATCGCGTATGGAGCGCGCAAACTCTCATTGACCGGAAACACCATGTCAGACTCTATCGAATTTTTGCGCAATGTCGCTATCGTGGCTCACGTTGACCACGGCAAAACAACTCTTGTGGACAAGCTTTTACGGCAATCCGGAACGCTGGACGAACGCGGCGCGCGTGAAGAGCGGGTCATGGACTCCAACGATATTGAAAAAGAGCGCGGCATCACCATCCTTGCCAAGAATACGGCGATCGGGTGGAAAGCGCCGGATGGTCAGGACTGGCGGATTAATATCGTCGACACACCTGGACATGCGGACTTTGGCGGAGAGGTCGAACGCGTTCTGTCTATGGTTGACTCGGTTGTTTTGCTTGTTGACGCCGTTGAAGGCCCCATGCCGCAAACAACCTTTGTGACGAAAAAAGCATTGGCGCAGGGCCTTAAACCTATTGTGGTTGTAAACAAAGTTGACCGAGTTGGAGCGCGTCCGGATTGGGCCGTGGATCAGACATTTGATTTGTTTGACCGATTGGGCGCAACAGATGAACAGCTCGATTTTCCGGTTGTTTACGCCTCCGCCCTGAACGGGTGGGCGTCTCATGAAGTCGAGGCCCAGGGGGAAGATATGACCCCGCTTTTCGAAGCCATTGTGAAAAACGCGCCTGTTCCCGACGTTGATCCGGACGGCGCTTTGCAGCTACAAGTCTCCGCACTGGATTATAACTCCTATACCGGCGTTATCGGTGTTGGCCGTGTCGTGCGCGGTAAAATCAAGCGTAACCAACAAGTTATCGTCGCGACGCCCGAAGGCGAGACCCGCAAAGCCAAAGTGCTTTTGCTTTACGGATTTATGGGACTTGACCGCGTTGAAATGGATGAGGTTTCCGCAGGAGATATTTGCTGTTTCACGGGGATTGATAAACTCGGCATTTCAGACATGATCTGTGATCCGGAAAATGTCGAGCTATTGCCGGCGCTGAGCGTAGACGAGCCGACCATTTCGATGACATTCCAAGTCAATGACTCGCCGTTTGCCGGCCGCGAAGGTAAATATGTCACCTCGCGGAATATTAATGACCGTCTGCAAAAAGAACTCATCCACAATGTGGCGCTTCGCGTTGAACAGCTTGAAGAAGCCGATAAATTCCGAGTTTCCGGCCGTGGTGAGCTTCATCTCTCTATTTTGATCGAAAATATGCGCCGCGAAGGATATGAACTCGCGATTTCGCGCCCGCAGGTGATCAATAAGGAAATTGACGGCGTTCTTTGCGAGCCTTGGGAAGCCCTCACCATCGATGTCGAGGAAGACCATCAAGGCTCCATCATGGAAAAGCTCGGTGAGCGAAAAGGTAATCTCAAAAACATGGTTCCAGATGGCCAGGGGCGTGTGCGCCTTGATTATGAAATTCCGACGCGCGGCCTTATCGGCTTCCGCTCAGAGTTTATGACGCTGACATCCGGCACGGGCTTGATGTATCACAATTTCGATCAATATGCGCCGCGTTCAAAATCAACAATTGGCAGCCGCCAAAAAGGCGTCTTGATCTCTAACGGAGCCGGTAAGGCCGCCGGATTTGCGCTTTGGAACCTTCAGGACCGCGGCAAAATGTTCATCGGCCATGCTGAGGATGTTTATGAAGGCATGATTATCGGCATTAATGCGCGTGATAACGACTTGGTCGTCAATGTCCTGAAAGGCAAACAGCTTACCAATGTGCGGGCGTCCGGAACGGATGAAGCTGTTGTCCTTACGCCGCCGATTAATTTGAGCCTCGAATATGCGCTTGAATTTATCAATGATGACGAGTTGGTTGAGGTGACGCCGGAAAATATTCGCGTCCGCAAGAGATACCTTCTTGAGCATGAACGTAAGAAGGAAAGCCGTCGCAAGGAAGCGATGGAAGGCTAACGCCTATTATCTTAATTGGAAGGCTGCTTCTGATGGCCTTTTGAAAAAAACTACTGAGCCTCTCGGATTTCCGGGAGGCTTTTTTATTCGAGATATGATCTCTGGAGAGGTGCGGAGAAGCCACGCTTCTTGTTTTTTCAGGGTGAAACGAGCCTTATGAGGGCGCTATTGAACACATTCGGTCTTTGTGCGTTATATAATAACTGTTCATGAAACGCTCAGATTGGCTTTGGTAAAGTGCCGTCTCAAAAGCGTCTAAAAAAGAATTTAGTCAGGATAGACATTATGAAAAACATTATTCTTACGACAGTTGCAGCGTTGAGCCTTGTGGCCTGCGCGACGGGGCCGTCCGCTTATGGTCCGGCAGCGAAATCAGACAGTCTTGGATTTCAAAACACAAAAATCGAAAGTGACCGTTTCCGCGTCAATTATACAAGTCGTTCCGCCGAAGAAGCTCAGGATTACGCCCTTCTCAGAGCGGCAGAGATTGCCTTAGCTGAAGGATATACTCATTTTCGCGTTTTGGGCGGCGAGACCTATACGGGTCAGCGCCCTTCCAATACTTCGACAAGTGTCGGTGTAAGCAGTGGGAGAGGATATTATGGTAGCGGGACGTCAGTCGGAGTTGGGCTAAGCCTGAATGCGTTGGGGAGCGCTTTGAGCGGCCAAAAAATCACTAATTCGATAGAAATCAAATTAATGAACACCGCTTCTGATATGCCGAATGTCTATGACGCGCGTGAAGTTCAAGCCAATATCCAACCCGAAGCATTTCAATAAGCGTTCTTGAATAGGGCGACACACTAATAAGAAGGGCGCTACACAAAGCGAACGGTTATACGTTCCAGCCCTTCCGCCCCGCCGGACAATTCATCACCGATAATGACGGGCCCAACGCCAGACGGCGTGCCCGTATAGATAAGGTCTCCGGGTTGGAGATCCATATCTGTTTTCAAATGTTCGATAATTTCCTCAACTGACCAGATCATGTCCTTCAAAGACGCATGCTGAACGATGTCGCCATTTTTGCGCAGCACAATGTGAGCCTTTGTGAGATCAACATCTTTTGCGAGTGTCAGGGCGGAGCAAGGCGCGGATTGTCGAAAGTTTTTCGCGCGGTCCCAAGGTCCGCCTTTGGTTTTAGCGCTCGCTTGTAGGTCGCGGCGCGTCATATCTATACCGACGCCATAGGCGTAAATGCCGATATCTGATTCCCCGTTTGATCCGGCCGGCCCCGTGGGGCCGAGCGCGACAACAAGTTCGACTTCATGGTGGAGATCGGAAGTGTTGGGCGGGTATTTTATATCTTGCCCAGTTTCGACAATGGTTTCAGCCGCCTTGGTGAAAAAAACGGGTTCGCTACGGTTTGCCTTGGCGGTTTTTCCGTCTCCGCCCATTTCGGATATATGATCCGCATAGTTCTTTCCAACGCAATAAATTCGCCGCACGGGAAACCGGATCTCTTGCCCGACTATGGGGAGTGTGACGGGGACGGCGGGTGGGAAAGCTAATTTTGTCATATTTATCGTTGGTCTCTGCTTTGCTTATTTAAGCTATGTCTTTTCTGCGCTCTCTAACTTCTTCGCCATGTCACTGAGACATCGTCTCAATGGATTGTCAAACAGGCGAGGCTGTCATAGCGTAGCCCGAGTTTAACATAAAAGGTAGTTATGCGTATCGTCGATATACCGATTGAAAAGATTTATGTTCCGGCGTCTAAGAAAAAGACATTGGACAATTCAAAAATTGAGCCTCTGGCAGAAGACATTTTGGAAAACGGACTTAAAAGCCCCATCTATGTGCGTCTTGGAAAAGACAGATATGTTCTTCAGGAAGGACTGCACCGTGTCGAAGCGATGAAACTTCTTGGTGAAACTCTTATCGAAGGTCATATCGTTCAAGCCAGAAAAGCCTAACATTGCAAATCCATAAAAAAACCGCCCTGCGATTTGCAGGGCGGTAAATCTATTCAGATTTTATGTGCAAAAACTCTTAGAGTTCTGGCGTAACGTCTTCGTCAATATCAGCGTCGATGTCGCCATCAATGTCTGCCTCTAGACCGTCATTATCAAGATCTGTATCTAGAGTCGTATCCATATCAGCGCCTGTATCTAGGCTTGTTTCCGGATCGATAGTTTCGACATCTGACTCAAGGCCAAGGTCGGAATCCGTTTCGACGTCAACTTCTGCGTCATAGTCGTCATAGGTTTCAACGGCGCCCATTACGTCCGAAGACTCTTCAGAAGTGATAGTTGTGCTATCTTTCTTAGCGGCAAGTGCGCTTGTGTACTGGTCTTCAGAGAAGTTGTCAGCGCCTTCAGAAATATCATAGAACTTAGATGTGATATCTGATGTTGTATAATCTTCCATACCAGGAGCTTCTGTAAATTCGGTCATGCTCACTTGGCCATCAGCGTTTGCATCAAGTTCAGTGAAGGTTGGCTTGTCACCACCGGCATAGGCAGCAGATGCACCTAGAACAGCTGATAGAGCCAAAGCGATAGAAGTAGATTTCAAATAAGTCATAATAAGTCCTCTTTCTGTGTTACCCAGCATCATTTCGTGATGCTTGTGGGAATAATGCAGGAAAACGAGAATTTGTTTCGTTACAAAACAGAATGACTCATGGCCGAAATGGGGCAAAGTCAGGCCAAAATGGGGCAGGTGGTCTAGTTGCTTGATTTATATAGATAAATTAGAAATATTTTCTCGTCTCTATCTGGAGCGAGTAGTAAATAACTCGATATTTATTTTAGGAACGCGGTAGGATTGAACAGGAATTATGGTGTGTGAGGTTCAAATCTGACAGTTTCATGCCGACTAAGCGCCCAATTTTTCTTTTTTGAGGTCAGAAAAAGGAAGTTTGACGGCGGTTCCCTTATATAATTACGGTCTTTTACACATTACATCGACACTGATTTTAGGGTTCGCCTAAATTAGCTTTATGACATGACGCCGTAATTAGGAAAGCTAACCTGCCTTCTGATCAGATTGGCGAAGATCAGATTGGCGAAGATCAGACTGGCGAAGGCGGGCCGTGTGCTTTAAAATTACAAAATTAAGCTCATCAGCCCTAATCTGACCTGAGGACCATCTGGATTTATCGCTTGTTTACCAAAATGGGGTATCTAAACGACCTTATGCGGTACTTACTATGCCTTATATGTCTCTGGTTCAGCGCGGTGTCAGCCCATGCTTTCTCTGCGGATGATATTGTGCAAGCGGCGCGGGAACGCACGCAGGTGGACGTCCGGTATGATCCTAAATATGTCGTGCTGGCCTATCCCGGCGGGGATGTCCCGGCCGATACGGGGGTTTGTACGGACGTTATTATACGGACATACCGCAATGCTTATGGCTTTGATTTTCAAGAAGCGGTTCACGAAGACATGAAACGCAATTTCAGCGCCTATCCGAAAAATTGGGGCCTGACACGCGCGGATAAAAACATCGACCATCGCCGCGTGCCTAATTTGGAGGCTTTTTTGAAGCGACAGGGCGCAAGCCTGCCCGTCACGAAAAAAGCTGAAAACTATCTACCCGGCGATATTGTCAGCTGGCGTCTAGGCGGACGCCTGCCGCATATCGGCATAATCTCTGATAAAAAATCAGACTGGGGCACACCGTTGGTCATTCACAATATCGGCGCTGGCCCGGTCGAAGACGACCTGTTGTTCAACACGGATATAAATGGGCATTTCCGTTTCGCTCCGAAGTGAGTTTGTCCGATGGGGCGAATAAGACCTTTAATTAGCTCTTGGGAAACAGAAGATCAGGATTTTTCATGGTCTTGATTTCAAGAATGTTATTATTCGGATCGGCAATAAAAAATGTCTCTTGCTCATATTTATCGCCTTTGAAACGGCGGTAAGGCTCATCAATATAGTCGAGACCTGCCTCCGCGATGCGCTCTTTAATGCCGTCAAAATCGTCTTGCGTCAGATGAATGCCAAAGTGAGGCACAAGGACAGCCCCCATATCCACCTCATGTCGAACATTTGGGAGCTTTTCTTCGCTTTGGTGCAATGTCAGTTCATTGCCCCAAAAATTAACATCGACCCAACGTCCCTCTTCACCATTTCCGAGGGTACAGCCGAGAATGTCCCTGTAAAATTTGACGGTATTTTTTAAATCACCGGCGGGTATAGCAAGATGTAAAATGGCAGACATATCTTTTCCTATCTCTTCTTGTTCGTAACGTCTCAAGCGTCAAAGCGCTCCATATCTTCGTGATATTGCCCCATATAGATGATATTCAATATGTTGATTGCAGAGGTCATAATATGCAAATTTGCTTGTAATAAAGCATATTTTCCCGATTTTCGTGAACGGCAGACGTTCTGCCCTTGAGGAAGTTTATGGGGGTTCCACCCATAACAAATCTCAGACTCTTCTCGATAAATGGATTTATTACTTCGTGTAGGAATTTACATGTTGCGCCGATAATGCGCCCATAAACCTTGGCTAATCATATTTCATTGCAACGAAACTGGTCTTCTGATCAGAAAGAAAAGGACAATGACTATGAAAACGATTTTAATGATATGCGCAATCTCAACAGCGGCTTTTGCTCTGCCCGTCACCGCGGCAGCGCAGCAAACCACGACTGAGTCAGCGCCAAACATAGAGCTAAAAATTGCGCAATCTATAAGTTTGAAAGAAGCTCTTCAAATTGCTTCTACCGAATTGAACGGTAAAATTATTGAAGCGGAATCCGATACATTCAGCGGTGCCAGAGTTTACGAAGTAGAAATTTTAGATGGCAAAACTCTCCGTGAAGTGAAGATTGATGCCCAAACTGGAACCATTCTTTCGGTTCGGAATAAACGTCTCAACTCCTTAGTTAGCCGCCTTACGCAAGATGATGATATGAAAGTCGCTCAAATGACCAATGTGTCGCTCTATGACTATCTTGTCGCGGTAGAAAACAAAACTGGCGGCGAAGTCAATGAGATCAGCCTCGACTCTGAAAACGGACGCGTTTACATCGAAATGACAGTTCTAACGAATGGTGTTGAGCAAGACGTAACCGTCGATCCCACCAATGAGAGTATTACCATGGGTGATTTCGATTAAACTCCCATAAGAAAGTCAAACATGCGCGTTTTAGTGATCGAAGACGATCAAAGGCTTGCGGAACACGTCTCTGATGGGTTCCGCAAGGCTGGGCACGTCGTTGACACATCCCATGATGGCCGTGACGGTTTGTTTCTGGCGACTTCTGGTAGCTATGATGTGATAATTCTCGATCGTATGCTGCCAAATGTAGATGGCATGGCGATTTTGTCGTCTTTACGTACCGGTAAAATTAACACTCCCATCGTTTTGGCCAGTGCGCTTGGGACGGTGGAAGATCGCGTCGAGGGCATTCAAAACGGGGCGAATGACTATCTGTCCAAACCTTTTTCTTTGACGGAACTAATTGCCCGCGCCGAAGGTTTGGGCCGCAAAACAGAAGCGGCTCCACAAGATATGCGTTTGTCGATTGCCGATTTGATATTAGACCTTCGAAGCCGCCATGTGACCCGCGGGGGAAAGCGTATCATGTTGAGCCCCCAAGAACAGAAATTGCTCGAATATTTCATGAGCAACATCGACAGAGTTTTGACCCGGAGTATGATCTTAGAGCATGTCTGGGATTATCGGTTCGATCCGCAAACGAATATTGTCGATCAACATGTGAGTAATTTAAGACAGAAAATCGACAAGGACTCTCCGCAAAGTTTAATTCAGACAGTTCGCGGATTTGGGTATCGAATGAGCGTTGAGCTCGAATAAGGCTCTTCGATATGTCTTTTGTCTCCAAAATTCTAAATAGTTTCATTTTACGCACAGCCATTTTGACGGCCGCGCTCTTTGCGGCGCTTGTCGCTTTAATGCTTGGATTAGCCTATTGGCTTATGATCAAGCACCCTCTCGAAAATGTACGTGATCATGTTCAAAATGACATGGTAGCCCTGATCGCAGAATATAGAGATGCAAAGGATGAGGCCTCTCTCATCGAGATGTTAGAGCAATATGGCGATGAGAACGCCGCGCGCCCCTTTTTTTATCTCCTTTTAAATCAGGACAATAAGATACTCGCGGGAAATCTGCCATTGGACCCAAGCGTTTTTCAAGGGGAGGGGTGGACCCGGGTTGAGTTTGAGACAGGCTATAGTGAAAATTCAGCGCTTGTTCGAAAGGTTATTCTTCCCGGCAAAGCCACGCTGATTGTGGGCCGCGATATTGAGGATTTGGACGAGCGAGAAGAATTAATTACAGAGACGCTTGGCTGGAGCGCAAGTTTGGCTCTTTTTCTTGGCTTATTTGGCGGCCTTGTCATCAGTCTTGCCGTGTCGCGACGGATTGAGGCCATCAATAAAACGGCTCTTACAGTCATGAACGGCAAGCTGGGATCGCGTATTCCCGTTCGGGGAAGCGACGATGACTTTGATAATTTGTCGACGACCTTAAACACGATGTTAGACCGGATAGAGGAGCTGCTCGGAATTGTTTCCAGTGCGTCAAATAATATCGCGCATGAGCTTAGGACACCTTTGGCGCGCCTGACTGCTGATTTGGATGATATTGAAGATTACTTAAACAAAACGCGGACAGAGCCGGAGCTAACCCTAATGATTGATAAAGCCCGCGCGCAAGCCGACCGTATGCGCCAAATTTTTGACGCCTTACTGCGGATTTCCCGGATACAGTCCAGACGGGATAAGGGTGAGTTTCAATCCGTAAATTTGAAAACGGTAATGGATGAAGCAGTTGGACTATATGCCCCTATCGCAAAACAAAAAGATATTATGCTGGTTCTTGAGAGTGAGGCGGCTGTCCCGCCGATCAAAGGAGACGCTAACCTCCTATTCCAAGCCATCACGAACATTATTGATAACGCCCTGAAGTTCACGCCCCATGGCGGTGAGGCACATATAGACTTGAAGGCGGATCAAAACTGCCTCCTATTCAAGATGACGGATACCGGGCCGGGCGTTCCAGAAGAAGAAAAAGAAAGGTTAGGGGAGCGGTTTTTCCAATCCGAAAGTTCAAAAGAGTCGGAAAAAGAGGGCCAAATACTGTCCGGAAATGGTTTAGGATTGGCATTGGTTCAGGCAATTGTTGAAATACATGATGGGAGGCTCAGATTTCCCAAGACGACAACAGGATTAGCAGTAGTTCTCGAATTTCCCCTTAGGCCTGTTTCGTATATTAGCCAGGAGAGAGTTAGAGCCAAAAGACAGCCTAAGGCATGAGGCTCTGTTGGGGGGCTTCTTCGCTGACAAGGGGCGTCTGATTTCGTTCTTCCGGGACGAAACAAGGCAGCGACCAGAATAGAACGCGGTATCCGCCAATATTCGCGCCATCCACTGTGCCCGCGCCGTTCCAAATGGTGACATGGCCCGTAAAGCCTGAGTTTGGGAAATCCATGAGCACAATTCCCGCCGCATTGGGAAGGTCGAAACTATTGGCTGAGCCGTCGGTAATGGCCAGATCCGGCTGCCCATATGTCTGCGTCAAATAGTTTTCCATATCGGCGAGCCGATAATAGTACTGATCCTTATTTCCGCCGCTGACTGTTTTGGGTCTGTCACGCGGGATTTTATGATCTGCTTTGTTCAGCATATGCGACAAGCGAACAGCGCAGGCATTCGTCCAGCGGCCCTGATTAAAGGGAAGGGTGCCATTGACCTCGACCAGTCCGCCGATTTCGCCCCAAATCCCTTCCGGACGGTCATAGAGATAGTTCTCCCACATAACTTGCATATTCGGGCGGGTTTTAAGTTTGCCCTCTGCCGTAATTGTTTTGCCGCAGACAAGGGGCATTTCGGCTCCATATATCAGCTTTTTATATTTTGGCTTTTCCGGCTCGGGCGGCTGGGGGGCGGGCGTAGGCGATAAGAAAGGAACCGATTGTGTCTGAACAAAAGAGTTATTAGATTCAATATTTGTCTTTGTGGCAGGCGTCGTCTCACACGCTGTCAGCGAAAACGCTACCGCGATCCAAAGACTTAGATACTTCATGATGTTTCGCTCCCACAACCCAAAGGGGCTATATCAGAGAGTCGCCAAACATGGCAAAGCCAAACCTTAAAAAATCCGTCTTCGTAAATTGCGCTGGCGAAGAAAGCGATTTTCTCTATAATCTGATGAATATGAGGCAGAAGCAGGGGTGAATTCTGTGCACGATGATTTAGTTGACCAGATATATGAGGCGTCTTTTATTCCCGAGAAATGGCCGAGGATTTTGGACGAACTCGCCGGAATGACCGAAGCCAAAGGCGGGCTGTTATTCTCGGCCCGGGATAAAGTTTTAAGCTGGACCACCTCCGATAATCTCGAAGATGTTTTTCAAACCTATGTAAAGGACGGCTGGTTTGCGCGGTGTGATCGCCGGGTTTGCATGATGGGGAAAGCCCATGACTCTTTTCTGATCGAAAATGATTATTGGTCACAGGAGGAGTTTGAAACCAATCCAATATATCAGGATTTTTTCCGCCCGAGAGGTCTCGGCTGTTCTGCGGGGACGGGTTTGATGTTGCCGACGGGGGACAGAATTGTTTTCAGTATTGAGCGCACTTTGGATCGCGGGCCGATGGAGAAGCCATTCGTGGAACGACTCAATGAACTTCGCCCGCATCTGGCCCGCAGCGCGCTCATTGCGGCGCGGTTGGGACTTAAAAGTGCAACAGGAGCAAGTGAAGCTCTGACCAAGCTCGGCTTGCCGACCATATTGCTTGACGCCAATGGATGCGCCGTCGAAATGACAAATATATCCGATGAGGTTGCCGCGCAGTTGGTAATAGGCGCTAAGGACAGAGTTGGATTGAAAGACAAGCAGGCCAATGAACTGTTTTGGACTTCGCTGCAAACGCTGCACCTCCATTCAGATTCAAATGTGAACTCTTTCCCTTTGCGGGACGGGGATAACCAAGCGGCGATGGTGGCGCATATCGTGCCTATCAGCCGGTCTGCTCACGACATGTTTGCCAAAAGCTACGCCATCTTGGTTCTAACCCCTGTCGCGAAAAAGAGCGTGCCGCCAGTCGAGCTAGTTCGATCCCTCTTTGATTTAACGGCCTCCGAGGCACGCGTTGCCCGCAAACTCGCAGGCGGGAAATCTGTTGAGAAAATAGCAGAGAGCGGCGGCGTGGCCCTCAGCACGGTTCGCACGCAGCTGCGCCAAGTGATGGAAAAAACCGGCTGTTCGCGTCAGGCCGAACTGGTGGCGTTACTTGCAAACATCTCCTTGCAGAGATGATATGGCTCGGCGCAAACATCTGATCCTGCTGCTAAGGCAAGTTGAATTTTCAAAAAAAATTTTCGTTTATCCTCTAAATTGATGATGCCGGGTCATCCGCCCTCCGATTAACTGTTCCTATCAAGTTTAAAATTGTTCTGGAGGGCAAAATGAAATCATCATCACTTCTAATTCTAGGTTTGGCGGGGCTGTCTCTCAGCGCGTGCGGCGCCACATCCGGCGGCGTCACGCAATCTCTGGCGCAGCAGGCCGGAATGCGCGCCGTGAGTCCGACTCCGGTGCAAAGCGCGCCTGTGCAAACAGCCATCGCACCTGATCCTGTCATTGCCGCCGACGCAAAATGCGAAACGATTGCCGTAAAAATGGCGGAAGCCGACGCGACGATTGCGAAGTCCAATGCGGTTATCACCGGGGCTGAGCAAAGTGATATGGCCGGGCAAATCGCCGTTGCAGGCGCGTCGCAAGCCGCTGTTCATTCCGGGGCGGCCGGGGCTTTGGCTCGCGTGCCATTCGGCGGGCTTTTCGCAAAGGCCGCGATGGACACCGCCGCGACCTCCGGACGTAAAAAAGCCGAAGCTGCCCAGAGGGAACTGGATAAAGCTACCTTACGCAAGGCGAAACTTTCCGGCCTATATGCCGGGAAAAACTGCGAAGGTTAGGCTTACCCGAATGGGGCGCAAAATGTGGGGCGCAGAGTACGGGGCGCAGGGCGGCAGGCGAGGTTTTCGTCTGCCGTCACCTCTGCAGGGTAATTGCGGGAGGAGGAAAAGTGAGGCGTAAAATGACACCATTATTGGACAGATTATTTATTTCGATAGGCTTGGATTCAAAAGAAATTGAAAACAGTCCCATGCGCGGCGCGCTATATATCGGTATTATTTATATGATTGGATTGACGAGTGCTTTTCTGATTATGGCTGTTTTTGACTAAATTTTTCTGACCGTCTTTCACCAAATCAAGACATAAAAAAACCCGCCGGTGAGGCGGGTTTTTCTTTGCGTATAGCTTAGAAGACTATTCTTCGGTCTTAGGCGTTTCAGAATCGCCAGCATCTGTTTCAGGGGCTGAGAAGTCTTCCGGGGCATCCCCTTCAAACATGTTGACAGCGGCTTCGGCGCGTTCTGCGGCGCTCTCGGCGGCGTCAGCTTTGGCTTCTTCCTGTTCCATTCCGATAACGTCTTCGCCCTTGGCTTGACGCTCGGCTTCATCTTCGGAACGGGCCACATTGACAGTGATGTCGATGATGACTTCCGGGTGAAGGCGGACTTTGATGTCGTGAATGCCAAGGAATTTAACCGGCTCGAGCACAACCATGCTGCGCTTTACACCTTTGTCTTTCAGTTCATCGGCAATATCGCGGGCCGTCACAGAGCCGTAAAGGTTTCCGGCGTCGCCGGCCTTACGGATGAGAATGATTTGAGTGCCTTCGAGTGTCTTGCCATCTTCGGCCGCTTTTGCGCGGGTTTCCTCATTGCGCTGCTCAAGATATTCACGCTCGGCTTCAAAACGGGCCAAGTTGATTTTTGAGGCGCGCAGAGCTTTTTCCTGCGGCAAAAGAAAGTTTCGGCCATAGCCCGGCTTAACGGAGACAACGTCGCCCATCATGCCAAGGTTTTCGATTTTTTCGAGGAGTATAACGTCCATGATATTTCTCCTTACTTCACTTCATAGGGCAAAAGGCCCAAAAAGCGGGCGCGTTTGATGGCGCGGGCCAGCTCACGTTGTTTCTTGCCAGACACAGCGGTGATGCGTGACGGCGCGATTTTGCCTTTTTCAGACATATAACGCTGCAATAATTTCGGATCTTTATAATCGATCGTCAGGCCATTCTCTCCGGAGAAAGGACAAACTTTGCGGCGACGGCGAAAACTCGTGCGGCTTGGCAGGTTTTCAATTTTGATTTCGTCTTTTGCCATTTTCTAATCCTCCTTATTGCGACGCTTGCGCTCTTCGCGTTTTTTCAAAATAGGGGACGGATCATCAGAGAAATCGTCCACGCGGATAGACATATAACGCAGAACATCTTCGTTGATGCGGTGCTGACGCTCAATTTCGTGAAGCGTGTCGGCCGTAGCGTTGAGTTTAAGCATGGAATAATGCGCTTTGCGGTTCTTCTGCATGCGGTAGGCCAGATTGCGCAAACCCCAATATTCGGCCCCTTCAACGGTTCCGCCGGCATTTTCAACTTTTCTGGCAACATTTTGAACAAATTCTTCGACTTGATTCGAAGAGATGTCCGGACGTGAGATAATCACGTGCTCGTAGAGAGACATAACAGTCCTTCATTTTGGGGACGCGGCGCAGGGCATTTCGTGAAGGCGAAATCCCAACGATGGCTCTGAGCGCAAAACCTGACCCCATGTCAGGCGGGAAGCAATCAGACCGCATCCGGTGAAGCGCGCCTTATAGAGGGGAATGCGCCGCGCGCAAGGGAGAAATGCGGTTGGTTGGGAAGACGAAGCGACGACACTGGCCTTCGGGATTGGAGATTAAATAATGAAATAACTGTCCGGACTAATTGTGCAAGGTGAAAGGCACCGACCTTTTATTTAGCTTATGACCAAAAATTTATAAACACTAAGTGGTGTGATTACTCTTTGCTATTATAAGTTTATAGGCGCACAGCAAGGAGACGGAAAATTTTTTCCGCTCAACCGAAAGAGGATATTATGTCCGACCACAAAAAAACAGAGCAAAACACTAAAGATACCAAAGCTATGCCAATGGCAGATAAATCCGGGCAAGCAGCCAACAAGACGACTAAAGATTCGACAGAAAAAACGAAAAAATAATTTCTGTTTTAAATGAACCCTGAGCTGATGGGGCGCAGTTCAGCGCTGAGCCATATTCTACTTTTTAGCCATTGCGGAAATGGCTCAGTAATTCATCCAGCAATAAAAAGTCTACATCACCATTATTCTTCAAAAGGAAAGGGCAAAGTTCCTTAAGAATGAGAATTGGTGTTTTGCAGTGGAGGGAAAATGCAAAATTTACTTTCTTTTGTACGCAGATATTTTGAATTTATCTTCCGCAAACCGTTTAAAAAATCGGTAACTCCTAACGATTTGGCCAACGAAAGTTCTTATTTCAAGGCAAATTGTTCCCGTAAATATTCCGACGCCTTGAAAATCAGTAGTAAAACAAAGCCTGTCGAACTCTCATTGTCCAATGATGGTCTATTAACAAATGATACCTTTGAGAATTGGATTTCTCATACAGTTGGAAATATCACGAGCGAAAAAGATGAAGAAAGAGGGATGAAACTCCTAGACGAAGCTTACGAGTATGAAAGAAAGATAAATGATTCATTCAGATCAATTTTTTGCAATTCGAAATCTGTTCGGGAGTAAATTTGAGTGGTCAGGTGTGGGGTCAGAAGAACATTCTTTAACTCAAATCTTATGTTTGAATTATCGTTTTCGCTCGGAAGTTTAAGGAAATAATTTTTATTTTCTCTGACTAAGTAACGGATCAAACCCCTCTTTTGTTTTGAAACGGGTCGGCAAAAAGGCGGACTCCACCAGCGAATTTTGAATCAAAAGGCAAAATAATGAACCAAAACATTAATCAGTTTGAAATGGTGCAAGGCGACGTTCGAAACAATTTCCCCATCTGGGAGAATGAGGGCGGTGCTATCGCATTGCCTGAACCAGAACCTTTTAGGAGAACACCTATATTCGATGAAATTACCTTGCCGGCTAGGTTACGAAAGGAGCATCGTACGAAACTCGGAGTCTGGGGAATAATTCGAGTTCTTGAAGGACGTGTACGATACCGCGTTCTGTCGCCGATCTCCGTTACCATACTTGACCGCATTCTCCCGGGTGTTGTTCTTCCACAGCAACCGCACTTATTAGAAACAATTGGTCACGTTCGTTTGCAGATTGATTTTTACAATCGAGATCCAAATCCAGTGCCCTGACAATCCATAATAATTATGTGAAATTACATTCGACTTCTGCATTTTTCGGAGTTGGGATGGTCGCGTCCGGCCTTTACATAAGTTTTTCTGCCGCTGCTTTGTGGGCCAAACCGTCTCCCTCAATATGACTTTGTTATAAGGGTATGAGATTGAAGGCGCACCCCCCCATCATCGCAATCAAAAATCCCCCGCGAGCGGGGGAGGGAAATCGGTTTAGATTTTATCTGCCAATCGGCAGAGAGTCCTACCAACGGCGCTCGAGGTCACGCAACTGATCGAGTTCATCGCGAATTTGGTCACGTTGATAGCGGACGTCGCTCGTATAAGGCGCGTTTGACAAACGGCGGTCTTCGTCTTCGAGGTAACGAATGCGGGTTTCGACGTCGCGTTCGCTATAATAGGTCCGGCCATTAATCGTATAGCCTTCGGGGCTATTGGCGTAGGGGTCATAGCGCGGATCGTCATAACGCGTGTCCAGATATTTGCCGCAGCTCTTATTGGCGATGGCGATACCTGCAGCGGCTCCGCCAGCTGCGCCGACGGCTGCGCCTGTGCCGCCGCCTTCAACTTCATTGCCGACGACTCCGCCGACCACGGCTCCGATACCGGCGCCAAGCAATTGGTTATTACGATCGCGGCGCGCGCATTCGATATAGGCGGGCGTCTTGCGGTAGCGTTGTCCCTGATATTCGACATAGGCGTCATCATTATATCCGCCGCGATTGTCATAGGGGCTGCTGTTATATCCGCCGGAGGACGCGCAGGCGCTGAGGGCAGACCCTAGGATTAGAATGGGAAGTAGCTTTTTCATGATAATCTCCAATTGTGGCGGACAGCACCTCTCGCGCGTCCAAGAAAACAGAGAGGCGATGCGGGATTGCCAAACTGTGAACAGAGGGCAATACGCAGCGTCCTGTTGGGGATATAATCCGCGAGAGCAGGCTGGGTTCCAAATATCGTTTAAATAGGAATGCTGTGTCGTTGAGGCGCAAAAAGACCGTTTTCCAAGAATTTCAAATAGATCCGCCTTTATAGCGCTACGATTTCGGGTTTTCGTAAGTCTTTTCAACTGTTTGAAGTTTTTTCCAAGAGATAGATCCGCATCTTTCATTTAGCCCCTATTATCAAACTCGTTCTTTTGTTCATGGACAGGTAGACGTCACCTACCGGAGCAAGAGATGGCGAGGTTGAGCATCGGGTGGTGACACATCCGACTGTGCCGGGCCTGTTATGGTGTGTTTGCCTGCCGTACCGTGCAGTGTCGGGCTGAAATAAACCCGGTGAGCGCGACTGTCGGAAAAACAAGAGGCCGCCATAGTATAAAATCGCTGCCGTGGGGTTTGCCGCCTTGCGAAACAAACAAACTATACGGTAACCGGTAAGGTTGCCGACCCCACGGGCTGTCCGCTTTTAACCGGATTTTGCCGCCAAAGCTGACCCCGCGATGGGCAGTGGGAGAGGGCGCGTGGGTGAAATACGATTTTATAAAAAATATAATCTATCATTCCGGGTTCGCTGCGCGCCCCGGAATGACAGGGGGCGGGTAAGCACTCTCTATAATGACGGCGGCTTGGGCCGTGTGACCACAAATACTGCCACGATTAACAAGCAAACCCCCTGCACAGTAATCGCCCAGACCGGCAGGTGGAAAACGAAAGCCAAACCAAAGGAGACGCCGATTGAAATAATGGTCAGAATTTTCGCTTTGGTCGGAATCGCGCCGTGTTCATGCCAGTTGGATATCATCGGTCCGAACACTTTATGCGTCATGATCCAGTCATGCAGGGCGGGCGAGGACCGCGCAAAAGCATAGGCAGCGATAATCATGAAAATAGCTGTAGGCAGAAGGGGCAGAAACAGGCCAATCGTGCCGAGCGCAACGCAAGACGTGCCGAGACCAATCCAGAGCCAGCGCCTCGGGGAAAACCGTTTCATAATAAGGTGACTTTCGACATGGTAACTTTGCCTCTAGGCCTTTTGGCGCGCGACTTCACCAAATCTTTGCAGAATTTTTCGCCTGATATGTTGAGACATAAATTTTCACAGACAGGTCACCCTGATTGAAACTCGTCCTTTGCTTCGTTAGACCTTCTTTATGACATCTTTTTCTGAAAAAATCATTCTCATCGCCGGCGCTTCTTGCGGCATTGGCGCTAGTTTCGATATTAATGGTGCGAGCTCTGTACGTTAATGGCTGAGGCCCGCCGCATAATCGGACTCGATCCGTCCCTAGTGGCCTGTGGCTGGGGCGTCATTGATATACGTGGGAGCAAAGCCTCTCACGTGGCCCACGGCGTGATCCGTCCGCCGAAGAAAGAGCCGCTCGCGAGCCGTCTGGATTTCCTGTTTAAAGCGATCATCGACGTAATTGAAGAGCATCAGCCGATTGAGGCCGGAGTGGAAGAAGCGTTTATGAAAGATAACGCGATGAGCGCGCTCAAGCTCGGGCAGGCGCGGGCCGCCTGTATTTTGGCGGCGACCTCCAATGGCTTGGGCGTCGGCGAATATGCGGCCCGTCTGGTCAAGAAATCCGTTGTCGGAACAGGCGCCGCAGATAAGATGCAAGTCGCGCATATGATGAATATCCTGCTGCCAGGCGCCAAGGTCAAAGCCGGAGACGCCGCCGACGCGCTCGCCATTGCGCTAACTCACGCCCATCATAAGCGTCTCTAATTTAAGGTACTGGTTTGGCGTAGACGCGGGAACAGCTTCGCCCAAACCGCGGCAACTCCGACAGCGGCTATGCCGCCTGCTGTGACAGTGAAAACGGCCCCGTAAACCGCCGCCATTAACCCCGCCCGGGCCTCGCCCAGTTCGTTAGACGCGCCAAGGAAGATGGAATTGACCGCATTTACCCGCCCCCGGACATGATCCGGAGTCCAAAGCTGGAGGATAATTTCGCGAATATAAACGGAGACCATATCGAAGGCCCCAATACCCATCAGCGCGAGAATGGATAACCAGGCCACTGTGGAGAAACCAAATATAATCGTCATAACACCGAAGAGTCCGACCGTAACGAAAAGGATATAGCCGGCATGGCGTTTAATCGGGAAAGCAATGAGCAAGGTAATCATGACAACCGCGCCAAGGCCCGGGGCCGCGCGTAGTAGTCCCAATCCAACCGGGCCGACTTCCAAAATATCACGGGCGTAAATTGGTAGTAAGGCCACCGCCCCGGCAAGGAGAACAGCAAACATGTCCAGAGAAATCGCGCCTAAGACGATTTTTTCTTTCCAGATATAGCTGAATCCTCCGATGAGGGTTGAGAGTGCAGTCCCGGCTTCCGCAAATGTCTGAGACGGTTTTGGGATTGAGAAGATGAGCATGGCCGCAACAGCGTATATCCCGCCCGCTGTTCCGTAAGCGATCGGGCCGGACAGACCATAGAGCAAACCTCCGGCCACAGGGCCAAAAATAGAAGCGAGCTGCCAAGAAGATGTCGTCCAGCCGACCGCATTGGCAAAATCGCGGCGCGGGACTAAATTAACAACAAGGGAGGAAGAGGCTGGGTTATGAAAGGCGCGGGCTACACCGAAAACACAGAGGAGGGACAGAATCCAGACGGGATTAAATTGATTGGTCACAGCCAGATAAAAAATAGCTCCGGCGCAGATCATTTCGACAATAATAGACGAGCCCATCACCATGCGACGGCCCAATTTGTCAGCGGCAAGACCTGTGGCGATGACAAGCAAAAGCGCCGGTGTGAATTGAACTAACCCGATTAATCCTAGCAGGAGAGCATTTTGCGTTTCGTCATAGATCTGCCACCCCACCGCAACTGACACAATTTGGGTGGCGAAAGACGTCAGGAACCGCGCGCTGAAATACTGCGCGAAAGATCGGTGTTTGAAAGCGGCGAAGCGGTCATCAGTCATGGCGCGGCCTTATAGACATAAGCCCGCGATATGAACGCTTATTTTGACCTATTTATTTGCGAGGAGGCAAATAAGGCTCGGGCTCCGGCGCCGGAGGGTAGTAGGTTTGCGGAGGAGGCGTATAAACAGGTGGCTCCGGCTCTGGCTCCGGTGCGGGAGGTACGTAAACCGGCGGCTCTGGTTCTGGCTCATATACAGGCGGCGGCGGAGGAGGGGGCGGAAGATAAGTTGGCGCGGCAACTGGGACGCAACACGGCACGCAGCACGGGTCCGGCTGTACATAACCGCAATCCGAATATCCCGTGTCGCATCCTTCAGAGCCATATCGAGTTGATTCATATGTTGCGACAGTCTCATGTCCGCCTTCGTAACCCGCTCCGTATCGGCTATTGGCCGAATGGGTTGAACAGGCGCTGAGCGCCAGACCGCCAAGAACGGCAAAAAAGGCTAATCGAGAAGGATGAATGCGGCGCATAACGAATCTCTTTACATAAAAAGTTATCAACAGACTGGCAGAAACCACTTAAAGCTTTGCTAACGGCTTTGCCTTTGCGTTTGTCGTTTCAACCCTTACTACTCAAAACATGATTCACTTTATACGATTAGTAGGCACATACGCTCTATTTGCAGGATTGATTTTGTCTGGGTGTGACAAAGTCAACGAGAAAAGCATTGTCGAAAATGCCGGAAACAACTCTTGTTTACCTGTCACCGGCGTGGACTCGTTACTGACTTCCAAGGCCGACATAATAGTCATAGGGGAGAGTCATGGGATGGTTGAACCGCCCGAATTTATTGAGGCTCTATTGTGCCATAGCTTGTCAAAAGGCATAAAAACGGCTCTAGCTCTTGAGTTAAATGATGATCAGGGCTTGCTTGAAAGATATTTACTCTCAGACGGATCGAAAGCGGCAAAGAATGCGTTTTTCGACGATTGGGCTTGGAAAGGTGAATTTACTGATGGGCGGTCAAGCCAAGCAATGATGGAGTTAATAGACCGAGCGCGGCTTTATAAACAGGGTAACAAGGCATTCTCAGTTATACCATTCAAGCCGGGTAATATGCCGATAGAAGATTATCAAAATCAAAATGCTCGATCTCAAGCTTATGAAAAAACTATGGCAAAAAGAATTGTGGAGGGGACTGAAAAAATAGATGCGGATAAAACCATTGTTCTTGTCGGGAGCTTGCACGCACGAAAAGGCCGTTTTTCATTTAAGGACATGGATTATGATTTAATGGCAATCCATCTGCCAGAAAATCGTACTGAGACCTACTTGGGGGTGCATACTGGTGGAACCTCATGGAATTGTCGCGGCCCAGAACCTGATGATTGCGGACAATATGAAGTTAAAGGTCACACAAGCCTGGATTCAAAAATTGGACGTGGCGAGACTTATATGGTCGTTAAAAAAGATAATTCAGATGTTATCGGATTGCTTGGCCCACCAAATTTTCAGACCGATTGGTATGATGGCATTATCTATTTTGGCACTGCAACGGCTTCTCCCCCCGCCAATAAAGATGGAAGAATTCCATTTGAAGAGGACATGAAATGATCGGGATGATTTCAGGGATTTGCCTTATGGCGGGGACGGGCGAAGCGATTGTCGATTGCTCCGGCGTTGGCTATTTATTGCAATGCGGCTCTCGCACTCTGGCTAAATTGGCAGAAGGGGAGGCCACGCGCCTGCATGTCGAAACGCATGTCCGCGAGCAGGCTATTACACTGTTTGGATTCCATTCAGAGGAAGAACGGGCCTGGTTTGTCCGCCTTCAATCCGTGCAAGGTGTCGGGCCGAAAGCCGCGCTTGCGATTTTAGACATTCTTTCGCCCGGAGAAATTTTATCTGCGGCGTCTTTGGAGGACAAAACAGCTTTTTCCCGCGCCTCGGGTGTCGGGCCGAAATTGGCGACCCGAATTGCGACAGAGCTGTCTGGTAAACCCGCTCCGACAGGTCGAGGCTTTCAGCCGGCCTTTACCGCCCCGTCCGGAGAGACCGGAACAGAAAGTAGCCGCAATGAAGGGCTTTCGGATATGGGCCTACGCAATGACGCGGTTAGCGCGCTGGTCAATTTGGGGATAGGCCAGAGCGACGCGCTGCGGGCTGTAGCGCAAGCTTACGCGACTTTTGATGACGATCCGAATATTGATACGCTGATCAAAGTCGCCTTGAAAGAGTTGAGTAAGTGACCGAAGACCGTCTCATCTCTTCCGAAGGACAACTCGGCGACGGGCATGACCGCGCGCTCCGTCCGCTCTCATTCGTTGATTTTGTTGGACAGAAAAGCGCGATTGCCAATTTACAAGTTTATGTCGAGGCGGCTCGTCGCCGAGCGGAACCTTTGGATCACCTTCTGCTCTCTGGCCCTCCGGGCCTTGGTAAAACGACCTTGTCGCAAATTGTGTCGCGAGAACTTGGAGTAAATTTCCGCGCCACCTCCGGCCCTGTCATTTCCAAAGCGGGTGATCTGGCGGCTTTGCTGACCAATCTTGAGCCAAATGATGTTTTGTTCATCGACGAGATACATCGGCTGAATCCGGTGGTCGAGGAAGTGCTTTATCCGGCGATGGAAGATTTCGAGCTTGATCTGATTATCGGCGATGGCCCAGCGGCGCGGAGCATTAAAATTGACCTTGCTCCCTTTACGTTGATTGGAGCGACGACGCGGGCAGGACTTCTCGCAACGCCCCTTAGAGACCGTTTTGGTATTCCGGTGCGGCTCGAGTTTTATGATACGGAAGATTTGACCTCAATTGTCGCCCGGGCCGCGCGTAAACTCGGACTGGAAATGCGGCCTGACGGGGCGCATGAAATCGCGAGGCGGGCGAGGGGCACGCCGCGAGTGGCTGGAAGACTGCTGCGGCGAGTGCGCGACTTGGCCGAGCATGAAGGTCATACCGTGATTGATGCCGCCGCAGCCGATCAGGCGCTGCGCCGCTTGGGTGTGGATGATATCGGATTAGATAAACAGGATATGCGTTATCTTCATGCGCTCGCAGAGATGTTTGGCGGTGGCCCGGTGGGGGCAGACACATTAGCCGCGGCTTTATCAGAGGCGCGGGACGCGCTGGAGGACGTAATTGAACCTTACCTAATACAGCAGGGGTTTTTACAACGTACGCCGCGCGGGCGGGTCGCGACGCCGCGGGCCTATGCCCATATAGGGTTGGACGCACCGAAGCAGTCCCCCGCCCCGACCTTATTTAAGGGAGGCGAAAAATGACGGAGACACCTAATCGGGAAGATCCCACAATGGGGTGGTTTGAGGGACGTGAGCATCACTACCCAATTCGTGTATTTTACGAAGACACGGACTTCACTGGAATCGTGTATTACGCAAATTACCTCCGGTTTTTTGAACGCGCACGGAGTAGCTATTTTCGCCTCGTCGGGTTCAATCATTCCGACCTCTGGGATGCGGAAGACCCTCTCGCTTTTGCAATACGCAAGATAGACCTAGAGTATAAAAAACCCGCTCGAATTGACGATCATTTGACCATCGTCACTACCTATGACCGTTTTAAAGGTGCCAGACTCTGGGTAAGCCAAGCCTGTTACTGCGGGGATGATTTACTGGTTACCGCCGTCAGTGAAGCCGCGAGCATCACGCCGGAAGGGCGGCCAAAACGTGCTCCGAAATGGATGGTAGAGACACTGGCACCTTATTTGGAGCCATGATCCCAAAACGGCATAGTTGTCCCCTTATTGTCACCGTGTTTGACGAGGGAGCGAGATAGTAAATTGCCTCCATTCGATTGGGGGAAGATAGCAAAAGAATTGTACCCATGACCCACCGCGACACTCTCTTCCTTCTCCCGCCCGGCTTTGCGGACAATTCCCGCCGGGAATACTGTCCGGAATGCGCCGAGGTCTGGGGGCTACTATCTTATTTTCCTGCGGTAAAAGACAGCCTTGAGGTTAGCTATCAACCTCTCGCGAAGCCGCGTGGGGAAATGGTGACACTCCTCGGTGAGAAAAATCAGAATTGCCCAACTTTGGTTTTGCACAGTGACAGCCCGTCCTATGAGGATTGCGGAATTATGCAGATGAGTGGGCATCGTTTCATCAATAATGCGCGCGATATTGGCCGGTATTACGCCAATCGTTTCGGCACCCCTTTTCCCAGAGGGTAATTCAAATCTTTAAATGAACCAAAATCCGGAAACGGCGTTATAGATCTGAGGACACTTCTATGACACTATTTCGGCGCGTGATTTTGGGTTTGGCAGGCTTTCTCGCCGTCCTTTTATTACTTGTTCTGGCTATGACTTGGTCACGAATTGCGACACCTGTCATTAATAAGGGCCTGGATTGGTGGGGGCCTGAAAACAGCCGTGTCGAACGGGCCCGGTTGCGATTTCCTCAACTCTTTACCCTAGCTGTGCAAGACGGGAATATAGGCGACTACGGGAAAATTTCCGCAGCAAATCTAACCTATAATCCTTTTGGCTTTATTCCCGGCTTGGCGTGGCTCCCCAAGGTTGAGGGCGGGGAAGGGCGTTTCGTTGTTCCGCCGCGCGACCCTGAGGCTGAACCTTTCGCTCTTGATATTCGTGAAATCATCAACAAAGTTGAGCTGTCGGATGTCGATATTGCGTTTATGGATGAACAGGACCAAACCCGTCTTCTCTCCATTATCTCTGCTATAGGATCTATCCATTCAGGCGATATTGCGGTGTCTGCCACAGGCGGAGGGGCGACTATAGACATTGCCGGGGCAAGAGACGACACAAATGCCGACATGTTCGGGGGTACGCTTCGCATTCGCGGGGATAATGTCAAAGACATTGCCGCCTTGGCAGGGTTGGCCGCCCCCGATACGCCGCCATACGACCTGTCTATAAATTATAATCTTGCGGGAAAAACGGCGGATTTGGACATTCAAAACGGAACCGTTGGTGATAGTGATATATCGGGTCCAATGTCCATTGATTTTGCCGGAGACGTGCCGATTCTGGACGCTAATTTAGTATCCGAGAATCTTGACCTCGATGACTTGGGAATTGTCTTTGGTATTCCGGTCGGCACCGGCGCAGGCGAAACCGTCGGGGACGAACAGAGAAGAGCGAGGCAAGCTTTCGAACAATCTGACCGAATGATTCCGAATGTTGAGATCGACTTTAACAGGCTGGACAGTCTGGATGGACGCATTCGCTATGACGCGAAAGCCGTGAAAGCGGCTTCCGTCAACATGACGGGGCTGATTCTGGATATAAATATCGATGGGCGTTTAGTGGAAGCCAAACAGATACAGGCAACTTTTCCGCAAGGCCAAATTGAGGCTTATGTCACATTGGATGCGGGACAATCTCCGGCCAAAGCTGACGTGAAAGGGAATTTGGATAATATAACTATGGAGGCGCTGGCCCTATCCGGATTCGCGCAGGGAAATATCGAAGGGGATTTCGAGTTCACCACATTCGGGAATAACTTCCGTGACGCCGCGGCCAGCGCGACGGGTGATGTCGCAATTTGGTCAACGGATTTTAAGCTCATTTCCGTCGGTTCAGAACTGATTGGTCTTGACCTTGGTGAGGCTTTTATGCTGCTCTTGGCCGGAGAGGAAAAGACGGACTTTACGCCAGCCCGTTGCGTCGCTTTGGTGACTCAGCTGGATGAAGGTAATGCCGTAATAGAACCTGGCGTCTTAGATACAGCAGACAGTCTGATCGTTCTGGACGGGTCGCTGAATTTTGGAGATGAGACAATTAATGTGGATGTTCGCGCAGATGCTAAAGATGCGTCTTTAGGGAGCCTATTCGGTGACATCTCGCTGGGCGGACGCTTTCGCGATCCTTCTGTTTCTGTCATTAGCGAAGAAACACTCTTGCAAGCGGGTCTGACGGCTTTGCTCGGGGCGTTGACCGGGCCTTTGGCCGCACTACCATTTATTGACACTGGAGACGCTGAGGACGCGCCTTGCACCAGCTTGATGGCAAGAGCGCAGGCTGCGGCTGACACACCGCCTGCGCAGTAGTTAAATGGTTTTCCCCTAAAAGGCTTTTTGCCAGCCAATTGTGACGATACTGTCGGTTTCAAGCTGTGGGCCGTTCAGGTCGCGGTAAAGAGGAATGCCAACTTCAAAGGCAAGGCGCTGACCGCGAAGCCATCCCGTTTGTCCCGCAAGATTAACACCGAACAAAGCTTGAATTTGTTCGCCGCCATGATTGGCAGGGTCCGCGGTTTGTACAGGTGCCATGATAGCGGCGTCAGCGCCGGAAATGTCGCCTTGAGCTGACGCTCTCAAACGACCAGAAAAGGAAATCCAGTAATCCGGCTCATAGGCGAGCCAAGCGGTGGCCTCTAGGAGATTGCCAAATTTATATCCATCTTTGTTCCTCTCCAGCGGAATCCGGGCCGAAGTTTGAGCGCCCCATCCGAATTTATCCCCGCGAGCGGAATAAGTCACAGCGGGTTTGAAATCGAATGTGCCTGTACCCAGCTGCATAGGATAAGGTAAGCGCGGTGAGGGGGTTTCGCCCATCGGAGTCAGGATTTGATCTGTTTCCGTATTTGATCCTGTCGGAATGGATACGCCCAGATTGAGATTTATCTCGCGGGCCTTGGAGGCGCCATCATCCAGACCGATAATCGCGGCAAGAGTCGTGTCGCCGAAACCTTCCGATTTCGTGGTAAACCCGCCCAGAATATTTGTCCCCATGCTGCCTTGAAAGGTTATGTGGTCCATATCATTGGTCAGGTACGAGCCCATCCCCATTAAAGTGACCCGATCGGACAGACCATACATGGCTCCGACCATATGCATGTCCATTTTCATTTTTTCAGGGATGACGCGCAATGTCGGGGGTTGGCCCGGGGCTCCAAAAAAAGTGTTGGGGACAGTCGTGGCGATGGTTTCCGGAGAAAGTTGGGATGTGCCGTCGCGCGATCCGTCCATATCCATTGTCATATAGCGATAGGAGAGCATAACCTCACCTTTCTTATGACGGTGATCTGCCATGACGCCGATTGGCGCATGGTCTTTCGCATGAGGCGCTTTGGTGTCATTTTCATGAGCGGAGGCGGTAAGCGGAGCAGACAGCATAAGAGCTGTACCCGCTAAAAGAGTAAGTTTTTTCATTTTGAGAATCTTTCAATAATTCAAGAGGCGCGAAGCTGCGCGGATAGGTTTTTATGAATTATGAAAAGAGAGGTGGGGCACGGCCTCCGAGCGGTGGTCCCGTCGGGGTAAATTGAAAGCCAGTAAATATACTGAAATAGCTTGGCAGGACACGAGGAAAGCGAACCGGAGTCGCGCGAAAAACTTTCTGTGTTTCTAAGCCAATAACAGTGATGAAACAGTCAGGGCAATGGTGCTTGTTCTCACTACCGCCGAGTTTCTTGCTCTCTTCGACCAAGTTTAAAAATTCGGTGAGATGCGTTTGTGCCTCGGGGGAAGCAGCCTGTCCTGAAGGATTACAGAATAACCCGCTAGCCAGTGGATTTGAGGACGCTTGAGTCGTGCTGATCAGAGAAGACCAGATTAAAAGCGCTGCGAGGCAAGCTTTGAAAGTGATATTTAGCCGCATTAAAAACATTGCCCGCGATTTACTAGTTTTCCGTGTTAAGGAAAGCGGTAACTTTGTCGCAAGTCCATGTCCTTAAGCAGGCGGCAGAAAATTGCTCCAATCAAAGTCGACCAACTCCTCGCTCATTTCCCAAAGTTGTGCTTGCTTGTCGGGTCTGAGGGCTTTTTCCTCTACCAGAGCGTCGCTGACACGGCCGCGAGTCTCGTGAAATTTTTGCGGTCCATAATATCCGCCGGAAACAGCTTCTATACCGGCCGCGCACAGGACGGTTGGCATCGCGCCTTGCTTAGGGGCTTGTCCCAAAATTGGATTCAGAATTTTATAAAGTAAATTGAAAAATCCGCTTGGGCCTGTGCTCTGAAGCGACGTGCGGGAATATCCCGGATGGCAGGCATAGACTGACACGCCGCTATCGGCGGCTTTCAATCGCCGATCCAATTCCAGCGCATACATAAGGTTGGCAAGCTTACTCTGACAATAAGCTTTCATTGGATCGTAATCCTTTCTCATCATGGGGTCGGGCCAGAAAATTCGGCCATATTTGTGCGCGATTGAGCTGATTACAACAATCCGGCCAGAGGCTTTCTCAACCACGTCAAACAATAGGCCATTCAGCAAAAAATGGCCTAAATGATTTACGCCAAATTGGAGTTCAAACCCATCCTTGGTTTTTTGTTCGGGGGTTTGCATCAAGCCTGCATTGTTGACCAAGCCGTCAAGCTTTTGGGTAATTATTCTGACTTCTTTATCGCAAGATTTTATGGAGCGCATATCTGCAAGATCAAGCGAAACCAAATGAACTTTATTTGCGGACGTTTCTTTTAATTCGGCGCAGGCTCGTTCACCCTTCTCCTGATTTCGAGCTGCGATGATTAAATCAGCGCCCGCCTGGCCCAGCATCTTTGCCGCTTCGAATCCGATGCCGGAATTACCGCCTGTGATAAGATATATTTTGCCTGTCAGGTCAGGGAGCTGATCTTCTGTCCAATCATCGAACCCGCTTTTAGAAATTTTATGAGCCATAAAGGGTATCTTTCAGTTTTGGGTCTGAGCCTGTCAATTTGATAGCTAGGGTGGATAAATATTAGTCAGCTAGACTACGATTGAATGGTCGTACACGTTCCCAAATCAAGACCTCGCAAGTGTCTCGTCTCGACAAAGTGAGAAATGCGGATTAGGTCTGTCTCAAGCAACGTGCTGAGGAGATTATGCGCGCATTTTTGATTTTGATGACCGTTTTAATTGTTGCGTCTTGCACGCGCGTTGAGGATCACCCCAACCCGATGGCAGGGCTTGAGAAGCGCGATGGCTTTCTTGAGCTTTACGTGGATACGAAAGACAATCGCGTCCTCGCGAGGCTACCCAAAGCCGACAAGGACGGGGTAGCTCTCCGTCTCATTCACACCGCAAGGCTCACGGCCGGGCTCGGGTCTAATCCTGTGGGGCTGGATCGGGGCTGGGGCGATAGCGGCAAAATTATTATTTTTCGCCGTCTGGGAAACAAGGTTATTATCGAAGCTGAAAACCTGACCTATCGCGCAAATCCCAATAACCCACTGGAGCAGCGCGCCGTACAAGAAAGTTTCGCCCGATCCTTTTTGGCTAGCGCCGATGTTGTCGAAGGTACGAGGCGGATGGTCGATTTAACCGATTTTTTGACCAGTGATATTTTGGGCCTGACCCAATATTTAAAACAAGGCGATCATGGCACCTTTACGGTAGCTAAAGATAGAACCTTGGTGGATACAAAAAATGTTTTTGCCTTTCCGGATAATGTCGAAGTGGATGTCTTTTTTACCTTAAATTCTGCCGACCCTGGCCGCGAAGTGGCCACGACAGCGGCCAATGGAAATGACGCGACACTTATACAGCATCACTCTTTTGTGCGTTTGCCGGAAGAAGGCTATACTCCGTTGAAATCCGACCCGCGCGCCGGGGCAATCGAAGATGTGCATTATGATTATAGTGCCCCATTGTCCGGCCCAATTGAAACGCGTCTGGCGCGACGTTATCGGCTGGAAAAAAACGAAGCGGGTGAGGTTGTCAAACCAATTGTCTTTTATATAGATAGCGGCGCCCCGGAACCTATTCGGTCAGCTCTGATTGAGGGCGCTCGTTGGTGGGAAGAGGCTTTCGAGGCCGCAGGTTATAAAAATGCTTACCGGGTGGAAGTTTTACCCGAGGGCGCTCACCCGCTGGATATACGGTATAATGTAGTACAGTGGGTTCACCGACAGACGCGGGGTTGGTCTTATGGCGGCGGCGTTTCTGATCCGCGTACAGGCGAAATGATTAAAGGTCATGTCAATCTTGGCTCCCTGCGTGTTCGTCAAGACCGTATGATTTTCGAGGGCTTGGCCGGCGTATCTAAAACCGATAGCGGCGAAATGGACGATCCCGTTCAGCTCGCTCTCGCCCGCATTCGGCAGCTCTCTGCACATGAAGTGGGTCACTCTCTTGGCTTTGCTCATAATTTTGCCGCCAGTACCTATGGCAAGGGGTCGGTTATGGATTATCCGGCGCCGGATGTGCGCGTTACGAATGGCCAGCTCGACTTCACAAATGTTTACGGGGTTGGAATTGGTGTGTGGGACAAATTTGCTGCGAATTGGCTCTATGGTGATCTTACTCTCGCGCAGCGAGACGAGCTTGTACAGGAGGCACTTTTGAAGGGCCTAGTTTACGTAGCAGATACAGACGCTCGAGCCGTTGGGACAGCGCACCCTTTGGGCAATATTTGGGATAATGGGGCAAATCCTGTGACTGCGTTGAATGAAACATTAGCCGTGCGAAGAATAGCCTTGGATAATTTTGGCCTTAGAAATATTCAGGACGGACAACCTGTTTCTGATCTGAATAAAGTTATCGTCCCAATTTACCTTTATCACCGTTATCAAACGGCGGCGGTCGGGAAGCTTATCGGAGGCGTATCCTTTAATTATGGCCTGAAAGGCGATGGACAGTCCGCTATGGAAGTTGTCGGAGTGGAGCGCCAGAAAGACGCCTTGGACGCCATTCTGAAAACGCTTGATCCCTCAATGCTTGATTTGAAAGATGAAACGCTTGCTTTGTTAGGGCCGTCATTAGCCAGCTACTCTATTGCGGATAGCGAGCGGGAACTCTTTGAACGTACGGCCTATCCGGCCTTTGATATAAGTAGCGCCGCTGACACTGCCGCCACAATGACGTTTGAAGTCTTGCTAGACCCAAAACGTGTTGCCCGTTTGGTCGAGTTTAACCGCCGGGACGAGTCCCAGCTCGGCTTTACGGAGCTTATGCGAACCATTGAGGACGCCGTCATGAAACCCGCCGGACGCGGACGGACAGCCGAGATCGCGAAAGTGGTTCAGGCCCGTTACGTCTTTTCATTAATGGACCTAAGCAATAGCGATGTCAGCCCGGGCATTAAGGCCCGTACCGATGCTATGCTTCGCCGTTTGCAGGATGACCTTGGGCAAAACGGGTCGGGTCACGGAGAGTGGCTTGTCACCCGCATTGAGGAACATCTCAATAAACCCGCTCCGGCGGCGCCAGAAGTGACGGAGTCCAAACCGCTCCCGCCCGGCGGCCCGATTGGCATGGGGCAGTTGGAGACATGCTGGCATTGCGAGGCCCAACCATTTTAAAAACTAGTTTTTCTCCAGCCGGAAAATAGCGGGTTGATGATCCGTGTATTTGAAGTCCAAGTTTATTAGATTTGCGTCGACCAAAGAAACATTTGGAGAAATGATGAGGCCGTCAATTATCGTCGTATAGTTTTCACCCTTGTTAAAAGGTCGCTCATTGGTTCTCACTGTAGGTCCGCTCGGGTCAAACACTCTTCGCCACCCGTCAGTAATCGCGCCTTGTGGAAAATCATGAATCCAGAATAATGCCTCTTTGGAAGATGTGTAGGGGAAGTCGGTCTGTCCGAGTCGCATGTTCCAGTCGCCGCCGACAACCACTGCTTTTCCGGCCTCATAATGCTCATTGGCAATGCTGAAGACGGTCTCTAATTGCTTTGTTCGAACGCTTGCGCTTTTGTCGAAGGCGGAGAGGTGAATGTTGATGACCACCCAGTCCTGATTGTCGATGACCAGTTCCATTTCCTGAATGTGGTATTTACGTTTGATAAAACCCATTATGCGTTCAGGTTCATCATCAATCCGAATGACCTTTGGCGGAGTGTCCATATCTTTCGAAAATATCGCCAAACCATGCTTGAGAGACATGCGTTTAGGAAACCACTTTGTGCTAATATCAGAGGAGAAAAAGAGTGAGTAGTCACTGAGGCTTTCGGTAATGTTTTCTAAGACGTGAACGCCTCGGGTCAGAAAACCGGCTTCAGCAACCTCTTGCATCAAAGCGATGTCAAATTCGGAGTCCTGGAGGGTTTTAACAATTCCGTTCAAATTTTTTATAATTGCGTCCCGATCAGGAGGGAGAAGCATTTTACCGCCATCCGCCACGAAATCTGATTCCTCGCCAAGACCCGCATAGCCAACATTCCAGACCAGCACGTTTAGCGGAGACGAGATAGGCGAGGGGGAGGAGGTCTTTGGTTTATACTGCGTGGGAACTTCGTGATTTTTCATCGTCACAAAACCTGCCATGAAAAAGTAACTCGCGACGAATAGGCAAAGGAGGAGAAACCATCCAAATGCTTTAGCGAAAAAATTGGTCATTCATCCTATCCATATAGTATTTAAAACCATTGCCAATGCGTCAAATCAAATTTCGATCAAGTCATCGGCTGGACTTTGAGGCGCTTCCGGTTTTGAGAATTGTTCAGATATCCACTGCGCCAAACCAAGCAGAGCGGCAAGTCCACCCCATTCGCTGCTCATCCGCGAAATAAACCCGACAAGGCTTTTCTGATCCGTAATGGTTAGAACAATTTCTGAATACCTCTGGATGGCTTCAGCATCTGACCGAATGATGGTTTCCTTGATGTTGGCTAGAGATTGTAAGTAGTCGTCGATAAATACGGAATAATATCCGACATAGATCATTCCCCCTGCCAGTAGGATGAAAATAAGCGCAACAAAAGTTGAGCCATGCGTCCACACAATAGCATCGCTTACGAATAACGATCTCAAGGGCGTTAGGCGTATAGCGAGATTAACCGCAAAAATGCCGGCGACGAAAACAAAAACGGGTGCCATGCTCTCTTCGACGGAGGCAAGAAGGGTTTGGGCATCCAGAAAGGAAATCTCGAGTTGTTTGGAAATCAGGTCCGGATCTGTAAGAGTTTGCTCCCCTATCCGGCCCAGAATATCGGGGGCGACCGCGTTAAAAGTCTGATAATCCGTGTGGGATTGAGCAATCAAAATTCCTACCATGAGGAGGCCGCCGAAGAAAAATATGGAACTAAAGGCGCCGTAGACAAGGTAAGTCTTGATAAGCACGGGTTTTTCATCGTCCGGCGCTTTCATCGCCGTTCTCATGCCGTGGAAATAGGCGATTGAGCCGACAAGAACCAATCCCATAAAGCTTTGCCATGGATATTCCCGCAGGACATCGAAAATTGAAATTGCGTTACTGGCGCGATCTACAAAGTAGAGAAGTAAGGCTCCGAAACTGACCAGAAATATTTCTCCGATAGCGCCGCTGCATTGACGTTCGCTAGTTCCGATGCGGTATTTGAGGGAGTGTCGCCGAACCCAGACATCGCCGGCGACCCAGTAAGATGTCGTGACGAAAAGAATCGCCAGAAACAATGCAATCAGTAAGATCAAAGTGCACCCCCCGCACAAATCTATCCAAGTGTTCTTCTGTATTTTATATGATTTTTTTCAAATGGCCAGTTCCTTGACGGCGCAAAATTTCGGGCGCGCTGTCCCAGCCATAAAAAAACCGCCTTCACTGAGGCGGTTTTTATTATTTTGTTTTGCGAAGCGCTTACTTTTTGGCTTCGGCCTTTTTCATGTTCCGGCCGGTTGTGCGCTCTGTAATACGCGCAGACTTTCCGCGGCGCTCGCGAAGGAAATAGAGCTTGGCGCGGCGGACTTTACCGCGGCGTTTAACTTCAATTTCTTCAACCAAAGGAGAGTAAAGTGGGAAAACGCGCTCGACGCCTTCGCCATAGCTGATTTTACGAACTGTGAAGCTCTCATCAATACCAGCGCCGGAGCGGGCGATACAAACGCCTTCAAAAGCTTGAAGACGGGTGCGGGTACCCTCGGTAATACGAACCTGAACAACCAGTGTGTCACCGGCAGAAAAATCAGGGATGGTTTTGCCATCTTCGAGCAAACGCTCGGTTTCGGCTTTGTTCAGTTTTTCAATCACATTCATGACCGTCTCCTTTATTGGCTGCGTCTGCCGAATATATATCCCATATATCGGGGCGGCGAGCCTTTGTAATCTCTATCTGTTTTTCGTGCCGCCATTTTGCGATCTTACCGTGATCGCCGCTTAACAACACGTCCGGGATGGCCCGGTTATTCCATTCTCTGGGCTTGGTATAGAGTGGATACTCCAACAAGCCCGTTTCAAAACTTTCCTCGTCTGCGCTTGTCGAGGCCCCCAAAACTCCGGGCAGCAACCTGACGCACGCTTCGATCATGGCTTGCGCCGCAACCTCACCGCCGGCTAAAACGAAGTCGCCTATGGAAATCTCTTCCATTTGGCGGGCTTCTATCACCCTTTGGTCAAGCCCCTCAAACCGTCCGCAAAACACAATAAGACCCGGGCCAGAGGAAAGCTGCCTAACGCGTTTCTGCGTCAAAGGCTTGCCCCGGGGGGTCAGATAAATAAGCGGTCGGCCATTTCGGGCCACACTGTCAATCGCCGCATCCGCAACATCTGGCTTCAAAACCATGCCCGGACCGCCCCCCGCAGGGGTATCATCGACAGTGCGGTGTCTATTAGTGGAAAAATTTCGAATGTCCACTGTCTCTAACTGCCAAATTCCGCTTTTTTCAGCCCCGCCAATGATCGACGCGCCTAAAACACCTGGAAAGGCATCCGGAAAGAGGGTCAGGGCGGTCGCTTTCCAAGTATTTTCAGAAGAATGGATCATAAGGGCAGGCTCTTAATGGCAAATACAATAGAATCATAGGGCCGCCTTCTCAATGGCTCGCCATGACCGCCTCTATCAGAGCGTCTCTGGGGGCGGGGCGTAACTCCATCATGGTTAACCAAGCGTAAAGCCTTATACGCCACGATGGATGGGTGATTCTTCGCTCTCTCATAATCTTCTGTCCCCTCATAAGTTTGGCCGCGTGTGCACCGGGCCCTCTGGGGACGCCTTATAATGCCTACCCGGTGCAGCAAGCGCGTTTCGGGCAGGGGCAGTATGTTCGCCCGGCTTATTTGAACCCCTCTCCGACGCCGCGGATTCAAGCGGTTGATACATGTCAGTCTCAATTGTTTCAGCGACTTTTAGGCCAGCATGAAGGGGCGATATATATTGCGGGTCTGCCGGGAACCAAACGGGTCATAAAACCTGCGACTCTCGAATATACCGATGACAGCTTTGTCGCTGGGATTGACCCGGATCCGCCTTTTTTGGAGGTGCGGGATTACCTGCCGCAGCAATCACTCTATGCGCCGTCTATTCGGACAGTGGATGACCGCCTTGCTTTGGGCCCGGCGGATGAAAACCGGCTGACGATTGAGCTGGATGAAGAAGGCTATGTTCAAGCCTTGAATTGCGGATAGCGCCTGTTGTCAGGCGACATTTGCCCGCCAAGCAGAAGATGTGTTCCGGCGTTGAGGTGCGCAGAGATGCCTTAACAAAGCCAGTTCCGATTTGAGGCCATCAATCTGTTCACAAATTTGCATGATTTTCTGCCGCTTGTTTGATGAAATTAAACAGCCATAGGCCGCAATAATCTGCTCCGGCGAGCGATTGAGCGCTCGTAAGCCCAAACAGGCGGTGAAAAGGAGCGTGTTCTGAACTCGGCTTTTTGATAAAGGGGCATTTGAGGTTTGAGCGGAGAGCTGACTTTGAATCATTTTACTTACCGGCAAGAGGTGGAATCCTTGGCCGCAATAGGCTGCGCAGGTTAGCGTCATTATTGCCTCCTGCATCGGGTTTGTTATCGCTGCTGCAGCGCTCGCTCTCCATCTTAACTCAGAGAGTTTCAACAGGCTACTTGCGGCAAAATAGCCAGGAATATGACATCGTCCGGGCTCAAACCCTATTGCCGTTCCGGTGTCGCCGCTTTGGAAATAAGGTTGGATGAGGCTATATAGCGCCGGTTTTTGTTGTGCATTATTAGAGTGATTTTTGGTCGCGATGTCACGCCCTATTTGGATTGGCCAGTTTTCCATCCCGCAATTCTGTTTGAAGCGTGCAAAATTTTCGTCGGCCCAAATCTGATCCGGCTGATGGTTTGACCTGTCTTTATAAATATCTGTTAATTTAGGGGCAGGTCGAAGCGGGGAAGGAATTTTGGGCGCCCGGGGCGGACCATAGCTTCTGACGAGCTCTGTCATAAAGTTAAAGAGGCCTTGCGCCTCTTTCGTCCGAATGATGGTTTTGTTAAAGAAGATCACATGAATATCTCGACATCAGTCTTAGAGACTCCCTTCTGTAACAGAATTTGGTTTATACAGCCTTTACGGCCGAGCGAATGTGAGAGGGGCTTGAACAAAGGCTAATTTAAATCGCCCAGTCCTTCGGCGCGGTGCGCTTTCTCATAGCTCTCTAGTGCGTTGAGCCATTTTGTTTCCAGAACTTCAAGGGCGCGTTCTAAATCTGAGCGGTTTTGCGAGAGTTGAACCGCCATTTCTGGGTCTTTATTATAAAGGCCTTCAACCGAGAGAGCTTTGTCCGTGGCGTCCATCTTGGCTTGAGTTTTTTCAATTTGTTGTTCTATATCTTCTGCGGCTTTTTTAAGCGGCGCTATCTTGGTGCGGGCTTCGGCGGCGCGTTTGCGTGCGATTTTGCGCTCATCTTCGCCAGAGGAGGATTTTTTGTCTTTGCGTTCCTTCTCAAGCTGGAGGGCGCGATAATCCTCTAGCGATCCTTCGAAATTTGTGACGGTGCCTTTGTCTACCAGCCAAAGCCTGTCTACGACCGTCTCTAGCAAGGATCTGTCATGAGAGATCAAAAGAACCGCTCCGTTATATTCGTTCAGGGAGCGCATCAGCTCTGCGCGGCTATCTATGTCGAGGTTATTTGTGGGCTCGTCCAAAACCAGTAAATGAGGATTGTGAAACCCGATGAGAGAAAAGAGGAGACGGGCTTTTTCGCCGCCGGACAAATCCCCGGCTTTAGTTTCAGATTTGTCGAATCCCAGACCAAACGACGCCAGACGGGCGCGGCGCTCGGCCTCGGTATGCTCCGGCATCAATTCCAAAACATGGTCATAGGCGGAGTGATTGGGATTAAGGGCGTCCACCTGATGCTGGGCAAAATAGCCGATCTCCAACTTTTTATGGCTTTTAATATAGCCTTCCTGAGCCTCTAAAAGCCCCATGACGGCTTTTGCGAAGGTGGATTTACCCTGTCCGTTCTTGCCTAAGAGTCCGATGCGGTCGTCATGGTCGATGCGCTGGTTCAGATTTCGCAGCACTGTCACCCCATCATAGCCGAGGTTTACGTCATTAAACTTTATAATGGGCGGGGAGAGGGCGCGTTCGGGTCCGGGCAGACTGATTGGCGCAATCGGATCGCTGATAATTGTCGCGATTGGCTGCATTTTTTCAAGCCGTTTCATGCGGCTTTGCGCCTGTTTAGCCTTGGAGGCCTGCGCCCTGAAGCGATTGACGAAGGCTTCGAGGTGACGCCGCTCATCTTCCTGCTTGGCCATCATTGCCATGTTCAGCCGGTTTTGCTCGGCGAGCTGGCGTTCAAATTCGTCATACCCGCCGGAGTAGGAAAATAGCTTCCCGCCGCGTAGGTGGGCGATATGGGTGACGGCGCGATTTAGAAAATCCCTGTCATGGGAAATCATAAAGGCGGTGCCGGGGTATTTCCGAATATGAGCCTCTAGCCAGACGGCACCTTCGACATCAAGATAGTTGGTAGGCTCGTCCAGCAAGAGCATATCCGGCCGCGCGAAAAGCATGGCGGCCAAAGCAACGCGCATCCGCCAGCCGCCAGAAAAATCAGAGCAGGGGCGGAGCTGGTCCTCGCCGTCAAATCCCAACCCTGATAGAATAGCGCCGGCGCGCGCTTCGGCGGAATAGGCCTCGATATCGCCGAGCCGGGTGTGAATGGCGGCGATACGCAGCGGATCTTTGGCGGTTTCGGCTTCGGCCAAAAGTGAGGCGCGTTCTTTATCCGCGTCGAGAACAGTTTGTAAAAGGGTCTGCGGCCCGCTTGGAACTTCTTGGTCAACAACGCCGAGCTTCATATTGCGGCGCAAGGAAATGCTGCCCTCATCCAAGCTGATTTCACCTTTGATAAGTCGGAAGAGGGTAGATTTTCCTGTGCCGTTCCGGCCGACCAATCCAACTTTTTCCCCTTCATTGATAGCCAGAGTCGCCTGCTGAAAGAGCGGGCGGCCTTCAATGCGGTAAGTGAGATCGTTTATATGAAGCATGAATCAAATTTTAATGGATAGATTGGACAGCTAACACGGCTTTACATAGAGGGAAACGCGCATTAACGGGTGCGCCAAGATTAATCCCACAAAGGAGCGCCCAAATGGCCGTCCAACGCACATTCTCTATCGTCAAGCCAGACGCCACTAAACGCAACATTACCGGCAAGGTAAATGCTAAAATTGAAGATGCTGGTCTTCGCATCATCGCCCAGAAACGCATCCAGCTTTCAAAAGAGCAAGCCGGCGAATTTTACGGCGTTCACAAAGAGCGTCCGTTCTATAACGATCTTGTCGAGTTCATGACATCCGGCCCAGTTGTTGTTCAGGTTCTGGAAGGCGAAAACGCAATTGCAAAATACCGCGACGTTATGGGCGCAACAAATCCGAAAGAAGCCGAAGCCGGCACAATCCGCGCCGAATTTGCTGAGAGCATCGACGCCAATACAGTTCACGGATCTGACGCGCCTGAGACAGCAGCAGAAGAAATTCCTTTCTTCTTCTCTGACGACGAAATCGTTGGCTAAGTCTTTCTGACATACTTAAAATAAAAAAGGCCGGGGTTTTGACCCGGCCTTTTTCTTTGCACTGCGTGAGCAAATTCTAATTTGAGATTCGAATAATTTCCTGAACAATATCACTGCCGATAGTTTCGAACGCTTTTTCCAGGCTTTCGGCGTTTTCTGCTTTCACGAATTCCTTCGGACTGGACGCACAGCCTTGTAGGAAAGCGTAAGCGCTATTGGTGGTATCCTCGTCAATATATTCATATTGCATATTGCCATTGGACTTTTGGTTTTCTTCATACCAACCGGCTTCAAGGGCAAACCCGATGGTATAAACTTTTACGCCCGCATCTTTCATTCTTTTACAATCGGCAAGGGTTTCGTCATTTGTCAGAAGTCTGTTTTCACCTTCTTCAAATCCGTTCGCGGCAAAATTATAGTTCGGGTAGTTACTTTCCGAATAATAATTATAGCTACAGTTCCACCAGCTGCAGGACCATTTGCGCCAATATCCGGTCGTATCATCTGCAACCCACGCCGTATTCCCGGAGGTGTTTACCCCGTCCGTCATAAAGATAACGAACTTCAGCGGCGTTTTACCGTGTTCAAGTTTATGGACTGCATCTTCTAAGTTCATCCAGATGTTTGCGGTGTCCATAGGGGGAGCAGAGTTTGTGCCGCCCGAGGCTTTCATCGAATTAATGTTCCCATTACTCAAAGTCCCCCACTTCATGTGGACGGTCCGAGTATTGATGGTTTCATAGTTATAGGCGAGCATACCGGTTCTAAGAACGCGATTACCAACTTTTGTAAGGCCCTGATCTCCGACGAGGTTATCAAGGCTTGTCATGAAGTTTTTGGCACTCGACTTAAGCGCGTCGATTCTAGGGATCGCATCAGACGGCGTGTAATAAGATCCGTTGTCGCGGAAAACGATAGGCTTATCGTCCCAAGCCATTGATCCGGAATTGTCCAATACCAAGGCAATAGAGGCTGGATCTCTCAATTCCACATCATAATATTTCACCGTCGTCTCGGCACTGAATGATAGCGAGTCATGTCCCATGAGCTGTGCGAAGGTGGGCAATGTTTTCCCACTGACTTTCACCTTGGCCTCTTTGGCATTGTCATCATAAGTCACATCGACTTTCATGCCTTCGGCGCCGTCAATGATCCATCCGGGCACTTCATAGCCGAGTTCTTTGGCCGTATAAGTCCCGTATGGACCTTCAGACTTACTTGAGGGCTGGCTTCCGTGATTTTTAACATGAATTGCTGCGGCTAGGGCGCTACTATCCGCAATAGATTGTGCTTTTGAATCCGCGTTGGAAACAACAGAAAAATCGATAGCCGCACCGACAGCGCTCAAAATGACCACTGTGCTCAATGCCATCATGAGCGCCATATTCCCTTTCTCATTCCGGCCAAACCGACGGAAGAGAGCATTCATTTTATTTTTAGTCCCCATAAGTCCACACCCTAAGTTTCATTCGTGAAAGGGCGCGAAAGCCGCAATGCCCCCTACACGAAGATAGGACATAGCATGAGAGGGGTTTAGAGGGGCTTAGGGTTTATGATTAACAAAGTATGGAGCTGCCTTTAGTAGATAAAAGGTCAATTTTAGGTTAAGTCGTTTTGCTTAGGGGTTAAGCATAGTTTGCATCTGCGAGGCAACTTTGCTGAGGGCCTGCGGATAAAGTGAAAGCTCAACCGGCAATAAACGAGCGGCGAGTAAATCGGCAGTGTCATCCGGCATGATTTGAACGGAATCTTGCAGAATGACGGCGCCAGCATCCAGATCCTCTGTCACCCAATGCACGGAGCAGCCTGTTTCAGTATCACCTGCCTCAATCGCACGCTGATGCGTCTTAAGACCTTTATATTTCGGCAGGAGTGACGGATGAATATTCAGAAGGCGGCCTTTCCAATTCGAGACAAACCAAGGTGTCAAGACCCGCATAAAGCCCGCGCAGCAGACCAATTCGGCGTTCACCGAAATCAATTGCTTATGCAAAGCTTGCTCGAATGACTCGCGAGTCTCATAGTCTTTATGATCAATTATCGCGGTAGGCACATTTAACGCTTGCGCCTTCTCAAGCCCTGCAGCCCCCGGTCTGTTGGAGATAACGCCGACGATCTCGGCCGGATAGGTTTCGAGCTGCGCCGCTTCAACGAGCGCCATCATATTTGACCCGCGCCCGGATATCAGAATAGCCGTTTTTATCTTTTGAGCCGCCATGCTTAGGCCGCTTTAAGGGTCCCGATGGTCCAAGCCGTTTCGCCGCTATCTTTTAGCTTGGACAAAACTTTTGCCTCATCGCCGGGTTTCACACAAAGCACCAAGCCTATGCCACAATTAAACGCGCGCCGCATTTCGTCTTCGGAAATCTTGCCTGTTTCCTGCAACCATTTAAATACGTCAGGTCTTGGCCAAGCTTCAAAATCAAACTCAGGAGTAAGGGTATCAGGGAGCATACGCGGCGTATTGTCAGTCAAGCCGCCGCCGGTAATATGCGCCAAGCCGCTAACAACGCCGTCCCCAATCAGGGGAAGAATGGATTTAATATAAATTTTCGTCGGCGTCATGAGAGATTCGCCAAGGTTTTGACCTTTGGCAAAAGGGGAGGGGGCATCCCAAGACAAGCCCGAAAGCTCGACCACTTTACGGATAAGGGAGTATCCGTTGGAATGGGGGCCGGAAGAGGCGACGCCGATGAGACTATCGCCCTCTGCCATATCCAGATGGCGCGGTAATATCGAATCGCGCTCCACAGCGCCGACGACGAAACCGGCCAGATCGAAATCATCGCCGTCATACATGCCGGGCATTTCCGCTGTTTCGCCGCCAATCAGAGCCGCGCCCGCTTGGCGGCAGCCCTCGGCAATGCCGGAGACCACGTCTTTGGCTTTTTCTGTGTCGAGTCGGCCAGTGGCGAAATAATCAAGAAAAAAGAGAGGCTCCGCCCCTTGCGCCAAAACGTCATTGACGCACATGGCGACCAGATCGATGCCGACAGTGTCGAGCTTGTTCGTATCAATTGCGATTCGAAGCTTTGTGCCCACGCCGTCTGTCCCCGAAATTAAGACAGGGTCTTTAAATCCTGCGGCTTTCAGATCAAACGCACCTCCAAACCCGCCGAGAGCGGCGTCCGCGCCCGGACGCCGGGTCGATTTTGCGAGGGGCTTGATAGCATCGACCAAACGATCGCCTTCATCAATATTAACCCCGGCATCGGAATAGCTAAGGCCTTTTTGAGTGTCGGATGTGCTATCTGGCATGGGTAAGCTCTATCTTGTTTGCCGTTAAGAAACGGATTCTCAATCTAAATTCAAGGCTCTCTAACTTAATTTTGCCCCAAAGGACATAGACAGAGAGTGCATATCATGGCTTTTAAAGTAGGAAAAAGCACGGTATCTCACGACAGAGCCCAAGAGGATTTTTATGACACGCTTTCTGCTATCGCTTTTTCTGTATTTCGGGCTGGTTTTATCCGCCTACGCGGCAGACCCTTTCACCGTTGCCGGCGTTCCTGTGGACGCCAGAGGCGGAAGCGCGATAGAAGCCCAGACTCAGGCTATAAGAGAGGGACAATCCGAAGCGGCGCGGCGCGTTATGGAGCGTCTCACTCTGGAGAGTGAAAGGCAGCTTAATCCTCTCCCCGCATTAAGTGCAGACAGTGCTGCCCGTATGATCCGCGCGCTCAAGATTTCAAATGAGAGACGGTCTTCTAATCGTTATCTGGGCGACATTACCGTTTCTTTTAAACCTCGCGACGTTCAGACCTATTTAAAGAGTGCAGGACTCACGATGATTACGTCCCAGTCGCGGGAGAGACTGATTCTGCCCTTCCTCGGCAGCGGCTTAAATCCTGAAGGGGATATTTATGAAGCGTGGGGAGAGAACCGTTATCTTTACGCGCTGACCCCTATTCGCGCTTTGCCTGCGGATCAGATTGCATCGCTCGGTCTGTCGGCTTTGACCCCGTCTATAGCCGGAGATATTGAGCGGCTTCGGAATTTGGGACGGATTGCAGGCGTAGAGCAAATCCTGATTGCGAATTATACGGGCGGCGGTATTCGCGTCACTGATATTGCCTTGGACAGTGGCGAAACAGATGAGTTCGTTGTCTCTGGTTCTAATCCTGAATATCAACTTGTGACCCGCTTGGAACGCAATTGGAAAGCCGATACGGCGGTTCTTGCCGGGCAAGCGGAATCTATGTCTGTCTCTGTTCTTTATGACTCTCTTGCGGATTGGCAGTTCTTGAAAACCGCGATTGACGGATCGGCGCAAATTCAGGATGCCCGCTTGGATGCTATGTCGAAAGACGGTGCTTTGATGACCTTGACCTACGCCGGAGATATGGACCGTTTGGCACGTGAGCTTTCTTTTAAAGGTGTGGATATACGAGAAGATAGAGAGATGGGCGTCATTCTGACACGTTCCGGTCGTTAGAAGGTGAAGCAAAAACCTGACACCCAAATCCCTCTCGAACTAAGCCCGGAGCCGGCAAGTGGCTTTGAGAGCTTTATCATTACCGATAGCAACCGAATTGCTGTCACCGCCTTGCGGGCTTGGCCGGATTGGCCTGCTCCGATATTATTACTTTTGGGACCCGAAGGGACGGGAAAGACCCATTTGGGCGGGGCTTGGCAAACGCTAAGCTGCGGCGTGCTGATCGACGAGGCTGAAAAGATGAACGAGGCTGATCTCTTCGCGCAGATGAATTCGGCGCTGAACGGGGAGGTGTCTGGACTCCTACTTACCTCCCGTAAGCCCATAGCCGAGTGGGGCGTTGACATGCCGGACTTGCGTTCCCGCCTTTCCAATACGCCTGTCATGGTCATGGATGATTATGACGAAGAGGTACTGGAGCCTATATTGCGGCAATTATTCCAGAATCGTGGACGGCTCGTGACTAAAGACTTGGTGGATTACTTGCTCCGTTATGAAAGCCGCGAAGTGGGGGCGCTACGAAATCTCGTCCGGGCGCTGGATGAAGCCGCTCTGGAAGAAAAGGCTGATTTGACAAAATATTTCGCGGCGCAATATCTTTCAGGGCGTCTAGAACGCGATCTCTTTTCCGGCCCAATCGATTAGCTTTCCACTGTCATTCGCGTCCACTTTATCGATGACGGCGAGAAGTTTTTCGACGGAATATTCCGGCGTGAAAAGTTTTCCATCCGGTACATTTCCCTGAAACGGTTCGGAGAGGGTTGTATCCACTGTTCCGGGATGTAGTCCTAATATAACGGCCTGCTTATGGCGACGTCCAAACTCGATGGAGAGTGTTTTTAGGATCATATTTAGCGCGGCTTTCGAAGCGCGGTATCCATACCATCCCCCAATGCGGTTATCCGAAATACTACCAACGCGCGCCGAAAGAGCTGTAAATACGGATTTTTTATCACGGCGTAGCAAAGGAAGAAAATACCGGGCTGTCATGGCCGGGCCTATTGTGTTTACCAGAAAGCTTTTCTCCAAACCCTTATAAGTCAGATCGCGAATGGATTTTTCCGGTGCAACGCCATCGCCTTGCAGGAGTCCCGTTGCCACAATAATCAGGTCAAACGGATCCAGCTTCCGCAAACTTTCCGAGACGGCTTTCAAACTTTCCTCCGATGTTAGGTCAAAACTCAAATTAGCAATTTTCGCCGATGGATATGCCTTGTTCTGACGGGACAAAGCGTAGATTTTTGAAACCTGACTGGATTCGTTGAGTGCGTCGAGAAAGGCGTTGCCTATACCGCCGCTGGCCCCAATAATAATAACGCGTAAATTCTTGCTCAAAGTTGGTAAAATCATTTTGGATCCTTATCTTTTACCGTAGGCGGAGATTGTTTTTGCCGTCGGCAACGTTCAGAACAAAATCGAACGGACTCCCAATCTCTTTCCCATTTCTTTCGCCAGCGAAAGGGCCGTCCACACGCGGCGCAATCTTTAGAAGGAAGTGTCGATTTATTGTGAACCATCACAGTTCTTACGGCTGAGAGTGCACAAAGTAGGCAGATAAGTTAGAATGTGACTCGGGAAATTGGCGTATCTATGAAATGAAGGACCTATGTACCCACTAATAGCGCTCATAAGCTTTTCTGTACTTGTTTGCCTTGCTCTCTTTCCGTTGGCCCGGAAGTCAGGAACACCTCTTTTGGTCGTTGTGCTTGGCGTTGGAATGTTGGCTGGCGGGGAAGGCATAGGCGGCCTCATGTTCGACAATTTCAACCTTGCCTATGATATGGGCAGTATTGCGCTGGCGGTAATTCTTTTCGCCGGGGGGATTGAAACGGATAAGGGCGTGTTCAGCTCCTCAGGGCTGCCGGCATTGATTTTGGCATTTCCCGGCGTTCTGGTGACAGCCGCTATTGTGGGGGGCGCGGCACATTTCTTTCTTGATATGCCCCTGATGTTGGCATTGCTCCTCGGCGCGGTGGTAGCTCCAACTGACGCAGCGGCAACCTTTATGCTGATTAAGCAAGGCGACCTAAATATTCCTGACCGGGTAAAGAATACGCTTCTTTTAGAGTCTGGATTCAATGACCCAGCGGCGATTTTCCTGACCGTCGTAATGACAGCAATCGTTGGTACCACGATGCAGGACCAATCGATAGACTGGTTAGCTTATGCCGGAATGGTATTGGGACAACTAGTTTTCGGAGCGGTCGGAGGCCTTGTCGGGGGGAGAATGTTGAGCGAGCTTCTTAATCGATTGCCGATGCCAACAGGTACCTATCCCATTCTGGCCATTGCCGGCGGCATGTTGACTTTCTCTCTGACTAGTCTGGTCGGGGGCTCGGGATTTCTTGCTATCTACATTGCCGGGATTGTTCTTCGAAACTCCCTAAAGATACCGTTGGAGCGGATTGCAAATTTTAGTGAGGGTATGCAATGGCTCAGCCAGATATTACTGTTTTTGATATTGGGTTTGATTGTCACGCCGAGCGATTTGCCAAGTACTTTGATCCCCGCTTTAATTTGTGCCGGGGTTTTGACATTTGTAGCGCGTCCGGTTGCCGTTTTTCTCGGGGTCGGGGCTTTAAAATTTAAGGTTCGTGAACTTGTCTTTTTGAGTTGGGTAGGGTTGAGAGGCGCGGTTCCAATCCTCTTGGCGATCTACCCCGTTGTGACGCCGGGACCTGTGACGCCCACATTTTTTAACACCGTCTTTGTCATCGTCGTGGTGTCTTTGATTGTCCAAGGATTCTCTGCAGGGCTGTTAGGAAAAGCCCTGAAGCTCGATCAAAAAGAAGTCACCAAGCCGCACCTCTGATTGAAAACTCTTAGAGAAGCGTATTCAAACGCCAAATGGATCGTCAAGAGACTTGGAAAGCGGGGAGAACAGCACCGGGCCGTCTTTGCCCATATAGAGGCAGTCTTCCAACCGGACGCCGAATTTTTCGGGCAGGTAGAGACCCGGTTCATTTGAAAAACACATTCCGGGGGCAAGTTCAGTCTTTTCGCCTCGCACAAAATTGACAGGTTCATGGCCGTCCATCCCAATGCCGTGGCCCAGACGGTGGGTCAGGCCCGGAGCTGCATAATCCGGGCCATAACCCAAGCTGTCATAGTATTTTCGAACCACGTCGTCGACGCGACCAGCCGGCGTGCCGAGTGTAGCGGTTTCCAGCGCCAGTTCTTGACCGCGCTTGACAGTGTTCCAAACATTGCGCTGCTCTTTACTGGCATCGCCCATAACCCATGTCCTGGAAATATCAGACTCATAATCGTGGACGCTACATCCGCAATCCATGAGGATAACCTGACCTTCTTTGACTTCATATTCTATATCGCTGCCATGCGGGTAGGCGCTGGAGGGACCGACCAGAACCAATGAAAACTCCACCGATCCGCCAAGCGCTGTCGTGGCTTTGTTCATCATCGCAGAAATATCGTGGCGGGTCATTCCCATTTCAATCTTCGGATAAATATGCCGATAGGCCCTTAGCGTGATGTCATTTGCTATTTGCATTAGGGCAAGTTCCGCCGCAGATTTAAACATACGGCAGCCGCGTGTAATTGACTGACCGGAGACGAGCTTCACGCCAGCTTTTTGCGCTTTGATACCTGTGGAAATAAAATTCCTCGTGGTTTCTTCTATCGCGACTGGTTTTTTGAGGGCCTTGTTTTCTTTCAGGACATCAACAACCAATTTAAACGGAGAGGCGTCTTCATGCCAAGTGCGGACGTCATCTCCAATTTTCATGGATTCACGAATGGAGGGCTCTTCGAAGAATGGCGTGATGACGGTAAACTCACCTTCGGCGGGAATAATAACGCCGGTGAAGCGTTCAGAGCGCCACCATTTAATGCCTGTAAAATAGGTAAGGGCAGAGCCGGACTCAATGACCAAAGCGCTAATGCCTTGGTTCTGCATAAGTCTTTGGGCTTTTTCGATTCGAGATTGGTGTTCGGCGGCGGCGATGGGTTTGGCGTTGGCGACAAGGTTAGGCAGGTCGTTTTTGGGGGTTTGGGCAAAGATTGATTGCGACGGCAAAAATCCCGCGAATCCTGCTGCGCCAGCTGTTAAAAGAACATCTCGTTTCGAAAAATGAACCATGATTGTACCTTTGGAAACTGATAAACTCTTTGCCTAATCCTATCAATATACCCTAACAGATCAACTTTGTTCTCTATCGAGCAGGCACCGCATTTACCACAGATAAGTTGTCAGAGCTGCCTTTGTCAGAACGGCGGTCAACAAACCCCATCCAATGCTCATAAACGTGCCGATAATGACATATTCCGCCATTTGTCTATCTGCGGTATTTTTGACTTCTCCGAAGCGGAGAATGGACTTTGCCGCGACCAAAAACCCGACCGCAACCGGATATCCTATGAGCACAAATAGCATGACCAAGGCCCGTTCTAACTGGCCAATAAAGGCGCCGCCTTGTGACAGACCTTGAATAGGGCTTTCCATTTCATCCCGGAAGCGCTTTGTTTCCAAGGCAATGATAACATTGCCAACGGACAGGCTAAGGATGATCCCGCTAACGAGGCATAATCCTGTGAGGTATATAGCGGGATATGTAGGAGTATTTAGGTTGAGCAGGTCAGGCCAAAACCCTATCTGAAAATTTTGCGGAAAGTAAATAGCGAGAAGCAGAATGACAAAGAGGTGGACGGCTTGATCCAAATAGAACGCCCAATGTTTTTCTTTCAGTAGATAAACCTTTACCGCATCCATGCCTAAATGGGTGCCGCAGAGAATAAGCAATAGGAATAGGGGCCAAGCTCCCAATAAGAGTATTGTCACCAGCGCAACAATCAGAATGTGCAAACTCAATATATACGGGCTACGTTTGTTTTTTATGAATGTGTTTGTCTGGAAGGGAAAATCCGCCAGTAAATGAGCGGTCAATAATATGATAAATGTCGATATCATAGTCGGCTCTCTTTCTTCTGACAGGTTAAAAAAGTTGTTTTGTCTCCAACAGCTCTAAATGCCTGTTTGGTCTTCCTCAAGTTTTACGAAATTTGCCCAAATAGTCGTCTCAAATACTCTTAAAACTTCCCACAAAGCGCGCCAATGAGCTCCCTTTAAAGAGTCGGTGACGGTTTGCTTGGCCACTGGGGGGGATAATGATTTTGCGATTTCTGCATGTTTTGGTGGCTCAAGCAGCAAAGCCACGGAGACAATCTCGGCTTGGCGTCGTGTCCAGGATTGTACAAATTCGCTACAGAGATACAGTATAACCTGAAACCACTCGGCCATAGGTCTGGCCTTATCAGGCAGTTGTCCTGTCAAATTAAAATACCCGGAAATATCGTCCAGTGACTGCCCGGACAGGGTAAAGGCCTCGCCTTGAGACATTGAAATGTTTTGGGGATGAATAGTTTCTACCGAGCCTATTCCGATGGCAATGCGGGTGTCTGTTTCTATTTCTGACTTTAGCCGCGCCCGAAGGAGAAGCGCGAAGCGAAGGGATAAGGCCGGTTGATCAATTAGAATTTGCCATGAATCTCCGCGGTAGAAATCTGGGGAGCCGATAATAACAGGGCCGTAGTGTTCAATAAAACCCTTCTGTGTCTGACTTATGACCTCCCAGCACGACTTAATCTTCTCTCCGGATAGGGCGGAAGAGTTGATTATATCTCCCGTCAGAACAGCGTAAAGGGGGTCGCTAGAGCTTTTAGTTTTGTCGTTCATAATAAGACATTAGACAGGTTATTTAGGCTGTTTAATATAAGACAGGCTTTATTTCCTGTCCACCTAAATTTTAGGGGAATATCCTCCCAATAAAAAAGCCGCCCTAAAGGCGGCTTTTTCAAACATGTTCGGCTTATAGGCCTAATTCATAACTTTGCCCATTTGCGTAATTCCGTCTTTGATAAGTGCGGAATGATCAGCAGGTTTCATGTTTTTACGAAGAATAGCACTTGAAGCATTTATGGCCATGTCGGCGGCCTTGGATTTAACATCCGACATCGCTTGCGCTTCGGCATTGGCAATTTTGGCTTCGGCCTGCTGAGCGCGGCGCTCAAGACGTTCTGCCAAATCCTTGCGGGATTGGGCGGCCATGTTCTCAGCATCTATACGAGCCTGTTTAACAATAGACTCAGCCTGTTTCTCAGCTTCTTTTTGCTTGCGCTGAAAAGAGGCAAGAAGAGTTTGTGCTTCCTCGCGAAGACGTCGGGCTTCTTCCAATTCCACGCGAATTTTATCCGCCCGGTTATCCAATGCCGAAGCAATTTTTTTATGAACGCCGAAATATCCCAGCGCTATAAAAAACAGAATAACGGCCAGAAAAACCCAGATAGTTGGACTGGCGGGATCAAAATCAAAATGCATAGTCTGATCCTTCCTAATTCAGAGCGGATTTAACGGAAGCTAAACTTGGCTTCTTACCGGTGAGGGCTTCGACAGTTGCCTGCGCGGCTTCGGCCGCTACAGATTCTATATTGGACAGAGCCTTGTTACGCACGTCACGAATATGCTTCTCAGCCGATTCAGCTTGTTTTTCAGCTTCTTTGTCTGCGGCATCAAGTTCTGCTTGAATTTCCGCATCGACGGACTGCCGCGTGGCCTCAGCAACATTGTGAGCTTTGGCGCGGGCATCGGATAAAGCACGTTCGTAATTTCTCTCCGCCTGTTCTGCTTCGGCCTGCATACGCGAGGCCGTATCCAGATCGTCCGCAATACGAGAGCTACGTTCTTCGATAGTCTCTCCAATCCGCGGAAGAAAAATGCGGGACAGAAGGAAGTAAAGAAGAGCAAAGCTCAGCAAAAGCCAGAAAATTTGAGTCGCAAAATAGGTAGGATCAAAAGGCGGGAAGGCCTCACTTTCCGAATGATGTTCCGCATGCAAAATGTCGCCGGGTGCCTGAGCGGCAGCCGACGCGAATTGAAAACCTAGTTGTGTCATCGCGTTAAACATTGCGAATCCTTTCTAAGAGAAATCCCTTAGAGTACGAACATCAGGATGAGGGCAACGGCGAATGAGAAAATGCCGAGGGCCTCTGTCACGGCGAAGCCGAAGATGAGGTTCGAGAACTGACCTTGAGCGGCAGACGGGTTACGCAAAGCGCCTGACAGGTAGTTACCAAAGATGTGACCAAGACCGATACCGGCGCCGGCCATTCCGAGACAGGCAATCCCTGCACCGATGTATTTTGCTGCTTCTGCTTCCATGATGATCTCCTTAGGAAAAGCGGTTAATTTGCAGTGTTAGTGATGACCGGGGTGAAGCGCATCCGACAGATACACACAGGTCAAAAGAGCGAAAACGTAAGCCTGTACGAAGGCAACGAGAAATTCAAGAGGGGTCAGCGCCAGTGTCAGCGTGAACGGGATAAGCGCGCCGAGAAGTCCCGGGAACATGCCAAAAGCTGTTACCATCATGATGGAGAAACCCGCGAAGAGTTTCAGCAGGATATGGCCAGCAAGCATATTCGCCCAGAGACGAACGGAAAGACTAATGGGACGAGAGAAAAAAGAAATTACTTCCAATAGGGACACGAAAGGCAAAATGGCAATCGGAATGCCTGATGGCCAGAAAATCTTTAGAAAACCAAAGCCGTTTTTGAAAACACCATAGCCAACAACAAGTGTCATCACCATCATAGCGAGGGTAAAGGTTACGATAATATGGCTGGTTGTAGTAAAAAAGAACGGGATCATGCCCAATAAATTGGCGAAAAGAATGAAGATAAAGAGTGTGAAGACAAACGGGAAGAACCGGAGACCGTCTTTCCCTGAGGCAGAGCGGATCATATCCGCGACGAATTCATATGTTACTTCTGCAATCGATTGTGCCCGTGTCGGGACAAGTGAGCGTTTGCTGGTGGAAAGAAGAAGCCATAAAACAACGAGGGCGACTGTCACCAGCATCATCAGGGACGCATTTGTAAAGCTAAGGTCAAAATTGCCGATTTTGAGAGTCGGACCCATTTTGTGGATCTCAAACTGCTTAATCGGATCTAGGGCAAAAATCATCTTGCTTTCCTAATCCGCTTCGGTGTTTTCAACCGGAGCGTCCATACCATCTTTGGCGGCCCGCACGACATTCATAACGCCGGCGCACAACCCTAAAAATAACCCGGCCAACAAACCGAATGGCGACCATCCTGATAATTTATCGGTAAAATAGCCAAAGGCTGCACCGACCAGGACTGCCGCGGTAAATTCGCTGGCATATTTAAGACCGACCGCCAAGTTAGACGTGCCTTCAACAAGTTTTGGCTGATCCGGCTGCGGCTTTTTTGTTCTCAGCTTGTCACCAAGAGCATTTAGCGCGGCTTTATCGGCGTCCTGTTTCGGGCTGTTTTGTCCTGCTGTCATGACGTTCGCTCTTTGCCCTCTTCAATTCGACCCGGAACGCCCCAATGACACCCCAACTCTCCCTTCGAAAGCGCGCGGAACCTACCCAAGAGGCTAGATTAAGTCAACCGCAGTCGAGAGCTGATAAGCCTCTGTAAAAAAACGATTTTCCAAGAAATGTGCAGAGTGTCCCATATGTCGCATCTTATCTTTCTCAGACTCAACGAATGAAGGCGGCGATTGTCCCCTCATTCTGCCGCGACCAATTGTTCGGCGGCGTTGAGTTCGATAGACAATAATTGCGAGACGCCTTGTTCGGCCATTGTTACGCCAAAGAGTCGGTCCATCCGGCTCATTGTGACGGGGTTATGGGTGATCGCGATGAATTTCGTATTAGTGTGTTTCTTCATATCGTCGAGTAAATCACAATAGCGGGACACATTAGCATCATCGAGCGGGGCATCGACTTCGTCGAGCACGCAGACCGGGGCCGGATTAGATAAAAATACCGCGAAAATTAGCGCCGTTGCTGTCAAAGCCTGTTCCCCGCCGGAGAGCAGCGACATAGCTTTCAGGGATTTACCCGGCGGGCGGGCCATGACTTCGAGGCCGGCTTCCAGAGGGTCATCAGATTCTGTCAGCGCGAGAGACGCTTCGCCGCCGCCAAAGAGTGTTGTAAACAGGCGCCCGAAATGGCCATTGACGATATCAAAGGCTTTGAGCAAGCGTTCACGGCCTTCCTGGTTAAGTTCATCAATGCCCTCGCGCAGGCGCGCAATGGCGGAAATAAGATCTTGCCGTTCCTCGGTCATGGCGGAGAGGCGTTCTTCCTGTTCTGCGGCTTCTTCGTCAGCGCGTAGGTTTACCCCGCCCATTTTTTCTCGTTCGACAGAAAGTCGATCAAGTTTTTTCTCAATATCATTTTCAGAGAGACCTGATTCAGGGGAAAGGTCGCCCAAATGCTGTTTCAGTTCTGACGGTTCACAATTCAGCGTTTCGTTAATACGGGCTTTGGTTTCAGCGATGCGCTCTTGCGCCGCCGTCTTGCGGGCTTCGGCTCCAGCGCGGGCTTCGCGGGCGGTAGAGTGGGCTTGCTCGGCTTCACGGGCGGCGCTTTCGGACTCGCGCAATTGCGTTTCTGCTGCGGCTAGCGCGTCGGCGGCCGCGCTTCGGCGGGCTTCCGCAGTTTCTAGCTCGGAGAACAGACGTGTTCGGCGGTCCGCAAATTTATCCGGCCCATCTGTGGCGGCACTTAAGGCTGTCTTGGCCGCCGTATCGCGTGATTGCAAATGGGCCACGCGCTGTGTCGCAGTTTCTGATCGTCTCGCCCAATCGGTGCGTTCTTTTTCGACCGCTTTCAGGCGGGAGGTCCGGGCCTCTGTTTCGTTTTTCAGGCTGCGATAAGCGGCGCCGGCTTCATCGGCGGCGGCGCGGGCGTCGTTGAGTTTTTCAGATAGGGCGGCTTGTTGTTCCGAAACGTCCTGGACCGCGCCAAGCGAGTCCAAATTGGACTTGGCCGTATCACGTTGCGCCGTAAGTTCTTTAACTTCCGAGTCCAGACGTTCTATCCGGTCTTCCAGGTTGCGCCGTTCGGCATTGGCGCGGGCAACATCCGTTTCGTATTGCGACAAAGCGGCCTGAGCGGCGCGTTCGGCGCGCTCCAAGTCTGGCAGGGCGCGGCGAGCTGTGCGAACGGCCTCTTGGGCTTCATTTCGAGCGGCGCGTTTTGTTTCAAAGGCAGCTTGATCAGCGTCGACTTGTTTATTTGCGGTTTCGATTTCGGCCGTAATTTCGGTCAGGCGGTTTTGCTGTTTCAGCTTCACGGCAGCGGAAGTTTCTGCGCCAGCCGCCATCTCGAACCCATCCCATCGGCTGAGTTGCCCGTTTTGAGTGACAAGGCGCTGCCCCGGTTTAAGCTGGGAGGCCAGCGCTTGAATATCCGCGCTGTCCACAACACCAATTTGCGACAAGCGGGCGGCCAATTCTGTTGGAGCAGAGACAAATTGGCTTAATGGCGGCGCGCCTTGGGGGAGAGCCTGATCGGAAACGGAAGCGCCGCTCCAACGTAAGGCGGCGTTTCCGCCAATGGCAGCGTCAAGATCTTCGCCGAGGGCGGCGGCCAGCGCCTGCTCATAGCCCGGCTTGGCTTGGCATTGGTTCAGGGCGGGCTCAAAAGTTCCGGCTTGCGCGCGGGCGAGCATGCGCTCCAATGCGGTGCGTTCACCCGATAGGCCGGAAAGTGCCTGACGGGATTTCGCAAGTTGATCGCGCGCCGTTTGATCAGTTTCTTCTGCGACGGATAAGGCCTTTGCCAAATTTTGTTCTTCGGCCCGGGCCGCCTCCAGCGCTGTCAGCGCATCTTTTGAACTCGCAGCGAATAAATTGCCTGACGACCCGCCATCCTTGCTCATTCCGGCTAATCGATCCTGCGTGTTGTCCCGTTCCATGGTGACGCGCTGTAAACGTTGCTCTGCTTGCGAAAGTTCACGCTCTGCCGAGTCGCGCCGCGCATTCTGGTCGGCAGCCTGACGCGTCAGCTCATTATAATCGGCTTCAAGGGAAGATCGCGTTTTGATAGCTTCGGACGCGGCGTCGGCGGCCGCGTCGAGCGCGGCGGAGGTATCGGCCACAGCAGATAATCGATCAAATTCCTGTTTCAGCAGGGCTTCAGCCTCTTGGGCGTCTTGAACAATTCCGGTTTCACGTTCCAGATCAGACGCTAAATCCTTGATTTGCGATTCGAGCTTTTTGATTTCGGAACTTGCGGCTTCTTCATCCGCTTCAAGTGCTTCCTTGGCCGCATTCAGACGCCCCAAAACCGCGGCAGCGATGATTTGCTCCTCGCGTTTCGGCTCCAGCAACCCCGCCAATTCTGCCGCTTCGCGGGTGAGGCTTGTCGCTTTTGTCGCTGTATCAGCCACGCGGTTTTCACATTCCGTCGCGGCTTCGGTCGCGGCGGCGAGCGTATCAATCGCGCTAATCCAGCGTTTTAGCCAGAGGAGGGCCTTGTACTCATTAATCTCTCCGGCGAGGCGTTTATAACGCGTTGCCTGCCTCGACTGACGACGCAGAGACAAGAGCTGCCCTTCGATCTGACCAATGATATCGTCCAGACGATTGAGATTGGTTTCCGCCGCGCGAAGTCTAAGCTCGGCTTCGTGGCGGCGTGTATGAAGACCGGAAATCCCGGCGGCTTCTTCCAAAATTCGGCGGCGATTAGACGGCTTGGCCGCAATCAATTCGCTGATCTGCCCCTGCCGAACAAGAGCCGGAGAGTTGGCTCCTGTCGAAGCATCGGCAAAGAGCAGCTGGACATCTTTTGCCCGTACCGTTTTGCCGTTGATTTTATATTTAGAGCCGCCGCCTTTTTTAATAACACGCATCACTTCAAGCGTGTCATCGTCATTAAAAGCGGGCGGCGCAATCCGTGCGCTATTATCGATGGTCAGGGTGACATGGGCCTGATTGCGCCCGGGGCGGGTTTTGGTGCCGTTAAAGATAACGTCATCCATTCCCGCCGCGCGCATGGCTTTGGCCGAGTTGGCTCCCATCACCCACCGGATCGCTTCCAGCAGGTTGGATTTCCCGCAACCATTGGGGCCCACAATTCCGGTTAAGCCGGGTTCTATGTGGAAATCAGTCGGCTCAACGAAGGACTTAAATCCTGCGAGCTTTATCTGATTGAAAACCAACGACCCCATAAGATTTACTCAGGGGCTTCTTCGGTGTCAGCCTGAGTGCTTTTTTCAGGGACAGGTTCGCCAAGGATCGGAAGGATAACCTCTTCAATTGATTCCAGCGTATAAAATGGTTCACCGCTCGGCGTTTTCTTTGTGTATTTGCCATTCACAATAAAGGCAGGGGTTCCTGTCACACCCGCATCAATGCCGCTCTGAACGATAGCTTGATACTCCTGTTGAATTTCGGGATTTGTGATGCACTCAGCGAATTCCTCTTCGGACAGGCCGGAGTTTTTCGCAATACCAACATAAGCTTTACGCGCATCGCCTGCGCGAGCCATGTTCAGGATTTGCTCTTGATTATCGAATTGATATTTAATGTTCGTCAGGAATTTGTCATCACCTGAACACATGGCGATCATGTGACCGGCATCCGCCAAATCTTGCGGGGGTGTCGGGAAGGGTCTAAAAATATAGCGAACTTTGCCTGTATCGATATATTTCTTTTTTAGGTCAGGATAGACTGTTTTGCTCCAATTAGAACAATGTGGGCAGGTAACAGACGCATATTCTACGAGAGTTACAGCGGCGTCTTCGGCGCCGATACCGTGATCATTTGCCAGCTCAAATTGAGAGGGGTCACCTTTGGAGTTAGGTGTGGATGTGGTCTCTCCACTGCCACAGGCGATAAGGGAAACTGCGGCAACTCCGCCGACTAAAGCCGTCAGGAGTGAGCGGCGAATGGAATCAGGTTTGAACGAATCAGTCATAAAGGAAGTCTCGCAATTTTCAGTGTGATGGCAATAAGGCCTAAAGGGATAAGTGTCAGGTTATAAGGCGATTTATGATGAAACTGTGGAAGATTCACGTGTTTTGCGCATATTTGTTTCGAAGGCGTGTCGAAAATCGTTTCGTTTACGTGATATCCACAGGCGGGCTTGAGCCTTAAAACCTAAAAAAGCGCCCTCCAGAAGAGGGCGCTATATTTAATAATTCGAAAATCTCAGGGCTGAGACCTATTTTGGGGTCTATTTATTGTGGGCCCCAACAAACCAGGCATCTTTATCAACGGTTCGGCTGATTTCGGTAAACAGATCGGCCGTATCTTCGTCTCCGACTTCGCCTGCCGCGTCCAGAGCCTCTTTTAGCGAAGCGCCAAACGCCATTAGACGATTGGTTACCTCATCGACATGCTTGTTCTGATCCACGATGTCGACAGGATAGGCGTCGAGGCTCGTGTCTTTGCTGACGGCTTGAACAGAGCCATGCGGCTGCCCGCCAAGAATAACAATCCGTTCCGCAATCATGTCAGATGCATCGCGTATGTGCATGGCAACCTGATCCATAAGTTCATGAAGACCTATGAAACTTGGGCCCTTGAGGGTCCAGTGCGCTTGTTTCGTCGCAAAGCTCAGATCCAGCGCAATCGCCAGATTACTTTTCAAAAGTGAAATGGATTTTTCACGTGCCTCGTCATTGAGACGACTGACATAAGGTTTAGGCATAATTAACTCCGTAATTTTATATAAATTTGCGGTCACTTAAAGCGACCTTACTCTATTATTACGAAGCAAATGTTGCTCTGGTTCCTTTACAATGCACTATGTCGCATGTTCCGGAATTTTTATCCGTCATGCTCGTGATCATGGCCTTCGCCGTGCTCGTGAGGGGCTTCTTCAGCTTGGAGGGCGCTTTCAGGCAGATTAGACTGACCGGACTCATACATCGACTCAATCAACGGGACGAGAACTGCGCTGGTCTGCTTTCCTTTATAAGCCTGTCCTCCGACGTAAAAGGCGGGGACGCCCTTTACTTTGGCCTCATTGGCCCGCTTCTCGTTAAGGCGGAGGTGATCCATATTTTCAGACTGGCTTAGACAGGCGTTGATTTCTTCATCATTTTTCAGACCAACCATTGCGGCCACTTTACTATACTCTTCTTGAACGGTTCCGTTTTGCGCCGCCTCAAAAATGGTTTCCTGATTATTCATCTGGTATTCTATGGAAGAAAAATAATCCTCTTTGGGCGCACATTCCGCCATTAAAAACCCTGTGACAGACAACATGGCGGGCGGCGTGGGCAGGGGACGTAACACAAAGCGCATCTTGCCCGTCTCGATAAGCTCACGTTTTATGCTGGGCCATTCCTCCTGAAACCATTTCCCGCAATGCCCGCAAGTGACTGAGGCATAGGTAATCATGGTGATCGGGGCGTCATCGGATCCGATAACATGATCATCAGGCGCTTCGTTAAAGACAAAATCCACTTTCTCGGTTGGAAGGGTCTCCGGCGCGGTCTCTATTGCATCTTCGGGAATAGGCGTTGATTGCGCGGCCGCATTTCCGGCTGCAAGCGCGAAAAGGCCGGTGGCAAAAATACTTGTGGTTATAAATGATTTATACATATCAGGTGTTGTCTTTCGTCAGAATTCCGCGTCCAAGTTTCTCCAGAGACGCTTTTAGATTTTCATTTTTCACTGAGGCGAGGCTTTCCCGCAAGCGGGCAGCTTCGGTCGGGCGCAAGCCGCGTTTTGTTTTCACGCTCGCCCCGTCTATACGCATTTTGGTTTGGACAACTTTGATCCCTTTAACATGATCCGGTCCTAAATGTGTATTTAAACGGTCAATGATTGGCCCGCTGGCCGCCATGATTAGGGAGGCGGCGGCGCCCGGTGCGGATATCACCAGCGTCCTTCCGCTCCGCCCTGTGGTAAAACGGACAGGGGAGGATATTTTACTCCAGCGTTCTCCGACAATTTCCGGCCAAAGCCTGGCAAGGGATAAAGCCGAAGACCCGCCCCCGTATTTCTTTGATAAGGGGCGCATAACCCGCGACACAGCCATGCCGGCGGAGGGCGTACTCCGAAATTGCGGGCGGGCTCGCTGGTTTTCCAGCCAAATGTTGATCTTTTGTTTGTCCTGCCGAGTGAGTGTCATAAGACTTTCCTTTTCCCCTATTGAAGTGGAGCCGTAAAGTGCACACATCAGGGCTTATGGTTAAAACCCGGAAAGATAAAAAGGCCGAGCAGGAAATTCATGACATGCGGGCGGGCCTTCTCGCGTGGTATGACAAAGAGGGACGGACGCTGCCTTGGAGGGTTCGCCCTGAAGATCGCGCAGCAGGGGAAATCGCTGATCCTTATGCGGTCTGGCTGTCCGAGATTATGCTGCAACAAACAACGGTTCCGCATGGCACGCCATATTGGCATAAATTTCTGAAGGCCTTCCCGACCGTGACGTATTTGGCCAATGCTGATCGCGAGAAAGTATTGGGGATGTGGGCTGGACTTGGCTATTACGCTCGCGCCCGTAATTTACATAAATGCGCGCAAATGATCCGCGATGATTATAACGGCCATTTTCCAAAGACTGAAGCGGAGCTGTTAGAGTTGCCCGGTATTGGGCCTTATACGGCCGCTACAATCGCGGCGATCTGCTTTGGGCAAGCTACGAATATTGTGGATGGTAATGTCGAACGGGTCATTAGCCGAATTTTCAAAGTCGAAGAGCCCTTGCCGGAGGCTCGTAAGCCTCTTCGATTATTGGCCGGAACGCTCGCTGACCCCCTAAGGGCCGGGGATTACGGGCAAGCAGTCATGGACCTTGGCGCGACTATCTGCACGCCGCGCTCGCCGAATTGCGCGATATGCCCGTGGGATGACTTTTGCTTGGCCAAAGAAAAAGGAACACCCGAGGCTTACCCCCGAAAAGCAGCTAAAAAACCTAAACCAATTCGCTATGGTGCCGCCTTCGTTGCGGTCAGTAAAGGCGAAGTGCTTTTGGAAACGCGCCCCGATAAGGGATTGCTTGGCGGAATGGCAGGATTGCCGGGGAGTGAGTGGACTTCGAAACGCTTAGAAACCCCGTTAAAATCTGCGCCTTTTGAAGGAGACTGGATTAAATCAAAGAGAGAAGTGAAGCACGTTTTCACTCATTTTGAACTACGCCTTCAAGTTTATAAGGCGGAATTTGAAACACGGCCCAATAGCAATCAGGCTTGGGCCGATGACTATTTGCTAGCGGGGCTGCCGACCGTGTTTAAAAAGGCGCTGAAAGCTGTGCAGTTATAAAAATATTGATCGGATCAGAGCGCCGTTTCGCTTCGGGTCAAATTGAAATAAAAAGTGCGAGGGCTTGGTTGAAACAATCAGCTCATTTTATATATATATATATATTTGGAGGACGACCTCTCTCATTTTGATAACTCTGTCCGGGACGACCCGGCTTGATTTAGAAGGGAGGGGCTATGCCTTGGTTTTATCTTTTTATTGCAGGGCTTCTGGAAATCGTTTGGGCTTATTCAATGAAGGAGTCCGAAGGATTTACCCGCACAATTCCAACAATAGTTACACTTATCGCGATGTTAGGCAGTTTTTGGCTGTTGGCACTAGCCATGCGCACGATTCCGCTGGGTACGGCTTATGTCATGTGGACAGGCATTGGCGCGGTCGGGGCGTTTATATTGGGAATTGTGATGCTATCAGAGCCCGTCAACGCGATACGGATCACCGCAGCTCTGCTCATCATTTCCGGTTTGATCCTCATGAATGTATCTAGCATATAGCTTAAGAATTTTTTGAAAAAGCGCGGAGCAACGCCCGAAATGTTTATTGCTCCGGCCCTTCTTATTAATCCCGGCTAAACCACCGCTGGCTTTAAGGTTCCGGCCATAGCAGCGCGAATTTCGTCGCGTATGGCATCAATCGGAGTCAGGCCTTCCTCGCTATGATAGTGCCAATAGGTCCAGCCATTGCAGCTCGGCGCGTTTTGGACGCGGGCACCCACTTGATGGATGGAGCCGGAAAAATCCCCAACGAGAAGAGAGCCATCGGCGCGGATTTTTGCGTTTACATGGCCTGTACTATTATGGAGGAACATGCCCGGGGAGAGAAAGCCTTGTTCTATCAGGCGGCCAAATGGAACACGCGGGGCTGCGCGCTTTGACGCCGTGACCTGAATGTCTGTGCCTGTGCCTTTCTTGATTTTATCGATCCGTTTTTGCGCGTGAAGGATATATTCTTCTTCCATCTCAAAACCGATGAAGTGACGGCCGAGCTTTTTGGCAACAGCGCCTGTCGTGCCGGTCCCGAAGAAAGGGTCGACGACCACGTCTCCGGGATTGGTAGTCGAGAGTAGGACGCGGTGGAGCAGGCTTTCCGGTTTTTGTGTCGGATGAGCTTTTTTGCCGTCGCTCTTTTTCAGGCGTTCTTTTCCTGTACAAATCGGCAAGACCCAATCATTTCGCATTTGAACGCCGTCATTGAGCATTTTCATCGCATCATAGTTAAAGGTTGGCTTGGCGTCCTCGGTCTTGGTCGCCCAGATGAGGGTTTCCGTCGCATTGGTGAAACGCGTGCCCCGGAAATTCGGCATAGGGTTGGATTTACGCCAAATAATATCGTTTTGAATCCAGAATTGCTGATCTTGCAAAACCGTCCCGACACGGAAAATATTGTGATAACTGCCAATCACCCAGATCGCGCCATTGGGTTTAAGGATGCGCCGCGCGGCTTTCAGCCAGTCATGCGTGAAGAGATCATAGGCATCCATCGTATCAAACTGATCCCAGTCTTCGGTCACGCCGTTCACCACGGAATTATCCGGACGGGAAAGATCGCCGCCGAGCTGCAAGTTATAGGGTGGATCGGCGAAAACCAGATCCACAGATTCTGCGGGAAGGGCGTTCATTCCCTCAATGCAATCTCCTTGCATGATACGTCCTAATGGCAAAGGCGGCATATCAACGGAATCAAGGTCTGACACCAGTCGCAAATGGGGGTGCGGATTATCGGAAGTCGGGGAAGTCGCCATGTCTTAAATCGGTCTCTTGTTTTGAACGGGCCCACTCCCGCTTTTGTGAATTGAATGAGACCTTTTTGCTGATTCGGTTACCAAGCTCTTAAACCATTGATTAAACTTAGTTTTTAAGTATTTGTTAGGGCGTGTTACCGGAGAGTTAATATCCACAGGCAATCGGCATGCGAATGAGGAGGGTTTTTTATTGAACCAAGTTCCGGATGTCCGTATCGCTTGGCTTCGAATTGGAAGAGAGACGCCCCTTCATGACTTTGTTATTTGACCAAAAGACCCCTCGTAAAAAAACAAAGAAAGCGCCTTCGCTGCCTCTGGATTACAAACCGCATCCCGTATCGCAAAAATGGACCCGCGAGGCTGTAAACGATCTGTTCGCCAAGCCTTTCATGGATTTGATATTGGAAGCGCAAACCGTTCACCGCGACCATCACGCGCCGAACGAAGTTCAGATGTCGCAACTTCTCTCTATCAAGACGGGCGGCTGCGCAGAGGATTGCGGATATTGCAATCAGTCCGCCCATTTCGATACAGGCCTTAAAGCCGAAAAGCTGATTGACGCCGATGTGGTGATAGAGGCGGCAAAAAAAGCCAAAGCCGGCGGGGCCGGCCGTTTTTGCATGGGGGCGGCCTGGCGCGAGCCGAAAGACCGCGACATGAACGCGCTTTGCGAGATGGTCTCTGAGGTTAAGGCAATGGGCATGGAAACCTGTATGACGCTCGGCATGTTATCCCCGGCGCAGGCGGAGCGGCTCCATTCATCGGGGCTCGACTATTATAATCATAACATCGACACGTCGCGCGAAGATTATGAGCGGGTTATTTCGACTCGGACCTTCGAAGACCGCTTGCACACGCTTAACCTTGTGCGCGAAAGCGGTATGAAAGTCTGCTGCGGCGGGATTGTGGGCATGGGCGAAACAGCCGAAGATCACGTAGGACTATTGATGGCCCTCGCCAATCTTGATCCGGCCCCGGAATCGGTTCCGATCAATGCGCTCGTCCCCGTTCCGAACACACCGCTCGGCGATAGCGAGCCTGTTCACCCAATAGACTTTGCCCGCATGATCGCTGTCGCCCGTATCATGATGCCTGAAAGCTATGTTCGCTTATCTGCCGGACGCGAAACGATGACGGACGAGGCGCAGGCGCTCTGCTTTCTCGCCGGGGCTAATTCTATCTTTGTTGGTGAAACGCTCTTGACCACAGATAATCCAAGCGAGACCGAAGATAGGGTTTTGCTTGACCGTTTAGGAATACAGCCAGAGAGCTAGTGTAATCGGTCGGAGTGAATAGCGCTTAAAGTACCGAAATCGGGAGCATTCGGACTGTTTCGTGATATTTGACTGATCTCAACTCGGGGCTCCTCTATATAAATATCGGCTTCTGAGCAGATTAATCCATATTGCTGTGCTGCCTGACAGGCTGCCGCCGTTCTGTCATTGCCTTGGAGCCAGAGCAAGTGCGCCCGACATAGCGGTATTTGATTTGACTGTGCGGCGGCGAGGGTGGCGACAAGGCTGACTTCATCTGCGGTGAGACGCAAAGTCCCTGACTCAGAGAGCAATATCTTTCGTTTTCCGTTTTCGCCAAGAGTTCGACAAAAACTTGCGAGCGCTTTCATGGCCGAAAGAGCAATAAAATCACCTTGACCCCATTTCAGACTATTTTTGTTTTTGGAAAAGGCTCTGTTAAAGCCGTATCGCATAGTTCGGCATCCCCCGCATCCGCCCGCCATGGCGCGAAACCCCCAAAGGGCAAAACCGCCGCCAAAGCCGAGATCGGTTATGAATGTGTTTTCAAGAAAAGGGGACATAAAATAACCTGCGACTAAGAATGATTCTCATAACTTAATGACACTGTTGTGAACTATTCGCAAGAGGAAAGTCGGATGCTTTATAATTTTAATAAGAAGTCAGACAATTTGCTTTCCTGTGAAAAGGGACCTCTCGCTATTTCGCTCCTTATCCGATAATAAAAGATATGAGCGAGACTCAAAAAACCATCGAACAACTTTCGGCTTTAGCACAAGAAACACGTTTTTCTGTGTTCCAAGCACTGATGCGGGCAGGGAAATCCGGTCTATCGGCAGGATCAATTGCCAAGGCGTTAAACGTCGCCCCCAACACACTCTCTAGCCATCTTGCGATTCTGAACCGGGCAGAGCTGACAAGCGTGACCCGGGAAGGCCGAAGCCTCATATACAAAGCCCGTATTGCCGGCGTGAACCATTTACTTTCCAGTCTTGTGGAAGACTGTTGCGATGGCCATCCGGAAGTTTGTGTAACTATGACCGAGCTCTCTGAAGAAACCTGTTAAAATATAATACGATAATTCGGCAACTATTGAAATAAAATCTGTTTAGGCTTATGCGCGTCTCAAAGGAGTGAGTCGGCATGAATATTTTTGATCGGTATTTGTCTATTTGGGTGGCGCTTTGTATTGCCGGGGGAATCTTGCTCGGCAAGGTTTTGCCAAGTGTTTTTCAGGCGTTGGCCGCAATGGAATATGCCAGTGTGAACCTCCCCGTCGCTATTTTAATTTGGGCTATGGTCTGGCCGATGATGATTGGCGTCGATTTCGTCAGTTTAAAGAAGATGGGTGATAGACCGAAAGGTCTGGTCATAACCATTGTCGTGAACTGGCTCATAAAGCCTTTCACAATGGCGGCTTTAGGCGTTCTTTTTTTCAAATTCGTTTTTGCTGATTTGATACCGCCCAACGAAGCCGAAGGGTACATCGCAGGGCTTATCTTGCTTGGCGCGGCGCCTTGTACGGCGATGGTTTTCATATGGTCGCAACTTACAAAAGGCGACCCGACTTATACACTCGCCCAAGTCAGTTTAAATGACGCAATAATGGTGGTGGCATTTGCGCCGATTGTGGCGCTTTTATTAGGCGTCACCGATATTGTGGTGCCGTGGGATACATTGGTGTTATCGGCCATACTTTATGTGGCAATTCCGCTGGCAGCAGGTATGGCGGCGAGAGCGTTTTTAATACGCAGAGGCGGTGAGCAATCCGTCCAAGACTTTATAGCTAAAATCAAACCCGCCTCAATTGTGGGGCTTTTGGCGACCGTGATTTTACTGTTTGGTTTTCAAGGAAATACAATTCTTGCCCGGCCTCTGGTTATCGCCCTTATTGCTGTGCCAATTCTAATCCAGTCCTACGCAATTTTCGCTGTGGCCTACGGCGCAGCTTGGCTTTGGAAAGTGCCGCACAACATTGCGGCGCCCTGCGCGCTGATAGGCACATCAAACTTTTTTGAACTCGCCGTGGCGGTCGCTATTAGTGTGTTTGGGCTCTCCTCAGGCGCGGCGCTCGCCACTGTCGTCGGGGTTCTGGTCGAAGTGCCTGTGATGCTTTCTTTAGTGGCGATCGCCAATAAGACCCGCTCTAAATTTTTAGCTTAAAGGAGGTTGCCATGATTGTAATTCACCACAACCCTGAATGCGGAACTTCGCGTAATGTCCTCGGCATCATCCGCGCGGCTGGGTATGATCCGGTGGTCATTGAGTATCTCAAAGAAGGTTGGACGAAGCCTCAACTTTTAGCCCTGTTTGCGGCGGCGGGATTAACCCCCAAGACTGGTTTGCGTGAAACCAAATCGCCTGCGAGAAAGCTTGGTCTGTTGGAAAATAATGTAGGTGAAGATGACATTCTGGCGCAAATGGTCAAGCATCCCGTCCTCGTAAACCGTCCCATTGTCTGCACGCCGAAAGGCGTGAGACTTTGCCGCCCCAGTGAAGCCGTTCTGGATTTGCTAGATAATAAGCCTGCCGAGCCATATTATAAAGAGGACGGAGACACATTGGATATGAGCGGAATATAGGCAGATTGAACTGTCCCTTGTCCTTATAGCGCCTCGCGCCCATGAGGGATATTCAGATCGAGTGAGGGGCGCAATGGCACGATACGGTTTGGATTGACCATTTCATGACTGCCGTAATAATGTTTCATGATGTGATCAAACACGATAGTTTTACTAACGCCCGGCCATTGATAAAGCTCACGCGTATAAGGCCAGAGATTAGGATAATCTGAAATACGTTTTTTTGAGCATTTGAAGTGAATGGCGTAAACGCGGTCAAACCGAATGAGCGTTGTAAATAATCGCCAATCCGCTTCTGTAATAGTGTCTCCGCAGAGATAGCGGTTCCTCGCAAGAATTCCGTCCAGCCAATCCAAAGTCTCGAATAATGGCTCTACCGCCTCGTCATAAGCTTGTTGAGTTGTCGCAAAACCAGCTTTGTAAACGCCGTTATTGACTGTGTCATAGACCCGCTCATTTATTTTGTCGATTTCAGGTCGAAGGTCTTTAGGATAATAATCAGGCCCCGTCGCGCCAACATCGTCAAAAGAGCTATTGAACATTCGGATAATATCCGCGGATTCATTGGAAACAATGGTGTTTGACTCTTTATCCCAAAGGGTTGGCGTCGTCACATGGCCAGTATAGTTGGATTTAGCTTTGGTGTAGAGCTGGTGGAGGTATCGATAGCCCAGCGGGTCATGATCTGTGTGATCGTCCTGCCGAAATGTCCAACCATTGGATCCCATAAACCAATGAACGGCGGAGACTGAAATCATCTCTTCCAAACCTTTTAAGCTGCGAAAAATCATGGTGCGGTTCGCCCAAGGACAAGCGTGGGAAATATACAGATGATAACGTCCTGCTTCGGCCTTAAAGCCCCCTTTGCCTTTTGGGCCGGAGCTACCGTCTTTGGTTACCCAGTTGCGGAAAATGGCATCTTCACGTTCAAACTTACCGCCGGACTCCTCCGTGTCATACCATTTGTCTTTCCAAAAACCGTCAACCAAAAGGCCCATACTCTATCTCTCATATTATAATGGTTATTGAGAGGAGAATGATTGGGCGCTCTTTCAGTTCCAAGTCGGTACCGGACAAATCGGCTTCGGGGTTTACACTACCTGTCCACGCGAAAAACGGACCAGCCGGTCCGTTGAACCAAACGCTCAAGCGCATTCATTCCGAGCTGTGAATTGCCTTGGTCATTTAAGCCCGGCGACCAGACTGCGATAGACGCGATGCCTGGAGCGACCGCCAAAATGCCGCCGCCGACCCCCGATTTGCCGGGCAAGCCGACACGGTAGGCAAATTCGCCCGATCCGTCATAATGGCCACACATCATCATGAGTGCGAGAATACGCCGTGTGCGTTGTCGTGAAATGACCGTGTCTGTCGTATTGGGATGTCGCCGCCCTCCGCACATAAGATAGCGGCCTGCCATGGCCAATTGTCGGCAGCTCATGGAGAGTGCGCAAAAGTGGAAGTAAGTCCCTAAAGTCTCTTCGACAGGGTTATAAATGTTTTCAAAGGCGCGCATATAATTGCCGAGTGCCAAATTTCGAAATCCTGTATCATACTCGCATTTGGCCACTTCTTTATCGATTATGATCGTCTCGTCCCCCGTGACCATTTGCATAAAACGGATGAACTCCCCGAGGGCTTCGCGCGGTTCATAATTTGCCAGCAGGACATCGGCGACGATAATGGCGCCGGAATTGATGAAGGGATTGCGCGGAATACCTTGCTCTGATTCCAGTTGCACAATGGAGTTAAAGGGACTGCCGGAGGGCTCTCTCCCGACTCGTGACCACAGCGTATCACCGACCGAGCCGAGCGCCATAGTTAAGGTGAAAACCTTTGTGATACTCTGTATTGAAAAGGGTGTGTCAGCATCTCCGGCTGTATAGCATTTGCCCTCATGGTCGATTATGGTCATGCCAAATTGTGTTGGAGAAACCGACGCCAAAGTCGGAATATAATTTGCGACTTTCCCGCGCCGGTGTTCCTGCGCCATCTCGGCGGTAATTTCATCGACTATAGTCTGTAAGTCGGTAGGGGTCATTTCAAAAGCGCTCTTCATCGATGCGAATTCATGGGGCAATCAAGGACTGACGCAAAAGTGGTTCCAACTCAAGCCAAGCCGGTAAATCTTTAAAAACGGAAACTTGGTCGCATAATTGGAAAACCGATTATTTACCAAGGATAGAGCCGGCTCTGTTTATCACGAATTAAATTTTCTAACCAACCCGAGTGGGTGGGCAAGTTTGTTTCGAGCAAAGTAAGAAGGCCTCACAAATTAAGTCGGATTCGGCGATTTAGGTATTATGAAACAATAATTGCCGAGTTTTCCAAGAAATAGGTGACAGCTTTGTCTTTTGACCAGCCTTTGGAATATGAGCCCGTATTGACAACAAGGTGGATAGCGCGCCAGATTTCAGACCCCAATCGACCAAAATCTGAATAGGGACATTCATAAGCCCCTCAAACTCTGTCGCTTCTGAGAGATGAAGCTGAGATTATTAAGCGGTGTTTTTGAGATGGCGATATGCTGCTAGACCTTATCCTCCGCAAACTCTTGTAATAAATGCGCATAGCCTTCGCCTTCTTTCCAATAAGGCGTGATTTGAACGAGGGTCATGAACACGCCTTGGTCAATGAGGGATTTCGGCGGGGCGGTGCCAAAGCGCAGGTCATGATATTGGAGCCAAAAAGTGAAATGTTGCGCGATGCGGCCTGAAAGGGCTTTTTTCTCGCCTTCATCAAACGTCAGATGCCCGTCCTTGTGTAGTTTGGAGAGCAGGGAATGGGCGGTGCGTTCTTTCAAAGCAAGAATATTCGCAAACTTGGTTTGAAGCTCGGGGATACGTCCAATGAGTTCCGCCTGATTACGATAGAAAAAGCGGAAGTCGAAAATTTCTTCGAAAATGATGTAAAGATAGACCCAATTATCTTCGATGCTGAGGGGGGCATTAATCGGCGCGCTCAGGACGAGGCGGATCTCTTCTTCGAAATCGGCAAAGAGCTGGACGATAATCTCGTCCTTGCCTTTGTAATGATAGTAAAGATTGCCCGGACTGATGCCCATGACAGAGGCGATATCGACGGAAGAGACAGAGCTTTCGCCTTCATTATTGAACAGCTCGAGCGCGGTGGCGAGAATTTTCGTCTTCGTGGCGCTGCGCTCAACCATTTGTAAGAGGGCCTAGTCTGACTTTTGGGTCGGGGCTGTTTTAGCGGCGTCTTTTTTTGTTGTGGCGCGCGGCTTGGTCGAGGCTTTTTTTGTCGAGCTTGATTGTTTAGGGGCGGTCTTTTTGGCCGCAGGCTTTTTTGCGGTTGTGCGCTGAGTAGTCGTTTTTTTACGGGTCGCAGCAGTTTTTTTGCTTGCGGCTTGTTTTTGTTCTTTTAACAAACCGTCAAGCTTCGCATTTAGGGCGGCAACTTGCGCTTCTAGATCTGAAACCCGATCTGTTTTTCCACCGGAAAGTTTTTCCCGCATGGATTTGATGCGTTCATTTAAATCGAAATCGCGGAGGCCGGACTTTTCGACCATTTCCTTCCCTTTATACTCGACAACCTTTTCGAGCATTTCGCCCTTTTGGACGAGGTCTTCAAAGACTTCCGATGATTTACCGGACAGTTCGCCCACGGCGCCCTTAGCTTCGGTCAATGCGCGTCCGTAAGCGCCAATACCGGCCAACCAGATACGGCGGGCTGTGTCATTTGTTTTCTTATCGTCTTTGTCTTTTTTGGTCATGGGGCGCTCCGGTTAAGTGGCGGGGACGGGGCTGACGTCGTGTTTATGATTAAACGCTGCGGCGACAGACGGCAAGAGCATGGGGTCAACATGCGGACAAGCCACTTCGGGCTCTCCGAAGAAATCGCGTATCATTTCGACAGTTTCGTCCCGGCGAGTCAGTAAGAATAAATGTCCGGCATCTTCGATGATTTTTAAACGAGAGTCTTTCAACGCGTAATGCAGAATTTTCCCATTGATAACGGGGACAATATGATCTTTATCGCCCATAATAACGAGCGTTCGGGCGCGGATGCGGCGGATGAACGGTAAGGAGGACCACCCCACCATGGCGCTAAGCTGGAAGAGATAACCTTTGATAGAGGGCGGCACCATATTTATGGAAAAATCCCGCACACCTTCGGCCGCAGCGTCTCCGTAAAGCGCTTCGAAATTTTTCGCGAGGAAATCTTTATCTATATATCGCTTTGGAGAAATCATTTTGGATAAGGCTTTTGGTTTTCCCGGGACCATGGTGGAACCGGTTGTCGTCGCGCAGAGCACAAGGTTGCGGACCATACGTTTATATTGCCATGCAAATTGCTGCGCGGGCCCGCCGCCCCAGGAAACGCCGAGCACGTCCACTTTCGTATAGCGGTTTTCCAAGAGGATTTGCTTGGCGGCTTTGGCTACCCACCATGGTCGGTAAGGAAAGCTCGGATCGGGCGACCCGCCCACACCAGGCATATCAAAAGTAATAATATCTCGACCTGTAAAGGTATCAGCAAAAGCCTGCGCAATTTCTAGATTGGCGCCAATGCCGTTAAAAAACAGCAGCGGCGTACGTTTACCGTGCCCTTTGTCCACGCCCTTCCAAATGGCGGTGCGCAAGGTTTGGTTGCCGACCCTAGAATAAAAAATACGCGGCAGATTCGGATGGTAATCCGTTGCGACGGAGGGGGGGCCGGGATTAAGGGTCTCGGTCATATTCGAGCCATCGCTTATTGGCATGCCTGTCATCTTTCCCGCAGCAGGTTTTCAGCCCTCTGCAATTGTCTGGTGCAAATCAGCCCCACAGTCCGTCCTGATTCTTAATATTCTCTATGCTTTAAAGTGGTGGCGGCTAGGCCTCCTGTAAACCAGCTGACTGTGAATGGCCGCTATCCGAACATCTATCTAAGTGAAAACATATTCTCCCGGCGCCTGACTTAAGGGCGGGAAAGCTTTGCTGCCGAGGGACTTTGGCGCGGCTTTCATCTCGCCGGATCGCTCGGACAGCCATTTATCCCAACGTAACCACCAGCTTTCGGAAACTGACTCTGCGCCCTCTAGCCAGCGATCCGCGCGGGCAGGGTGGTCTGAGTTGATAAAATATTGCGCTTTTGGGTTGCCGGGCGGGTTGAGCAAAGATTGCAAATGACCGGAATTTGACAAGATGAAATCAACTTCGCCGCCAAACAATCGGATGTTCCGGTAACAGGCCTTCCAAGGAGTAATATGGTCGGTAATGCCGGCCACCATGAAGCAATCCTGCGACACGGCGCTTAGGTCGATATCATGGCCTAAGAAGTGGATGTCTTTGTCGGGACGGAAACGGCGGTCTTGGAAGATATCCAAATAATCTGAATGAAGCTGTGACGGCAGGTTCGTGCCGTCATTATTCCAGTATAACACATCGAATGGGGGGGGACTTTCGCCGAGCAAATAATTATTGACGACATAATTCCAGATCAAATCATTAGGTCGCATCCAAGCGAAGCTTCGGCCGAGTTCTTCTCCTGTTAAAATGCCTTTGCGTTTGGAATGTTTCCGCGCGGCTTCAATGGCCTTATCTGTTACGAACAAGCCGATTTCCGAATCCGATTTTTTACCATCGAGTACGCTGACCATGACAGTAAAGGCATTGACGCGGTTATCGCCGCGCGCCGCGAGTTCCGACAGAAATAATGCCATTGTAATCCCGCCAGAGCAAGCGCCGCTAACGTTTAGGCGCGGGCTACGGGAAATCTTTTTCACGGCGTCAGAGGCTTCTATTAGGGCCGCGACATATTCTTCGAGGCCCCAATGGGCGTGTTGACGGCCAGGATTGCGCCAGGACACAGCAAAGACCTGATAGCCGAGCGAGGTTAGAAATCGCACCATCGATTTATCGGGCGCCAAATCAAGAGCGTAAAATTTGTTGATCTGCGGGGGGATGATCATCAATGGAATTTTATGGACCTGTTCGGTCTTGGGTTGATACTGAATTACTTCGAGCATTTCGGTCTTGAAAACGACCGCGCCTTTTGAATTAGCGAGGTTTTCGCCGACTTTGAAAGGCCGGCCATCAACCTGACTAGGCATTCCGCCATTATTGCGAAGGTCATCATAGGCGTTTTGTAAGCCTTTAAACAGCGATCCGCCGCCCGTTTCGAATAGACGTTTCATCGCAGTGGGATTGCCTAACAGCGAATTCGTTGGGGCGAGAGCGTCTACCAGCATATCCGTGACGAAACGGGCGCGTGTCTGGTCGGCCGGGTGCATACGGGAGTCATCAATCCAGCCATTGAGTTCACGCTTCATAGCGAGCCAGCTTTGCAAGCCGCGTTTATATAGCGGGTTCGTTTCCCAGGTCTTGTCTTGAAAACGACGGTCTTTCGGATGTGGGGTAAGCTCTGAAGAGCCTTTCATAATATCCAACAGCTCTCCGGCGTAGTTTTTGACATGTTTGGCAAGAGGTTTAGGTTGTTTAGCCATATATCCGGCCATCATGCCAAGTGATTTGACAACCTCGCTGCGGCGGAAGCCAACCAGAGAATTTACAGCCGTTGTGTTCTCAGCCGCCTGTTTTCCAATTTTTTCTGATTTAGGTGCCATGAGAAATACCCGTCATAATTTTTATTTATCCTAGCTAGGGTTGAACCATCTGGCAATCGCGCAATAAAAGAGGCCTTAACAAAAAAACGGTGTATCCCGAGAGAGAGGGATACACCGTCCTATAAGCAACTTAAGGGGGTCTTAAGCGGCTTTCGTGTCAGCTTTGACTTCGACTTCTTTTGTTTCTGTCTTAACAACAGTGTCTGACTTAGGCGCTGTCTTAACCGTTTTTTCTGTCTTCATTTTAACAGCTTTTTTCGGTTTCGAAGCCTTTGCAGATAAAGCAGAGATTTTCTTGTTGAGCGCCACAACCTCAGCTTCAAGTTCTTCTACGCGGTCATTTGCAGAGAAAGGCAAAATTTTAGAAGGCACGAAAGAACGGACTTTTCCGGATGTTTCTTCATACGTGTCAACAACAGTAACTTGAGCGTCTTTCGCCATTTTACCGGCTTGCTTTTCGATTTGTTCGCCTTTTACAACGAGATCGCCAAAAAACTCGCCGCTTTGTGCGCGGGCTTTATCAGCGGCTGTCCGGATTTGCTCAGTGCGCATTTTTGCGCGCTCATACGCTGTGCCGTAAAGGCCAACATATGCCAAAGCACCTTTGCGCAGGATAGCGGTTGCGCGCTGCGTACGTGACTCAACGGCGTCAGCAGTTTTAGAGGCTGTTTTCTTAGCAGATTTCACTGTTTTCTTCGCAGACGTTTTTGCGGCGGCGTTTTTCTTTGCAATCGTTTTCTTGGTTGGTTTTGACTTAGCAGTCGCCATGATAAATTCCTCATTTCAGTTTAGCCTGCAAAAGCGCAGGTGTTTATTCGATGATTACAAAATAAGTAGAAAAATTAGAAAGCGCACCCTAATCAAAAAGAGGTGGTGCTTGGTCCTTGTGAGAATAGCACGCGCTTGCTTATTTTCTTTAGATAGCCGACGGAACTTCATTTTTAGGTTTAAAAAATCAATTAAAACAATGTGATGGAAGGAAGACATTTTAATCGCAACAGTTTCTTGACAGTTTTACAACAACGGTGTAATAAAAGTGTCATAGAGGTTAGGCTAACGATGTGTAGGCCAACGGCGCATGTTTGCAGTCTAAATATACGTTGGTGATGTTCAAAAAGGAGATCACCATGAGAAACATCCTAATATCCACACTATTTGTGGCGTCGATGAGCGCCGTCCCCGCATTTGCGAGTGACTTTAACGATCAAAGCATCGTCAACTCTAAGGCTGACCAGAATATGCTCTTGTGTATGGGGTCAGACATTGATGCCGCACCAAGTAAGGCTATTCGTGCTTGCACAAAAGCCTATAAAGATTCAGTTCCAAATTATGATATAAAGTCAGATATTTTGACGAGACGGGGCTGGCTACAACTCTCAGCGAAAAAGTATGATCGGGCCTCCCGCGACTTTAAGTCCGCAGCAATGCTTAACAGTGTCAACGAGATCGCATTTCTTGGCGAAGGGTTCGCGGCTATGTTGCAAGAGGACTATTCCACTGCAATCGCTTATTTCAATGATTGTATGACTCACAACGAAGCGGCGCCGCTTGCTTATTATGGTTTGGGCATGACAAAGGAACTTACCGGAGATAAGTCCGGTGCTTTTGAAGCCTATTCAAAAGCCGCAAAGCTTCGTCCGGACTGGCAGGCTCCTCAAGAAGAAATATCCCGTATGAGTACATAATTTTAGAGTCACTTATAAAGTGAACTGAATTATAGCCAGCCGTTAAGCCGGCTGGTTTTTGTCTTAGACGTGAAAATGACCGTCACCGAAACGTCATTAAACTTTTACCAAAATGGCATAATAGCATTACTTCCCTGTCACATTAAACTGCCAAGTCCGCATCCAATTGCGGACTGGAAACTTTTTGAGAGTGAACTATCCGCACCCTAAATTTTTAACGGTGAAGGATTTCTAATGACACTTTCAATGCGTAATTTGCTACTGGCGTCTGCGGCCTGTTTAGCTTTGGTTGGCTGTCAACAAGGCAGTGACATTATATCACCCGGACTGACTGTTGTAGATCCTGGAACGCCCCCACCGCCACCTCCACCGCCGCCTCCGCCACCATCTGCGAGCGCTTGTCCCGACGGAACTGATGGGTCCTCACTGGGAAGCTTTACTTTATGTGATGCGCCGCTAGGAAATCTTACAACATTAAGCGGAACACTGACGGAGAGCGCCACTTTGGAATTTCGCGAAGGCGTGGTCTATGAGCTGTCAGGACGTCTTAATGTGGGTGAGGATGCCGGCGCTGACGGAACAGATACTCCGGTTGTCCTAACTATTGAGCCCGGTGTAAGACTTGTTGGGGATTCAGGCGAAGACTACATCGTTGTAAACCGCGGCAATCAAATCGAAGCGGCCGGTACAGTAGATGCGCCCATTATCCTCACCAGTAAAAATGATATTACAGGAACGGGCGATCGTGAAAATGCGATTGGTGAATGGGGCGGATTGGTTGTCTTGGGCAACGCTCCGATCAACCGCTGTAACGTAGCAGGCGTTAATCCCGGTACGGCCGATTGTGAAAATGCCATTGAGGGCGTTACTGAACCTGATGCGTTTTATGGAGGCGCAGACCCGTTATCTGACAGCGGGACGCTGCAATATATTCAAATCCGCCATGCAGGTTTCGAAATCGCTACGGACGTTGAACTTAACGGTTTGACAATGGGCGGCGTTGGGTCTGAAACTACTGTTGATCACATACAGGTTCACAATAACTCTGATGACGGCATTGAATTTTTCGGCGGAACAGTAAACGCGAAGTATCTTGCTTTAACGGGCAATGATGACGAGCAACTCGATACTGATAATGGTTATCAAGGCAATGTTCAGTTTGTTATCGCGACACAACGTGGCGGCGACTCCTCTGATAATGCGATTGAGGCAAGCTCGGTTAATCCAGGAGCAACACCCGCTTCAGATGCGACTATCGCCAACTTCTCTCTAATCGGAAATGGTAATACTGACAGTAATGGTATTCGGTTAAATACGGGTACAGTTGGGACTTATGTAAACGGTATCATTGTCGAAGAAAACTCTTGTCTGGATTATGAAGATAATGCGGGTGATGGCATGCCCGGCTTCAACCCGGTCAATGACCCGGCTTTCCAATCCGTCTTTTTTGATTGCGGTGCAGGTCTGGTTCGTACCGGTGATGGCGCAGACCCTGTAACAGGCCAAGCCGCAGTAGATGCAGACGCCAATAACGTCGAAGGAACTAACTCACTTGGCGGGTTCTTCCCCGGACCAAACGAATTGGCAGTAACAGCAACAAATCTCGAAGACAGTTTCTTTGAGGATGTCGATTACATTGGCGCTTTCGGACCTGATGAGTCCGAAACTGACAATTGGGCAACCGGATGGACACAAGATCTTTTTCCTGATGCTGAATGTCCTACAGGTACAACAGCGGCCGGCCAATTGAACGGTCAAAACCTATGTAATGTAACGGGTGATTACACTGACACGCTCCGTCTTACGCGCGGCAATATTTATGCTCTCGTAGGGCGTGTGAATGTCGGTGTGGATACCGGTTCAGGCGGCGCAGCACCAGACGGCGATGATGGTACTCTTATCATCGAATCAGGCGTAACCGTGTTTGGCCGCAGCGGTTCCGATTACCTTGTCGTCAATCGCGGATCTCAAATATTTGCCAATGGTACTCGCTCCAACCCTATTGTCTTCACATCAGAAAATGATGTTACAGATGCCGCCGGTGATCGTGAAAATGCTATCGGAGAGTGGGGTGGACTTGTCATTCTTGGAGATGCTCCGATCAATCGGTGTAATATTCCAGGCGCGACAGGCGGAACAAATGCCTGTGAAAACGCTATCGAAGGTGTGACAGAGCCCGACGCCCTTTATGGCGGCTCTGATGAAGATGACAACTCCGGTTCCTTACGGTTTGTTCAAGTCAAATACGCTGGTTTTGAAGTTGCCACGGATGTGGAGCTTAACGGAATCACGCTTGGCGGTGTCGGTAACGGAACAGTTGTTGAAAATGTTCAGGTTCATAACAATTCGGATGATGGGATCGAATTCTTCGGAGGTAACGTCAACGCAAAATATGTAGTTGTAACCGGAAATGACGACGAGCAGCTCGATACGGATAATGGCTATAATGGTAATGTTCAATTCGTGATTGCTATTCAACGTAGCGGCGACTCCTCTGATAATGGTATCGAAGCAAGTTCTGTTGCCCCAGGCGCCACTCCGGCTTCTGACGCGACATTCTCAAACTTTACCTTGGTAAACAACTCAATCATCAACAATACGGATAGTCACGGTATACGGATGAATACAGGGACTATTGGGAATTACCTCAATGGCGTCCTTGTCGAGCAAAACTTCTGTCTTGACTACGAAGACAGCGCAGGAGACGGGACGACTGGGTTCACAGCGGGGGCCGACCCAACTTTCCAATCAGTATTGTTTGATTGTGGCGCAGGCCTTGTCCGTACCGGCGATGGTGCAGACCCTGTAACGGGTCAAGCTGCCGTTGATGCTGACCCGAATAATGTGGTGGGCGGAAACAGCTTAGTTGATACCTTTATTAATGGTGATAACGAAAATGCTGTAACGGTTACGACGCTACCCGAAAATGGCTTCTTTGACGCTGTGGATTACGTCGGCGCCGTTAGGGATGCGGATGATACGTGGTGGCAAGGATGGACATGTGGTCTAGAGGACACAAATCCTTGCTAATCTAAAAGATGAATGAAGAGGCCGCAGTTTTCGCGGCCTCTGAACTTTCGACTCATAAAAATTATTACCCGGGGTCGGTCTTTATTCTCGAATACAGGCTCCCCCTTTTTAAGTTGTAATCAAAGGTTTCCCATGAATTACAGATTTTCCCTAAAGGCAGTTCTCTCGCTGTCAGCCGCAGTTTTAAGCTCTCACGCGATGGCCCAAGATTCGGGCAGTGAGGCGAGCCAGACGCGCGTCGATGAAGTAGTTGTAACAGGTAGCTTTATACCGGACCCACAGCGCGCCACGTCCCAAGTTGCGTCGTTCCTGCAAGCCGAAGATTTAATCCGCCAAGGTGATTCAGATGCAGCTCTGGCTCTGACGCGTGTAAGCGGTTTGAGCATTGTCGGAGGCCGTTTTGCTTATGTTCGGGGTCTAGGGGATCGTTACTCTTCTGCCTTACTGAATGGGTCGCCTCTTCCGAGCCCGCAACCTTTGCGCCGGACCGTCCCATTGGATCTGTTTCCCTCTAGCGTTTTGAACGGCATCACGGTTCAGAAAACATTCTCTCCAAACTATCCAGGTGAGTTTGGCGGAGGCGTCATCGCTTTGAATACACTTAAAACGCCGCCAGAAGATTTCTTCAAAGTGAAAATCGGCGTTGGGGCAAACACTGAGACGACCGGCAAAGAAAGTCTCTTTGTTCATGGCGGAGACTATGACGCGTTGGGATTTGATGATGGAATTCGGGATATACCCGACCCCTTGCTTGGCGTTGTCAAACGCGGAGAGCGATTGTCAGATCAATCCGACATGGATTTGGAATTGATTGGTCAGCTTCTCGTCGACCCAAACCTGACTGTCCTTCAATCCTATGATGAAACATTTCCGGATATGAACGTCTCGGTTGATGTTGCCAAAACGATAGGCGTTGGCTTCGGTGAAATTGGATTTGTCGGGACAGCGGGATTTGACAATGGTTGGACAACAGAACGCTCCCTTAGGGAAGTACAAGCAAATGGACGTATTGAGGATAGTTTAGAGTCTGTTGAATCAACATATCAGGTGACGTTGAATGCTTTGGGATCCACGACCTTGAATTTTGACTCAGGCGACTCTGTTCAGGGAACTGTTTTCTACGTGCATGACACGGCAAAAGAAGCCCAGATTGACCAAGGCAGAACTTTTAGTGAGCCGGACGGAGTATTTTTGGAAAAAAGCGGATATTACGAAAGGGAGCTTCTTTATACCCAGCTTAACGGCGAACACCTTCTTGGCGACTTCACCGCAAATTGGAGAGGCTCTTATTCAATGGCGTCTCGGGACGCACCTTATGAGCGTCAACTTGAACGCCAGCTTCGAGGCGACGCTCTACTCTTTCCAGGCAATAACGCCCACAGCATTTCATTCTCTGAAGTGAATGATGAAATTACCAGTGGAGGTTTAGATTTAAGCTACACTGTACCGAGCACAAGCGCTTGGGAAGTTGAAATTGCGGGCGGTGTGGATTATGCGGAGACGGATCGGGAATTCGCCGATTTGAATCTTCAATATACAACATCAACGCAGCTAGACCCGTCTTTGGCGGCTGCGCGGGTTGATTTGTTGTTCTCGGCTGCAACCATTGGACCAATTTTCACAATTCAGGAAATTCCCCCTCGCCCAAGCGACAATTACCTCGGTGATTTAGACGTTTTTGGAGCCTATTTGAAAACGGATATTGAATTTTCGCCAACGGTTCGCGCTGATTATGGTGTCCGATATGAAGAGTCAAAATTGAATGTACAAACATTAGATCGCTTCAGTACGTTGGGTGTTACTTCTAACCTCGAAAATAATTACGTTTTGCCATCAGCGTCTTTCACCTGGAATTTCATTGATGATACTCAATTGCGTCTTGGATATTCGAATACCATTGCGCGGCCTCAATTCCGTGAGCTTGCTTCTTCACGGTTCTTAGACCCTGAGTCCGACCGAACTTTCGTCGGTAACCCTAATCTCGTCGATTCCGAGTTTGAGAACTTTGATGTTCGTTTGGAACGATATTTTGGCCGAAACCAATTCATCGCTCTTTCTGGGTTTTACAAGAATATTAAAAACCCGATTGAGGAATCTACTTTTGAGACCTCCGCCAATGTATTTGAGACATCTTTTATCAACGCGCCGGCCGCGGATTTATTGGGATTTGAAGCTGAAGCCAGAACAAACTTTAATATGCCGGGCAATATAACATTCCTGGAGTCACGAGATTGGTTCTTCACCGTAAATTATACCTACACAGATGCTACAGTGAATGCGGCGGCTGGTGACGTTATTATCCAAGCTGACGGAACTCCTATTTCTGCTGAATTGTTCGGTATTGACGGACAACCACTTCAAGGGACGCCTGAACATATTTTCAATTCACAATTTGGATGGGAGTCAGATAATGACCAATTTACCATTTTGTTCGGTTTGGTTGATGATCGGGTTTCGCGCCGCGGATTACGCGGATTGAGTATTGTCCCCGATGTGATTGAAAGCCCAGGCCCGCAATTGGATATTGTCTATCGACGTAAGGTCGATGTTCAGGGTCAAGAGTTCAATCTTGGTCTGAGCGCTCGAAATATTCTGGATACGGATCACGAGGAGTTTCAGACTAGCGAGCAGGCGGGTCGTTCCGAGTTCAATACCTATAAACGGGGCGTTAGTTTCTCGGCATCACTTTCTACAAGTTTTTAGAGTTTAGCGCAGAGCATATCTCTGCGCTTAAAAAATCACTTGAGGCTTCGGCCAAAGGTGTAGGGTCGGTGATTACTAACCTCGTCACCGGCCCGCCTTTGTTTAGAGGCGGCGTGCATTTGTGGCATCTTACCCTTTAAAAAAGGCCACTTTGAAGTGGCTTAGTTCCTAGTTGGTTTGATTATCGGTTCGTTCCAAAGGGACGCCGCCCAAAGAGGTATAAAGGCTGACCTTGGTTGAGGCCAAATTCGCATCATTATCGACCAGAGATTCACGGCTGGAGATAAGCGTACGTTGGGCGTCTAATACGTCAATGAAACTGGCTAGTCCTTCACTGTAAAGCGCATCAAGTTGCTCATAGGCGGACTGGCTTGAATTAACCGCTTTTATAAGTTCAGTCTTTTGTTCATTGAGGGCTGTTATCTGAACAAGGGCGCTTTCTACATCACTAACGGCGCCGAGAAGGCTGCGACGATAGGCGAGCAGAGCAGCCTTAGCTTGGGCTTGTTCGATTTTAACTTCGGCTTGTCTGCGTCCTGCGTCAAAGAGTGGAATATCGATCATGGCGCCAACACTCGTCGTTAAGGCCCCAATTGTCGACCCTGAGGTCGTATCTCCAATTTGAATGCTCCCGGGCAGATTTAGAGAGGGATAAAGGTCTGCTTCTTGCACACCAATATCGGCAATTTCGGCAATTAGGTTTTTTTCTGCGGTTCTGACATCCGGGCGTCGCCGCAGTAAATCCGCCGGAACCCCGACTTGCCCCTCTCGGGTGAAATCAGGGATAATGTCGTCCTCCGGGATACCCAAGTCCAGTGAACCGGGAAATTCTCCGGCCAAAAGGGATAAAGCAAATCCAGCTGTTTCGCGACTTGAATGTAAAAGGCCGCGCTGGGCCTGCGTCCGCGCGAGATCTGCTGCAGCGCGATCTACGTCAAGCGCAGGAGTCAATCCGGCGTCAAACCTGGCCTGAACGATTTCGACTGTGCGGGATTGAATGTCCAAAGAAGAATCCAGCAGGACCAGTCGGGCTCCTGCGCGGCGCAGTTCAATATATTGCGTTGCAATAGACGCCGCAGTCAATCGCCGTATGTCTGACAAGTTAAACGCGCTGGCTTCGAATCGGGCTTGAGCGGCTTGTAAGCTGCGACGATTTCGGCCCGCTATATCGACATCATAATTGAAAACTCCGCCAGCGCTTAATGAGCCCTCGACATCTCCATCGCCCGTATCCGCCAGAATGCCCTGAAGTTGGCTATCGACAAAGCCATCAAATTGAGGGGACAAATCCGATCTGAAAGCGCTCACTCCAGCCCGGGCTTGCACTAAATTGGCAACAGCAATGCCAATATCGAGATTTTGGTCGAGCGCATTAGAAATTAATTGCGTTAGGGTCTTATCTTCAATCCCTTGCCACCAAGGGCGGGTGTCGAAATTCTCTTCATTTCGTAGACTTGCTTCCGCATTGGTAAAATTGGGAGGTGTTTCCAAAACAGGCGCGACCGGCTCGGGTCCGGCAGTTGCACAGGCAGAGAGAAACAGCGCGGCGCTTCCGAGCAAAAGAACTTTAAAAGACACGCGAGACATCATTCAGATTGTGACGCGAGGTGGGCTCTCGCTTCATCCATTTCTTGAGCTAAAGCTTTATGAGATTGGCCTGTGGACTGACTAAATCGGGCAATTCCCAAATAAATTACGGGCGTAAGAAACAGGGTAAACGCAGCCGCCAGACCAAGCCCGCCGAAAATGACCCAACCAATTGCATCTCTCGCCTCGGCTCCTGCGCCAGTTGAGAGAATAAGAGGAAGAGCGCCAAGAGCTGTCGAGACCACTGTCATGACAATTGGGCGCGCTCGAATAATAGCCGCCTCATAGACAGCCTCTCGCACAGAGCGGCCCTCTGATCTGAGCTGGTCTGCAAATTCAACCAGTAAGATACCGTTTTTGGCCATAAGTCCGATCAAAAGAATAAGTCCGATTTGGGAGTAAATATTGAGAGAACCACCTGTCAAGAATACAGCATAGACGGCCGCGGCTAGACCGAACGGAACACTAAGCATAACGACGACCGGGCTGGTTAGGCCTTCGAACTGCGCAACGAGGACGAGTAGTACAATCAACACGGCAAACCCATAAGTAATTAAAAGGTCTCGTGACGACTCTTCTAAAGTGGCGGCTTCGCCACGCAAGATCATGTTTATCTCATTAGGTAAGGTTTCATCTGCTAGACGATCCATTTCTGCAATGGCTTCGGCCAAAGGCACACCCGAGGCAACATCCGATTCGACTTCAATTGCGCGGCGTTGTCCAAATCGGTCAAGTTGCGCGGCCACACCTTCTTCCACAATCGTTGTAAGGCTTGAGACGGGAATGAGCGATCCATTACTCGAACGGACGAATAAGTTTCTGAGGTCAGAAGGGGATTCTATTGCAGTCGTCTGGGCTTCAAGAATTATTGGTATGGCTTGATCGCGAACATTCAAGTCTACAACATCTTCGCCGTCCACCATAGTCCGTAATGTGAGGGAGAGCTCTTCTAGCGGGACTTCCAAATCCGCCACGCGGCGACGATCTATCTGAATCGAAAGTTGCGGTTGTGTCGGCTGATAAGATATTTCCGCGTTTGACAAAATATTTGATCGTGTTTCGATGGCTTCTGCCAAATCCCGGGTGGCTGCATAAATTGCCGGGTAATCGCCGCCTGTTAGGGCGACTTCCAATCCATCCCGATTGCCTCCACCTGTCAGGCTGCCCCGCCCAAAGACGGAGACACGGGAGCCAGGAATACGGGAGAGGGGATCAGTCAATTCCTCAATGATGTCCTGCTGACTGCGTGTGCGTTCCTCCCAAGGCGCCAAGGTCGCGGTAATTCCAATCCGGTTGGGATCATATCGTCCAACCACAGTAAAGAGGGAGCTGATTTCACCGCTGTTTAGATAAGGCTGCAATACCGCATCAATTTGATCGGCTTGCCGCTCCATATAAGACAAGCCAACCCCGTCCGGTCCAGTCGCGAAAACTTCAATTTGTCCGCGATCTTCTTCTGGGACTAACTCTTGATCAATTACCGTCACAAGAAATGCCGCTCCGGCGAAGGCGAACAGGGAAACAGACACTGTGATGACGGGATGTTTGAGACAAGCAGATAACATACTCATATAAGCTCGGTTTATTTTACCGCCAACACGGTTCAAAAACTTAAATCCATGCTCATCTGAAAAGTCGATACGCGCGGAGATAGCCGGAACCATTGATAAGGCGACAAAAGAAGAAATTGCCACCGACAGAGCCAATACAAACCCAAATTCGCGGAACAGACGACCAGTTGTTGAAGGCAGAAACGATATTGGTACAAAGACAGCAATCAAAACAGCTGTCGTCGCGACAACCGCAAAGAAAACCTGACGCGCGCCTATAGCTGCGGCCGGGCGGCGTTTCATGCCTTCGGATTGTTGCCGCTGAATGTTTTCCAACACCACGATGGCGTCGTCTACAATCAGACCTGTTGCCAAGACCAACGCCAACAAGGTCAAAAGATTGATAGAAAAGCCAAGAGCCCAGATTCCCGCCAAAGTGCCAATGAGGGCAACAGGAATAACGGTTGCGGGAACTAAAGTTGCTTTCCATGATCCCAGAAAAATCCAGATCGTTGCCACCACAATCAAGACAGTTAGAAACAGGCTAATGACGACCTCTTGAACGGAATTTCGGATAAAAACGGCTTCGTCTGATGTCACCTTAATTTCTAGGTCGTCCAAGCGAGCGTTTAACTGTTTAAGCTTGAGCTCCACGGCGTTCGATATTTGGATTGTGTTTGACTGAGCCTGCCGGACAACACCAAGTCCAATGACAGGTTGTCCATCAAGTCGGAGAAGGTTGGTCGCGTCCGCAGGGGCCAGAGTGACATCTGCAATATCCCTTATTTTTGTAGTGCCTGAAATAACCACATCTTTGATCAATGCAGGTGTCGCCGCCGTGGCTTGGGCCCGCACGATGAGCTCCTGATCAGAAGATCGGAAACTGCCGACTGGCACGTCGAACGGCGCTTGAGCCAGCGCATCCCGCACGTCGGAAATTGTCAACCCAAAGCGGCTAAGACGTAATGGGTCAACCACGACCCGCATTTGCCTTAAGCGTGTTCCATATTCCTGCAAAGCTGCCACACCGTCAATTGTAAGAATCTCAGGGGATATGTCTGTGTCGATAATACGGGTCAGTTCTTCTTCGCTGTAAACATTGCTAATGACGGCAAGCGTGATGATAGAGCGGGCATCATCATCCGCCTTGGTGACAAAAATATCTTCGACTCGGTCAGGCAATTGTCGCGCGACCCGGTTAACGGCCTCACGCACATCTGACGCGGCAGTATCAAGATTTGTTCCTGGTGAAAATTCAACCCGAATGCGTCCGCTATTTTCTTCACTCGAAGATCGGATTTCCTTTACGCCCGAGACGCGGGCTACCGCGCTCTCCAGCACACTTGTAATTTCCGCATCAATTGTTTCCGGGGCGCCGCCCGGCAGACTAGCTCTCACAGAGACGATAGGCCGGTCGACATCTGGTAATTCCCGCACGTCCAAACCAAGAAACGCAGCGAGACCTGCTATCACAATCAGCAAGTTCAGAACTGTAACCAGTAGAGGTCGCTTTACAGCGAGTTCAGGGAGGCCAGTTTGGGAAGCCTTCATGTTCCCTCTACCGTGTTTGGAGCTTGGCCAGTATTGCCCTGTTTTTCAATCACAGAGGTTGTCGGATTTATTCGTGTCAAATCCACGGGCGTGCCTTCTCTGACTTTCTGAACACCCTCGGAAATAATTGTGTCGCCTTCCGGGATAGGCGCCCGAACAAGGACATTGCCGTCTTGACGGTCAACAATGGTAACAGAGACTTGTGTAGCGCGTCCGTTCTTTACGGCCCAAACATAGGCTCCATCTCCACCCCATATAATGGCGGCTTCAGGCACAAGCGGATAAGCCTGACCGGCAATGTTAAAGCCGATTTTAAAGCTCATGCCCGGCCGCAGTGTGTCGTCTTCATTGTCAATCGCGGCACGTACAGTAAAGCTTCGACTCACCTGATCAATGCGGCTATCGATTGTTAAAACTACCGCGTCGAAAGTTGAACTTTGGTTGGAAAACGGCTCCATTGCGATGATGTCGCCCGGTGAAATACGGCCGTAAACTTGCTCCGGTGCTTGAAAGTCCACAAATAATGTTGAGCGGTCATCTAACCGAGTGATTTCTGTTTCAGGGGTAATTCGCGCACCTGCATCAATGTCTGTCAGTCCGACCGTGCCGGAAAAGGGGGCCCTGACTACACGTCGAGACAAAGCGACATTAGCCAATTCTAAATCTATCTGAGCTGCTTCGACGGCAGTTTTGGCTTCATCTATTTGGCTGTCCGAAATTGCGCCAGGTACATCGATACGTTCGTAGCGGTCAATTAATTGCTGAGAGTTTTTCAAGGCAACCTCGGCGCGATTTGCGGCAAGCCGTTCTTCGTCCGACTCCAAGGTTAAAAGGATATCACCTTTTTCGACCGTGTCGCCTGCTTTGAAATTCACACGCGTGACTTCGCCGCCCGTATCAGCACGGATGACTGCAAATTTTTCCGCTCTGGCTGTCCCAATAGCCTCAACTGTAATCGTATCATCACGGTATACGACAGTGTGGGGGATGATTTCTACAGAGGCTTCTGATTGAGATGACGCCTGCGTTTCTGGAGAGGCCGAATTGTCACCACATGCAATCAATGGAGCGGTCAGCGCAATGCCTAAGAAAACTATATGAGCGTGCTTTATAGACAATTTAAGCTTCCTTTGCCCCAATGAGCGACTTTAAGTTTTTATGGCTTCTCAGGGTGGCAGGATTTAAGGCCCTTTCATATCCTTCGTCGCTGTCATATAGTGGTGACGTTGATACTACGTTTTCGGGATGTTGTCAGATTTCATAGAAACTTTTTTCAGCTAAAAACGGTTACAAATTTTTAAGGTATCAGGTTTTTTTACTTTACCGAACTTTGCCTGATGACATCCGCCACAGGCCTATAGCTTTGCCTGTGTATCGGACTGACCCCCAAGTTCCTCAGCGCTTCTTTATGTGCTTTTGTGGGATAGCCCTTATGACCGGCTAAGCCATATCCGGGAAATCGCGAATCGGCCTCTACCATCAGACGATCCCGGATAACTTTTGCGGCAATAGAGGCAGCGGCAATAGACAGGCTTTTAGCGTCGCCTTTAATAATAGCTTGAGAGGGGCAGCACATATCCGGAGGGCGGCGATTGCCATCAATTAAAGCCATATCGGGCAATATCGGCAATCCGGCCACGGCGCGGCCCATTGCCGCCATAGACGCATGAAGAATATTCAAGCGGTCAATTTCTTCGGGTTCTGCAATGCCCAGGCTTACGAAAATGTCATCTCTGGCGAGCATCTCGTTCAGCAGAAGTTCACGTCGGCCTTGCGATAAAACCTTACTGTCATTCAAACCGCTTGGAACGGATTCAGGTGTCAGGATGACCGCCGCCGCGACGACAGGGCCTGCTAAAGGGCCTCGCCCGGCTTCATCTACACCACAGACGGGGCCCGAAAATTGGGACTCAAATGAATAATCCGGAGAGGTTTTTGGCATAGCGGCTTTTTTGGGCAGACTTATTTTTGATGGAACATTCTGGCAAAAAGACGAGTTTGTTACAATACAGCCTTTTGGCATATAAAAAGGTCTGGTATAGACCATTCAAGATTTACTAAGGAGTTTTCCATGACAAATTTACGTTTCGGCGCTGCTGCGCTCGGCCTCACTTTTGCTGCTCTGTCAGCTGCATCTGCTTCTGCTATCGAGTCCAAAGCGGATTGCGAATATGAGGGTGGGCAAGTCTTCTCCGTCAAAGGCGCGACTGTTTGCGTTGTTGCTGTTCGCCCGGCTGAATATATGGACGAAATTTATGATGGTCAGCAATTGGGCATTAAAGACTGTAATGGAGAACAAATTAGCGACGGCGCCTTTTGCAAGGTGACGCTCGTCTCTGCTCCGGCATCAGTTATGGCGGACCCTGAAATAGCTGGAGAGATGATGGAAGAAACCGGAGACGCCATGGTCAAAGCGGCAGATAACACCGGCGACGCAATGGAAACGATGGCTGATAACGCCGGAGACGCTATGAAAGAAGATGCTGAGAATAAGAGCGACGCTGAGCGCGCTCTTGTGAAAGGCCAAAGTGATGCCATGGAAGAAGCGGCAGAAGATAAGGCGAAAATCCTCGAAGATAAAGCTAAAGAGTATGAAGACGTAGCGGATGAGGTTAACGACGCGACTGATAAATAATTGATTTAAACCATCAATGTCGACTTTAACGGCCATCTTTCGGTGGCCGTTTTTTTATGTCCTCAATTTGATTTATGGTTGATCTTCACACCCTCAGCCCTAATGAGCTCTCAATGTTCACGCTTATTATACCTACTTTAAATGCTGAGGTGGCTCTTAAAGAAACGCTTCCCAATTTCGCCGGACATAAACTCATTATTACTGATAGCGGGTCTGAAGATACCACTCTAGATCTAGCGATAAAAGCTGGCGCCACTCTCTGTTTCGGCAGCGCGGGCCGGGGGCCGCAATTAGCGCGTGGCGCGAGCTTGGCATTGCTGCGTGGCAGCGATTGGCTTTTATTCCTTCACGGGGATGCGCGGCTATCCCCGAATTGGTGTGATGAGGTAGAGCATCATATTTCGACTTATCCGAACTCCGTCGGATATTTTCGATATGGACGGCAGGGGGACGGTTTTTGGCCTTGGTTGCAAAGAGTACTAGTCGCTCTGAGGTGCTGGGCATGGAAACTGCCTTACGGTGATCAAGGATTGTTGATTAGCGCGAGAGTATATGAGGCTCTAGGCGGATATTCCGATCTCCCTTTATTTGAAGATGTAGATATAATGAACCGATTGAAAGCGGACCTTGGACGTTCGAAAATCAGGCCCCTCGGCGCGTTTGTCGTCACCGATACAAGCGCTTATGCAGTACAGGGCTGGTGCAAACGCGGATGGCGGAATTTCCGCTTATTGCGAAGATTTCAGCGGGGCGAGTCGATTTCGCAACTGACGCGTCAATATTACAATGATTAAACCGGTTCTGTTTGTTTTTGCGAAGGCGCCTGTTTTAGGTCGTACGAAAACCCGGCTTGCGGCGCATACGGGTATTGTTCATGCGAAGCGGCTCTACCGAATGATGGTCGCCCGTGTTTTACGCCGGGTCAGTGACTCTCGTTGGAAAACCACTTTGGTCGTCACGCCCGAAAAGGCCATAGGAGCAGTTCCTGATTGGAACGGTTATACTCAAGTGGCGCAGGTTTCGGGATCGCTCTCGCCGCGTTTGGCAGCGTGTTTTGCGCGTAAAGGCCCAACCATTGTGATTGGCACTGACTCTCCGCAAATTCGATCCCAAGATATCGCCGATGCTTTAAAGGCTTTGAAATCCTGCCACGTTGTTTTCGGGCCAGCTAAGGATGGCGGGTTTTGGCTTATCGGCGCAAACGGCCCTCTACCGGCGAGTATGTTTGACAATGTCGCTTGGTCAAGCGCACAGACATTAGAAGATGTTATGAGAAATGTGGAGGGCCGGGTCGAGAGGCTGCGCTGTCTGACTGATATTGACGAAATCTCAGACCTTAAGGCTTATCAATGTCTGAATCTGCGTTTTGGGAATTGATTGCGGCCTTGAGCAGGGATGCCGTATGGTCAATTAAGCTAAGGTCAGCGCCTTTTCCGTGGCCGGGGACAACGAGCCTTGCGTCTGGATAAGTGGCTTTTACCCAAGCCAAGCTTTCGGCCCATGTTTCGAGGTCGGCGTCAGAGATATTTCCGAGGGATTTACTTTCTGCTCCTCTCACGGCGCATCCCGTATATAGGATATTCGCAGATGGAATATAGACGATAAGATTATCGGGTGCATGGCCTGGGCCGGGATAAGCGACCTCCAAATTCCCAACTTTGATACGTGAGCCCGGTTGTTTCAGCGCTGAAACAGAGGTGTTGGGAACAGGCCAGCCGCTTTGCGCGGCGAGGGCTGGCGTATCAGGATGGGTGAAGACTTCGACCCCTTTCCACTCGGCGGCATCTACGCCCATAACACGGTCAGCATGGTGGTGAGTCGTGATAAGTTTAGTGACAGGTTTGCCAATTTCCGCTTCAACAGACTCAAGCAAAGAAAGCGTCGCTAATTCGCCCCACGCGGCGTCGGCAAGAACGACCTCCTCTCCATCGACAATGATAAGACCATTGACAGGAATGGGGGACTGGCCGGGAATAGTGTAAGTGGAGGTGTGAACCCAGACATTATCAGCAATCTTGGAAAGAGTTATCGGGTAGGCCTTTTGCAAGTCAGTGAGAGAGCTTTGAACCGGTGCCTTTTTATCAGCAGATATAGTCTCTGTCGGAGCAGATTGAGAGTTTTCGCAAGCCGTAAGAGACAGCAAAGAAGCAGAAAGTAAGTAAAAGGCAAAACGCATAATCAGACCCTGTTGAAATTCAGACGATTTATAACGTCTCTAATTTTGCCCGCAAGCTCAGCAGGTCCCGCCAGGCTTCCTTTTTAAGTGCAGGCTGCCGGAGTAAGAAAGCCGGATGATAAAGGGGAAGGGCGGGTAGAGTTTCGCCTCCAATTTGAATGTCTTGCCACTGGCCGTGGTTCTTCATGATGCCTGTCATCCCTGTGAGGGCGGTCATTGAGACTCCTCCCACCAATAAAATGACCTTTGGTTTGGCAAGCTCAACATGGCGGTCCAAAAAGGGGCGGCACATTTCGATTTCTTCCGGCTTAGGATTACGATTTTTTGGGGGGCGCCAATTCACTAGGTTCGTGATGTAAACACTTTCTTTTCCTAACCCGATAGCCGCGAGCATGTGATCTAAAAGTTGACCGGATTGACCCACAAAAGGCTTGCCTTGAATATCCTCATCCCGCCCCGGGGCTTCGCCTATAACCATAAGGTCTGCCTCAGGATTTCCTCTTGCAAAGACAGCTTGGCGCGCGCCGTCAGACAAAGCCCCGGCGTCAAACCCTTGCATAGCAATATGGAGTTCCTCCAGTGTTTTAGCGGCTTTGACAATAATGTCTGCATTCGGGCGGGGACGTTCACTCCGAGCCTTTGGCCGAGTGGGTGTTGTCGTCGCCTCTGCGGTCGGCGGGGTAGAGGTAGATCGTTTTTTACGCGGCGGGATACTCGGAACCAAATCAGGGACATCCACCCCGATTTTCTCGTACCAATCTACCAGAGATCGCAGCGCCTTATCCATTCGCCTTAATCCATTACTTTCGACATAAGGGCAGCCCTATTTTCCACGGGTTCTGAAAACGGTGGGAACATTGTTTTCAATACACAGGATAATGTCACTCGCTATGTCGCCATTTGTCGCTTTTTCTATCCCTTCAAGTCCGGGGGAAGAGTTGACCTCTAGGATTTTTGGTCCTGAATCAGAGCGTAAAATATCGACGCCAGCGACATTCAACTTTAAAATTTTAGCTGCTTTTATGGCCATTCTGGTTTCTTCGCGTTTCAATTTAACACGTTTAACGGTTCCGCCTTGATGGACATTTGATCGAAACTCTCCGGCTTGGGCGGTACGCATCATGGCGCCGACAACTTTGCCGTCAACGACAAAGCACCGAAGGTCAGAGCCGTTTGCCTCTTTGACAAATTCCTGAACGAGGAAATGGGCGTTCAAACCCCGAAAGGCATCAACAAGGGCCGAGGCCGCTTTACGTGTTTCTGCAAGAACCACGCCTTTGCCTTGCGTGGACTCCAAGAGTTTAACCACCACTGGAGAGCCACCAACAAGGTCGATAATGCCTTTTGTGTCCCGAGAGCTTTTCGCGAAGGCTGTCGTCGGCATACCGAGGCCATGCTGAGCCAAAACCTGATGGGCGAGGAGTTTGTCCCGTGAATTCCCGATAGAGCTGCTTTTATTTAGGCAATAGACACCCATGCTTTCAAACTGACGAACAACTGCCATTCCGTAAAAGGTCATCCGAGAGCCGATTCGCGGAATAATGGCGTCATAACGGGGCAGTGGCGCGCCGTCATAGTAGACTTCGGGTTTGTGCGCGTTGATCGCCATATAACATCGTGACGTTTCAATACAGTCAACTACGTGGCCTCGTGCTTCCCCCGCCTTAATCATACGTTGATTGGAATAATTTTTGGGTTCTTGCGTGAGAATGCCAATGCGTAAAGGTCGATGCGGAATGGCTTTGCGGCCCTGAGGTTTTTTATAAACTTTATAGGAGAGCTCTGGCTGCTGAAAACTCAGGCTTGGCGAGACACTGACTTCGTCGATAAGGGCTGAGCGCCCAAGTAACATCCTATAGCCCATTGTCTCGCGATTAGTCAGGGATATGTCGATAGGCCATTTCTTGCCGCCAATATGCACATTTGAGCGTATAACATAGCGAAGTTCCGTCGAGCCGTTAGAGCTTGTCACATTTCGTCGATCGATAACTTTGGCCGAACAGACGACTTCGACGCCGGGGTCGGAGGGATCAGGGTGCATTATAAAGCGAACTTGAGGTTTGGATTCCGTTCCAAACGGCTCAATAGCAACGGCGTGCAGGGCAGATGTGCGCGCCCCTGTATCCACTTTCGCTTTGATTGCGGGCAGGGATAAATCCGGGAGCCCCACCCACTCTTCCCAGCCTAAAAGGAGATTTATCGTGTTTTTATCGTCTGTAGAAGGAATGATGCTCTCCTGATTTTCATGGTCTGAATTGAGTAATAAGACCGAATTAGTCTAAAATTTATTTGCTCTGTGACGAGACGCGTCCTTGTCCCGCGTGTGAATACTCTTTAATCCCTTTAGGGAACTATCGAAGAGACTTAAAGGTTTCAGACCTGTTGTGAGTAAAGGTAATACATAAAATGTCAGAGACGGCTATGGAAACAGAAGAAAATAACCTGCGCGAGAGCATGGAGTATGATGTCGTTATTGTGGGGGCGGGTCCAGCGGGTCTGTCTGCGGCCATTCGGCTAAAGCAATTGGATGCTGATATATCCGTCGTCGTACTGGAAAAGGGATCGGAAGTCGGCGCCCATATCCTATCCGGCGCTGTTCTTGATCCTGTTGGATTGACAAAACTTTTCCCCGACTTTGAAAATATGTCTGACTGTCCGGTCAAATCGAAGGTCAAAGAAGACAAGATGGTCGTTTTCGGACCGGCTGGTTCTTTCCGGCTTCCGAATTTTCTATTGCCGCCCCTAATGCATAATGACGGAAATTATATCGTCTCTATGGGGAGTACATGTCGATGGATGGCCGAGCAGGCCGAAGGATTAGGTGTTGAAATTTTCCCAGGCATGTCTTGTTCGGAGCTGGTTTACAGAGAAGATGGCTCTGTCAAAGGGGTTGTGGCCGGCGAGTTTGGCTTTCAAAAAGATGGCTCTAAGGGTCCGAATTATGAACCGGGCATGGAACTACATGGTAAATATGTTTTCTTGTCTGAGGGCGCGCGGGGCTCGCTCTCTCGGACGGCAATTGCCAAATTTGGTTTGGATGCAGACTGCCAGCCTCCGAAGTTCGGTCTCGGCATGAAAGAAATTTGGGATATTGATCCTGAAAAGCATACTGAAGGAACTGTTGTCCATACAGCAGGTTGGCCCTTGGGCGCCAAACAAGGTGGAGGCTCCTTTCTCTATCATGCCGAAAATAATCAGGTCTTTTTAGGCTTGATTGTCGATCTCAACTACAAAAATCCTTATCTTTATCCGTATGCAGAATTCCAAAAGTGGAAAACCCATCCCGATATTGCAGAGCTGTTAAAAGGCGGAAAGCGCGTTTCTTATGGCGGGCGCGTCGTCACAAAAGGCGGGATCCAGTCCGTGCCAAAAGTCTGTTTCCCCGGCGGAGCTTTATTAGGCTGTACAGCTGGGCTGGTTAACCTGCCGCGGATTAAGGGCAATCATAACGCGATGTTATCTGGAATTGCTGCAGCAGACGCGGCTTATAATGCCTTGCAAACAGGTCGTCAGGGCGACGAACTTGTCGATTATGATGACGAATTGCATAACGGATTAATTGGCGATGACTTGCGTCCGGTCCGTAATGTGGCGCCGTTAAACGCAAAATTCGGGCCTTTTATCGGCGGAATGATTCTTGGCGGGATGGATATGTGGGCCGCGACGATTGCGAAATTCAACCTTTTCGGCACGATGAACCATGCCAAGGATGACGCGCTTTCCACCGAGCCCAAAGAAAAGCATAAGCCCATAGATTATCCAAAACCCGATGGCGTGCTGACTTTTGACCGCCTCACCAATGTGAGCTTTACGGCGACGAATCACCGCGAGGACGAACCAGGGCATCTAAAGCTTATTGATCCGTCTATCCCTATCGATGTGAATCTTCCTGTCTTTGATGAGCCAGCTCAGCGTTACTGTCCGGCAGGTGTTTACGAGGTTGTGCGGGATGATGATGGCTCCAACCCACGTTTCCAGATAAACGCGCAGAATTGTATCCATTGTAAGACATGCGATTTGAAGGACCCGAGTAAGAATATTGTTTGGACTGTCCCCGAAGGCGGTGGCGGTCCGAATTACTCAAATATGTAGTTTAATCTACTGATCACGGCAAAGCAGACATAAATGACATTTTTTGAATTATATCGGCCTCTCAGAGCCGTTTCAATTTCCACGGCTGCGTTGTTGAGCGTCTGGCTCGGCGGTGCAGCACAGGCCGCAGAAGAGATGGCATTTATGAACCAACCGGAGGATGCATCGCTTTTGGGCGATTATCTGGCCGGAACCTATGCAAACTATCTGGACGATTCTGGCGCGCGTTCAAAGTTCTATACCCGTGCATTTGAGGCGGACCCAACCAATGTCAATATTGGCCGCCGGGCGGTTACATCTGCTTTAACCGCAGGGGATTTCAAAAAAGCCACCGAGTTGGCCGAAGAGGTTTATGCGGTGGACGAAACGGAGAGCATGGCACTGTCCGTTCTTGCTGTAAATGCGTTTGAACAAGGCAAACACAAAGACGCGAGGAAGTTTCTTGATCCCAATACGGCAGATATCACCATGGGTATCGTCATGGCCTTCACGAAAGGCTGGAACGAATATGAAGTAGGAAAAGTCAAAGCCGCGAGAACGGCTTTTGAACAACAAGCCGCCCGTCCCTATTTCGGGGAATTGGCAAAGCTTCAACTTGCAAATTTGGAAGCCCTAGAGAACAATAGACCTGCAGCGGATGAGGCGTTTGAAGGGCTTAAAGAAACAACTCAGTCTACAGTCGAAACAGCGCTTTCCACGGCGCGCTATTATGCAAATACAGGGCGGAAGGCGAAAGCTCTAGAACGTCTTGAGACCTATATTGAAAAATCAGGCATGGAAAGCGGGCCGCTTCAAGCTTATGCAGATGCACTTCGTGACGGGAACGAAATTGAAGCCCCGTTGGGCGCTAAGGAGCAGCTGTCCCGTGCATTGACAGATCCTTCCTATGAATTTTTCCTGAGAAACCGCGCCGCTGATGCAGCGGAAGTCTATCTACAACTGGCGCTACATTTAGATCCCGAGAATGAAAAGGCGCAGCTTTGGCTTGCGAGCCTTTTGGAGAATACGGATCGATCGGATGAGGCTATGAAGATCTATAAGAGCTTCACAGAAGATTCGCCTTATGTGATTTCTGCCCGCCTGTCAGAAGCCAATATATATTTTGACCGTGAAGAGGACGAAAAAGCGCTTAAGGTTCTTGAGGATGTGAATGATCGTCATGAGACTTTCGTGACTCGGGAAGCCTTGGGCCGCGCCCGTCTTATCCGTGAAAAATATGAAGATGCACTTCCTATTTATACGGCGATTATCGAGTCCATGAGTGAGGAAGACATCGCCAAGAATACACAGCCGCTATATTTCCGAGGTATCAGCTATGAGCGTACGGAAGAGTGGGAGAAAGCGGAAGCGGATTTTCTACGTATCTTAGATATAGAGCCTGAAAATGCGGATGCCCTCAACTATTTGGGATATACGTGGGTGGACCGTGGCGAGAATCTGGAGAGAGCCTTTGAGATGATCCGCAAAGCGGTCGATTTGGAGCCTGAAAGCGGAGCCATTATTGATAGTTTGGGGTGGGCCCATTACAAACTTGGCCAATATGAAGCAGCCAAAGTGCAACTTGAAAAAGCCGTCGAATTATCCCCCTCGTCTTCGACGATTGTTGACCATTTGGGCGATGTTTATTGGAAACTGGGACGGTACCGCGAAGCCGGATATCAATGGGAGCGGGCTTTGATATATGATCCGACCGAGGAAGAGCGGGAGACAATCGAGGCAAAGCTGAAATCCGGCCTATCCGGTGCTGATAAGGCTCCTTAATCCCGTCTATGACTACTTCATCGGGAACCATTACGGAGATTGCTCGGGCGAAAATAAATCTGACCCTCCACGTAGGGAGGTCTATCTCAAAAGGTCGGTTTCAGGGGTATCACCCTCTTAACAGTCTCGTCGTATTTGCTGATTTCGGGGATGAATTGGTGTTTACCTCCGACAAGCCCCCGGTTTTTGAGATTAAAGGCCCGTTTTCGCAAGGTTTGAAGGCCAACTCAGGCAACCTCGTGAGCCAGGCTATGCGGATATGTGGCGCGACGTCTCAATCTGTGCGATTGGAAAAGAATATTCCGGTCTCCGCTGGTCTCGGCGGAGGAAGTGCGAATGCGGCGGCTGTTTTGCGGCGCTTTGATACAGAAAGCCGTGTTGACGCGAGTTCGCTCGGCGCAGATGTCCCCGTATGCCGAGTGTCACATACGTCTTTGATGCAAGGGATTGGAGAGAAAGTTACGGTCTTGCCCAATCTGGGTCAGCTTCCCGCAGTTTTAGTCAATCCCCTCGTTCCGGTTTCGACGGCTCAAATTTTTGCTGCATTTGATTCTAAAGACCCTGAAAACTTGCCCCGCCAGAATGCTGCCGAAGGAACATTGTTGCAACGCACTTTGACGGGTCAGAATGATTTGCAACAGATAGCCGCGCATTTAGTCCCCGATATTCTGGTTGTAATCAGGTTAATCGAAGAACAGGAAGGGTGCCAACTTGCTCGAATGAGCGGGAGCGGAGCCAGCTGCTTCGGCCTCTTTGACACGGATGATGCGGCAGCCAGAGCGGCTGATAGACTCCAAACTCAGCGTCCCGAGTGGTGGGTTAAGTCATGCCAATTAGGGGATAAACCATGAAAGAGGACTTCTGGGCGTATCTTTGGCCTGTAATCAATCTAGCTGGATTGGGTTTCTTTACTAGTCTCGCAGTGACGGGTTTCATGGTCTTCGCTGGATTGGGCGATGAGCCTGAAGCGCGCAGTAATCATGACCGCGTCACGCCGACCTCGGGAGGCGTGGGTTTGATTGCGGCTTTTGGTATATGCGGAGCAGCTATCGCTATTTTACACCCTTTTTTACTCCGGTATTTACCTGTCAATTTCCCACAGGTCTTATCACTGGTTTTTGCTATGGGGTTGCTGGGGCTTTGTGACGATGTGTTTGCTTTGTCCGCGAAACTCAAATTCGGAATAATGATTATACTGGCCGGGGCAGGGGGGCTCTCAGTTGGCATTCCGATGGCTTTCCCCCTTAACGACGGGGTCTGGCATGTTCCGCCCATATTAGGGTTTTTAGGGGCCGTTCTTTGGGTGTTTGTTGTTGTGAATGCTGTGAATTTTATGGACGGGGCAAACGGCTTAATAACCAATACCCTCGTGATTGCCTCAGTGGCAATGGGCGTGATTGGGTTGAGTGTTGGATCGGTATTAACGGCATTTCTCTGCGGCGTTTCAATAGTCGGATTTCTGGGCTTTCTACCCTATAATCAAAGACGCAGGGCCGCAATATTTCTCGGCGACGCCGGGTCACTGGTGGCGGGTTTTGCATTTGCTTTAGCAGCGCTTTCTGCGGTGAATGCATCTGCCAGCTTGCCTTTATTATTTCTAGGGCCGCTTTTGATCCTTCCGCTCCTGGCAGATGTTTTGCTTACTCTGGCGTCGCGGGCAAAACGCAGGCAAAACTTGTTGCAAGCCCATCGGGATCATATTTATCAGCGATTGATTGCACGGGGGATGTCGCATTTACAGGTAACGTGGATATACAGCATCCTTGCTCTGATTTTTGCAAATATATCCATATTCGCAGTGCAATCCGAGCGCATTTCCTCGCCTGCTTTCTTTTGTGTGAATGTGGTTTTTATTTCGGCTCTTTATATTTTGGCGAGCCGGTTTCTGGGGCGGGCTAGCTAATACGATCCACCACATAATCGGCAAGGTCGGCCAAGGTTTCCCGCAAAGGGGAGGGATCAAAAATCATCAAAGCGTCACGGGCCTCAGCTGAAAATTGTTTCGCCAATTTCATCGTGCTTTGAAGCGCCCCAGCGGAGCGTAAGTAAGAGACAGCCGTTTCCAGATCGACAGGTTTTTGGTCGTGATCTACAATAACGCGGCGCCAAAAAGCGCGTTCCTCATCGGACGCCGTTTGCAAGGCCCGTATAACCGGAAGCGTCATTTTTCCTTCGCGGAAGTCATCTCCGACAGATTTGCCGAGCGCGCTTTCCAGTCCGCCATAATCTAGTGCGTCATCGACAAGCTGAAACGCCAAACCGAGCTTTAGGCCGTAATCCCGAAGGGCGGCTCTCTCTTTTTCTGGGCGTTCGGCAATAACAGGGGCAACTTCGGTCGCGGCGGCAAAGAGAGCGGCAGTCTTGGCTTTTATAACCGACATATAATCGGCCTCGGTCATTTTCAGGTTTCGCAAAGCCGCGAGCTGATGTACTTCGCCTTCGGCAATGACGGAAGAGGCGTTTGATAAAATACCTAAAGCTTCCATTGAATCTGTTTCGACCATTAGGTTAAAGGCTCTGGCGAATAAAAAGTCGCCAACCAAGATCGACGCGCTATTACCCCATATCAGGTTCGCCGGCTTTTTCCCTCTCCGTAGGGAGCTCTCATCAACGACATCGTCGTGCAAGAGCGTGGCAGAGTGAATAAACTCAACAGCGGCAGCTAATTTGTAGTGGCTCGTGCCTTTATAACCGAGCATGGCGGCTGTAGAGACGGTCAGAAGCGGTCTTAGGCGCTTTCCGCCTGCGCCAACTAAATGTTGGGCCAGATTAGGGATGAGGCCAACAGGGCTCTGCATCCGATCAAGAATCAAGGCGTCAACGGCGGCCATATCCTTACGCGCCAAATCCCAGAGCGTTTCCGCCGGAGATTTGTCTGAGGGAGTTTTTCGAATTTTGGCGGGTGCACTCAAACTTATTAAGCCTTTTTTGTTTGGCGTTATATGTAGTCTGCGCTAGCGCTACCCACAAGGGTTTTAGTGCCATACTTGGCAGCTTTGCAGAAGAAAGCGCAGAAATGATCGCCATTATAAAAACAAATAATCCGGCCACCATTAGTTTTGCTGAAGCGGTTTTGAAAGAAGCAGGGATGGAATGCTTTGTCATGGACCAGAATATGTCCGTTATTGAACCGGGAATTATGATACCCAAACGCATTATGGTTATTGAGGAAGACGTGGAAGCGGCCAGACGCGCACTGACGCTGGCAGGGCTGGAAGCTGACCTGCAGTAAAGCTGGTTTCAGCTATTCCATTGTCCATTCTTCGAAAGTCTCTACGGGCCAGTCATTTTTGCTTGGGAATATTACGTGATAAACGGCCATGAGAGCGCATTTTATGTTATATATAAGTCTCATGTGACTTTCTGTATCAGCTATTGGTTGGAATAGCGTTAAAGGGTTGAAATCCAACCGTGCATGAATAGTGTCTCGCAAAAATTAAACTGGCTAAGTTATGTCTGATAAACCTGCTCAAACGCTTTCTTTTCAGGGACTCATCCTAACGCTTCAAAATTATTGGGCGAAGCAGGGCTGTGTTATACTGCAACCCTTTGACACCGAGGTCGGGGCAGGGACGTTGCACCCGGCGACTGTATTGCGGTCCCTCGGTCCGAAACCATGGAATGTAGCCTATGTTCAGCCGTCGCGCCGTCCCGCGGATGGCCGGTATGGCGACAATCCGAACCGTTTACAGCATTATTACCAGTTCCAAGTGATCATGAAGCCCAACCCGGCAAATTTTCAGGAGCTGTATCTGGGCTCTCTTGATGCCATTGGCATTAATCGCGATTTGCATGATATCCGATTTGTTGAGGATGATTGGGAAAATCCGACCGTTGGCGCTTGGGGTCTTGGTTGGGAAGTTTGGTGCGACGGGATGGAAGTCAGCCAATATACCTATTTCCAACAAGTGGGCGGCATGGATGTCGAACTCGTCTCAGGTGAGCTGACCTACGGCCTAGAACGTCTCGCTATGTATGTTCAGGGCGTCGAGAACGTGTATGATCTAGTTTTCACAGATGCGAATGAGAAAAACGGCACGCCCGAAGTGCTATACGGTGATGTGTTTCATCAAAATGAAGTTCAGCAATCGACCTATAATTTCGAGCATGCCGATACGGATAAAATCCTCGAAAAATTCAAAATGGCCGAAGCGGAGTGCCAGGATCTCTTGGCTCTTGAAAAACCACTTCCTTTGCCGGCATACGAGCATGCGTTGAAAGCGTCTCATCTATTCAACCTTTTGGATGCGAGGGGCGTTGTTTCTCCGACGCAGAGGCAGGAATATATCAAACGCGTTCGCGATCTCGCAAAGGGGTGCGCAGAGGCCCATGTTAAAAGTGAAGAGGCGGTCGCAGACCGTGCGTGGCAATAATGGCTGAGCTTCTTCTCGAAATATTCTCCGAAGAAATTCCGGCGCGGATGCAGGTCCGCGCGGCGGAGGATTTGTCCAAAATGATGATCGACGGTTTGACAAAAGCCGGACTGAAAATAGAGGGCGCGAAGGTTCTGTCGGGGCCGCGCCGCCTCACATTTGTCGCCGAGGTTCCGCTTCGCTCACCCGATGTATCCGAAGAACGCAAAGGGCCAAGAGTGGGCTCACCTGATCGCGCGATTGAGGGCTTCCTAAAAGGGGCTGGGCTATCGGATGTGTCTGAGGCAGAGATTCAAAGCGATCCCAAAAAGGGTGAGTATTACGTGGCCGTTTTGAACAGTGAAGGCCGCAATACGACTGAGATTGTCAGCGAACTTGTGCCGGACATAATGAGGAACTTCCCGTGGCCGAAATCCATGAAGTCGGGCGCTTCAAGTTTTCGTTGGGTGCGGCCTTTGCAAGGGATAATTTGTTTGCTCGATGGGGCAGTGGTTCCATTCGAAGTTGGCGGAATTAAATCCGGCGATATGACCGAAGGCCATAGAAAGCACGGCAAAGGGGGCTTTAAAATCAATGGCTTCGATTCTTATGTTAAATCACTCGAAGGTGAGGGGTATGTTGTTCTTTCCCATAATAAACGTAAGGAATTAATTATCGAACAGGCCAGAAAAGCCTGCGCAGATAAGGGGTTGGAACTCGTCGAAGACGAAGGATTGCTGTCCGAAGTCGCGGGTCTTGCTGAATGGCCTGTAGTCATTCTCGGCAATATGGATCCGAGCTTTTTGGAACTTCCGGCTGAAGTCATTCGCCTGTCCATGCGGACCCATCAAAAATATTTTGCGGTGCGTGATCCGAAGTCCGGAGAGCTGGCGCCGAACTTTATTGTGGTCGCCAATCAGGACGCGCCGGATGGCGGCAAAGCGATTGCGGCGGGGAACTCCCGGGTCCTCTCTGCGCGCCTAGCCGATGCGAAATTTTTCCAGTCCGAAGACGCGAAGAAAACGCTCGCGGAATATTACGATAAACTCGACACGGTGGTGTTTCATAAAAAGCTCGGCACGATCAAAGATAAGGCTGAACGGGTGGCGGCACTTGCTCGCGAACTCGCGCCGAAAGTTGGGGCTGACCCTGATAAGGCGGAAGCGGCAGCTAAGCTCGCCAAGAATGATTTGGTCACTCAGATGGTGATTGAGTTCACTTCGCTTGAAGGTCAAATCGGTCGCCTGATGTATGAGCGCGAAGGCGGCGATCCGGATATCGCGGTCGCCATTGAAGATCATTACAAACCCAAAGGGCCGAGTGACGAGGTGCCAACTAATCCGGTCGCCGTGGCCGTGGCCCTTGCAGATAAAATAGATTCACTGTTCGAATTTTTCGCGATAGCAGAGGAGCAACCTACAGGGTCAAAAGATCCGTATGCCTTGCGTCGTGCTGGTTTAGGAATTCTACGATTGGAAATAGAAAATGAATTAGCGCTTTCCCCGCGTTGGTATTTCGAAATGGCGGCCAAACTGAATCACTCTGATTTAAACTATTTGGAGTTTGCAGACGCCATAGATCAGATTGAAGGCTTCTTATCGCTGAGGCTTGAAAACCTACTAAAGTTATCGGGTCATCGGATGGATACAGTTTCGGCAGTAAGTAGTGCCAATTTCCAAGAGGGTGTAGGTCTCTCACATTATAGGTGGCATGAACGTTCGTTAAATTTGGAAACCTTCTTGGATAGTGAAGAAGGTCAAAACCTCCTCGCCGGATATAAACGTGCGGCAAATATTTTGAAGGCCGAAGCGAAGAAGAGTGAGCTTCCTGAAGGTTTGCCGAATCGACCTGACGATCCGCATGGCGCGGCTCTTTTTGATGCGCTTCAGACGGCGTCATCCAAAATTACTTCCGCTTTGGAAGATGAAAATTTTGAAAAAGCGATGCTGTCATTAGCCGAATTGCGCGCGCCAATTGATGCCTTTTTCACCGAAGTGCAGGTTATTTCATCTGACAGCGCTGTCAAAGAAAACAATCTTCGACTTTTGGGTTTAATTCGTGATACGGCGCGGCAGATTGCGGATTTTGAAGCAATTAATGGGTAGCATTTGTGCTGTCGACCGTCCGCATCTTTGAGTTGCTCCGTGCGGGATGACAGGGATAAGAAGAATAAGAGGTCTATCTAATGACAAAATGGGTTTATAATTTCGGCGGCGGGTCTGCCGAAGGCGATACCTCCATGAAAAATCTTTTGGGGGGCAAGGGCGCCAACCTCGCCGAAATGGCGTCGCTAGGCCTACCTGTACCGCCCGGATTTACCCTCTCCACAGATGTCTGCACCTATTATTACGATCACGGCGAAAAATATCCGGATGATATGAACGACCAGATCGCAGGCGGTCTAAAAGAAATCGAAAAACTGACGGGCAAGATATTCGGCGATGCCTCGAATCCGCTTCTCGTTTCTGTCCGCTCCGGAGCGCGCGCTTCCATGCCGGGCATGATGGATACAGTTTTGAACCTCGGCCTGAACGACGAAACGGTTGAAGGTCTGGCCGAGCTTTCCGGCGACAGACGCTTCGCACTGGATAGCTATCGCCGTTTCATCACCATGTATTCCGATGTAGTGCTGGGCGTTCATCATCATATTTATGAAGATATTCTCGAAAACCATAAAGATACACAAGGTTATTTGCTCGACACCGAAATGACGGCCGTGGATTGGGATTCTGTCATCAAAGAATATAAAGCCGCGACCAAGCGCGAACTCGGACAGGATTTCCCGCAAGATCCGATGGAACAGCTAAACGGCGCTGTGGATGCGGTGTTTGGCTCTTGGATGAATGAACGCGCGATCGTCTATCGCCGTCTCAACGATATTCCCGCTGCTTGGGGAACGGCCGTGAACGTCCAAGCGATGGTCTTTGGTAATATGGGCGACACCTCAGCGACCGGCGTGGCCTTCACCCGCGACCCATCCACCGGTGAAAATCGCTATTACGGCGAATTCCTGCTTAACGCGCAAGGCGAGGATGTGGTGGCGGGTATTCGTACGCCACAAACTCTAACCAAAGCGTCGCGCGAAAAAATGGAAGAAGACCTGCCAAGTATGGAAGAGGCGCTGCCAGAAGCGTACGCCCAGCTCGCAGAGACATTCGAAACCCTCGAAGCGCATTACCGCGATATGCAGGATATCGAATTTACTGTCGAGGAAGGCACGCTCTGGATGCTCCAGACCCGTACGGGGAAACGTACAGCCAAAGCGGCGCTAAAAATTGCTGTCGATATGGCCGAAGACGGACAGATCACACCTGACGAAGCTTTGCTGCGCTTAGAGCCTGCAAGCCTTGATCAACTCTTGCACCCGACGCTTAAGCCAGACGCTGAACGCGATATGATAGCGATGGGGCTTCCGGCTTCTCCGGGTGCCGCAATTGGCGAAGTTGTTTTCTCTTCGGATGAAGCTGAAGCGCTGAAAAAAGCCGGACATAAAGTTATTCTGGTTCGTATCGAAACGTCGCCTGAAGATATTCACGGCATGCACGCCGCTGAAGCTATCGTCACCGCGCGCGGTGGTATGACGTCTCACGCCGCCGTTGTGGCGCGCGGCATGGGCCGGCCTTGTGTATCTGGCGCCGGAGAAATCCGCATTGATTACAAAGCCGAGAGTTTTACCATTATGGGCCGCACCGTTAAAAAAGGCGAGACGGTCACAGTGGACGGCGGCACTGGGCAAGTTTTCCTGGGCGCTGTCGAAATGCAACAACCTGAACTCTCAGGTGATTTTGCTAAGGTTATGAAATGGGCCGATGAAGCGCGCAAGCTCGGCATTCGCACTAATGCGGAAACGCCGCTTGACGTTCAAACCGCGAAGGACTTCGGCGCCGAAGGCATTGGCCTCTGCCGTACAGAGCACATGTTTTTCGAGGCGGACCGTCTCGGCTATTTCCGAGAAATGATTCTGGCCGAGGACAAAGAAGGCCGCGAAGCGGCTCTGGCGAAAATCCTTCCGGTTCAGCGCGACGATTTTGCCGCGATTTTCCGTATTATGGAAGACCGGCCTTGTACGATCCGTTTGCTTGACCCGCCTTTGCACGAATTCCTTCCGCATAGTGAGGCCGATATCGAATCCGTGGCCAAGACCCTCGGCGTTCCTGCCGGAGAACTGATGCACCGCGCCAATGATTTGCAGGAAAGCAATCCAATGCTCGGTCATCGTGGCTGCCGGCTAGGTATTTCTTATCCAGAAATTTACGAGATGCAGGCGAGAGCTATATTCGAAGCGCAAAAGCTTGTGTCCGAAGAAAACGGCGCGATCCCTGTCGCAGAAATCATGATACCGCTCGTGAGCTCCGCCAAAGAGCTTGAAATCCTCAAAGGGAAAATTGACGCAATTGCCAAAGAAGTCGGCGCCTTGGCTTATACAATTGGGACAATGATTGAGCTACCTCGCGCTGCGCTTCGCGCTGCTGATATTGCCGAATATGCAGAGTTTTTCTCCTTCGGGACGAATGACCTGACGCAGACGACTTTCGGCTTGTCCCGCGATGATGCCGGACGGTTCCTGCCGGATTATGTCAATCAGGGTATTATGGAAAAAGACCCCTTTGTAACGCTGGATCAGGACGGGGTTGGCGATCTTATCCATATTGCTGTGGAACGCGGGCGCACGACACGCGCTAATATTAAACTCGGCATTTGTGGCGAACATGGCGGCGATCCGGATTCTGTCGAATTCTGCCACCGCGCCGGCCTCGATTATGTCTCGTGTTCCCCTTACCGCGTGCCGATCGCACGGCTTGCTGCGGCGCAAGCAGCTCTCAAAGGTAAAGAATAGACGATTTTAAAAACCTTAGGGCAGGCGTTTCTAGCGGCTGCCCATCGCGGGATCAGCTTTTGGATTCAGCCCGACACTGCACGGTATGGCAGGCAAACACATTCCATCAGGCCCGGCACACACCCCGTTGTCACAGAGGGTCGCTTATCCTCGCTGTCCTCTGAACCAGAACCTAACGCGTCCCTGTCCGTGTTCAAGAGAACGAGTTTGAATATATCCCCGAAATGTAAAGTGAGGAGGTATCTCTTAAAGTATTTATAAGAGGTAGAGAGAATTAGAGTTTTTGGGAAGATAAGGATCGACATAGTTTGAAACCCTTCTCCCCATGGGAGAGGGGCTACTTCCGCCAAAAGTTAATGCTTAGGCGAGGAAGCGCCACAAGGCTCCTATCGCTCATTGAAAATACCAATCAAGACGCGCTAATTTTGGTTTCGTAAACGTGTGAGCGAAGAAAAATAACGAAGGGGAAAGCTTCTAGCCGAATCCCACTTGTCCTTTCTGTCATTGCCTCATAGCGTACCGAACGGAAGGTGGGTTTATGTTTCGAATCTGGGCTGTTGTTTCTGTATTATTATTGACGAGCTGCGCGACTGTTGGAACGCGCATGGCTGACCCATCTGAGATGGCGCGGCTGGACACTCAGGCGCGAAATATTGAGATTATCCGTGATGATTACGGCGTACCCCATATATACGGCAAAACAGACGCAGACGCCGTATTTGGTCTGCTCTACGCACAAGCCGAGGATGACTTTCCCCGCATAGAACGCAATTACCTTTGGGCGATGGGACGTTTGGCTGAAGTCCAGGGTGAAGATGCGCTTTATAGCGATCTGCGCGCGCGCCTCTATATGACGATGGATGAAGCCAAGACGGCGTATGAAAATGCGCCGGCGGATGTGAAGGCGCTTTGCGATGCTTTTGCTGATGGACTGAATTATTACCTTGCCACCCATCCAGAGGTGGAGCCTGACCTGTTGACCCGATTCGATCCTTGGATGCCGATGTTTTTCTCTGAAGGCTCAATTGGCGGCGACATCGAGCAAATCCCGCTGGACGGCATCAAAGCATTTTATCAGGATAAGGAACCAGGGGAGGCGTTACTGCTGTCCTCAAAAGCACCATTTGTAGATCCGGAACCCGCCGGATCTAATGGGATTGCGATTTCGGGCGACTTGACTCGCTCCGGCGATACGATGTTGCTTATAAATCCTCATACGAGCTTTTATTTTCGCGGCGAAGTTCATGTTGTCAGCGAAGAGGGGCTTAACGCTTACGGCGCCGTGACGTGGGGGCAGTTCTTTGTCTATCAGGGCTTTTCCGAAAAAAATGGCTGGATGCACACTTCTACCTATGTCGATTTCATTGATAAATTCCGCGAAGATATTTCCGAGCAAGATGGCGAATTGGTTTACCGCTACGGCGATGAAATGCGTCCGGTTCAAGTGTCAGAAGTGACGCTGGATTACAAAGATGGTTCTCGTCTGAAATCACGCACCTTTCCAATGTATCACACGCATCATGGCCCTGTGACACATATGGAGGGCGATAAATGGGTAGTGACCAAGATAAACTGGGACCCGGTCAATGCGCTTAAGCAATCTTTCCTTCGTACAAAAACAAATGGCCATGCTGAGTTTGATGAAATGATGGATATGCGCACGAACTCGTCCAACAATACGGTTTATGCGGATTCGCAGGGCAATATCGCTTATTATCATGGAAATTTCATTCCAAAACGTGATCCGATGATTGACTACTCCGGCAGCGTAAATGGCTGGGATACGAGAACCGATTGGAACGGGACGCATCCGGTGGAGGAGACGATTACGCTGCTCAACCCGCCTAATGGCTGGATTCAGAATGCCAATTCGACGCCGTTTACGGCGGCGGGAGAAAACAGCCCGAAACGGGAGGGTTACCCCGCCTATATGGCGCCGGATAAGGAGAATTTCAGAGCGGTTCACGCTATACGTCTTTTGGAGGAGGCAGAGGATCTGACTTTGGACGGACTGATTGATTTGGCGTATGATCCCGCGCTCCCGGCCTTTGAATTTATTATTCCTAGCCTTGTTGATTCTTATGAGCTGACAAATAAAGATCCGGCCTATGCCGAAGCGATTGCTTTGTTAGACGACTGGGATCATAAAGTTTCGGCTGACTCGGTTGCCATGTCTCTGGCGCATTTTTACGGTATGGCGATGTTGGAATCCGACTCCCGACCACAGGGGGCGAGTCGGATGGAAACCTATATGCATTTCTTTGAAGCGGGTAGGCCCGAGGAACAGATGGCTTTCTTGGAGGAAGCCATGACAAAAATGACGGCTGATTATGGGACTTGGAATATGCCTTGGGGTGAGATTAACCGTTTCCAACGTCTCTCCGGTGTCATTGCCCTTGATTTTGACGACACACAAAAGAGCTATCCGGTGCCAATGGCGTCGGGTCGGTGGGGCGCACTTGCAGCCTTCGGGGCCAGCCAAGGTGAAAGTACAAAAAAGATCTATGGCTATCGCGGAAACAGTTTCGTTGCTGTTGTCGAATTTGGCGAGAAGGTGAAAGCCAAAAGCCTACTTGCGGGCGGGCAGAGCAGTGATCCGAACTCACCGCATTTTGATGACCAAATAGAACCTTATATCAAGCGTGAGTTTAAAGACGTGCCCTATTACCGCGCCGACGTAGAAGCCCGCGCCGTTCGAACTTACAGACCAGGCGAATAGAATGGGTAATGAAAGCAAATAAAAAAGCCCGACGATTTGCCGGGCTTTGTTTCGTTTGAGCTATTCTTAAAGGATGCTCTGACCCGTCTTTTCCCAATCTTTTAAGAAGGCTTCCAATCCTTTATCGGTAAGGACATGTTTGGACAGGCTCTCAATAACAGCAGGCGGGGCGGTCATGACATCGGCGCCGACGAGTGCACACTCTTTGACGTGATTTACATTGCGGATAGACGCCGCAAGAATTTCCGTCTCATATCCGTAATTGTCATAAATCGTACGAATGTCTTCAATGAGTTCCAGACCGTCCAGAGTGATGTCGTCCAGACGCCCTATAAAAGGGGAAATATAGGTTGCGCCGCATTTCGCCGCGAGCAAAGCCTGATTAGGGGAAAAGCAAAGCGTGACATTTGTCGGCGTGCCTTCTTTCGACAGTATATTACAAGCTTTCAGCCCGTCCATTGTCAAAGGGAGTTTAACACAAACATTATCCGCGATTTTACGCAGGTGGCGACCTTCTTTAATCATGTCCTCGGCCTCTGTCGCAACGACTTCGGCGCTAACGTGACCTTCGGTGATTTTGCAAATTTCGGCGATGACTTCTTTAAAGTCCCGGCCAGACTTGGCGATGATGGACGGGTTCGTTGTGACACCATCAACAAGACCGATGTCGTTGAGCGCAGAGATGGCGTCCAGATCGGCACTATCAACAAAAAATTTCATGGCTTTATGTCCCGTGGGGCTGTGGTTAAGTTCGCGGCCTGTTATCACGAATCATTCCGATGCAAAACGCTCAAATACTTTTTCCAGTTAATGTCCCCGGCGCATTTGATTACGCCGTGCCGAAGGATATGGAATTAAGCGTGGGCGACTTTGTCTATGCACCCATCGGTAAACAGATGAAGCTTGGTGTTGTGACAGGGTTGGGCCCGGCGGAGGAGGGACGAGAGTTGAAAGACGTCGCGGAGCGCAAGTTCACACGGCCCCTCTCTGCAGAAATGGTCAAATTCATAGAGTGGACGGCGAAATATAATGTCGCCTCGCCTGGGCAAGTTTTCCGAATGGTTCTCCGGTCTTACAAAGCCCTCGACCCCAGTCCGGTTGTCTCCCATTATATGCCGACAGGCGTTACCCCGTCCCAGCTTACACCTTCGCGCCGCGCGGTTCTCCGCGAAGGCGGTCCGTTTCCGGCGAGGGCTAGCGAAATTGCCGCGCGAGCAGGCGTCAGTGCCGGCGTGGTGAAAGGCTTGGTGAAAAGCGGCGCGATGCAGGAAATGGCGCTGCCGGTCGACGCGCCTTTTGATATTCCCGATCCCGACCATCCGGGTATGGAACTTACCAAAGGGCAGGAGGACGCCGCGAAAGAGCTGGTCGCGCAAATGCAAATGCAGGGTTTTTCGGTTAGCCTTTTGGACGGCGTGACGGGGTCGGGCAAAACGGAAGTTTACTTTGAAGCTGTGGCGGAGGCTTTGAGACAAGGCGGGCAAGTGCTCATACTCGTGCCCGAAATCGCGTTGACCCAAGCGGGTATGTCTCGGTTTGAAAATCGCTTCGGCGTCAAGCCTGCCGAGTGGCATTCCGCCGTGGGGGATGCCCCGCGACGCCGGGTCTGGCGGGAAGTGGCGCAAGGGCGGGCAAAGCTCGTGGTCGGGGCGAGGTCTGCGCTTTATCTGCCCTTCTCCGATTTGAATCTCATCGTGGTCGATGAAGAACATGACACGTCGTATAAACAAGAAGAGGGCGTCATATATAACGCACGGGATATGGCGATCGTTCGGGCGAAGCTGTCTGGTCATGCCGTAATCTTGGCCTCTGCTACACCGTCGCTGGAGAGTCTGCATAATGCGAGAAGCGGACGTTTCTCGCATATCGTTTTGCCGGAACGTCCCGGGGCGGCCATATTGCCAAACATAGGATTGGTCGATCTCAAAGACAATCAGCCGGAAAAAGGCGATTTTCTGTCTGCTCCTCTCATCGAAGCTGTACGGGCCGGTCTAGAGCAGGGCGATCAATCCATGCTTTACCTGAACCGTAGAGGCTATGCGCCTCTCATCATTTGTCGATCCTGCGGTGAAAAACTCAAAAGTCCGGACACGGATAGTTGGCTTGTTGAACACCGCGCAACGGGCCGCGCGATGTGTCACCTGACGGGATTTTCAATGCGAATGCCGACTCTGTGTCCGAATTGCAAAGCCGAAGATAGCCTTACAGCCGTCGGGCCGGGGGTAGAGCGCGTGGCCGAAGAAGCTTCTCGTCATTTCCCCGCGGCAAAGGTTGAAATCTTTAGTTCTGATACGGCTGGCAACCCGAATGCTATTAGAGACCGTATGGAGAGAATGGCAGCAGGAGAGATTGATATTCTCGTGGGCACGCAAATGGTCGTGAAAGGCCACAACTTCCCGCATTTGACTTTTGTCGGCGTGGTGGACGGCGATTTGGGGTTGGCCGGGGGAGATCCAAGGGCCGGGGAGCGGACTTATCAAACTCTGGTGCAGGTCGCGGGACGTGCGGGACGCGCAGAAAAGCCAGGCAGAGCGCTTATTCAAACGCATCAACCAGAACATGAAGCGCTTCTGGCGCTTGCGGCTGGTGATCGGGAGTTGTTTATTGGGGTGGAGCTGGCTATGCGCGAAATGCTTGGTCTGCCGCCTTTTGGGAAATTGGCGGCGGTGATTATTTCGGGGCCTGACCTAAAAAAGACAGAGGCGCTGGCCAAGAAAATGGTGAGTCTGGCACCGCGCGCGGAAGGGATAGAAATCCTGGGGCCGTCAGAGCCGCCTATTGGTCGGTTGCGGGGACAATTCCGCAGACGTTTATTTATACAAGCCGAAGCCGGTGTGAACTTGTCGCGCTATATGACGGTGTGGCAAACAAAAATCAGAGCTCCGGCAAAATATAAAATTCAGATAGATATTGATCCGCAGAGCTTTATGTAATTTCAGAGACTTTATCTAAAAAATTGTTCCGTATCAATCAATCTTGAGGACTATCTTTAAGTCATTTTCAGTTTATTTTCAAGGGTTTCAAATAAACCCTTTTTTCTATTTAGGATGAAAGTTTATTCAGAATGCGCTAAATGTGACAAAATTAGCACACCAAAAAAAACAATGACGAATTTGTCACAAATATTTTGTTTTTAATGGCTTTTGGTCTTGCGTCTTACCAAAAGTTCAGACTAATTCGTCCTAATTGCGCAACGAGAAGTCGGTGCGTTGAACAATTTTGCAAGGGAATTTCCATGAAAATCAAACTGAAAAGTGGTTTGTTGCAGTCAACTATGATGGCTACAGCGATGGCAACCGGGACGCTCGCGCTTACCGCTATGCCAATGAACGCGTACGCGCAGGATTATACATCGGGTGCTTTGTCAGGTGTTGTTTTGAACGGTGACGGTTCGGTTTCAGTCGGGACGACTGTAACGCTTACATCTGAAAGTCGCGGGTTTAATCGGACTTCTGTTACGGACGAGAGTGGCGAATATCGTTTTAGCCGGCTTCCAATTGGTAGCTATACTGTAGAGGCGAATGGTATCACTGTTGAAAATGTCCGCGTTCAGGTAAACTCGGATTCACAGGCAAATATCGCTTCAAATGTTGATGAAATTATAGCGACTGCTCAGCGCTCTACTCCTTTAGTTACAGATTTTTCTGCAAACCAATTGGGGCTTATCGTAGATGTGGAAGAAACTTTCAATACACAGCCGGTAGCACGTAATCTTGCCTCTTTAGCGCTGTTGGCGCCTGGCACAACGGGTGGGGACTCTGCTTTTGGTAATTTGGCTTCAATTTCAGGATCTTCGATTGCTGAGAATGCCTACTATATTAATGGTATGAATATTACAGATTTCCGCAATTTTGTCGGTGCTAGTTCTGTACCATTTGAGTTCTATGAGCAGGTAGAAACCAAGACAGGTGGGTATGCTGCTGAGTTTGGTCGTTCTACTGGTGGTGTTGTCAATGCTGTGACGAAGTCAGGTTCTAACGAATTTCATTTCGGTGGAAATCTGTATTGGGAGCCTGATGAGCTTCGCTCAAGTTCTAAAAATGCGTTCGGAACGGCAACGATTAGTCAAGGAGAATTGACTGAACGTGATAATCTGGATGGTAACTTGTGGGCGTCCGGGCCAATTATTAAAGATCGGCTCTTCTTCTTTGGTTTGTACAATTTTCAAGATTTTGAATCCCAAACATTTACGCGCAATTTGGCCAATCCAACAGAAACGCCTGATGGAATGGGTGGTGCAATGGATGGAGATTTATCTCTAACAAACACTGGTCGTACGACACAGACAACTAATGATGACCCATTTTATGGGGCTAAGTTTGACTTCTTCTTGACGGATGATCACCAGTTTGAATACACGTTTATTCGTGATGAAAACGACACGATTACACGTAGCGGTAATGTAAATTATGCTCCAGATGGTTCTGTTGCCGATTTTGAATTGGGCGAACCGGGAACTACAGGGGCTGGTGGAGACATTCATATCGGGCAATATACTGGTAATTTTGGTGAAAACTTTACTGTATCAGCTCTCTATGGTCATCAAACTTTCAACCAAACGACGAGTTCTGCTGCGGACGATATTCCCGTGGTAATCAACTTTGGTGGCGAAGCTTCTGTGACAGGCTTTCCATTTACTGCCAGTGATTATGTCAACTTCTTGGTTTCTTCCGGTAAAGATACACGTGAGTTGATGCGTGCTGATGTAGATTACTATCTTGATGACTTTGCTGGCGATCACCATTTCCGTTTTGGTGTTGACCGTGAGAAGTTGACGGCTCTGGATGAGACAACAGTTTCAGGTGGCATTTATTGGGCGTACTATAACCCCACTCAATGTGATGCTTTTGCTGATCAATTAGGTGCAAACCCTGGAAACCATACAGATGGCGCAGATTGTGTCCGTGTTCGGGATTATTCGACAGGCGGGTCATTCGAAACAATTCAAACCGCGTTTTATGCTCAGGATTCTTGGGATGTTACGGATAGATTGACGTTAAACCTCGGTATTCGGAACGAAACTTTCGATAACCGTGATGCGCAAGGTGAGACTTTTACGAAGCTTAAAAATCAATGGGCTCCGCGTCTTGGCGTTGTATATGATTTGCCAGATGATCGCTCTACAGCTTTCGGTTCTTGGGGTCGTTATTTCCTACCTGTAGCTGCGAACACAAACATTCGTCTTGCGGGTGCTGAAACTTACATTCACACTTATTTCGATATTTCAGGCGCAAATCCAGATTTGTCACCGCAAATTATTGGTGACGCATTTCTACAAAATGTTCTGGGTAGCGGTGAAGTTGGTGAGACAAGCTCTCTAGTGAATGCTGAGCTGGATCCAATGTATGTTGATGAAGCGATTTTCGGCGTTAGACATCGGTTTGAAAGCAATAATAGTTTCATAGACGGTTGGCAGACATCCTTGTCCTTTACGTTCCGTGATTTGAAATCCACACTTGAGGACGTAGCCATTGATGCTGCTGTGTTACAATATTGTGATCGTGAAGGTATTGCGGGTTGTGATGATCCAGATCTTTGGGGAGGCGGTTTTCACCAATATGTTTTGACTAACCCTGGTCAAGATATGACTGTGACATCGACTTCAGCAGATGTTGCTGTTTTGAATACATATGGAAATAACTTCTCCGGTCCAATTACATTTGATTTGACAGCCGAAGATCTAAATTATCCTGAAGCAACGCGTTCTTATATTGCTGCTGAACTTACAGCGAAGAAGAACTTTGATTGGGGTCTCCTCGATCTTAGTTATACTTTGTCTGAAGCACGCGGAAATTATGAGGGATCGGTCAAATCTGATAACGGGCAAGACGATGCCGGTATTACGCAGGACTTTGACCAGCCAGGTCTCGTCGATGGTGCTAATGGATTGTCTCCAAACCATCGTGCGCACAAACTCAAAATTCGTGGATATTATAATCTTACTGATGACTTTACAGTGGGGGCGAATTACCGTTTAACTTCTCCTCGTAAATTTGGTTGTATCGGTTTGCATGCTACTGATGTTTTCGCTCAGGCTTATGGTGCGGCGTCTAATTACTGTGATAATGTATTGGTTCCTCGTGGAACTGCATTTGAAGGGAAGTGGACCAACGAATTTGACATGTCTTTCACCTATACACCTAGCTTTATTGAGTTCGGTCAGGTCTCTTTCCGGGCTGACGTCTTCAATATCTTGGATGTACGTACCCCGACTGATTATCAGGAGTTTGGAGAAGACGACTCAGGTGCTAATCGCGCAACTTACGGTTTGCCGAATGGTTACCAGTCACCACGTCGTGTACGTTTAGGCGTGAACTTTAAATACTAGGCGAAGGCCTAATTAAGAACTTGAAGCGGCCTTCGGGCCGCTTTTTTTATGCTTACCCTACATTTTACTGGGGATCATTTTTCGTAAAAAGCCGGGAAGGTTAAAACCACTGCCGTAGAAGAGAATTCCGCTCTTGGCACAGTGAGTTGACCGTGCTAAAGCCCGCGCGAGTTTGGCGGAGCGGCCTGTTGGGGATAGAAATCCCGGGAGTGTTCGGGCCGCTATATTTATGTTACAGGGCCAGTCTTTCCGGCCCAATCCTGAAAGCGGACCTGATACGTGTCAGAGACAGAAGTCATTACAGGCGAGGCCCCTATACGCTACGCCCAAGCTTTGCTTGAACTCGCCGAGGACGCTAAGTCCTTGTCAGCTATGGAAAAAGATGTGAAATCGCTTAAGGCGATGTTTGCAAGCAGCCCGGATCTAAGTGCGCTGATAAACTCTCCTGTTTTTGCTACGGACGATAAAGCTGCCGCTCTGACCGCTGTGGCTAAAAAAGCCAAGCTCAAGCCTTTGACAGTGCAGTTTGTCGGTTTGGTCGCAGAGAATCGCCGAGCAGGAGAACTGCCGGGTATTCTGTCTGCCTTTGAAGAAATGGTAGCCCGCCGCAAAGGGTCGCAAATAGCGAAAGTCACCAGCGCGAAAAAGTTGACAGCCGCGCAGGTTACGTCATTAAAATCGAATTTGAAAAAATCGCTGGGACGCCCGGTCGAGGTCGAGACATCTGTGGATGCAGACCTTTTGGGTGGTTTCGTCGTACGCGTTGGTTCGCGTCTTTATGATAGCTCCCTCAAGACTAAACTTGAGGACTTACGCTTAACCCTCAAAGAAGCATAGAGGTTATACAATGGATATTCGTGCTGCGGAAATTTCCAGCATCCTGAAAAAGCAGATCAAAGATTTTGGTAAAGAAGCCAAAGTCTCTGATGTCGGTCAGGTTCTTTCAGTCGGTGATGGTATCGCCCGTATCTATGGCCTGGACAATGTCCGCGCCGGTGAGATGGTTGAATTCCCAGGCGGCATTAAGGGCATGGCTCTCAACCTGGAATCTGACAATGTCGGTACAGTTATCTTTGGGGATGACCGTGGCATTAAAGAGGGCGATACAGTTAAGCGTCTTGGCGAAATCGTTGATGTGCCTGTCGGTAAGGGTCTTTTAGGCCGTGTGGTAAACCCGCTAGGCGAGCCGATTGATGGTAAAGGCCCAATCGAATCAACTGAGCGCCGCCGTGTGGACGTAAAAGCGCCGGGCATTATGCCGCGTAAAGGTGTACACGAGCCAGTTCAGACTGGTATCAAGGCGATTGACGCGCTCATCCCTGTTGGCCGTGGTCAGCGCGAGCTCATCATTGGTGACCGCCAAACAGGTAAAACAGCCGTGGCTGTCGACGCCATTTTGAACCAAAAATCCGCGTTTGATGAAGATCGCGACGACGACAAGCTGTATTGTATATATGTCGTGATTGGCCAGAAGCGCTCAACTGTTGCACAGCTTGTCAAGACTCTCGAAGAAAACGGCGCGATGGAGTATTCCATCATTGTTGCCGCGACCGCGTCTGAGCCTGCTCCTTTGCAGTATTTGGCTCCTTTTGCCGGTTGTGCCATGGGCGAGTATTTTCGTGATAACGGCATGCACGGCCTGATTATTTATGATGATTTGTCGAAGCAAGCTGTGGCCTATCGCCAGATGTCACTTCTTCTTCGCCGTCCTCCGGGCCGTGAAGCTTACCCAGGTGACGTTTTCTATCTCCACTCCCGTCTTCTCGAGCGGGCGGCGAAATTGAACGAAGATAATGGGTCCGGTTCTTTGACCGCTCTTCCAATTATTGAAACTCAAGGTAACGACGTGTCGGCCTTTATTCCGACAAACGTAATCTCGATTACAGATGGTCAGATTTTCTTGGAAACAGACTTGTTCTTCCAAGGTATTCGTCCAGCGCTTAACGTCGGTCTGTCTGTGTCTCGTGTGGGATCTTCTGCGCAAATCAAAGCGATGAAACAGGTCGCTGGCCCGATTAAAGGTGAACTTGCGCAATACCGCGAGATGGCCGCTTTTGCCCAGTTTGGTTCCGACCTTGATGCCTCAACTCAGGCTCTATTGGCGCGGGGTGAGCGTTTGACAGAGCTGTTGAAGCAGCCGCAATTCTCCCCGTTGAAAGTGGAAGAGCAAGTCATCGTGCTTTATGCCGGTACACGTGGCTATCTGGATAGCGTGCCTGTAAAATCCGTTCAGAAATATGAGCGCGAATTGCTCTCACATCTGAAAGGAGAGCACAGCTCATTATTATCAGACATCGCGTCGCAGAAAAAACTGACGGATGATATCGAAGACACAATCAAATCTGTGTTGGAAAATTTCACGTCTAACTTTGCAGCCTAAGGACGCCTCATGGCCAGCCTCAAGGATCTTAAAAACCGTATTTCTTCTGTGAAAAACACACAGAAGATTACTAAAGCCATGCAAATGGTCGCGGCCGCGAAATTGCGTAAGGCGCAGGAAGCGGCGGAAAATGCGCGCCCCTATGCAGAACGCATTAACAGCGTTATCACAAACCTTGCCGGCTCAATGATCGGGGTCGGTGACGCGCCGGAGCTCTTGGTCGGAAACGGCAAAGAAGACACGGTTCTCCTCGTTGTCGCAACAGCAGACCGCGGCCTTTGCGGCGGTTTTAATACCAATATTGTCCGGAAAGCCCGCGAAGAAATTGTGGCACTTGAAGGGCAGGGGAAAACGGTCAAACTCTTCCTGATCGGGAAGAAAGGTTATGATCAGCTTAATCGCCTTTATCACGATAATATCGTCAAATTTATCTCTTTGAAAGAAGAGCGTAAACTTCATGCCGGTATCGCTCAAAGTATTGGCGAAACGATTACGGAAATGTTTCGCAACGGTGAATTCGACGTTTGCAAACTGGTCTATTCAAAATTCGTCAATGTTATGACTCAAGACGCCGTGTCAAATACACTTATCCCGGCTATCGCATCTATTGACGAAGAGAGTGAAGATACCGGACCGGATCTCAAAGGTGCGATTTATACCTATGAACCCGATGAAGCCGGAATCTTGCGGATTCTTTTGCCGCGCAATATCAATACGCAAATCTTTACCGCCCTGTTGGAAAACCAGGCCGGAGAGATGGGCTCTAAAATGACTGCGATGGATAATGCCACGCGCAATGCCGGCGATATGATCGACAAGCTGACATTGACCTTCAACAGAACACGTCAGGCTCAGATTACATCTGAACTGATTGAGATTATCTCAGGCGCGGAAGCGCTTTAAAGAAAGCTAGAGGAACACACTCATGGCGAAAGCAGCAACAAAAACAGCCGTCAAAAAACCGGCCGCTAAAAAAACAACAGCCAAGAAGCCGACAACCAAGCGTGCGGCGACCAAAAAGGTCGTCAGCAAAGCTATGTCAGCCGGTAAAATCACTCAGGTGATCGGGGCCGTTGTTGACGTCGTATTTGAAGACAATTTGCCAGCCATCCTGAACGCGCTGGAAACAGATAACCAAGGTAATCGCCTGGTTCTCGAAGTCGCACAGCATTTGGGTCAGAATACAGTTCGCACAATTGCCATGGACGCCACTGAAGGCCTGGTGCGCGGTCAATCTGTGACTGATACGGGGGCGCCCATTACGGTGCCTGTTGGACCGGAAACACTTGGCCGTATCATGAACGTCATTGGTGACCCGATTGATGATCGCGGCCCGCTTAAGACAAAAGCCAAAGCGTCTATTCACAAAGAAGCGCCTCCTTTTGTGGATCAATCAACTGAATCCGAAGTCCTCGCGACCGGCATTAAAGTTATCGATCTGCTCTGCCCTTATGCAAAAGGTGGTAAAATCGGTCTCTTCGGCGGTGCGGGAGTGGGTAAAACCGTTCTCATCATGGAACTCATCAACAACATCGCCAAAGCTTATGGTGGTTACTCCGTATTTGCCGGTGTTGGTGAGCGGACTCGTGAAGGGAATGACCTTTACCACGAAATGATCGAATCGAACGTTATTGACCTTGATGGCGAAAGCCGCGCGACCCTCGTTTACGGTCAGATGAATGAGCCTCCCGGAGCCCGTGCTCGCGTAGCGCTGACCGGTTTGTCTCAGGCCGAATATTTCCGCGATGAAGAAGGCAAAGATGTTTTGTTCTTCGTTGATAACATCTTCCGCTTTACGCAGGCCGGTTCAGAAGTGTCCGCGCTCTTAGGTCGTATTCCTTCTGCTGTGGGTTATCAGCCTACTTTGGCTACGGAAATGGGCCAAATGCAGGAACGTATTACATCTACAAACAAAGGGTCCATCACCTCCGTTCAGGCGATTTACGTCCCGGCTGATGATTTGACTGACCCGGCGCCAGCGACTTCCTTTGCTCACTTGGATGCGACAACGGTTCTAAACCGTGCGATTTCTGAAAAAGGTATTTATCCAGCGGTTGACCCGCTTGACTCCACCTCCCGTATTCTTGAGCCGCGTATCGTCGGTCAGGAACATTACGAAGTTGCGCGTCAGGTTCAGGAAATTCTACAGCGCTATAAATCTTTGCAGGACATCATTGCTATTCTTGGCATGGACGAATTGTCCGAAGAAGATAAGCTGGTTGTGTCTCGGGCGCGTAAAGTTGAGAAATTCTTGTCTCAGCCTTTCCACGTTGCTGAAATCTTTACCGGTTCACCAGGCATCCTGACAGACCTTGCGGACACAGTTCGCTCCTTTAAAGGTTTAGTCGAAGGTGAATATGATCACCTACCAGAACAAGCGTTCTATATGGTTGGCGGTATTGACGACGTGATCGAAAAAGCCGGTAAAATGGCGGCGAAAGACGCGGCTTAGGCTGTATTGACTGCGGTTAGGATAAAGAATGGCTAATAAGCTACATTTCTCTCTGGTTTCTCCCGAACGCGAACTTTATTCGGGTAAAGTCGATCAGGTCGATATTCCTGGTACTGAAGGGAATTTTGGTGTCCTTCCAGATCATGCGCCGCTTATGGCGGCGATCCGTACGGGCGCAATTACCGTTTATGAAAACGGCGCGGAAAAGCAGTTTTTCGTTCAAGGTGGATTTGCCGATGTAACACCAGCAGGTTTGACTGTTTTGGCCGAGCGCGCGGCACCAATGTCAGAGCTAACCTCGGAGCGTCTTCAAGACGATATAGCATCTGCAAAAGATTCCCTCATAGGTCTCGAAGGGGAAGCAGCTCTAGCGGTTCAGCAAAATCTGGATGGGCTAAATGCCGTTGCGGCAACACTTTAGGATATTAATTCGTCCATATTGTTCTAAGAAACCGGGCTTATGAAAGTCCGGTTTTTTTATATCTTCTTGTCGCTCTGCGCGATTTTCATATTGTCCGGCCTCACATACCCACATCGCGCGTGGATCCACTTGAGAATAGTGTAAGTAATTTAAAGCCGGATCTGGTCCTTTTGGCGTCAGCCTTCGGCGTGTAATGCGCTTGCCAGTCCACCTTGGTTGTGTGACGAGCAAATAGATAATAAACCCAGTGAACGCCATCTCCCCGCCACAAGGTCAAAATTTTTTGCACATATCTCAAGCGGACTTAGCTATGCCATCGGAGTTGCAAAGTCTGCAAATTCGACAATCAGCCGTTCATACACGCCGCGTTTGAACGGCACCACAGACTCGTGAATTGTCTTTAAATCCGCCCATTTCCAATCTGAAAATTCTTGCTCCCCATGAGCACAAAGATCGATATCGGAACCATCGCCGTGATAACGAAAGGCGAACCATCTTTGTCTCTGGCCTTTATGTTCTCGCTTACGCCGATTGAGGCGGGCCTCCTCAGTGAAGTCATAATAGAGCCATTCATCAATGCGACCGAGCAGAGAAAGTTTGTCTTCACGAATACCTGTTTCTTCCCATAGTTCTCGTAAAGCAGCTTCGTAAAAATCCTCACCCTCATCAATTCCGCCTTGCGCGCATTGCCAAGCATAAGGGCCATCTTCGCCAAAGCGTTTGCCAAGCCAGATTTGGCCTTGGGCATTAAAAATAGCGGCGCCAACATTCGGGCGGTAGTCTTCTGGGCGGTAAGTTTCGGAGGCTATAGTCATACTCACTTCTATACTATTTTAAGGTCGCTGATGCGGGCACGAGTTCCAAAGACTGGCCAGGCAAGTCGTCAATCCAGCGTTTCACTGACGAAATTGTTTCTGGATAAGCAAAGCCAACTCCCACCGGTGTATGGCCCTCGGCGCTTTGACTGGCGAGCCTTGAGAGCTCTATTTCAATCAGGGCGCTTTTGGGCTCAGGATCAATCAGTCCGAAACCGGCTGTATACGGTAGGCCGACGGACTGTGCGAGGGCATCCAATGACGGCGCGGTAAAGGCTCCGTCAGAGATAAAAGCCAGTCCGCTGTCTGACAGACGATTCAGGGTAGGTGCGGCCGCATCCGCACGAGTCAGAAAGGCATCTCCATTATAGTTGATAATGCCAAAATAACCTTGGGCCCGACTGAGTAGCCAGTCCAAATTTTCTTTGTTTTGGTCTGTTTCACCGGCTTTGAGCATGCGATTTGATCCGGGCTCATCCAAATTGGACTCCTCAGACGCCATCGGAATTTCAAGCAAGACTTCGTGGCCGTTTAAGCGGGCTTTGTCCATCCAGCTTTGAAGGTCCGGGCTATGAGCCGCAAAAGAAAGCGTGACATTGGCCGGAAGAACGTCAATCGCTCTTTGCGTCAAATCTCGATTTACCCCAAGCCCGCCGATGATAATTGAAACCGATTTCTGTCCAGAGTGAGTGGAGACGTTTTTACGGTAAGCCTCGAAAGATGAGTTTCCATTCTCTGCCTTTTTAGGCAGGGGACCAAAAGGGCCATTCTGGGTTAATTCGGAATAGATCTCAGCGGAGCCTTCATTCAGAGGTTTACCATCCACTAGGACGATTTTTGGCTTATTTGGCAGAGGGTTTGAAGGTGTTTGCGTATCTTTTCTAAGCGGATTTCCCAAGGCATCTGTTTTGGCTTGTTGCCTTAGGGATTGGGTCGGGTTTTCCCCTTCGGGAACCTCGCCCGCCAATAGGTCAGGCAAAACGTCATTGTCACTATTCAGGTTCGTGGCCAAAAGCGGCTGGGGAAGGGGATCAAGGGCAAGCTGCCCACTTGTATAGGGCGCCGTATCGGAAGGGGTTATTGTAAGGACAATCGCGCCGGCAATACCTGCAAAAGCGAGTAGCGTCAGCGCCCCTAAAATATGCCACCGCCGTTTCGGGAGCTGTAATTGCCGCCTTCTTCGCAAAGAGGATTCAGGGCGTAGATGTCCGGACGGATTACTCATATGAAATGGTGACTAAGGCGATTTGAAGCTGACGTCTATATCGACTTCTTTTCGGCATTCAGACGCCCTATTGAGAGACAGCCGGAATGGCCGAGGCGATTCCTTCGGGCAAGTTGTTTTGAGCTTGCAAAAGAGTACGATAGCGAGACGTTTTCAGTATATCTACCGCTTTGCGGAGTTGGAAGTCGACGGTGTCCGGCAGATCGGCTGAGGGATAAAGTATGTCTGCGTAATTTTCCTCAAAATCGGAATGATCTGGATTGATAAGAGAATGCGGGAGGCTGTTCTCGCGAAAACGATCTTGAATTTCACCTTCGTCCGGGAAAGCCGCAACCAAAAGGTCAGGCATAATGCCTCGCCCCTGAATGGAATTACCGGACGGTGTGAAATAGCGCTGAGTCGTCATGCGCAACGCTCCGCCATTTTCTATTAAAGGTATGACTGACTGTACGGAGCCCTTACCAAAGGTGCGGCGGCCTATAACGACGGCCCGTCCCCGGTCCTGAAGCGCTCCGGCTACGATCTCTGCGGCTGAGGCAGATCCGGAATTTACAAGAACTACAATAGGCATGTCGGGATAGAGCTCGCCTGGCTCTGCATGATAACGTTGCGTGTCAGAATCGTCCCGTCCCCTTGCAGAAAGGACTTCGCCTCCGTCTAGAAATAAGCCGGAAACTGAAACGGATTGATCTAATAATCCGCCGCGATTTCCTCGAAGGTCAATAATCAGGCCTGGAAGAGAACCGTCCAAATCGGCTTTGAGAATGTTCAAAGCATTTTTTAGATCATCTGTGAGACGGTCATTATTGAAAGTTTCGATAAAGACATAGCCTAGACCTTGCTCCACGCGGTGTCGCACAGCGCGGCCTCGAACGACCTGACGCACAACCTCTAGCTCACGAGGCTCATCGTCCCCGGACAAGATAGTGACTTTAACGGGTTCCCCAACGGGTCCCCGCATATTTTCAACGGCGTCATTAAGTTCTTTTCCAAGGATTGATTCTCCGGCAACAGCAGAGATGAAATCGCCGGACCGTATCCCGGCTTGATAGGCGGGGCCTTCCTCTATGGCGTAATTTATTTTGACCAAGCCGCCTTCCATGCTGACTTCGATACCAAGTCCGCCATATTCGCGTTTTGCGGCTTCTCTTTGATCCGTGAAAGCAGCAGGAGGGGCGTAGTTAGAATGAGGGTCCAATGAAGAGAGGGCGCCGTTTAGCGCGGCTTCTATGAGTTCTTTTTCATCTTTCGGCTCAACATAATAATCCCTAACCCGTGTCAAAGCATCGGCAAACAATTCCATTTTGTCGAGAATGACTTCATTACTCGGTTGGGTTTTTTCCTCAATGTTTTGATCGGGCACGTCCTGAGCAAAAGCCAAAGGGGCTAGAAAGGCTATAACGCCAGCGATGAAACACGATGAGAGATAGCCTGAAGCGCGCATGAGGGACATTTTTATTATAGCCTAACCCTGTAAGTCTGCGAGTTTAGAGGCGTATTGTCCGCCTTTGAGCAGCGCGATAGCTTTTTGAAGTTGATAATCTTCCTCGACATCAAAATCTTCCGCCGGGTAATCAATGATCAACTCTTCTGCTTCCCCGTCTTTCTCGGCCTCGGCGTTTTCGTTTAAAATAGCATGGGGCAAATCGGCTTCCCGGCGCAATCGGTCAGCTTTTCCATCGTCAGGACCCGCTGAAACGGCAATGTCTGGTGTAATGCCAGTGCCCTGTATAGACGTTCCGGACGGTGTGTAATAACGCTGGGTGGTCATACGAAGACCGCCGTCTCGGCCCCCGCGAAGAGGAATAACGGATTGCACAGACCCTTTACCGAATGTCTGCATGCCAACGAGCAAGCCGCGTCCGCGATCTTGAATGGCACCGGCGACAATCTCAGAAGCCGACGCTGACGCTCCGTCTATCAATACGACGAGAGGAACACCTTTAGCAAGCTCTCCGGCTTCGCCGTTATAGCGCTGAGTGTCCGAGGCAACACGTCCACGAGTAGAAACGATTTCGCCCCCATCAAGAAACAGGCTAGACACTTTGATGGACTGATCCAAAAGTCCGCCGGGATTGGCCCGTAAATCAAGCACTATACCGGGTATCTTACCGCCAAATTCTTTCTTAAGAGATTTAATCGCGTCAACGACGCCTTCTTCAGCCTTGTCGTTAAATTGAGCTAAACGGATATAACCAATCCCGTCTTTTACTTCGCTTTTAACAACGACCCGTTTAATTACCTCACGCGTGATCATGATATCTTTTGGCTCTTCATCCTTTCGGACAACCGTCACGGTTATTTCTTCGCCTGGTTTTCCGCGCATTTGTTTCACAGCTTCAGTCAGCGATAAGCCGAGAATGGATTTGCCATCGATTTCAGTCAAATAATCGCCCGCCTTAATTCCGGCGCGTTTCGCTGGGGTTTCATCAATTGGCGCAATCACTTTGACGAAGCCTTCTTCCATCGTGACTTCCATTCCAAGACCGCCATATTCCCCGCTGGTCGTCACTTGAAGCTCTTTGAATTGTTCAGGCGTGACATAGCTGGAATGGGGGTCGAGGGACTGTAACATTCCGTTCAGAGCATTCTCGATAAGCTCTGCGTCATTCACCTCAACGACATAGTCTGTTCTGACGCGGGCGAGAACATCAGCAAAGAGATCAAGTTGTTCGAATGTGTTCGTATTCGAGGCCGGCTCTACCGCGACCGCTGTTTGGTTTGCCGAAGAAAAAGCAAAAAGCGATATGGCTGCGACCGAGCCTATTGCAGGTAAAATATACTTCATCATGTCAGCCTTTCGAATGTTCGCCAAACAGCTCGCAATTTTCATATGAAACCGGTTCGGACTTTATACTTATGCCGCCTATACGCCGCTGGAAAGTCAAAAAACTGTAATTTGCACCCTTTGGGGCGTAAGTTACCAGTTTGGTTTGTCCTCAAATAAGCGGGCCTAAAGAGCCAGCCAAGGGCCGGGGTCAACGGTTTGTCCATCTTTTCTGACTTCTAGATAAAGCTCGTTTGAACCCGACGCATCGGGCGGCATTGACCCAACCGGGTCTCCTTGTTTTAGAGTTTCGCCGATCTCGGCAAAAATATCCCCAAGACCTGTCATGAGGATATAATACCCCTCTCCCACATCAACGATAATCACTTTATCGTAATTTTTAAAAGGCCCGGCAAATTCAACGCGTCCGGCATAGGGGGCCAAGACTTGCCCGCGTGACGCCGTTCTAAAGGTCAGACCTTGCTCATTTCCGCCGTAGCGACTTGTTAAGGGGCCGGAAACAGGAAGCGTTAAACGTCCTTTGGCTTTGGCAAATGGCCCGATGCCTTCTGGAAGAGCAAGGGGGAGGGCTGGACGCTTAGAGGGCTGAGTAATGCCGCGCCCGGGTTTGATACGTGGTCTTATTGACTTGGCTTCTGACTCAAGCTTTTCGAGCAATTCCCGCAAGCTTTCTGATTCTTGTGCCAGTTTTGTCACTAAGGCCTGTTTTTCTTCGTGTTGTGTATCTATGGATTTTCTTAAAGTTGATTTTTCTGCGACCAAGCTTTGAGTTTTCGCTCTCCGTCTCTCTAATTGTCTCTGATTAGCCTCTATCTGAGCTTGGGTTTCGTCTGCGAGGCTCTGCTCTTCGGCCAAACTGGTTAATTGCGCGGTCAAAACCTTGGTTCTTTGGTCTAACTGCTTGGATAGTGTTGTCATGAGCTGTCCGGCTTGCGCTGTCGCAATGGCATTGTCAGGGCGCAAAGCGAGCGTAGGCGGCGGATTGGCTTCCATGCGCTGAAGGGCCGCTAATAGCTTAAGCAGTTCTGCTTCATCAAGTCGGATAGCATCCTCTATTTCAGAAATATTGACGTCGATTTTTGCCTTTTTTTCTTGGAGAGCCAAGGCGTCTTTCTCAAATCCCCGTATTTCAAGGCTTAGTTTTTCAATGGAGTTTTCAAGATCTGAAATTTCTCCTGTCACAACTTTACGGCGTTCATCTAGCGCTTTAGCTTCGGCGCGCGCTGCTTTTTCAGCTTGAGTGAGGGCGTCTAGATCTTTCGGGTTCTGAGATTGCGCCCAGACGGGACCACAAAGGCACAGCCAAGCAGCAAAACAACAGATGAGCCTTAGGGTTAACATGAGCTTTATGTAGCGCGGTCTCGTTTAACGCCGCCTTAATACGGCTATCTGATTCTTGCGCTTAATCGCGATGATAAGGTGTGCCTGCCAAGATGGACAAAGCGCGATAGGTTTGCTCTGCAATCATAATTCGAACGAGTTTATGGGGCCAAGTTTGCGTTCCCAAGGACCATTTACGAGCAGAGGAAGGGATAGCAGATGGTTCGAACCCGTCTGCCGCGCCAATCACCAGATAAATTTCTGACTGCCCGTCATCGCGCGCCTGCGACAGAGTTTTTGCCATTTGCCGAGAGGCAAAAGCTTTGCCACGTTCATCAAGAGCAAAACATAGCGCCGTATTGGGGATGGCGTCGAAAAGTTTTAGCGTTTCTTCTTCGCGGGTTTTACAGCTTCTGACATCGACAGCCTGTTCTTCGACTGAGAGAAATCCCGTCTGGCGGGCCAAAAGATTGGCTCGGGTAATGTAATCATCCACGAGATCACGTTCAGAGCCTGCGCGCATAGTTCCGCCCGCGCGGATAATGATTTTGGTTGCCACTTAGAAGTCAGTCTCGGCCGGCGCTTCCTCGGCAATGTTCTGTAAGCCTTCAGGCATAGGAACGGACCAAATTTTTTCAAGATTGTAAAAAACACGGACTTCAGGACGGAAAATGTGCAAAATCACATCGCCGACATCGACCAGAACCCAGTCACAGCCTTCTTGACCTTCGACTCCAACTTCCTTGAACTGAGCCTCTTTCAAAGCACGCAAAACATAATCGGACAAGGCACTGACATGGCGATTGGAGCGGCCAGAAGCCACGATCATGTAATCGGCAACAGAGGATTTTCCGCGCACGTCAATTTCGATAATGTCTTGGGCAGAATTCTCATCCAAAATATGCTGTAAAAAATTAGACAGCTGTTTTGACGCCTTTTGATCAGCGGCGGAGGATTTGGACGGTGAGGGTGTGCTGACAGCAGTTTGGGTGCTCAGAAGGCTCTCCATATTCACAGTGGACAATACGTCCCATTTTTCCTGTTAATGAGAATCATATAACATAAAGTTCAGTCTATGGCCAGTTTGGCCCGCAAGGCTGAGGAAGATCTCTTATTTAGGGGCAAAGTCAGATATGTCCACCGCGGTGCTGTCATTTCTGCCAAAGAGACTGCGCTTAGTTCCGATATACGATAGTCCGCATATTGACGGGCGGCCTGCCCGAGTCGGGATTTGAGTGAGTCTCCCGGCCGCGAAATCACCGCGACTGGAAAATGCGCCATAATCTCTTGCCAATCCCGCCATTCTGGCAATTGGGCAAAATTATCTGCCCCGATCATAAAAACAAAGCGGGTGCGGGGGTGGTGTTGTTTTAAATGTCTTAGCAAATCAATTGTGTAATTCGTGCCGGCTTGCTTTTCGGCATGGCTGATAATCATACGCGGAGGTAGATTTAGCGCCAGGACTGTCTCAACGCGGCTGCTATAACTCGGCTGTTCGGGTTTGAGCGGATTCTGAGGGCTGATGAGCCACCAGATTTGATCAAGCCCCAACTCTCGCAATCCAGCCTCTGCTACATGTAGATGTCCCTTATGCGCGGGGTTAAACGAACCTCCGAACAGACCGATTTTAAGGCCCTCATACATTTGACAACATCACCAAATTGTCGCGGTGTATCAGGGCGGGGCCGTTGGTATATCCTAATATGTCTTCAATTTTATCGCTTTTCTGCCCTATTATTTGAAGGGCATTCCGACTGTCATAATTTGAGAGACCTCTGGCGATTTCGCCTCCTTCTCGGTCGCAAATTGCCACGGCGTCTCCTTTGGAAAAACTACCTTTTAACTGGGTCACGCCCGCGGCCAGCAGGCTTTTCCCATTTTTTAAAGCTTTGATAGCGCCGTCATCTACCTGAAGGCGTCCCTTAGGCTTGAGAGAGCCGATGATCCACTGCGCTCTGGCATTTTTCGGATTAGTGGTCGCTGAAAACAAGGTCGAGCGCTCGCCGTTTTCTAAGCGGGAAAACGGGGAGGGCGCACCTCCGTCCATGATAATCATGTCACAGCCGGCTTGAGTGGCAATTTGTGCAGCGGCAAGTTTCGTCGCCATACCCCCCGTGCCTACGGCCCGGTTTGTATTTGCGCCTGTGCCCATGGCGAAAATATCTGGCGTAAGGGAGTCTATTTGCGGAAGGTGCCGAGCAGTTTTATTGGTTCGGGGATCTGACGTGTAAAGTCCGTCAATGTCGGACAAGAGAAGCAGTCCGTCGGCCCCAACCATTTGCGCTGTTCGGGCGGCTAAGCGGTCATTGTCGCCATAACGGATTTCATCTGTAGCGACGGTGTCATTCTCGTTAATAACCGGGACGGTATTGAGGCTAAGGAGTGTTTCCAGCGTGGAACGCGCATTAAGCCAGTGCCGTCGGTCTTCGGTGTCCGTAAGGGTCAATAGAGCTTGCGCGGCGTGCAAGCCAAATTGTGCCAAGGCCTGATCATATGCTTGCGTTAAATGAGATTGCCCCGCCGCAGCGCAGGCTTGTTTTTCGGGCAAAGATAGACGCTTACCGATAAGTCCAAGTCGGGCTCGACCAAGTGCAATTGCGCCCGAAGAAACCACTAAAGTTTCCAGTCCTTTTTTGTGACGGTTCGAAATTTCCGAACAGAGATCCGTCAACCACGTCTGTCTGAGCGCATAAGTTTCGGGCTCCACGAGTAAGGCAGAGCCAATCTTGATCACTAAACGCCGATAAGTGTCTAAGTCTTTACTCATAATGACTGACCCCTTTGCCCTAAAATTAGGGTGACCAGCCTTTTTCTTCTTCCAGCTCGCCGTCCTTAATCGCTTGCGCAATTCGTTTTTGCTCACGTTTTGCATCTTCCTTTTGGCGGCGGGTCTTAACATGCTTATAAACGGCAAATAAGACAGGTTTTAGACCCTGATTAGCAACGCTGGAGATTAGAAGGGGAGTCTGACCACATTCCGCTTCTACGCTTTCTTTTACTTCCGTGAGGAGATTTTCGTCTAGGGAGTCGCATTTGGTTAGAACAACGATTTCCGGCTTGTCCTCTATACCTCCGTCATATTCCACGAGTTCATTACGGATTATGCGATAGTTTTCTGCTGGGGCATCTGCCGACGCATCTACAAGATGCAAGACAGCGGCGCAGCGCTCGACATGACCTAGAAAACGATGTCCAAGTCCCGCACCTTCTGAAGCGCCTTCAATCAGCCCAGGAAGGTCGGCCAAGACAAAGCGTTCAGCAGCCCCTAGGTTGACCACTCCTAAATGCGGGTGAAGTGTCGTAAAGGGGTAATCCGCCGTTTTGGGAGAAGCCGCTGTAACCGTGGATAAAAAAGTCGATTTTCCAGCATTGGGAAGGCCGACAAGTCCGGCATCAGCCAAAAGTTTTAGACGGAGCCAAACCCAGCGTTCTTCGCCTTCTTCGCCCGGGTTAGCTTTGCGCGGGGCTTGGTTCGTCGAGGATTTAAACCGGGCATTGCCCCATCCGCCATTGCCGCCCTTGGCCAGCAAAACGCGTTGATCTTCTTCCGTCAAATCAACCAACACTTCATCTGTATCAGCATCTATGACTTGAGTGCCGACAGGGACTTTGAGGACAATATCCTCACCCGCAGCGCCGGTGCGGTCACGACCCATACCGTGCACGCCCGTGTCGGCTTTGAAATGTTGTTGATAGCGGTAATCGATGAGGGTATTGAGGTCTCGGGTCGCTTCAACCCAGACATCTCCGCCCTTGCCGCCGTCACCGCCGTTTGGGCCGCCAAAGGCCACGTATTTCTCGCGCCGGAAGGAAACGCTACCTGCGCCGCCATTGCCGGATTTCACAAATATTTTGGCTTGGTCTAAAAATTTCATAATTCTTCTTTCGGGCCAGTATCTAGGACTTTCCTGAGCGTCTGACTAGCAAGTATTCACTCGGCTATTCGCTTAAGGAAGCTGTGGGGGTGGCGGGACGTTCCAAAAGGAGACTTTCCGCCTTTTTAAGTCTTGCCATTGAAAAATAGACTTCCTTTTTCCCTGTAAGTTCAAATCCGAGTTTTTCCAAAACACGAAGACTAGCTGGATTATCAGAAAAGACGCCGGCTCTTAGCACGGCAGGTCCAAAATGGCGATCTGCCTCCTCCATGAGCCCTCTACATGCTTCGGATGCATATCCTTTGCCCCAAAAAGGTTCCCCAATCCAATAACCGAATTCCAAATTATCTGTTTCTATTTGACGAAACAGATCAACTATTCCGATCATGGCGTCATGTCCTTTCTCGGTAATAGCATAGGGATACGCCAAGCTCCGTCGGTTTTGAGCCTTCAAATGCAATATTTTAAATTCGGCAGAAAGGAGAGGAAAGGGGTGAGGGAAGCTTCCCGTCATGCGGGCAATGTCAAAATTGCTGCCATATTTGGACAAGGCCACAGCGTCTTCATCACGCAATTGACGTAAAACTAATCTCTCTGTTTCTAGAGTATCTTTCATGCTCGCCTCCTTACATAGGGCGTAGCAGGGGGGTGTCTCTTTCACTACACTAGAAAAATAACAAAAAAGGGAAATCGGAGACCCGATTTCCCTGCTATTTTTTATCGGGTCGCCTGTTTGGCGGGACCCAATTTAAAATCGGGCTTATTCAGCGGCGTCGGCCAATGGCATGACAGACACAAATGTGCGGGCATTGCGTTTCGTTTCAAAAGACACGCGGCCTTCGGACTTGGCAAATAGAGTGTGGTCTTTGCCCATGCCTACATTTGCGCCAGGATAATATTTTGTGCCGCGCTGACGCAAAATAATGTTTCCAGGGATGACCGCTTGGCCACCTGATTTCTTGACGCCAAGGCGACGGCCTGCACTGTCGCGACCGTTATTGGACGAACCACCTGCTTTTTTATGAGCCATGAGTTACTCCTGTTCCAAAAGGCGGGCGCGGAGCCTAGCCTGTAATTCCTGTGATTTTAATGGCCGTTTCGTTTTGACGATGGCCTTTCTTACGACGATAGTTCTGGCGGCGCTTCTTTTTGAAGACAAGAACTTTTGCGCCTTTTCGCTGCTCTAGAATTTCACCGGCTACGCTGGCGCCTTTCACGAGCGGAGCCCCGACTTTTACGTCGCCGTCTTTGCCGTGCATAAGAACATCGCCGAAAGAGACTTTGTCTCCGGCTTCGCCGTCAAGTTTCTCAACAACGATAATATCGTTCTCGGCGACCTTGTACTGTTTACCGCCGGTTTGGATCACTGCAAACATGATCTTTCCTTCCAATGAGGCGTTCCAATATCGAGAGGAACACCCAAAAATTCAAAAGCCGCCTCGGGTTTGTCTGATATCCTTTGAATAAGTTCAAGGGAATCGCAGACGAAAGGCGGCGGCCAATTCGTTGCGCCTTATACAGTCAGAGCCGTCTCTGTCAACGCACAGGGTTCATCTTTTACAGGTTTCAGGCCGTTTTGGCAAAGTGAAATATTTGCTCATTCCAAAGAAAAGCCCCGCGACACAAAGGTGAGGCGGGGCGAAGAGGCGTTCGGAACGTTCCCGTCCCGGTTTTTTAGGGGTTATCGCGGATTTACGCGGCCAATGACTTGGCCATTTGCGTCCACGATATTTCCGTTTCCGTCAACGCGGCCAATCACAGCGCCTTCGGCGTTAACAACAGATCCGTCATTCCGGACTGTGAAGCCTGTTGTGCGGCTATCGGTGACAGTCCCGTTAACAGAATTCGTCGTGGAAATAGAACCAGTCGTTGTGCCGACTGAGCCGAGGCCCATCTCGCCTGACCCGAGCGCGCCTGAGCGTGCTGCGAAGTCACGGATGATGATTGTACTTGACGCGTCAACCACATTGCCGTTCCCGTCCAGACGCCCAATGAGACGGCCGGAGCTGTCGCGGACCGTTCTATCCGCTCCGATAGAGTAGCCGGTACGGGTAGTTGTCGTCGTTGTGGTTGTGTTGCCGGACGTAAAGCCTGTGCTTGAGCCGTTAGAACGTCCGCCGTCAAAAGCCTGACCGCTTTGGAAAGCGCCGCGTTCCGTTCCGGACACGCCGCCAACCATAGAGCGCCAATCAACACCCAAGACATCAACTGTGCGGAGGGTCAGACCACCCGTGGACAGATTATTGTCTTTTTGGAAGGACTCGACAGAGGCGTAGGTTGCGCGCCCTAATGTGCCGTCAATTGCGCCGCTGTAATAGCCTTGCGTTTGTAGTGCCCGCTGGATGGCGGAGATAACTGTGACGTTCGCATTTGCCTCGCAGAGAACCTGACGCCACTCGGCACTTTCAGCAGAGATCTGAGTACGGCGTTCAATTGTTCCGTACTCTGGCGGGATCACGACGGTTTCAGTACGCGGCGCTTCGACCTCTCGCTGAACTTCAATCGTTTCGTAGCGGGCAGGGATCACGCGGCGTTCGATTCTCGGGGCACCGACAGGGACGCGGCGCGTCACTGTTTTCGTGACAGCCGGAATGACACGCTCTTGCGTTGTAGCCGGTGTCTTAACAACGCGGCGCGTTACCTGCTTTGTGACAGCCGGGATAACCCGCTCTTGGGTTTGAGCCGGCGTTTTAATGCGGCGACGTGTTTCCGTTTTCGTGACGGCCGGAATAACCCGCTCGCGCGTCTGCGCAGGCGTTTTCATAACGCGGCGTTCCACAGTCTTTGTGACCGCTGGGATAACGCGTTCTTGGGTTTGAGCCGGCGTTTTTACGACGCGGCGCTGAACAGTCTTAGTCACAGCTGGCGTGGCACGCTCTACAGTCCGGGCTGGTGTCTTAACGACGCGGCGTTCAACTGTGCTCGTGACAGCCGGGATGACCCGTTCTTGGGTTTGAGCCGGCGTTTTCACGACCTGACGACTGACTTGCTTAGTTACAGCAGGGATCGTCCGCTCTTGAGTCTGAGCCGGCGTTTTCATGACGCGGCGCTCAACAGTTTTTGAGACAGCTGGAATGACGCGTTCTTGAGTCTGAGCCGGTATTTTGACAACGCGTCGACTGACCTGTTTGGTCACAGCAGGAACTTGTTTCTCAACCGTTTTTGCTGGCGTTTTGATTACACGGCGGGTTTCCACTTTGGTGACAGCCGGGATAACCCGCTCTTGGGTTTGAGCCGGCGTTTTTACGACGCGGCGTTCCACAGTGTTGGTGACGGCCGGAATGGCGCGCTCAACTGTTCGTGCCGGTGTCTTGACGACGCGGCGCTCTACTTGCTTTGTCACGGCCGGGATAACGCGCTCTTGTGTAGACGCTGGCGTTTTCACGACGCGGCGAGAAACCGCTTTTGTCACTGCCGGAATAGTGCGCTCAACGGTACGAGCCGGAGAAACCAGACGTCGGCGACTTTCTTGCTTTGTTACAACCGGAACAACGCGTTCTTGCGTCTGAGCCGGTGTCTTAACGATGCGGCGAGAGACCGTTTTCGTGACAGCCGGGATAACTTTCTCGACTGTTTGAGCAGGAGTCTTGATGACGCGGCGACTTTCCATTTTGGTAACAGCTGGAATGACGCGTTCCTGTGTAGAGGCTGGCGTTTTCACGACACGGCGTTCAACTTGAGCCGTTACGGCCGGAATGACTTTCTCGACAGTAGAGGCAGGCGTTTTCACAACGCGACGTGTTTCCATTTTGGTAACCGCCGGAATGACGCGTTCTTGTGTAGAGGCCGGTGTTTTCACGACGCGGCGTGAGACAGTTTTTGTGACGGCCGGAACGGCGCGTTCGACTGTTCTTGCTGGCGTTTTGATCACGCGGCGACTCTGAGCCTTTGTGACGGCCGGAATGACGCGTTCTTGTGTAGAGGCCGGTGTTTTCACGACGCGGCGGGACACAGTTTTTGTGACAGCCGGAATAACTTTCTCGACTGTTTGAGACGGCGTTTTGATAACGCGGCGGCTCTCCATTTTCGTGACGGCCGGGATGACTTTCTCGACTGTAGACGCTGGGGATTTCACGATGCGGCGCTGAACCTGTTTCGTGACAGCCGGAATAACCCGCTCCACGGTGGCTTCAGGTGTCACGAGACGGCGACGTGTTTCCGCTTTGGTCACAGCCGGAATAACGCGTTCTTGTGTAGAGGCCGGTGTTTTTACGACGCGGCGGGACACAGTTTTCGTCACAGCCGGGATAACCTTCTCAACTGTCGAAGCCGGTGTTTTTACAACGCGACGTGTTTCGACCTTTGTGACGGCCGGAATAACGCGTTCTTGGGTCGAGGCAGGTGTCTTGACAACCCGGCGCTCAACTTGCTTCGTGACAGCCGGAATAACCTTCTCAACTGTAGTTGCCGGCGTTTTCACGACGCGGCGTGTTTCCATCTTTGTGACAGCTGGAATCACCCGTTCTTGCGTAGAGGCCGGTGTTTTGACCACGCGGCGGGAGACAGTCTTTGTGACAGCTGGAACGGCACGCTCAACAGTTTTCGCTGGCGTTTTGATAACGCGGCGGGTCTGCGCTTTGCTGACAGCTGGAATGACGCGTTCTGTCACCTGAGCCGGTGTTTTGACAACGCGGCGAGACACGGTTTTCGTGACAGCCGGAATAACCTTCTCAACTGTTTTTGCCGGCGTTTTGATGACGCGTCGGCTTTCCATTTTGGTCACAGCCGGGATGACGCGCTCTTGTGTCGAGGCGGGTGTTTTAACAACTCGGCGGGAAACAGTCTTGGTTACGGCCGGAACGGCGCGCTCAACTGTTCTTGCCGGTGTTTTTACAACACGGCGAGTTTCCATTTTTGTCACAGCCGGAACGACACGTTCCTGGGTGGAGGCCGGGACATCAACCACACGGCGGCTGACAGTTTCTGTCACGGCCGGAATGACGCGCTCTTCTGTACGGGCCGGTGTTTTAACAACGCGGCGCTGACGGGTTTTCGAGACAGCCGGAATAACTTTCTCAACAGTTTGAGCCGGCGTTTTCACGACGCGGCGAGAAACTGTTTTCGTGACAGCCGGAATGATTTTCTCAACAGTCTTGGCCGGAGAGACGATGCGGCGGCGCGTTTCCGTTTTCGTGACAGCCGGTATGACGCGCTCTGTTGTTGCTGCAGGCGTTTTCACGACGCGGCGAGACACAGTTTGAGTGACAGCCGGGATGGTCCTTTCAACTGTACGAGCAGGCGTTTTCACAACGCGGCGGCTCTCAGTCTTGGTCACAGCAGGTATTACGCGCTCTTGTGTAGAGGCAGGGCGATCAACAACGCGGCGAGTGACTTGTTTCGTCACCGCAGGAACGACCTTTTCAACAGTCCGGGCCGGACTTACAACGCGGCGGCGAGTTTCCATTTTTGTGACTGCCGGAATGACGCGTTCTTGCGCAGAGGCAGGGCGGTCAACGACGCGGCGCGTAACAGTCTCTGTGACCGCCGGAATGACACGTTCTGTGGTAGTGGCAGGTGTTTTTGTTACGCGGCGTTGAACTGTTTTTGTCACTGCCGGAATACGGCGTTCGACGATACGGGCTTCTTCGGCGAGAACCTGCTTTTCTACAGATCCCATTTTCTGGCTGAAGTTCGCGTTTGCAGCATTGCGCTTTTCAACGCGAGCCGGTGTTTTTACGACGCGGCGGGTTACCGTTTCAGAAACGGCCGGAATAGCCACTTCACGTGTAGTCGCTGGCGTATCGACAACACGCTTTGTAATTTGTTTTGTGACGGCAGGAATTTGACGTTCAACCGTACGAGCTGGCTCAGCGACGACTTGTTTGGTGATCGTCTTATACTTGGCCGGGATGAGAACGCGGCAGAGGATTTCTCCGGTCTGGTTCACGATTGTTTGAGTAGATTCAACAACTTGCTCGGAAACGCCGTTAAAGACGGTGAATTGACCTCGCGTATTTGTGTTGATTTGGCCGCCAGCGGTTAGAGAACCATAATTGATAGCTTGGCTACCTGGCTTCCATTCTTCACGCGCAGGCTCGATGAGGACGCGTTCGGAACGTGTCTCATATTTCGCCGGGATAACTTCCAGCTCTGTACGGGCAGGTTGGACCGTGATGGTTTCCGTCACAGTTCTGTAAGTTGCCGGAACAACTTCAACGCGCGTGCTGGCTTCTTGTGTGACGATTGTATCTGTGACGGTCTCGTATGTGGCAGGAATAACGACCAGTTCTTGAGCGGCGTCTTGCTGGACATAGGTTTCCTGCTCTGTCCGATATGTCGCGGGTTGAGCGACATATTCGACAGTTTCAGGTGTCACGACAACAGTATCTGTCACAGTTTCATAAGTTGCGGGAACGGTAACGAGTTCTGTTGAGGCTTCTTGGACAACGATAGTTTCTGTGACGTCTTTATAGGTCGCAGGGACAACAACAAGTTCAGTCGTTGCCTCTTGAACGACGACGGCTTCTTCGTAAGTCTCGTATTCCGCTGGGATAGTTACATATTCAACGGTTTGCGGAGAGACAACAACTGTATCAGTCACGTTTTTGAAAGTTGCTGGAACGGTAACTAATTCTGTCGTCGCTTCTTTGGCGACAACCGTGTCAGTTACGGTTTCAAACTCGGCCGGAATAGTAGTGAGTTCTGTGGAAGCTTCTTGCACGACGACCGTATCAGTCACGGTTTCATAGGTTGCTGGAACAGTGACAAGCTCCGTTGAGGCTTCTTGAACAACTATCGTCTCTTCATAGGTCTCATATTGAGCGGGCTGAAGTACATATTCAACGGTTTGCGGCTGAACGACGACGGTGTCTGTAACAGTTTCGAACACAGGCGGAACGGTGACAAGCTCTGTGGAGGCTTCCTGAGCTATATAAGTTTCGCTGACATTTTCATAGACCGCTGGAATGCTGACGAGTTCTGTGGACGCTTCTTGAACGACCACTGTCTCAGTTACTGTTTTAAAAGTGGCCGGGATTGTCACAAGCTCTGTTGACGCTTCTTGGACGACAACAGGCTCTTCAATCGTCTCGTAAACAGCCGGAACAGTCTCATAATCAACTGTGGCAGGCGTAACCACAACGGTATCTGTAACCGTTTCATAGGTCGCCGGAACGGTGACAAGCTCTGTTGATGCTTCTTGAACAACGACAGGCTCTTCAATTGTTTCATAAACGGCCGGAATAGACTCATAAGTTGTGGTCGCCGGCGTGACGACGACGGTATCTGTAACAGTGTCAAAAACAGGCGGGATCGTGACGAGTTCTGTAGAGGCCTCTTGAACCACAACATTTTCAGTGACGGTTTCGTACTCAGGCGGAACAGTTACATATTCAACGCCAGCGGGCTGGACGACAACGGTATCGGTGACTGTTTCATAAGTCGCCGGGATAGTGACCAGCTCTGTAGAGGCTTCTTGAACAACCACTGGCTCTTCAATTGTTTCGTAAACTGCCGGAACAGAGACATATTCGACTGTTTGAGGCGTCACTACAACGGTGTCCACGACAGTTTCGAAAACAGGCGGAATAGTGACGAGCTCAGTCGAAGCTTCTTGAACAACAACAGTGTCTTCAACTGTTTCATAAACTGCCGGTATGGATACATACTCAACCGTCTGAGGTGTCACGACGATAGTATCTGTCACAGTTTCATAAGTGGCGGGAACTGTTACGAGTTCGGTGGACGCTTCTTGAACAACAACGGTTTCAGTAAATGTTTCATATTTTGCCGGTGTCGTCACATATTCAACCGTTTGAGGCTGGACAACGACCGTATCGGTAACAGTCTCATAGGTCGCCGGAACTGTTACGAGTTCAGTGGACGCTTCCTGAACAATAACAGGCTGTTCGACAGTCTCGTAAACCGCTGGGATAACTTCATAAGTCACAGTTTGCGGCTGTACGACGATGGTTTCTGTTACCGTGTCAAAGACAGGCGGAATTGTGACCAGCTCTGTAGAAGCTTCTTGAACGACAACAGGCTCTTCGATCGTTTCGAAGACAGCCGGGATCGTTTCGTAAGTCACAGTTGCGGGCGTTACCACAACGGTATCCGTAACGGTCTCAAATGTCGGCGGGATGGTGACGAGTTCTGTAGATGCCTCTTGGACGACGACAGGCTCTTCAATTGTTTCGTAAATGGCCGGAACCGTTTCATACTCGACGCCAGCAGGCTGGACGACAACTGTGTCTTTCACAGTTTCGAATGTAGCCGGTATTGTGACGAGTTCAGTCGAAGCTTCTTGCACCACGACGGTTTCGTTTACAGTTTCGTAAACGGCTGGAATAGTTTCATACTCGACGCCAGCAGGTTGCACGACGACTGTATCTGTGACGGTTTCAAATACAGGAGGGACTGTTACAAGTTCCGTTGACGCTTCCTGAACAACAACAGGTTCTTCAACGGTTTCGTAGACAGCGGGAACAGCGACATATTCAACTGTTTCAGGGGTCATAACAACTGTGTCTGTGACGGTTTCGTAAGTTGCCGGGATGGTGACGAGTTCGGTTGACGCTTCTTGGACGACTACAGGTTCTTCGATCGTCTCATAAACAGCGGGAACAACGACATATTCAACCGATTGAGGCTGGACGACCACGGTGTCTGTCACGGTTTCGAAGACTGGCGGTATTGTCACGAGCTCTGTGGAGGCTTCCTGAACAATCACTGTGTCTTCGTAAGTCTCATATTGAGCGGGCACAACTTCGTACTCAACGCCCGCAGGTTGAACGACAACTGTGTCAGTGACACTTTCATAAGTAGCCGGAACAGTAACGAGTTCGGTTGACGCCTCTTGAACGACGACGGTGTCAGTTTTGGTCTCAAACTCTGCTGGAACGGTAACGAGTTCGGTTGACGCTTCCTGAGTGACGAAGGTCTCAGTGACAGTCTCGTAGGTTGCCGGGATAGTAACCAGTTCTGTGGAGGCTTCTTGTACCGTAACGACATCTTCAACTGTTTCATATACAGCCGGGACAGTTTCATAAGTGACAGAGGCCGGCGTGACAACAACGGTATCGGTGACGGTTTCGAAAACAGGCGGGACTGTGACCAACTCGGTCGAAGCTTCCTGTACAACAACTGTGTCTGTGACCGTTTCAAAAACGGGGGGGACGGTCACAAGCTCTGTTGTGGCTTCCTGAACAACGACTGTATCCGTGACAGTCTCATAAGTGGCCGGGATAGTGACCAGCTCGGTTGAGGCTTCTTGCGTCACAACAGTTTCGGCCACAGTCTCATATTCTGCAGGAACAGAGGTATATTCAACACCAGCAGGCTGAACAACGACTGTATCGGTGACAGTTTCATAAGTGGCTGGAATTGTAACAAGTTCAGTCGTGGCTTCCTGAACAACAATGGTATCAGCAACAGTTTCAAAAACCGGTGGGACGGTAACGAGTTCAGTGGAGGCTTCCTGAATTACAACCGTATCTTCAAAAGTTTCATATACAGGGGGAACTGTAACATATTCCACTGTTTGCGGCTGTACGACAACGGTTTCAGTCACTGTTTCATAGACGGGCGGAACGACAACGAGTTCAGTGGAAGCTTCCTGAGCGACAACAGTTTCCGTCACCGTGTTAAATGTGGGCTGTCCGGTGGATCCGGTGCTGCCGGAGAAGGCGTTTACGGCGCTACGGGAGATAACATCGCCATTTGTTCCAACTAGATTGCCATTTGAATCAATCATGCCGATACGCGCGCCGGAGGTGTTGCGAACGCTGCGGTCAGAGGCGACGGAATAGCGATTAGAGCCAAGATTAAGTGTTGTGGTGTAAGAGCCGCGACCAATCAGAGTGAGGGGGTCCACTGCATTGGCGACAATTACTTTGCCATTCGCGCCGACGATATTGCCGTTGCTGTCAACAGACCCGATCCGGCGTCCGTTGGAATCTGTGACTGTTCTGGAGGAGTCAATATTATAAGGTGTTTGGTTTATAGTGACGATTATATCGCCGCGCCCTGGAATAACTGTGCCGCCAGATCCAACAACAACCAATTCAAAACTTTCTTCTTGAACAAGGACGCGCTCTGTAACGGTTTCCAACCGGCCCGGTATTTTTCTGATTTCTTCTCCCGCTTGACGTAAAACAACTTGCTCGGTTGATGTCTCATATTGAGCAGGGACAATAACACGGGCAAAGCATTCGCCGGGTAGGGGGTTCCCCGGTGGCAATTCTTGCGCGATAGTAGGTGCGGCAAGCACAGCAGCTGATGCAGCGAGTAAAAGAGTACGTTTCATTTCGGAAAACCCCCAAAAGTCTAAATATTAACTGCTCACGAAAAGCGAGCTCTCCAATAGCCTAAACAAATGTTAACCATATGACTAGGCGTTAATCCTCTGTTAAAAGGAAAATTTGTAAATTCCATGTTGAAAACCGTCAGACGCGAAAAGGTCTGTAGAAAGACGCCTCAGCGGCGTTTAACAACTCCCGATCCCCCTCGCTGTCCCCATAGGCCTCCGCAATATGAATATTTTCTGAACTAAATGCGTCGAAAATACGGCGGACTTTATTCTTACCCCAAACATTATATCCCTTGATCTCACCAGAAAATATGCCTGAACTTTGGCTAAGTTCCACAGCCAGAACGTTTTTTTCTGGAAACCCTTGAGCTTTGGCCCAATGAAATAAATAAGGCGTGATTGAGGCGCTACAAATATAGACGTTGTCGTTTTCCGCCACCTTAGCCTTAAAGCACTCAAGAGCTTTCGGACGAATTAGGCCGGGAATAACATCTTTTGCAAATTGTTGAGCGTGAGTTTCGATGTCTGAAACCGGCTTGTTTGAAAAAAATTGTTTGATGACGGCCGCCTTGACGGCGTGACGATCAATCCGCCGGAGCTTATAGGCTATAAAGGTTGGCATTAAGGTGAGGATGTTTTTAAGCCAGCCCCAAAACCCGGCATAATACCTCAAAAACAGGGCAAATGTATCTTTGGTCGTGATTGTCCCGTCAAAATCAAAAATGATTAAGCCTGACCCGTTTTGTTCCAGTTTAAAATTTTGGTCCGCCTTCAAATTCTTTGCAGAAGCTGTTGAAGGCTTTGAAGGTTTATCGAAAGATTCTTTTTCCACATTATTGCCCTGCCGTAAGGCGGTACAAAATTCAAGACACTGTTTTTTGACATGGTTAATGTCTTAAACAATCCTTGCGGCCTCTTATCAAAGCTTTCATTAGGTTAAGTCCGAAATCGTTACACAGGTCCTAGTATGCGTAGTCTCATTGCCTACCCTTTCGTTTTATCCGTTTTGGTTTTTTCAGCTTGTTCAGGAAATATTGATCACGACAAAGGCGAGGCGACAGTTGTTTTCGCGCAAGATAAAAGCGACCTTACGGTAGACCCAAATGTTGAATATGGTCAGTTGCCCAACGGACTTCGCTACGCTGTCCGGTCCAATTCGACACCAACAAAAACGGCGACTCTTTTAATGCGTATTGATACAGGCTCTTTAAATGAGACCGATGAAACGCGCGGTCTCGCCCATTTTTTGGAGCACATGGCTTTTAACGGCTCCGAAAATATACCTGAAGGCGAGATGATTAAACGCTTGGAGAAATTTGGATTGGCCTTTGGGGCGGATACAAATGCTTCCACCAGTTTTGATCAAACCACTTATCAATTGGAGCTTCCGGAAGTGGATGAAGCGCTTTTTGATGAAACATTGATGATCATGCGCGAGACGGCAGACCGTCTAACGCTCGGCCCTGAAGCCATTGATCGGGAACGAGGAATTATTAAGGCAGAAAAACGGGCCCGTTCAAGCCCGGCGTTTGACGCGTCACTGGATAACCTTGAGTTTTATCTCGGCGATAGCCCAATTCCGGATCGCATTCCTATTGGAACAGTCGAAACGATTGACGCTGTGACGCCAGAGCAATTCAGATCCTTCTATGAGGGATATTATCGTCCGAAGAATACGTTTATTGTTTTGGTCGGAGATATAGAAACAGATTACGCTGCGAAGAAAATTGAACAATATTTCGGCGATTGGGAAGCTGACGGAAAAGCACTCAAAAAATATAAGCCTGAAAGGCTACCTGCGAGAGAGGCTCGTACACGGTATTACACAAACCCGGAAATTCAAACTACCCTTACCCTATCTACATTGCGTCCTGCAGTGGTTAAAGATGACACAGCCAAAAACAGGCGTGACAACTTTGTCGAAGGGTTAGGAAACCGTATCTTGTCTCGGCGTTTAGGTGAGCTTTCGCGAACGACAGACGCGCCCTTTATAAGCGCTTCCGCAGGCCATTCCGGTCTTTTCGATATAATTGAATTGAGTTCATTGACGATCCAGCCGGAGCAGGGAAAATGGGCGAACGCCCTACGCGGGGCTGAGCCTTTATTGCGGCAGGCTTTGGAATATGGGTTTTTCCAAGCCGAACTGGAAGAGCAAATTGCTAATACTCGCAAATCTTTGGAAGTCGCGGTTCAAACATCTCCAACCCGGCGCACGCCAGGATTGGCGCGATCCATTATGTCCTCTTTCGCGAATGAAAATGTTGTGACCGACCCGGCTTATAATCTTGAGCGATTTAACGATTATGTGGAGGGCATTACTCTGGAAGAGGTCAATGAAGCGTTCCGCGCGCAGTGGACAGGCATTTTGGAGGCGCCGCAGCTTTATCTTTCGACATCCGAAATTATTGAAGACGCGGAGGCAAAATTAACGGCCGCGCTGGAAACAGCCCGGGCTGTTGAAATTGAGCCACGGGAAGAGCAGGAAAAACTCGAATTTGCCTATACGGAGTGGGGCCCGAAAGGGGAGGTCGTGAGTCGTGAAACAATTGAAGACATAGGCTTTGAGAGCGTTACTTTCGATAATGGGGTGAAGCTGAACATCAAGCAAACTCCTTATCAGAAAGACGTTATCTCTGTTTCAGTCGCTATGGGTGGGGGGCAATTCTTCTTGCCGAAAGACGAACCAGGTTTGCGGGTCTTTACACCCAATGCGCTCAGTCTGGGTGGATTGGAAGCTCATAAAGTTGACGATATTAGAAAAATTATGGCGGGCCGATCGGTCGGGGTGAGCGAAAGTCTGGGCGATGACCGGCTTTATATAAATGGCTCTACCGTGCCGGATGATTTGGATTTGCAGCTAGATCTTATGGCGGCCTACGCGACGGCGCCGGGCTACCGTCCGGAAGCAAAGTCGCAATATGATAAATATATTAAATCATTTTATCCGACCTTGGACTCGACGCCGGGCGGCGTTGCATCGCGCGATGTGGATCGGTTAATCCGTTCTGGCGATGTCAGGTTTGGATTTCCGACTGAGGCAGAAATGCTTAGGGTAGATACCGACATGGTTAAAAACTGGCTGGCCCCCTATATTGCGGAGAGTGCCATTGAGATCGGGATTGTCGGGGATATCACACCGGATAGAGCCATAGAGGCTGTCTCGCGGACATTCGGTGCTTTACCGGATCGTCAAATGTCATTTCCTGAGCTTGCTGAGGAAGACGTTCAAGTCAAATTTCCAAACGGAAATAAACGCCCTGTTAAACTCACCCATGCGGGAGATCCGAGTACGGCATTACTTCGGACATATTGGCCGGCGCCGGATGGACGTGACGCAGAAACAAGCCGCGAAATTTCGATGCTTTCCAGCCTGTTTCGACTGCGCCTGACAGAAGTTTTACGCGAAGAAGAGGGCGCAAGTTATTCTCCATCCGCCTTTGCTCATACGTCACGGACCTTTCCCGACTATGGCTATCTTGGCGTTTCTCTAGAGGTGTCCCCTGAAGATATTGATCGCGTTAGCGCCAAGGTGGATGAGATCGCCGCCGAGTTCCGAGCCGGTCAAATTAGTGACGACCTGTATGAACGCGCAATAAAGCCGGTTCTGGAAAGCATCGAAACCTCGTTAGAAAGTAATGGATATTGGATGAGCGTTATTTCCGAAGCCCAGACGGATAAAGAACGCCTCGCGCGTCATCGTTCACGAACCAAAGCGTATCAGAATATGACGGTCGAGGACCTTCAAGACCGCGCAAAAACTGTTTTTGATCCGGATTCAGCCTATCGTGTTCAGGTTTTACCTGAAACCTAAGGCCGCTTTTCTTAAGGTGGGTTAACTGAAAATCTCCACAATTGCTGGGGGTTTAATTGTATATTTACCATAATTTCAGTTTTTAGGACGCATGCTGCCTTAAACCGCGGTCTTGGCAAGGGGACTGCAAAGCTAACTCCAAATTCGTTGACGGCCAAATTTATTTTGGTGTCCCATTTGGAGGCTAACATGTATAAATGTTCGATCCGGCTTCTCGTAGATTCGCCCAGGCAGACCCTTCACCATTATATAAGTCATCAGAGTGGAAGTTTTGCCGCAATGGGGGCTTTGGTCATGGCAGTGCTCATCAGCTGCCTGGCCATAGCCATTGATCTCTCCAACGCTTATTCCGCTAAGTCCCGACTACAAGACACAACGGATGCGATTGCGCTTTTATCCGTCAGAAACAATCTCAAGGCGCAAGACGAGCTCACGCAGGCCGCAAACGCATATATAGCCAAAATGAATGAAAAGGCGCGCCATGGGGGGCGAGCAAAGCTGGATTCAATATCGAGGGACGGGGATCGGGTGATTGTATTGGCTTCAAATAATGTGGGCGGGTACTTTTCCCGGATTTTAGGAAAAGACAAAATCAATGTTGCGGTACAATCCGAAGCCGTTTTCGACAATCGAGGTTTGGATATAGCCTTGGTGCTGGATTCCACAGGGTCAATGAGTAGCAACAATAAGCTTGTTAATCTTAAAATTGCAGCAAATGACTTGGTAGATCAATTGGAAGCTCAGAAGAATGAGCATATCCGGGTTTCGGTCGTGCCTTTTGCTCAATATGTAAATGTCGGCATATCCAATAAAAAAGAATTATGGCTTTCCGGACCTTTGCCAAAGGGTTGGAAAGGATGTGTCGGATCGAGAGCGATGCCGTATAATAGTGCGGCCCCTCATGCGGGGCGGGATTTCACGCCGCTTTCCGGTGTGCCCTGCGGGTTACCCCTTCAGCCTTTGAGCCATGACTACAAGGCTGTTAAAAAAACAATCTCAAAAATGTCCGCGTCAGGCTTAACTTATATGCCTGCGGGACTTGTTTGGGGGTTTAGAACTTTGGACGCTCAAGCGCCTTTTACCGAGGCTTCCAAAACTTCAGGTAAGGTATTACGGACGGAACGTGTCATGGTTCTTATGTCTGACGGTGAAAATACGCGATCTGTAGGGCAGTGGACACTGGGCTCCAGTGGTCCCTATCACAATGGACAAAACATTAGTCAGGCAAACTCTGAAACGTCAAAATTATGCGAAAACGCAAAATCCGATGGTATCCAAGTTTTCACGATTGCGTATGAAATAAAATCAAACTCAACCCGTAAGCTTTTGAAAAAATGTGCAACATCGAATGATAAATTCTTTGATGCAAAGAGCGGTAACGATTTGAGGGATGCTTTTAATTCCATCGCCCAAAGCCTTATTCAGCTGCGTTTAACGGCTTAAAGGATTTAAGCTGAGTTAGTAAAAAGCCGCCCAAACTGAGGCGGCTTTCATATTTTCTTTATCGAGATACGTCTTACTCAGCAGGAGCTGTAAGACCTGCCGGTTCTTCGACACCAACAAGCTGCACATTAAATAGAAGCGTTGCATCTGCCGGAATACCCGGGCGCCCTTGGGGCCCATAAGCTAAATCACCTGGGATATAAAGAGTGCGCGCTTCGCAAACTTTCATATCCTGAAGAGACTCGATCCAACCTTGAATGACGCCATCGGCCGGGAATTCGATGGTTTCGCCTCGTTCGTAGGAACTATCGAAGACGGAACCATCCGGGAAGTATCCGTGGTAGTGAACCGTCACCATCTCACTGCCTTCAGGGGACGCGCCGTCGTCCAGACCTTCTTGAGCAACTTTATACTGAAGACCACTCGCCGTTGTTGTGACGTCGTCACGTTCGCCATTAGCTGTGTGGTAGGCCGCGTAATCTGTACCGTCTAGAGTCGGGGCGTTTGCATCATCTCCGTAAGCGTCAATGGCGGTAAAGACCTGATCTACAGGGCAAGAATAGACCATGTCGCCATTTCCACCACCAGAATTGCAGGCTGTAAAAGCAAGGGCGGAGAAGCTCGCGAGGGCGATTGTTTTAAGTGAGCGCATGTAAAAAACCTTTCTATGCATTAAACTCGTAAAAACGGATATTAAAGGGCCATACGACTAACTAACGCGCAAGTTCCCTCATTGCTTCTTCTAATCCTGAAAGGGTCATAGGAAACATTCGGTCTTTACCAATAATCTCTTGAATCATCTTTGTACTCTGGGAGTAGTCCCAATATTTTTCACTCGTTGGGTTAATCCAGACAATGTGAGGGTATATATCGGCGAGTCTCTTGAGCCATACCCCACCGGCTTCTTCATTCCAATGTTCAACGGATCCGCCGCGCATGGCTATTTCATAAGGGCTCATCGCGGCGTCTCCAACAATAACAACGCGGTGGTCAGAGCCAAACTTATGAAAAATATCCCAAGTAGGCGTAACATTATTCATTCGCCGGACATTATCCGTCCAAACTTGTTCATAAAGACAGTTGTGAAAGTAAAAATATTCCAAACGTTTGAATTCGCTCCGTGCCGCAGAAAATAAATCCTCTACCTGTTGGATGTGCGCGTCCATCGAACCGCCAATGTCGAAAAAGGCGAGTACTTTGACAGCATTGCGGCGCTCGGGCCGCATTTTAATGTCCAGCCAACCCTGTTTAGCTGTGCCTTTTATCGTGCCGTTCAGGTCTAGTTCTTCCGCCGCGCCCTCCCGGGCAAATTTACGAAGCCTTCGCAAAGCGACCTTGATATTGCGTGTGCCGATTTCTTTGTCGCCGTCGAGATTTTTGAACTGGCGTTTGTCCCAGACTTTGACAGCCTTACCGTGTCGGCCTTCTTTTTGGCCAATGCGAACACCTTCAGGGTTGTAACCATAGGCGCCGAAAGGAGATCGTCCGGCGGTGCCGATATTCCTATTACCGCCTTGATGACGTTTATCTTGATTTTCGAGACGCTCTTTTAGAGCTTCCATGATTTTGTCAAAGTCACCCAGCTTTTCAATTTCAGCCATTTCTTCGGGTGATAGGTGAAGTTCCGCCATTTTCCGCAGCCAATCTTCTGGTATTTGGTGCTCGTCCTGCCCGAAAATATCGCCAACATAATCCAGCCCCCTAAAAACATGGGAGAAAACCTGATCAAATTTATCTAGATTTCGCTCATCTTTTACCAGAGCCGTACGGGACAAATAATAAAATCCGTCTAGGCTCTCATGCGCGACTCCTTTTTCAACGCCTTCCAACAATGTCAAGTATTCCCGGATGGAGACGGGGACTTTGGCGGCACGAAGTTCGTTGAAAAAAGAATGAAACACTTATTTTGGTATCTCTTTGGGTAGAATGGTCTTTGGATCAGTTGGCATGTCCGTAACATGGCTGGAATATTTAAAAACTACAAATTTTAAAGGGCTGTCATTCGCGATGTGAATGACAGAAAGTCAAAAATAGCGTTCTTATTTGCACTCACCTTCATATGAGGCGCTAATGCCTTTGGCATTGGCCGCACACTCATTGGGGTAGGTGTTACCGTCACATCCGCAAACTGGGCGGTAATCCTGAGTGCAGATTTCAGGAACCGTTGTACATTGTCCAGGCGCATCGGCGGCCCCGCACATATCGCCGATGGTGCGTTTACAAAACTCTTCCGGTCCACAGGTTGGACCTTCGCCCTGAACCATGCCGCCGCAATATTTGACGTCACCTTCGTTCATGTCGGACTCAGTCAAGTCAGGCGGAGAGAGGTGAGGTTGATTTTTTGTTCCGGGAGGAGGGGCTGTGTTGGGGGCGTCTGGAGTGGGTGCAGCGCAGGCGCAGAGGAAGGCGGCGGCTAAAAGGAGAAAAATTTTTTTCATCAGGACGAACTCCAATCTGGAAGATTTATTATCTCTTGTTAGGCTATCCAAAAGCGTCGCACAAATGCTATAAGCAAATTTCATCTTTCCCTTTGAAACTGCACACGGCACAAAGTTCCTATGAAAACAGTTTTAAAGATTCTCGCGGTTCTATTTATCTTGACCGTAATTGGCGGCGTTATTTACTTATGGACACCGTCTGGCGCTAATTATGACGAGGCAGAAATTAAAACCACTGCGTTAGACTATGACGCACGTATTCTGAGGGATAATTATGGCGTCGCGCATGTCTTTGGTCAGACCGATGCGGATGCGAGTTTTGGATTTGGCTATGCACATGCCGAGGATGACTGGAAAACCATCCAAGACGTCGTCATTGCCGCACGAGGGATGAGCGCGCAATATAAAGGGAAATCGGTTGCGCCGCAGGATTACCTCTATGATTTGTTTAAAGTCCGTGAAGCGGTTCAGAGCAAGTATGAATCAGATGTTCGAGATGATGTCAAAGCCGTGGCGAAGGGGTATGCTGACGCTCTAAATCTTTACGCTGTTGAGCATCCGGACGATGTCTTGCCGGCTGTTTTGCCAATTACGCAACAAGACGTACTTGCCGGCTTTACTTGGGCGACGCCGTTTTTTTATCGTCTGGATGGTTATCTGGAAGAATTATTCACCGCCGAAAATAAACCTAATGTTTCGCCTTGGCAGCAAACGGCGAAATTGGACTTACCGGATGCGGTTAGAGGGTCAAATGCGTTTGCCGTGGCTCCGTCCCGGAGCGCGGATGGTCATACGCGTCTTATCCTGAACTCTCACCAACCCATGTCAGGGCCTTACGCTTGGTATGAAGCGCATATGGTGTCAGCGGAAGGCATGAATATTGCGGGGGCGACTTTCCCCGGCGTCCCGATTATTGCGCAAGGCGTAAATCCCGATTTGGGATGGGCGCAAACTGTAAATCGTCCGGATTTGATAGATATTTACGCCTTGGAAGTGAATGATTTCGAAGATCCTGCGCAGTATAAACTCGACGGTAAATGGCGCGACTTTGAAATTACCAAATCCAATTTTCGGGTGAAACTTTTTGGCCCTTTTTCACTACCAGTTAAGCGCAATATCCTTTGGTCAGAACATGGACCCGTCCTGTCCACTCCGACCGGGCATTACGCCATAAGATTCTCAGGCCTACAAGGGGTCGGTGCCCTTCAGCAATGGTTCGATATGGGGAAAGCCAGATCAATGGAAGAATGGAGAACTGCTATGTCTCAAAACAATGTTCTCTCTTTCAATATAGTTTACGCAGACAAGGATGGAAATATTGGGGAAGTTTATAACGCGAAAATGCCAAACCGTATTGAAGGACCAAGGTGGGAGGAAATTCTTCCGGGGAACAAATCAGAGTTGATTTGGGATGATTTCCGACCTCTGAGCGATATGCCGCAAATCTGGAATCCGGAGTGCGGTTGGGTTTTTTCGGCGAATGCAACGCCTTTCGATGTGACAGACGCGGCGTGTAACAACCGTCGCGAGGACTTCTCTGAGACTTTCGGGATAGAGGACCGGATTACCAATCGTTCTCGGCGGGCGTTAAAGCTTTTGACTAATGACGAGTCCGTTACACGCGAAGAGCTTCTGAGGTATCGGGCAGATACACGTTATGACCCGAAATCTGATCTGATGCAGCTCGTGGTAGATTTGGTTTCCCGTTCCTATGACGAACCAATATTAGAGGACGCGAAGGAAGTTCTTCGAAATTGGGACGGTGATACGGAGCGTAGTTCTCGCGGGGCAGCGCTGGCTGTTTTAACAGGAACACATGCGTTAGGTTATGAATATAAAGAGAATGAAATGGACCCCGTAGAAGCCCTTCGTAAAAGTGCTGAAGATTTACGTTTGGCCTTTGGACGACTCGACCCGGAATGGGGCGAAGTGAACCGTTTACAGCGTGGGGAAACGGATTTGCCTCTGGACGGCGCGCCAGATGTTCTTCGTGCGGTTTATGCCAATCGGGACGGCGTAGCGGAAAGGGGATCCATGAATGCTTTTGCCGGGGATACCCACATTATGGTAGCAGATTGGGACGAAACGGGGGCACTGGATCTCGTTTCCATCCACCAATACGGGGCGGCAACGTTGGATGCGGAATCCCCTCATTATGCCGATCAGGCCCCACTTTTTTCAGAAGGGCGATATAAACCGATGCCTATGACGTTAGAAGGTGTTCTGCCTCTGGCGGAACGAGATTACCGGCCCGGACAAACTGAATAGGACGCTGCGTGCGGCGTAATAGGCCCCCAAACTCATTTTGCGCAATCGTAAAATTATCCCCCATGGTTTAAATGGTACGGGTGTCTTCAAATATTGAGTTTACCGGCCATCTTCTTTCTTAGGCTTCCAGTAATCACGGCGGCAGCGTTGTCCAAGACGAACCAAGAGCTCGTAATTAAGCGTTTCGCCGATATTGGATTCGGTTTCCAAATGCGACCCTCGGAAAACCGCAACGCCGCCCGTTTCAACGGTCAGCCGAGCTTCTGTCACATCCAAAATAGTCAAATCCATACTGACGCGCCCGATGATTGGGGCTTCCATATCATGGACTATCGCTGTGCCTTTGTTGGAATGCGAGACAGGTACGCCATCCGCATAACCTGCTCCGACCACGGCGATACGCATATCTTTTTCGGCCTTGAAGCTCCCATTATAGCCAACAGTTTCGCCAGCTTGGATGTAGCGCACCTGTAATATCGGCGCGAGCAGGCTGGCTACAGGTTGCGTAACTTCTTGTTCGGCTTTGGTTGTGGCCTGACCGCCGTAAAGTCCAATTCCGGGACGCACCATTTGGAAATGGTAGGGTTTTCCGAGATATATCCCGGCCGTATTGGCAAGCGAGAGCGGAGTGAGTGGAAACTGCGCTGCCGCTTTACGAAACCGCTCAAGCTGAACCTTATTCATCGGGTTGGACGCGTCAGGAGCGCAGGCCAAATGACTCATGACCCATTCCGGATTCAGCGATTTCCATAGCTTTTTATCACGCGCCAACTCGGTTAGGTCTTCTAAAGGGAGGCCGAGCCGGTTCATGCCTGTGTCAATATGAATCGCGGTGTAGGGGGGCTCATTTACTTCGTCGGCAACGCTCGCCCAGAACCGCGCCTGTTCCATGGAATTGATGACTGGCTTCAGTTTCGCACCGAGCAGCACGCCTTTATCGCGCGGCGCAGGGCCATTGAGCACATAAATAGCTGCATTTGGGCCGATTCCGTCACGTAGAATTTTGCCTTCGCCAGCTGTAGCGACAAAGAATATTCGGCATCCAGCTCCATAAAGCGCTCGACCAACCGGGACAGCTCCCAGGCCGTAACCATCTGCTTTGACCGCTGCGCCGATTTTGGCGGCTCCCGCCAGCTTGCTTAGCGCTGCATAATTTGCCTTGAGCGCGTCAAGATCAACCCGAAGAGTGGGCCGTGTAGAATAAGAAGGTTGGAACGTCATATGCGGCTCGTAAACCACGATTGCGGCAGAGGGAAGGAGAGATAGCGGCGGGTATAGCAAATTAGAAAAACCGAACGATTATTCCGATTAAGTCTGTTTCTTCAGTTTAAGCCCGGCTAGAGGGAGAAATAACATGTCTGAACTCTCAAACTGACCACCTTATTCCGAACACTTGCATAAATTTTACGCTTTAAATGACCTAAGGGAGAAATAGGGTGGCGATGAGTTCGAAACCTTTCGCGCTTCCGGTTTGCTGAATATGACCGCCAAACTGTGCGACGGACGCCTTTATCAACCTAGCACCGATACCTGGAGAAGGTTTTGAATCGCCAGAGGAAGATTCTACCCGCATTTGCTCTGCAACATTATTCTTACAGGTGAGAGTGAGTTCGGTCCCCTTTACCGAAAGGGTGTAATTTATTTCAGGATTTCCCTTTGAAATGTCACCATGCTTAACGGTGTTCGCGGCAAACTCGTTTGCAATTAGTCCAATAGTGCTAGCGAGTTTTGGCTCCACAGAGCAGGTGGGGGATGTAGCCTTGACCGACACAGAGGGCGGTAAAGATGTCTCAAGATGACTTGCTAAGGTTGGAAGGTATTCCTTCAGATCTACACCGCCGGCTTCCTTTGACAGATAAATTGATTGGTGAACTGCGGTGACAGCATCTAGTTGACGTCTCAAGGCATCAAAGGCAGCGTCGGCATCACCCGTTTTACGCGCTTCCGATTTATATAGTCCAATTGCACTGGCGATAGAAGAAAGACTATTTTTGACCCGATGATCCATTTCGTCGCGTAAAACGCTTTGCGTTTGTAAAGCGCGCCTGAGATCCAATTCCCGTGTCACGCGCCGAGCTAACACCTTTAGGGCTTGTTGTTGATCGGCGTCCAGAGTGTTGGGTTTATTGTCGAGCACACAAAGCGTCCCGATTGGTAAGCCGTTTTCAGCTTTGATGAGTGCGCCTGCATAGAATCGTAACCCATCATTCGGGATACACAATTCATTATCTGCCGTTCGGGGGTCAACATGTGTATCTTCAATGAGAGTGAAGTCTTCTTCGAGAATAACATGTGAACAAATTGATGTATCCAGTGGCGTTTCCCTAGAGCCAAGACCAATTTCTGCTTTAAACCACTGCCTTTCGGCGTCTATGAGGTTTACAACCGATATGGGGGTGCCGCAGATTTTAGCAGCCAGTTCAACAATATCATTGAAGTCGGATTCTCGCGGCGTATCGAGAATATTATAACTGTGTAAGGTGGCTAGACGTTCTGCTTGGCGAGGGTGGGAAGTAGCTCTCATGGGGGATTTGTTAGCTGACCAAGCAATAAATCGCCACTGTTTTTATGGCTTTACAGGCTTCTCATTCTCTTTCGCTTAAAAAACTAAGGGTATAGAGTTTGGGTTAGAATGAAAATCAAATGGAGGGGGGTACCAAACCACATAAGACCCTTGGAAAAGAATAAGATAAGGATTGGGGGCTGGTTCGTTTAATACGGTTATTCTTTTGGAGGCCCGCTGGCTTGCAATCAGTTTGATGTCTTCCACATCGCAAGTAAGTTCCGGACGCTTCCGCGCATTGACCCCCTTGATTAGGCGTTCTAGCGTATCAATATAAAAGTCATAATTATGTCCCAGTCTGTTCATTGAAACAGTCTCAGTAATCAGGAAACCCTATGTTTGATCCTATTGAACAAGCCACGAACTATCTCATCCCGACGGTTGTTGAACAATCCAGCCGCGGCGAGCGGGCTTTTGATATTTATTCGCGCCTCTTACGTGACCGAATCATATTCCTCTCCGGCCCGGTTGAAGACAATATGGCGGGATCCATCACGGCGCAGCTTTTGTTCCTTGAGAGCGAAAACCCGAAAAAAGAAATTTCCATGTATATCAACTCGCCAGGCGGCGTGGTGACTGCGGGCATGGCGATTTATGACACCATGCAATATATTAAATCCCCTGTTTCAACTGTGTGTATGGGGCAGGCTTGTTCTATGGGCTCTTTGCTTCTCGCGGCGGGTGAGGCGGATATGCGGATTGCTCTGCCAAATGCACGCGTTATGGTGCATCAACCGTCCGGCGGTTTCCGGGGACAGGCGTCTGATATTGAACGTCACGCCCAAGACATTCTTGCGATGAAAAAGCGTCTCAATGAAATTTATGTGAAACACACTGGAAAAAAATATGCGTTGATTGAGAAAACGCTGGATCGCGATCATTTTATGACGGCCGATGAAGCCAAGGATTTCGGTATTGTTGACCATGTTTATACGTCTCGCGGAGAGAAATAAGAGCAGCCTTTTAAACGCGGGTAACCGAAAGTTTGACTGTATAAAGGCTGGGATATTCGTATCTCGGCCTTTTCTTTTGACTTGAAACCTCTAGGTTTGGAGTGTCCAATAAGAAAATAATCACGCCGACTGTAAGGCGCGATTAAGGAAACGGCCTTAATGTGACAGTTCAATGTCATTAAGGCACAGATTTTGTAGGGATTTCATTCAGACCTCCCGAAATGAACGAGTACGGTTATGAGCAAAAACACAAGCGGCGAATCGAAAAATACGCTTTACTGTTCCTTCTGCGGCAAGAGCCAGCATGAAGTCAGAAAATTGATTGCGGGTCCGACTGTGTTTATTTGCGACGAATGCGTCGAACTTTGCATGGATATCATCAAGGAAGAGGGAAAAGGCTCCATCGCGAAAACGTCTGAAGGAGTTCCGACGCCGAAAGAGATTTGCGAAACTTTGGACGATTACGTAATTGGTCAGGAATATGCCAAACGGGTGCTCTCTGTGGCGGTCCACAATCACTATAAGCGGTTGAACCACGCAACCTCCAACCCTGAAGTTGAGCTTGCGAAGTCCAATATCCTACTAGTGGGTCCGACAGGGTGCGGTAAAACGCTTCTGGCGCAAACTCTGGCGCGGATTTTGGATGTGCCATTTACGATGGCGGATGCGACCACTTTGACCGAAGCTGGTTATGTCGGCGAAGACGTCGAGAACATCATTCTGAAATTGCTTCAAGCCTCCGATTATAATGTCGAGCGGGCTCAGCGCGGCATTGTCTATATTGACGAGGTCGATAAAATTTCACGTAAATCGGATAATCCGTCCATTACGCGAGACGTGTCGGGTGAGGGCGTGCAGCAAGCTCTGCTTAAGATTATGGAAGGCACTGTTGCCTCTGTTCCGCCTCAAGGCGGGCGGAAACATCCGCAGCAGGAATTCCTGCAAGTTGATACAACGAATATCCTCTTTGTCGTCGGGGGTGCCTTTGCGGGTCTTGATAAAGTCATCACGAATCGCGGCGATAAAAAATCCATTGGCTTTGGCGGTGAAGTCAAAGAGATGGACGAGCGCCGCATTGGCGACATCCTGCAAGGGGTAGAGCCGGATGACTTGACCCGATTCGGACTAATCCCTGAATTTGTTGGCCGTTTGCCAGTGATTGCAACGCTTACGGATTTGGACGAAGACGCTCTGATTACGATTTTAACGCAGCCGCGGAATGCACTCGTCAAACAATATGAAACGCTTTTTGATATGGAGAGTGTGAAGCTGACTTTCTCTGAGGACGCGCTAAAGGCGATTGCCAAGAAGGCTTTGGCCCGAAAAACCGGGGCCCGAGGACTCCGTTCTATAATGGAAGGCATCTTGCTGGATACCATGTACGACCTGCCATCTTATGAAGGCGTCGCAGAAGTCGTGATAAACGGCGAAGTGGTCAATGGCACGGCTCAACCTCTCATAGTCCATTCCGAAGGAGAGGCGTCACAAGAGCAACAGGAACAAGCGTCCTGATCCGTGGGACAAAGCTTTGCAAAGTTTCAAGAATTCAAAAGCCGCTCTGTAAGGGCGGTTTTTTTGTGGGAAGGGTGGTTTTCAGGGAGCGCTGCCTTTCAGGGCAATGACAGCCCAAGCGCAGTCAAAAAAGGGCTTCGGCCTTGCATGGGTTAAAACCACGCCCCATCTTGAGAATAAAATAAGGCGCCTAAAAGACGCGCTATTTGAAGGACTATTATGACTGATACTCATCTTTTACCCGTATTACCACTTCGCGACATTGTCGTGTTCCCGCATATGGTTGTGCCGCTCTTTGTTGGCCGCGAAAAATCCATCAATGCCCTAGAAGAAGTAATGCGGCAGGAAAAGCGTATCTTGCTGCTCACCCAAAAAGACTCAGAAGAAGACGATCCTTCTAAGGACGATATTTTTGACCGCGGCTGTATCGCTAAAATTTTGCAGCTTTTAAAGCTGCCGGACGGGACTGTACGCGTTCTGGTCGAAGGCCAAGAACGGGCCACTGTAGATGCCTTTACGGACACCAAAGATTATCTTGAAGCCTATGCCATGATTGTTGAGACGGAGATGGAGAGCGCAAGCAAGGCTAAGGCTTTGGCAAAAGAGGTTCGCGAAAAGTTTGACCTTTATGGCAAACTTAATACAAAAATCGCAGAGGAGGTGGTCGGGTCGGTTACCGAGACAAAAGATCCGGCTAAACTCTCTGACATTATCGCTGTGCATCTAAACGCGGAAATTAAGCACAAACAAGAGCTACTCGCCGAGCCAAAAGTTGAAGCGCGCTTGAAAGCTATCCTAGACTTGATCGACGCAGAAGCCAGCGTGTTGAAAGTCGAAAAGAAAATCCGCGGTCGCGTGAAGCGCCAGATGGAAAAAACTCAGCGCGAATATTATCTGAATGAACAAATGAAGGCTATTCAGTCAGAGTTGGGTGATGGCGATTCGCCGAATGAAATGGCCGAGCTTCAGGAGAAGATCGAGAAAACCAAGCTCTCCAAAGAAGCGTTAGAAAAGGTCACAGCCGAAATCAAAAAACTCAAACAGATGAGTCCGATGAGCGCCGAAGCAAACGTGTCGCGTAATTACATCGACTGGATGCTCTCTGTGCCGTGGGGCAAGAAAAAACGGATTCAGCGTGATTTGGATAAAGCGCAAGAAATCCTCGACGCAGACCATTACGGCCTTGAAAAAGTCAAAGAACGTATCATTGAATATCTTGCCGTGCAGACCCGTACGAAAAAGGTCAAAGGCCCGATTCTTTGTCTCGTTGGCCCGCCCGGCGTGGGTAAAACTTCTTTGGGTAAATCAGTCGCGCGTGCCACCGGACGTGAGTTTGTGCGCGTTGCATTGGGCGGTGTGCGCGATGAGAGCGAAATTCGTGGTCACCGTAGAACCTATATTGGTTCTATGCCGGGACGCATTATCCAGTCTATGAAAAAGGCTAAATATATCAATCCTTTATTCCTTTTTGACGAAGTCGATAAAATGGGCATGGATCATCGCGGTGATCCGTCCTCGGCGCTTCTAGAAGTGCTGGATCCGGAACAGAACGATACATTTAACGATCATTATCTGGATGTGGATTATAACCTGTCTGATACGATGTTTATCACAACAGCCAATAGTTTGAACATGCCGCAACCGCTTTTGGATCGGATGGAAATTATTCGTATTCCGGGATATACGGAGGATGAGAAAATTGAAATTGCCAAGCGCCATTTGCTGCCAGAGCAAATCAAAGAACATGGTCTAAAGGAAGACGAGTTTTCCGTCACTGAAGACGCGCTTCGAGATATAGTTCGGTATTACACACGGGAAGCCGGTGTGCGGAGCCTCAAGCGGGAAGTGGCGCGTTTGGCCCGTAAGACTTTGAAGAAAATTGTGTCCAAGGAGGCCACTTCTGTGCACGTCACCTCCGAGAATATTGGTGACTTGTTGGGCGTAAAGAAATTCCGGTATGGCCGCGCCGACGAAACGGATCAGGTTGGAACTGTCACAGGACTCGCCTGGACAGAAACCGGCGGCGATATTCTGACGATCGAAGCGCTGTCTATGCCAGGCAAAGGCAGTGTGAAGATTACGGGGAACTTGAAGGACGTGATGAAAGAATCCATCTCGGCCGCCAATTCCTATGTACAGGCGAGGGCGCCAGAACTTGGCATTAGCCCGCGCGTGTTCAGAAGTACCGATATTCACGTCCATGTGCCCGAGGCGGCGACCCCTAAAGACGGGCCGTCCGCAGGTGTTGGAATGGTTACAGCGATGGTTAGTGTATTAACGCAAATTCCTGTGCGGAGCGACATCGCTATGACAGGCGAAGTGACTTTGCGCGGCCGCGTTCTTCCGATTGGCGGCCTCAAGGAAAAACTACTCGCGGCTTTACGCGGCGGTATTAAAACCGTGCTTATTCCGCAAGAAAACGAGAAAGACCTGGCTGATATTCCTGAGAATGTTAAATCCGAATTGGAAATCATTCCGGTCAGCCTAGTGGACGAAGTTCTCGAACATGCCTTGACGCGGGAGCCGACAAAGATTGAGTGGACAGCGAGCGATAAAGCTGCTCTGGCTGGCATAATTATGGGCACTCAAACAACGGACCCGGCTCTCGGCGGTGGCGCGACGCACTAGGCGTTAGTTGAATACACTTCAGAAATCCCGCCCATGTGGCGGGGTTTTTGTTTTGGATTTGTCATTTTTAGGGAGTTCACGCAGTCGTGTTTTTGCTGTGCATATTAGGGATCCTAGAACCTCACTAGAACCTCACTAGAACCGCATAGGCCGATAATTTTGAATTAGCTGATTATTAAAAGTGAGAGAGTTCCATGAATAAATTTTTCGCATCTATCGCGATCCTCACAGCGCTGGTTTTCAGCCCGAATAGTATTGCGCAACACGAGGGAGCCGAAATGTCTAAGCCGAGCCCAACACCCAAAGTTATTATTTTTGACGTCAACGAGACGCTTCTTGATCTTGAAGCGATGAGAAGCTCAGTCGGGGACGTCTTAGGTGGCCGCGATGACCTTTTACCGTATTGGTTTTCCACGATGTTGCATTATTCTTTGGTGGATACGCTCAGTTGAGAGTATCGGGATTTTGCGGAGGTCGGCGCAGGGGCGCTAATAATGGTGGCAGAAGGAGAAGGTATTGAGCTAACTTTCGAGGAAGCTAAAGCGGCTATTACGGGGCCAATCACCTCGCTTCCCCCGCATGCGGATGTAAAGCCCGGATTGACCATTCTGAAGGATCAAGGCTTTAAACTGGTAAGTCTCACCAATTCTTCAAATGCAGGTGTAGCCAAACAATTTGAAAATGCGGGGCTTACAGACTATTTCGAGCGCCGAATGAGCGTAGAAGATGTCAAAGCCTTTAAACCGGCGCCTATCACCTATAATTGGGCTCTAAAAGAATTAGGCGTGCAGCCTGAGGACGCTCTCATGGTGGCCGCTCATGCCTGGGACCTAGCAGGGGCAAAGGCGCAAGGATTGCAGACGGCTTTTATTGCCCGGCCCGGAGCCAAACTCTACCCGAATGTCAGCCGTCCCGATTATATTGTAAGCAGCGTGACAGAGCTATCGGACGTGCTCAAGGGTCAATCCAAATTGGCATCTGATAGCGAATAAGGTCGTCTTTGGGAGGCCAACTTGTGGCTTCGTAATACGGACATTCGGAAAACAAAAAACCCGGCCAAGGGCCGGGTTATTTTTATCTGCCATCTCAAGAGAAATGGCGCGAGTGACGGGGGCCGAAATCGAACCATAAAACTAATAAAAACAAAAACTTATGGGTTTTATGCTTTTATTTTTACCCCACTCTTTACCCCGGTTTTTACCCCATTTGCCTACCGATTCACCAACCAGAGTAGGATATCTACTGAAAATTTCTCGATTGCCCGAATCATCAATGAGCCTAATCGATGATACTTCGTTACGGCGATACCGCATTCATTTTGGCGCGCAACTCTGTAGACCATTCGTTCAATGACTGAATGTCTTCCATTAAGTCTGTCGGGTCTGGCGGATCAGAATCTCGTCCTCGTGATGCATCGTGAGCCTCGACATAGTCACAGCATTTTTTGAACCCGGCATTGAAAGCTGTTACATCATCACCGTCCAGCGCTGTAACTCGGTTCAGACCTTTGGTATTAATGTAATCCCGGTGACGCAGGATTACGCCAGCGAATACAATATCTTCTAATGCCCGCTCCCATGCGGCTCGCAGACGATCATAAATACGATGGGCCGCGAGTCGGTAATCCTCATCGTTATCAGCCTCATATAATGTCTTGGCTTTTCTCGCTTCCTTTTCAAGTTTGTCAATTCGGTCACGCACACCGGACGCGCGCCATGGCAGATCGTCATTCACAATGCCAACACCTTGCTCCCCGCGGGAAAGATGAGAGAGCCGAATAGGAATGGTCTGGTCAATCGCCATTTGGTGCAAATCATTCACAAATATGAGGTCGTGGGTAAAAACGATAATTTGACGAACACCAGCCTCCTGTACGAGACGTTTGGCAACCTTGTTCCTCCAACGATGATCCAGTGATGTCACAGGATCATCAAAAACCAATGCGGATGCGTGGGAAGCGTTAGCTAACTCTGTTAGATACGCGGCCAATGCAACGCAGGTCTGTTCACCTTCACTCAAGACATCATGCACTTTGGCTTTTGGATTAGCATATAGACGTACTTCGTATTGGGGCGACCCAAATTTTCCGCCTGACCGGACAATTTCGACACGGACTCTATTGCCAGCAAGCGCACCAATTTCCTGTCGAAACCGGTCACGCATTAGCGGCGTAATCAAATCATCAGCAATCGTATTGCCCAGCTTTGTGATGGCCGTAGTAGCAGTCTCCGCTATGCATTTGTCCAATCGCGCTACTTCGTCCAAACGCGAGATCTCAGCTTTGGCAATCAAAATAAAATCGTCCAATTGTCGATGGTCTTCAAGTTCAGCCAGTTCATCCAGCAATTTGTCCCGCCCAGCATCCGATCCACTGGCAAGAAGAGACGCACCGTAAGTTCTGGCTGCATTGGCTAGAGGCTCAACATGAACACTTGGGTTCGCAGGCATCACGGTTAAATTCGCATCTTCGCCATTTGCGATTGCTGCTAGCGTTTGCTTCTGCCGTAGTTTCGCCCGTGCTAAATACTGCAGAACTGCCTTAGCGACGGTAGGTTCATTTAGCGCCAGGTATTTATAACCGACAGAGACTTTGTTCAAGTGGATGACCACCTCTGAGAGTTTTTCAATGGCCTGCTTTAACGCGTCTTCCGCATTTGCAGCGGCGGATTCAGTGTCTTGTTTTACGAATGCTTCAAACCCAGACATCCGTGCAGCTGTCTGCTCATCGACTGATTGATGGCAGAGTGAGCAAAAATCGCCTGCGGATGGTGGAAAATTGATGCCATCCTTCCCAACGGTTTGCGCATATCGTCTTGCAGACTCCCATAGTGCTTTCCATGGCGCATGCCCCACGCCCTCGATTGCTGCTCCGTCAAAAGCATTAGACGCGGCCATATTGGCAGCATCACGCGCTGTGACTGCGCTTGCTTTCAAGCTAAATAAAGTCGCTAGGGCATCATCAGAACAGGCACTCTCTACTTGTCCCAGATATTTAGCCATCTGATCCAGACGCAAGGCATTCTGTTGCTGCGCAGCAGCTGCAACGGAACCATCCTGGGCCAGGTCCGCGCGCAATTTTTCAAGGCGAGCTTGTTCGTCTTTGTTTAGGGGCGGTTTGGAAATAAACGGATTGAGGTCTGTGTCCTTCTTCAGCGCAGACATAACCTTACCAATGCCTGATCGAGAACTCCAAGTTGGGTTTTGGAAAACGGGGTTGCGTTCGCGCTCTAGTGCAGTCTTCTCAGCAGTCAGTGTCTGCTTTAGATTTTGGCATACGCCGGCTAGGTCGTCGGGAATATCCAAGCCGAATGGACGGAACCAAACCTCATTCTTCTTTTGCACATGCACAGAAGCACAATCGCGGTCGAATACGGTGATGGCGGAGAGAATCTCTGGCGGTGAACCATTATCCTCCCATTCAATGTCAGTTATCGGATTGGCCCCGCTTGAGACTGATAGCAGCGCTGTCGCATTGCCTGTGGGAGACGGACTATAAACGTCGGGCATAATTTCGCCAGCGTGACGTGAACGGCAGGCCTTTTTCAATATTCTGGAGTAACCAGATTTGCCTGTTCCATTTGGGCCATAAACGACTGTGAGTCCGCCAGTTTCAAATTTCAATTCTTGTTTCTTAGCGAGCTGGTTCACACCGACAACCTCGCTGAGGCTACCAATCTTGACTGGTTCGCCAGCATCAGGATCGGCAGGCAAATGAGCAGATGATAGAACTGCTGGCTCAATTTCTACGCTTTCATCGCCATGCGCTTTTTTGCAAAGTGATAGCAATTCACCCAAATCTTTTTCATCTGGCGTACCATCAGCTATTATCCGTCTCAGTGCATCTCGCTGCCAAAGGGGCCGAGTCAAAGACCATTTCAGTATGGTTTCTAGGACGGTATCGGTTTTTTGGGCTGTTGGCATTTGGGTCTTCAATGTTGATTTAGTTGATTGCTCTGATTGGATTACAGGAGTTATCCCGCTTTCGTCATTGACTGGTTCATCTGTCGGATAGACCGCGGCAAACTTAGGCAGTTTGCAATTCGGGCCGGGTCAATCCGCGATACCACCCAGTCCATATGCTGTTTTTGAACCTGCATATTCGCAACTTCCAGCGCGGCCAATAAGGCTGACGAAAACTCGTCCTCGCTCAATGATCCCACGACATGGGGGTGTGCGAGTATATCGACTGTGCTGGCGACTCTGACTTCTTTGTATCGGTTGCTACAAATACGGCGTGCTTTGCGTTCATCAATACAGGCCCATGCTCGCATCGCGAATGCACTGGCAATCGTCGCGGCTTCTCCGTCCCCGAGGCTGCTCGTTGAAGACCCAGACACCAAAGTAATATATTCAGAATGGGCAGATACAGGGACTTTTAGCGTGTCCGCCAGACCTTGCGCCAGAAGCGCATCCAGATCAGTCGCATCACTATGACCCATCTTAGTGCCCTGCTGGAGCTCTCTGACAACCGGATCAGGAATAAAAACGCCCGCTGGAATTGCCTCGAGCACACGATCGGCAAAACCAGTGGCATTCAGATTCACGACAACGCTCGCGTCCAAGACAAGCGGGTCGTCTATCTCTTTGAGACAACTAACCGAGGTCATATTCAGCGTCCTCTCCTTCCATACGGAGACGACGCGCTTTGAAGCGATCAATCTTCAGGAGTTCGGCTATCTGACCTTCACTCAACAGATCGCGCTCTAACGCTTGTGCTGCAAGGGTTTCAAGTCGAACTGAGCTGCGCATCGGGCGATGGCCTGCACTGACATCATTTGCGGCATCACCGCCCAATACCTCAGCGGCTTGAACATCGGTTATACCACCATTTCTCACAAACCAGTCCCATGTACCGTCCGGTGCCAACTTGAGTTCTTCGAGTCTGCGAACAAGCCCTTCGCGGGAAACACCGAAATAATCTGCCAAGATGATGACGTGGCGACGGGTCAACCGTGCACTGCCCGCGCGGATTTCCTGTAGCTTGCGTGCAACGGTGTGCGCTGGCATCAAGAATGCCGGGCCGAAGGCTACGGCGTAACGCTCTTCACGAGAGTTGTGCTGATAGGCATCGTGGCAGACATCGGGCCGACGACGCGCGCTTACAGTATGTCCCAATTCATGGACGCCAGTTTGAACCTGACGCTCATATCGGTGACTGGAATTGATGAGGATACACGCCCCAACCGCATCATCATATGCAAACAAACCCGATACGCTGTTTTTGAGCGGGTGAGTATAAACCCGCATGCCCAAATCGAGTTCAAGAAGCGCAAAGACATTACGGATGGGGCCTTGGCCTAGTCCCATACGTTGCCTCAGCTCATGCGCGTCAATTTCGGCTTGTTTGCGCACGTCACCGGGAAGCAATGGGCGTTCGGGCGGCAGATTGGATTGTCGCTGGATGCCTAGCAGATTTTCAAGCTCGACTTCTGCGGTCACGAAATCATTGAGGGTCGCGATGGCATTCTCAAAAGCGGTATCGACATTCTCTCCCATTTTACGAAACCGCGGAACCAAATCGACATGAACAGCTTCTTTGCGAAGCAACTGGTTCAAGGTGATACCGTAGAGATCAGTCAAAGCGATAAGCTCTCCGTCCTTGACCGGACGCTTGCCTTGCTCGATCGCAACCAAAGTGGTGCGAGACATGTCGGCCTGTGACGCTGCATTAGCCTGAGTCAGTTCAGTTTCGTCTCGCGCCAGACGCAGGCGTTTGCCGAGCTCTATCGGGTCTAAACTGTGTAATGAAATACTCATGCTGCTTCCGCCCAGTTTCGTACAAATGACTCTTTCGGAAGATCGTCCAGGAAGGCAGCCCACTCGTTTGCGTGGGTCTCAATCATTCCGGAAATTTTGGCTTTGGTGTCGTCCACTGATAACCCCATGGCCCGCGCAACAGGGATCGCATGACGCAGAACAATCATGTCGAGACCGGGATCATCTTTTAGAGCTGCGAGGTGATCCATATGCAAAGTCCCGGCAACGGCATATTCGAATTGCGAATTGTTTCGACGCTCAAATGCTGGGCTTGCGCCGTTGGCGAAGTCAGCCGCGCCGAGGTCTTCCCATAAATATTTGTCTGCACGCTCGTGATAGCCTGCCGCGTGGAGGCTGGTTCGGCGCAACATGCACGCCGCGCAAATTCCGCATTGGCGATGCTCGCCGTTGAACGATGCATGGCGCTGATCCATCCAGCATGACCGGGTTTTGTCCCAGATTAACTCGTCAGGGTAGAGCGCCTTATATTTCGCTAGGGTCTGTCCCTTGGTGCCAAAAATAACAGGATGCTCGAACGCGATGCGTTTTCCGAACAGTGCCTCCAGAAAGTCCGACATGAGCGCGGTGTATTGGGGATGGGTGCGCCTATCATAGTGGCTCTGTCCGACATTAACGAGCACTGGGCCAAGCGCGCCTTGCCCGCTTTCAGGGACGATTACTTTTGGTGCTCCGATAAGATAAGCGGCAAGACCTGCAAGAACGCCGAATTTGAAGCCACGAGAACGCCCTGAGGACTCTCCATTTCCGCTAATAACCTTCTTTACTTTGAACGGCACATTCTCAAAAAGCTGGACCGCTTCACCCGGTTTTGGCTTCTTGATGCGCTTAGACCCGATGCGCACACGCTTGATGAGCGCGTCACCATGCTTATGCTTGAAAATACCTGCGATGGCGCGGGAGTCGAGGCCGTCGCTATAAGGGATAACCATGTCAGCGGAATGCTGAAAATCCATGCTGTGCTGCGGTGGCCCGGATTGCGGGTTTTCAGTTTTGCGAAACTCAATTGACCAATTGTCACCAGTCAAGAATTTGAGCGCTCGTACCAGCGAGGCATTGACTTTTGGGTTTTGCCAGCGTTCAAGCTCATGAACGGGAAGCCGCAAGTACAGATTGCGCGCCCAATCGACTTTTGAGCGCATTTTGGAATGATCACAGATTTCCACGCCCGCCACGAGCATCATAGCGTCATAGATAAGCGGGTCCCACTGATCGGGCACAAAGCACTGCATCGCGTCATCATCGAACTTGATGTGTTGTCCGATGATACAGGCGGTGGCTCCGCTTCGCGGTTTCTCACCTGCATAGAGCAGGTCCGCGCTGAAACTTGGATGATAAGGTTCTTTGCGCATGGTCAGAACTCCGGCCCATCGTCGGTTCCGCTCAATTTGACTAGGCGGGTTTGAAGGGCACCGCCTTGCACAAACCGGATAATTTCTTGTCCAAGGTTTCCAACGGCAGCGCTATTCAGAGTACGCGCCAGAATATCGCGAACGCTGAAGGTTTTCTCTCGCTCGCTGTGAGTGCGGGCATCTCGTTTATAGTGTTCTTCAACCTGCCGGTTACGGCCTCGGCCATGTTCCTGCACGGTCAGGTTTACACCTTCAACCAAGGCGTCTTCACCGTTTCTGCCAGAATGCAAAGCCGCCTGAATGTTGGCGCTCATATTATCACGCAGCGGAGCCTGCGAAAACTTGCTGGTGATATTGTCGATTTCGACGGCGGCACTATCTGCGAGCAGATTACCTTGCTCCTGCTCAACCAAGATTTTTCCAATGGCGATGAGAAAGTCCGAACCAACATCGCGTAGCACGTCCTTGCGCAATGCGACGCACATGCTCTGCTCTCGCTCTTCGTCCGAAAAACTTGCCTTGTGTGCGCGCTCGGCAACATCCTTCCAGGACTTGCTCATGGGCAAACTTTTATACGGGCCATCACTCATCTTCGAATCTCCAATGTCAAAACTTATAGATAAAAATTGAACAATGTCAAATATGCATCAATTTCCACACTTTTGGGCTCGCATCCTTCGGAGGTGCTTGCGCCCTTGGCGTCTGGGGCGAGCGGTTGTGGTTGGGTCAAAGGCATAAGAGCGCCAGCATCCCTCCGCGCTTGCAGCAAGGACTCGGCAGCCAAAATAAAGGCGCTGCGGTGTCTGATAGTTTTCCTTGGATGAGCTACGCAGGGGCAGTATGGAGCCGCTTTGATTACATGCCCTTGTTAGACTGTCAGTATAAGTCGCACCTGCTTCATGGTCATAAACATGCGAGACGGATTGCTCGCGAATGGCTGAAACCCAAATGCCGCATACCACTCGATACGTCTCTGATAAGCCAGTTCGTCCCCATCAGCCATGACATCTAAGACGATTGCAAAGCAGCCGGCTTTTTGTGAAATGGCGTCAGCTTTTGCAAAGACGTGGTGCATGAGAATTGATCCAAGCCCTTGACCTTGGGCGTTCTCGTTCACGGCGACCTGTCCGAGAAACAGAATAGGTAATTCGCCGTGATCAGGCGCACCGCGCGGACGTTTGGCCAATTCGCCCGCATCCATCATGCCGAGATTGATCGCATGATAACCTAGAATATCAGCGCTGCCCTCTTCAACAGCGACATAGACGCGGGTCATGTCGTCCTTTTGCTGCTTCTTTGCGTTCAGTTTGAGAAAGTTGTCCAGTCGGTCAACGCCACAAGAAAATCCGGCCCGATTGTGTCGGGCCGGATCAAAATGCTCAATGCGCAAGTCGCTTGAATCAGTCGGCATGCACGACGCGGTCCTTATAGGCCTTCGCAGCTGCAATCGCGCGTGGCGTCGGCTTTGGCGGCGCATCCAGGGCAGCCGCAAATTGAGCGGCATCTTCTGGCGTCAGCACATGGCGCGAGCGTGTTTCAAGAACGCGCTCGGCTTCCTTGGCGATTGCCGCCCGCAGGAAAACTGATTTATCAACCGCCAATGACGTGGCAGCCTGTTCAATTAGATCGAACAGCCCGTCGCCGTGACGGATCTGGGTCGTGCGAGACTGCTTTTCATCATCCAGAGGACTGGCTTGAAAATCCAACATAGCGAACTCCTTTCATGCGATTATGTAGTGCATATTGCATTACAAGTCAAGTTTTACCGCAATTACGCACACTGAGCTACAGCATTCGCCATGGAGAAAAAATGGCGGAATCCCCTAAGCGGCGTCTCTTTTTGGACGTGACCAGACCAAATCGGCTTTGCCGTCCTTGTCGAAAAGCGCTGCGTTGACTGGCCCGGCAAAGCTAGGGTCGTCCAGCAGAACGCGCAGATAGGGTTTTGCGGATTCTTTTGCTTCTTCACGCCAAGCGACGCCGAGATCACATTGTCCTGTTTTGACGAAGAAGTCGGGACTTCCGTCACCCTTCTTTCGGTCATTCGCGATGAAGCGCACCTTTCGCGCCATTGCGAGGGTTGAGATTGTGCCCTCATATCCGTCTTTGACGGGCCTGAATTGTCCGATGGTAGCCATAATGGTCTCCTTTGGTTGGTGGACTTGGGTTAAGTGGTGAGCGCTTTGCGCGCTTTTTTGAAATTGCTGTCACTTGCCATGAACGCTTCGAGCATGGACGGAATGAGCTCAGTGACCTTGGCAGGCTTTCCGTAAGCCTGCTCATAGACTCGCGCATAATCCGCCAAGTCAGCTTGAAGCGGCGGCGGCAAGGCGATGCTGAGTTTGACGGGTGTGGTGTCAGGAAGTTGACTGATTTTGAGCGCGCTCATTGGGGGCCTCCATAGGGTTGCAGGACAATGTCCTTGTTGACGATGACACGCAGCCGCCATCCCGGCCTGATTTTCAGGGTTGGCTGGACTTGAAGCTGCTGGGTGACGATTTGCTGGCCCGCCTGATTGATGGTCTGCTGACCGCCATCTCGCAGCGCATTCAGAATATCATCGTCCCGGTCACGTCCGATTTCAGAAGAGACCGACAGGACGGATGAGAGAATGGCGGCCTTGAAAAGCTGCCAGCTATGATGATCGACGCGGTCCTCAAGCCCGGAATAGCCTGACATATCCACCGCTGGTAGATTGTCGATGGTGATGGATGTGCCGTCCGGCATGATGATCCGTGACCAGACGACAAGCGCGCGGGACTGGCCGTATGCAATCACGCTGTCATAGCGACCGAGTAATTTTGAACCTTGCGGGATCAACAAGTGCTGTCCTGTTGGCGTGTCATAAACATGCTCAGTCACCTGCGCGATAACTTGGCCGGGTAAGTCTGAGTTTAACCCAGTCACCAGACTGGCAGGAATGATTGTGCCTGCCATGACCTGATAGGGAGAGATCGGCTCTTGTAGACGATAGGGATTATAAATTTCCGTTTCGACCTCCGCGCCGAGGAACGCCTCTTTGCGCTCTTGGCGGTTATGGTCGGATGCGCTTGGGGCCATAAGACCGGCAGGGTCATTGCCGCTTTGGCTCGCCAAAATTTGAGCCAAGTCTGGAGACGCACTCGCATAGCCCGGTGCAGATGGGCTGCTGGGTTGTCCCGCGCCGCCGGTCTGGTGCGCTATGAAAAAGAGCTTCGAGGTGCGGGCCGCGTCGGCAAGCTGCGCTTCTGGCGACGGCTGCGCATTTGTAGGCGCGCTACCGCTGTAGCGCGCGCGGGCCGGTTCGTAGCGGAAGGGATTGTCATCACGTACGGGTTCGCGTGTCTTGCCAATCATCGCCGCGCCAAGGTCTCCCGGTAAAGGCGGGCCTAGCAAAGGTGGCTCGCGTTTCACGTCAGCATAAGAGGCCGGCATTTCATTGAGGCCATCCGGCAACGCCTTCATGGTCGTATTATAAAGCTCTTGCGGCGCAGCCCCGCCCGATCTGTCGGGCGAGCGTAGCGCAAAGGCGGCCGCGCCCAGCACAATAACACTTGCAGCTCCGACAAGGCCGATAAGGGCGCGGCGATTAAACCGCCGCACAGAACGGGGTTTGCCACGAAGCTCTAAGCTATCAGCCATAACTATAGCCCTGCCATTTTGGTGACGGGCTTTTGCGTGCGAAGAATGCGGACGACTTGCTGCTCATCTTCACCGAGGCGCAACTCGGCAGCGCCAAACAGACGGTCCACGATATAATAAGCGCCATTGATGCGATAATTGACGAGTTGGCTTTCGCCATTGCGTCCGACGACAAAGAGCGGCGGCGCTTCGCCCTGATCCAGCCGAGCTGGAAACTGGATGAAGACCTTCTTGCCGTCATCAAAAGCGCGCAGGGGTCGCCAATGGGGCTCATCCCCATCAATCTCATAGCGAAAATTCAGCCGTTCAATTTGTAGTCCGCGTTCTATAGGCTGGCGCGTTCGTGTACGCGATGCACTTTTACTGGACTTACGGAGCATCAGCTCTTCGTGCGGATAGCGCCAGGATACCGCCGCCATATAAGTCTCGCGGAAGGACTTCATCTCGACATGGTAAGTGCGCTTGGATGTTGTGATAATGAGATTTGTGGTCAGTCCGTGCGAGATTGGCTTAACCAAAATATGCACCTGCTCGCTATCGCCGGAGCCGGAGACAGTATCGCCGAGCACCCAGCGCACTGTATCACCTGCCGAGACCGACATCAGCTCTTCGCCGGGTTGGAGCGCAATATCAGTGACCTGTTCGGGCGCCGTATAAACCTGATAGAGCGCGCCGATTGTATAGGGATAGATCTGTATAGCGTTTACGAAACCGCCCGCTTCCGGCTCGATGGCAGAGGCCGCATTGGCCTGATCAATCGCCTCATGAGGCTTGAGGGTTTGAATTTCTGCGATGGACTCGTTGATAATTGGCTTGAGTTGGCCCGCCATGGCCACAGGCATGATGCGTTCATAAATCATTGGCGTATCTGCACCGATCTCCTCCACCGTCAGTTCATCGGGCAGATAGACAGCTTCCATATAGTCGGCCTCATCCAGCGTGAAATCCGGGACGGGTTTGTCGAACATGGTTTGTAAGGTGGAGCAGCCGCCCAGCATGGTCATGGACAAACAAAGCAGAGCGAGGGGTATAGGTGGACGGATAATCATTTTGAGACTCCTGTGTTGGACTGTGTGGAAATCAGGTCGCGTGACCAATTGATGCCGTGGACATAGATGCCGAGCGGATTGCGATGCAGCGTGGCCTCGTCCCTAGGCGGGTCGATTACAATTGAGAGAACAGCGGTGTAAGTCTGCTGGGTCTGCTGCACGCCGGACAGAAATGTCGTCTCGCGCCAACGGACATCGAAACTATCATCCGAGCTGCGCACAATGCTCGCTATATCGACTGAAACAGACCGCTTGCCGACATCGGAAAACGGATCATTTGTCCTGGCATAATCATTCAGCGTCAGTGACGCCTTGTCAGTCGTATAGTGATAGGCGTTCAGCCAATTCTCACGCACGACAATTGGGTCAATTGACACCGAGCGGACATCCTTGATGAACCCTGCGAGTTGATAAGCAATCTGCGCATCGGTCGGCTCATAATTCGCGACGGTGGCACTAACGGTGCGCACCTCGCCGGAACTATCGAGCTCAATTACATAGGGCGTGACCATGCTTTGCGTGGAGCGCCAGACATAGGCTGCGGAAAGCGCGGCGCAGAGCCCAAGGGCCGTCAGCGCCGTCAGTCGCCAATTCTTGGCCTGCACACGCGCTGAACCGATACGGTCATCCCAAACCTGGGAAGCGCGTTGATAGGGCGTTTCCGCCATGGGGGTTGTGCCGTAAGCGTTGCGGCTGCGTTTCCAGAGCATAGTCTAATCCTCATCCTGTTTGAGTTGCGGGCCCCCACCTGCGCCGCCGCCATCGCCGCCGCGTACGGCGTGCATGGTGGCCATGCTTGCATCGCGCTGACGCTGGCCGCGCCGGGCTTGCTGGGCCCATTTGGGTTCTGAGTTCGGAGCGGACGCCGTCCCGCCCGCATCATTGGCTGCGCTTGCGCCGCCCTTAATCGTTCCGCCGGTTGCTGTGACTGCGCCGCGCCCGCCGCCTTGATAGCTTTGCTTGATGGGCGCCGTGACTTTGCTGGCGACGGTCTTGGCGCTGTTCACGACAGAGCCAGCCCCGGCCTGCGCCACAGCGCTCACACCTGCGGCTGTGCCTTTCAGCCCACTTGCTCCGGAAGCGGCTTTACCCATAGAGAAAGCCATGCGCGTGCCGCCGGAGATCGCCGCGCCGGATTTAGCGGCGGCCATGGCTCCACCTGCAACAGCAGACGCGCCGCCTGTGGCAACCGCGCCTGCGGCCATCGCGCCCGCGCCAACGGCGGCGCCGGCACCAATGGCAGCGCCTGCACCGAGTTGAGGAGCACCGGAGACCAGCCCGGTCGCAATGCCGGGGCCAAAGATGCCAAGAGCAAAGAGTGCGAGACTTGCGAGAATAACCGCGCCCGCATCTTCAAGGCCGACATCGCCTGAAAAGCCTGCCGTGACAGACGCAAAGAGCGTGGAACCAATGCCAACAATGATAGCCAGCACCATAAGTTTGATGCCCGAGGCGATCACATTTCCGAGCACCCGCTCCGCCAAGAATGAGGTTTTGTTCCATAGTGCAAATGGCACGAGGACAAAGCCTGCGAGCGTGGTGAGCTTAAACTCAATGATTGTGACAAAAAGCTGGATCGCCAGAAAGAAGAACGCGAACAACGTGATCAGCCATGCGAGGAAGAAGACAGCAATCAGGACAATATTCGTGAAGAAGCCAATCGGCCCGGTTAGTTCGCTGATCGCGTCGAGAAGTGGATAGCCCGCATTAAAGCCCGTTGCGGCCACAAAGCCCGGGCGCATGAGATCATCTGCCGTCATGCTTGCACCAGAGGCGGTCAGGCCGAGCCCCGCAAAACTGTTAAAGATGACATCCACCAGAAAGCTGAATTGGTTCAAGATCAGGGCGAAGACACCAATATAGAGTACCTTTTTCACAAAACTGGCGATGATATTGTTATCCGGCCCCATGGCCCAAAACAGGCCCGCCAGCACGATATCTATCGTCACCAGAAATGTGGTGAGATAGGCCACATCAGGCCCAAGCAGGCCAAAGCCGCTATCGATATAGCTGCTGAAGGTCGCAACAAACTGGTCTATGACGCCGAGATCATCCATGAACCCGCTCCGCCTAGCGCCGCGTATAGGCGGTTGACGCGCCTGACATAAAACGAGATTGGCGGGTTTTGCTTTCCTGCTCAATTTGCAGGCGGCGGGCTCGTTCGAGTGCTTCGGCGCGGTATTGCGTTGCCATCAACTGCTGGAGCTGCATGTCCTGCTTGATGCCAAGCGCGGCGAGTTGATTGCCTGCTTGTTGAACTGCGAGGTTGCCCGTCGCGGACTGGCTGGCGTCGACAAGATCGTCCAGAATATCGGTATCGACTTTCACGGCCTGAACGATGCGCGACTGCATGACGAGCGTGTCCTGATAGGCGGCGCGTGAGGTCTCCCATTGCCAGACAGCGGCTTCCGCCATTTCTGTAGATGACCAGTCTTCATATTCTTCAGGGTAATGCGTCTGGAACACCCGCTCAGTCTCTTCCACGCGATATGAGATCGCATTCGCATCCTCAGTCAGTTGGGTGATTTCATCCATGATGCGGCCAAGCTCCACGCTGATATTGATGTCGAGCGATAAGAGATCTTCGGCTTGATTCTGAAGCATCGCCGCTTCGTTACGAAGTTGCTGAATTTGATTGTTGATCTGCTCCAATGAGCGCGCCGCCGTCAGAATATTTTGCGCCAGATTGGTCGGGTCAATCACGATGTCGCCGACTCCGAATATGGCATGCGCTGGCGGGGCAAGAGTTAGCGGTGTTGTGGCCATGAGAATGGCAGCGATTATTGAGCGGCGCATAAGGCGTCTCCTTCAGTTTCCAAAATGTCGGGGGTGATAAGATCGGCGGCCCAATGCAGACCGCGCGCGGATAGCCAGGCTTGTGCGAAGCTGTCACTGCCCATGCGAGCATAGAGCCCGCCCATGGCTTTGAGTTCATCTTTGGAGGACACGCCGCAAAAGCTAAGCGCAACCGGACCAAGGGAGAGATCGAACAAACGATTGCCCGCACGAGACTGGAAATAGTAATCCCGCTTGGGCGTCGCCTGCGCGATGATCTGTGTCTGGCGGGCATTAAGCCCAAACTGCGCATAGGTCTCCGCTTGCTGCGGTTCCAGTGCCCGTTCATTGGGTAGGAAGATACGCGAGCCGCAGCTTTCAATAATGGCGGGCGCAATTGAGCTGTTGGCAATGTCTGACAGAGACTGGGTCGCAAAGATCACCGACACATTGCGCTTGCGCAGGACTTTCAACCATTCCCGTATGCGTTCGGCAAAGAGCGGATCATCGAGGAAGACCCACGCCTCATCCAGAATAAGCAATGTGGGCCGCCCATCAAATCGTTCTTCCAGGCGATGAAACAGATATGTGAGGACGGGCAGCACCAGCGACTTGGCGTGCATCAACTCTTCCATCTCAAAACACTGCCAGTCAGCCTCTCCAAGAGTCTCAAGGTCAGCGTCCAGTGCCGCGCCATGCGCGCCTTCCAATGTGAAAGGCAAAAGCGCCTGACGCAGATTGGACGATTGCAGGAGCGCGACGAGACCTGTCATTGTGCGCTCTTTGACGGGAGCAGATGCGAGCGATGTCAGCGCTGTCCAGACTGTTTCTTTAACTTCGGGCGTAGCGTCCACGCCTTCATGGGTCAGCAATCCGATAATCCAGTCCTGTGCCCAAGCGCGAGAGCTGTCTTCATCAATGCGGGCCAGAGGCTGAAAACAGAGCGCACCATCACCGCCTAGCGCGTAGTGTTCACCTTGCATCCCCCAGGTCGCTGCCTTTGCGCTTTCGCCCTTATCAAAGATAAAGACCTGCGCATTCTCATAGCGACGAAACTGGAGCGCCAAGAGTGACAGCAGCACGGACTTGCCTGCGCCTGTTGGACCCACGACAAGCGTATGACCAACATCGCCCTGATGAGTGACAAGCCGGAACGGCGTGAGCGAACCGGTTGTGGCGTAAAGAAGTGGCGGTCCGTCCAAATGCGCATTGCGCTCGGGCCCAGCCCAAACGGCCGAGAGCGGCATCATATGGGCAAGGTTTAGCGTATGGACGATAGGCTGACGCACATTGGCATAAGCAAGCCCCGGAATTGTGCCTAGCCAGGCATCCACAGCATTGACCGTTTCGCGGATGGTGACGAAACCGCGCCCGTTTACGACGCGCTCAACCGCGCGCATCATTTCATCGGCTATGTTGGGGTCTTCGTGATGGACGCAAATAGCGGTCGTCGCATATCCAAAACCGACATAGTCCTGACCAAGCGCTTGTAGAGCGGCGTCGGCGTCGGCAGCCTGATTGTCAGCGTCGGTATCAACCAAGGCTGACGCTTCATTCGTCATGACTTCTTTTAGCACCGCCATGATTGACTTGCGTTTGGAAAACCATTGGCGGCGATAGCGGCCCAGCACTTTGGTCGCCTCGGTTTTGCCCATGGGCAGAAAGCGCGTCATCCAGCGATAGGAAAAGCCGAGACCATTCAGTTCATCCAGCAGGCCCGGCTCTGTGGCGCTGGGAAACCCCTGCACCGAAATGATGCGCAAATGCTCACCGCCAAGCACAGGCTCCAGCCCGCCAATCAAATCTGCACCGCCCAAGACGGCGTCCAGATAGGCGGGAGTCTCCGGCGCTTTGACTGAATGGCGTTTCGGCGACACGCAGCTCTGCAGATAGGTCAGCGTTTCATCATCAGTGAGGAACCTCGCCGATGGCAAAACATTAGCGAAGAGGTCGAGCGCCTTGTCCGTCTCTGCAATAAAGCGCGCCAGATGATCGCGGCCTGCAAGCTCTTCAATATCTTGCGGCGTCTCAATCAGGACATCTTCAAACTTCCCCACCCGGTCAGCAGGCGGCAGGAAACCGAAGGTTAGATAATAGGCGCTCTCATAGAGATCACCGGTCTCAGCGAAATGTCCATATCGCTCGGTATCAACCAGCCACGCGACCTGATCCCGCCAATTACTCTGCGGGTAGCTCTTCGCAGGCAAGCGCGAGGCTTCAAAATAGAGCCCCCAACCGGAACCAAATCGCTTGAGCGCATTATTGATCCGCGCGCAGACGGCGACGAGGCCTTCTTCGGTCGTACTATCCAGATCAGGCCCTCGGAATTGCGCAGTGCGCTGATAGCTGCCGTCCTTATTGAGCACGACACCGGGCGCAACAAGACAGGCCCAAGGAAGATAGTCAGCCAGACAATTGGGGCGGATACGAAATTCAGAGAGATTGATCATGCCAGATACCCCTTGTGGCGAATGTGCCGAGTCAGCACTTCGAGGAATTTCGGGTCACGCTTGGCGGCAAAGACGCAGATGCCGTGGGCGATTGCCCAATAGGCAATGCCGAGCAGCCAGATTTGCAGGCCAAGTCCCAAGGCCGCTGCGATCGTGCCGTTGAGGATGGCCGCGCCGCGCGGCGCGCCGCCCATCAGGATCGGCTCGGTCAGCGAGCGGTGAACGGGTATGGAGAAGCCTTCCACCATTAGAAGGTTGCTCCGCCGCCAAAGCTGAAGAAGGACAGGAAGAAGCTGGTCGCGGTGAACGCGATAGAAAGCCCGAAGACGATCTGCATCAACTTGCGAAAGCCGCCGCCCGTATCGCCAAAGGCCAGTGTCAGGCCGGTAATGATGATCGCCAGCGTGCCGATGATTTTGGCCACAGGTCCTTCAATAGATTGCAGGATAGAGTCGAGTGGCCCCTCCCACGGCATGCCTGAGCCAGCGGCATGGGCAGGCCCTGCAATGGCAAGGACGAGTATAGCGATGCCCAATGCACGGCCTGTTTGTTTATTCAAGATCATGAGAGACCTCCTTCTTTAGTGACAAGTTTCAGAGATTGCGGGCGCAGCGGCTCGCAGCGGTATCCATCGGGGCCATCCGGCGAGATGACAGAGAGGATGTCGGTGACGGTGCGCTGCCCGTCAGTATTGGTAATGCCGATAACGACATCGACGGCCATAGCGATCAGCGAGCGCGGCACGCGGGCTGATTTCTCAGAAATAAGCTGTTCTAGCCGATTGAGGCCGTCCTTGGCTGAATTGGCATGCACCGTCGCGATGCCGCCCGGATGGCCTGTGTTCCAAGCTTTTAGTAAATCCAGCGCTTCGCCGCCGCGCACTTCGCCGACTATAATGCGGTCAGGGCGGAGCCGAAGCGTCGAGCGCACTAGATCAGCCATGGAAACAGAGCCAGCCTGTGTGCGCAGGGCAATCTTATCCGGCGCGTCGCATTGCAGTTCACGCGTATCTTCCAGAATGACGACGCGGTCGCCGGTCTTGGCGACTTCATGCAGCAGCGCATTGGCGAGCGTCGTCTTGCCCGAGCCTGTGCCGCCCACAATCAATAGGCTTTTGCGGGTAATGATACATTCGCGTAGGATTTGCGCCTGCACGGATGTCATAATGCCAGAGCCGACATAGTCTTTGAGTGTGAAGACGACGGCGGCAGGTTTTCGGATGGTAAAGCTCGGCGCCATCGCTACGGGGGCCAGCACGCCTTCAAACCGCTCGCCGCCACCCGGGAGTTCTGCGCTGACGATGGGAAAGGCCCGCGTCACATCTTGCCCGATATGCGAGCCAACAAGACGGATAACCCGCTCGGCCTCTGACGGCTTCATCGTTTCACCTGAGTTTATCCGGCCCTGGCCGTGCCGCTCAATCCAAAGCTGACCGTCCGGGTTCAGCATAATTTCAATGACGGTTGGATCAGCGAGTGCAGAGGCGACAGTCTGTCCCATAGCCGTTTTGAGCATGGTTTCGGTGCGCAAGAGTGTTTCAGTCGAGCGATCAGGCATGGGCCGGCTCCTTTTCAGGACGGGCTTCATGCAAGAGCTTCAATTCATCCGCTGAGAAAAACGCGCTTTCATCAAAGCGGACGTCATCCATCGCGCTCATGAGGATGGGGTCGCCATCTGCCAGTATGGTGCGCAGGCTTTCCAGATATGTCTCAAACCGCGAATGGCCTTCAGCTTGCGCCGCTTCTTTATCTTTCGGCCCAACGGGCGGAATGACTGTCAGAAAATAACGCATGAAAAGACCAAACGCTTCGGCGTGAACGATATGATCGCGCTTTGAGGTTTCCAAAATGCGGGTCATTTGGTCGAGACGCCGCAGCAGCGCATTCATAAAAGATTGCGCGTGCTCGCCTTTGAAATGGGCGGACAAGGCATCGTTGACGATGCTGGATTCGGTGCAGCCTGGGCGTTCAGCGGCGGCGCGCAGCAAGACATAAATGTCCTCATCCAAATAGGGTCTTATGCGGGGACGTTTGCTGGGCATATCAAAAATCCAACAAATCGCGTTTAGGGGCGGCTTGCTCGACGCCATAAGTGCGCCGCGCCAGTGATGTGGTCTTGGCCAGATCAGCAGCACGCTTCGCTTCAGCCGAGACATCCTCGCCTTCCACGCTTTTCTCAACTTCCTCAGAAGAGCGATCAGCCTTGCTGTCAGCGTCGCGGCCCAGCTCTGGGCGTCTGTCTTTCCCGCCATCATCAACGCCGCTGACTTGATCAAACCAAGGCTGAGCCAGACGGTCATCAACTGCGCGGGTAGATTGACCCCAATCATCCGGGCGCTTGGGAGGGGTATCGCCATAGGGATGATTGGGGTCAGGGAGAGCCGGAGGGGGAGAGACCCGGCCCGAAAAGTTGCCATCTTGAAAATAGCGCAGCTTCTTCGCCCGAATAGGTGAGACGCCAGAAATAAGGATGATCTCTTCATCCTGCGGGAGCTGCATAACCTCGCCCGGCGTCAGCAGCTGACGTGCCGTTTCCTGACGCGAAACCATAACATGGGCAAGCCATGGGGCGAGCCGGTGGCCCGCATAGTTGCGCATCGACCGCATTTCGGTTGTCGATCCCAGCGCGTCGGAAATCCGTTTGGCTGTGCGTTCATCATTGGTCGCAAAAGCGACGCGCACATGGCAATTGTCGAGAATAGAGTTGTTGGGCCCGTAAGCTTTCTCAATCTGATTGAGCGATTGCGCGATCAGGAAGGCCCGCAACCCGTAGCCAGCCATGAAAGCTAAGGCGCTTTCAAAGAAATCGAGGCGGCCAAGCGCCGGAAACTCATCCAGCATCAATAAAACCTGACGGCGCGATGGGTCGCCTGGCTCACTGTCCAGTTTCTCCGTCAAGCGTCGACCGATCTGATTGAGGATAAGCCGCACCAGCGGTTTGGTTCGAGAAATATCAGATGGCGGTACGACCAGATAGAGCGAGACGGGTTTGTTGCCTTCAATCAAATCGGCAATGCGCCAGTCACAGGAAGAGGTCACCTCGGCCACTGTGGGATCACGATACAGGCCCAGAAAACTCATCGCCGTCGAAAGCACGCCTGAGCGCTCATTTTCAGATTTGTTCAAGAGTTCACGCGCTGCTTGCGCGACGACGGGATGGCATCGGGCCTTATCGCCAGACCCAGTATCAGGGCCGAGGTGATTGGTGGACATCATGACCCAAAGCGTGCGCTCAAATGAGCGGCTTGGGTCAGACAGAAAGCTTGCGACACTTGCGAGTGTCTTTTCTTTTTCAGCGTAAAGGACGTGGAGAATAGCGCCAACGAGCAAAGCGTGGCCGGTCTTCTCCCAATGATTGCGGCGTTCTAGTGCGCCTTCGGGGTCAACGAGGATGTCGGCGATGTTCTGGACATCGCGCACTTCATTGCGGCCTTTGCGCACTTCGAGCAGCGGATTATATTTTGCGCTTGCGGGATTGGTGGGATCGAACAGCAAGCAGTGAGAGAATGTTGAACGCCAGCCGGAGGTGATCTCCCAGTTTTCGCCTTTTATGTCATGGATGACAGCGGAGTCTGTCCAGCTTAGCAAAGTAGGCACGACAAGACCGACCCCTTTGCCTGAGCGTGTTGGCGCAAAGGCCATCACATGCTCTGGGCCGTCATGGCGCAAATAATGTTCGTCAGTACGGCCCAAGAATACGCCGCGTGCATTGAAAAGCCCTGCGCGTTTCAAATCGCGCGTATTGGACCACCGCGATGAACCATAAGTGGTGAGACGTTTGGCTTGGCGACCGCGCCAGACTGATCCGGCGACAGCAAACGCGCATCCGAGAAACCCGGAGCCCGCCGCGATCTGGCCACCCTTGGCAAAAACCTGCGGCGCGTAAGCGTCAAACGCATACCACCACTCAAAGAGACGCCACGGATAATAGATCGGCGTCTCACCAAGTGTGAACCAAGCTGGTCCAAGATAGGCGTCGTAGGAAAACTGCGCAGCGGTCCACTGCGTTGCAAACCAAACACCAAATATGATCGTTGTAAAAACGACCACGATTTGTCCGAGAAGAATGGATTGCGGTGACACTGTAAAAGAACCTCATACTGACTATGAGGCTATGCTGCGCCGATGGGCTCTAAATCGTCCAGTGAGGAAACAGAGTGGAAATTTGGGTTAAATCAGCGCTTTCGAGGTTATTTGCGAGAGTTGGTGATGTCCACAGCATGTTGCGGGTAAGTGTAGAGCTTTCGGCTTACCAAGATGAGTGGGAAATTCAGGGTTGCGAGTGAAAATTGTGAGTAAGCTGAACGATCTAGAAAATTTGAGTAAGGCCATTTTTGTTTCAGAACCGTATTTGATGATCAGCCTCGACATATCGCATTTGTCAGGCAAACTCGCATTATGATTCCAAAGAACGAAATAGACGAACAAATCGCTGAATGGCGAACCCAACGCCGAACAGCGCCCTTTGTCCAACATCTCGTTATGCAACTCGTTGATGAGGCCGCCCGTTCGCATTATCCAAACGATTATCCTATGAAGTGTCTTCAAACTGCCGGGGCTATACAGCGCGTGTTGATGAAACTGGGTATTGCCGCACAGCTTTATGCGGGTGCTGTTTGCTTCACAAAGGTTGATCCATCAGGAAAATTTGTTGGATGGACAGGCTTTTGGGACGCAGATCACCATATCTGGCTGCACACGGAATTTGAGGAAATCGTCGATTTGTCGGTATCCCAGCTCCATCTTCACCCCGTCACCCAAGGAGAGGAGTTACAGCTTCCAGCTATATGGTGGAACTATCGCGAAGGGCTTCCGCCCATTTTCAAGTATTTGCCGGATGTGCCTGTTGCAAAAATCGAAATGGAAGAGCCGGATCAATCTATCTATGTCGAATTCTTAAAACACGTCGATTCACTTTTTGATGAATATTTATCGAACAGATCACCGGGCGATATTTTATTCACCCGATTGCTCTCATATACAGGGCAGTTGAATGAATGGACAGAGGCTGGCGACCCATGGCTCAACGGGTCGCTGGAAATATTGAATGTTGAGAAACCTCACCCGCAGTGGATGATTGAGCGCGAAGCTGAAATCTCAGCGGCTTACGCAAAGGGTGAAGTCCCTAAGAGCCGCTTGATGTCTCAAACTGATTTATTCCGTTCGTCCCCACCATCTGAGTAATCCTACCTATAGTCGGTTATGAGATGCCGAGGCTTTTTCCAATCCGCCAAGAGATCGATTTTCCCCGAATAAGTCCGCTGACGGATTTACCATGCGCCCGTTCCAACACCTCGCGCCAGGGCACGAGCGTAAAGTCTTTCGACCGCTCGATAATGGCAAATTTTCCGCTCGGACGTTCTATCGCTCCACGATAGGTTCCGCGTAGCTGTCCAGAGGTAGGCGCAAGGGAATATGACTTTCCATATCTCTCGTGCAGTGACCTGCCCGCTTCACTCAAGTCTTTATTCGTTAGATCATCTAAAGTTGTCTGCGTAATCTCGGCGCTAACATCACCAAGAACACCTTGCTGCACCAGAAACTGGCGACGCGCTACTTTGGCGGTTTCCACATCGGCCCCAAACCCGGCGGTTCGCCCCGCACCGCTATCGTCCATCAATTGCTCATCCAGCCACGTTGCGCCAATGGCAGATTTCATTTCCCTCAGTATAAGCGAGGATCGGCTTTCAATTTGTACGGGGCGAGACAGAGCGGCGCTTCTTTCATAAGCCCCCGCTCGGGCGAGATAATCCGGCGGAATGCTCCAGCTTCCATCTTTGTGGCGTGTGGCGTGCCCAGCGCGCCGTAGCGCTTCCAGCCGCCGCACATGCGCCTCTACAAATTCAGGCCGGGCAGACGGATCATCCGCCATATGCAAGCTGGGGGCATAGCGCCCGCTATTACCATTAGCGATGCGGGCAATGGTAATGTCCGAGGTGCGCGGCTCTTGGCCGGGCGGAGTAACGGTGACGATTTGATGCTTAGCTAGAGTTTCTAATCGAGCTGTTGACCCAATATCCACATAGGCTGTTTTACCTTCAAGCGTGTCCAGAACAACATAACCCCGGTCAGCGACATCGTCCCCAACGCCTGTCATCAGAATTCTTCCCGTGACAGGCTTGGCCGTTTCAGCGCTTGGGTCATAGAAACTGCTGGCATCAATGCGCCGCTCACCGCGATTAGCCATTGCCCGGTGCATGGTTTTGATAATGTCACCTCGCTCGCCCATCCGCTTCAGTGTTTCAGGCGCGCCGCTCGACAGTTGCCATCGCCCTTTTCCAAGGCCGTCTGCGAGCCCCATCCCTTCAAGATATTTCAATCTAGCCCGTTCCAATTGCCGCCGCCAAAACTGGCCCCGTCGCGCTGGCACAGACACATCGATCATGCCGTCGCTTGCACCGCGCATCATCTGGCGATCAAGGGCGGTCAATCTGTGCTGGCGCACCATGCGTGCAAATCGCTCATGCCCTTCAATTTCCGGCACAGGCCCAAGCTCAATCTCGACAAGTTCCTGCGCGCGCATCCGAATGCCGCGCGAGACATAGTCTTTCGGCATCACTAAATCGGTTCCATCGTCGCGTTTTCCGCGAACAACAATATGTGTGTGAGGCTGCCCAGTATCATAATGATCGGCGGCCACCCATTCGAGCTTTGTGCCGAGATCCTTTTCCATTTCTGACATGAGGTCGCGCGTAAAGCCTGACAGGTCTGACATATGCGTACTGTCCTCCGGCGAGACGATAATCCGAAACTGGTGACGGTCATCCTTGCCGCCTATTTCAAACGCTTTGACGTCAACCTCGCGTCCATCGCGGTCATAGAGCCCGCCGCGCTCATCGCCGGGCGCGGCACTATCGCGCTGGATATACTTGAGGTGCTGACGCTGCGCGCCTATTCCGCGTCCCTCCATGCGTACAATGCTGACTTTCACCATGACCCGGCGCTGGAAACTCGCAGCGCTTGTGCGGCGCTGCGTCCGTCCTGACCGCACGCGGCTGCGCCCGCCGCGCCGGGACACTTTTTTCAAAAATCCTGTGACGCGCTCATGGCCCGAAGGCGACCGCATACGCCCCAGCCGCACTTCAAATCGGTTCTCTGGCCCGCGAGTGGCCATTAGAAGGTTACGGGCGGTTTGCGAGTGGTTCCATTTGACGGGGGCCTCCCGATACCGCCCATAGCGCCGCGCCTTATCGAAATCTCGGGGGCCTCCCTTTCAAAGCCGAAGGCCCCCCAAAAATGATGTGCAGACAAAGGGATGGCCCCAAGGGAGGCCTCCCGCCTTTTATCTTGCCCTCACTAAACCCGCCCCATTTGTCAAGCCGAATGACCCGATTCCGTAACATT
>CAJXPX010000003.1 GCA_913058335.1 uncultured Hyphomonadaceae bacterium
ATATTCGGTCTCCGGCAGGGGGCCGACCCCGCGGGCTGTCCTACATTTTTTGTGGAAACCGTGAGAAGGCTCCGCACTGGATTGCGAGTGGGGAAAGACGCTTGGGCGGCGGTATTTCCTTTACGTCATTACCCGGCCAAGCGCTCTGCATATCCTAAAGGGCAAAGTCGTGGAATGATGAGGGGGAGAAGCAAAAACAAAAAAGCCCTCCCGCGAGGGGAAGGCTATATAGTTTGGTAAATGGTGTTAGACTTTGGAAAGTGCATGGGTTGAGAGGCTTCTTATATTTAGCTTTTGGCCAAATCTTTGGAATTAGCAAAGCGTTGATAAACTTCTGCGTATTTTGCTTTGGCAAAATCCTCCGAAGACGCGAAGTGACCATCATTGATACGGGGTATCAATGACAACGCAGCGCCGAAGTCGTTAGACTTCGGGTTTGGTACAGGTTGAGAGGCTTCTCATATTTGGCTTTTGGCCAAATCTATCGAAGAAATTCGGGAAAGCGATTTTATCGCTTTAATGAAACGCGGCGCGTTTCATCCCTCACTTACACATTCACATTTTTCATTTTGAGGCTGTCCCATGGATTATCAGACTTTTCTTCTTCGGCTTTATCATTGGACGCTTCGGGCTCATAGCCTTCGTCGCCTTCCTGAATCAGCGCTTCACCTTTCAGCCAACGCTCGGCCGGCGTCTCTTCGTCCAGATCAAATGTGCGGACTTCAAGGCCGGGGATGACCGCGCCTTCGACCTTGGCAGAGTTGCGGAGGAACATGCTGTCGGTCATGAGCGCGCATTTCTTGGCGGATTTGGAATGGCGAAGCACGGTGGCCACGCGTTTAAATTCGGCGCTGATCGCAGCCAGATCGTCAAATTCGCCTTGGGCCATATCAATCCGGAGGTTAAAATCGTCATCCTCCGCGTCCAATTCATGGATCCAATCAAGACCTTGGGTCATCGATTCCGGCTTAATATTACCGGTGATACTCATGTGAACGATTTTGTCTTCTAGTTTAAGTTCAAGATTCTCAGTGCTGAGAGGCGTCATAAAAATTATTTCTCCATTAACAGATATTAAAACTATGGCCAAAGGGCCGGAACGTTCCAAGAAAGAATCTCAGATGGAGCCCCTCTGTCCGCAGTTTTCTGTAAAATTGGGTTTTCTCCCGCGAGCATTCAAGATACTGGCGGCGGCACATAGAAGAGGTTAGCTATGTCACATATTTACAGAATTGCCCTATATTTCGGTATGGGTTTGTTTCTATTGGCAGGCGCGAATACAGCGTTCGCCCAAAATACAAGCGGCGTTGTCGGCCCGACAGTTGACGAAGGCGAGAGCACGCTTGAATACCGTCTGGGCCTTGATCCGGAAAATTCCCGAGGCGAAACCGGGGTCGCGCAAAGACTCCATTATCAACGCTCCATCAATTCTGATCTCAGGTGGCGCGTCGTGGGACGGTTTCAAAAAACGGCAGAGTCGGATTTCGATTTCGACTACGTGCAAGCCGAATTGGTTTGGCAATTGAGTAATGACGATAAATCATATCAAAACGGGCTGCGATTTGACGCCCGGATTCGGGGCGACTCCCGGCCCGGACAGCTCGGTGTGAATTGGGCGCATCAATGGTCCTTTGGGCAGGGTTGGGAAATTCGCGGCGTGCTGAAATCAGAAGTTCAAATTGGCCAAGGCTCGGACGACAGTTTCAGCCTTGAAAGCCAGGCGCGGGTTCAGAAAAAGCTGCCCCAAGGACGGGCCATAGGAGTCAAAATGTTCAATAATTATGGCGACACGCACGATATTCAACCCTTTGATCAACAGAGCCACGTCGCCGGCCCCTATCTAAGCACGCCCTTCATAGAAAAGCTCACACTCTCTACTGGCGTTTTATTTGGATTGACCGAAACATCACCCGACACGCAAATCCAGCTCTGGCTCACCCGGTCCTTTTAAAAAAGCCGCCTCTCCAATAAAGGAAAAGCGGCTAAACGGGTATAAATTCGCCCCGTTAAATCGGCTGTCTTGGCCCTGAAGGGAGGGACTCGAAGGGGAGTGAGCCCTGGGCTATCTGGCAGCCGAAGCTTGTTAAGCGCGGCCCTGTAAGAGGTGGACGAGCAGTAAAACAACAAATAGAATAATAAAGACGTAAAAGGCATACATGGCGATACCGCTCACTCCACCAAATCCAAGCGCCGCTGCGATAAGGGCGACAACCAAACAAATAATTGCATAACGTAACATAGGGTCTCTCTCCGTAAATAATGACCGAGACTTAATGTCTCTGTATCAAATAACGCAGCGATGAAGAAAATAGTTCCGCATTGCCGAGTTTATAGGATCGGATTTCCGACTTTTATCGCGTTTTCCGATAAAAGTCGGGAGACTTTTCTTGAAGCCATTGAACAAATGTTTCTATGTCGGGATGCCCTTTTAACGCCTCGATTGTGCCCAATCCCGCAAGATCCGTCCGCGAGAAAACCCTATGAATTTTACGGTGACAAATGGGATGAATCTCGACGGTTTCCTTACCCCCTTTTGATTTGGGAATAACATGATGTTTCTCGGTTTTTGCCCCGAGTGGCCGGTCGCAAAGTGCGCAGATCACTTGGTCATTCATTGGTAATCAGGTAATCGATAAGAGCGAGCGCTTCGGGGCTGTCCCACTCGGCCTCCCCAAGGAGCCGGGCGACTTCTTGACCAGAGCGGTCATAAAGAACCGTCGTTGGCAGGCCGGGCAATTGGAGCTTACCGTTAATTTGATACGTTTCGTCATGCCATGTCGGAAGAGCGTCAATGCCGTTTTTTTCGAAAAACTCCGTAATTTCTTCTTTTTTATTATCCAGACTGATGGTGACAACGTCAAAACTCTCCCCCCCTTTTAGGTTTTGCAGGCGATTAAGGGACGGCATTTCAGCCACGCAAGGGGGACACCAAGTTGCCCAGGCATTTACCAAAATTACTTTCCCTCGATAATCAGACAGGCTCATTCTCTCTCCAGTGGTAGAGGAAAATGAGAAGTCAGGTTGCGGAGGCGGGGTCTCTAATGTTGTCAATTTCGATAGAGAAGCAACGGTGAACTGTTCCAATCCCGTTTTTGGCTTTTGACAGGATTGCACCACGACCCCAATAACGGCTAAGAGGCCGATGATCAGCAAGGCCCGGATGGCATTTCCAAGGGTGAAAAAAGAAGAGACAGAAGACATGAGCGAGCCTGTAAATCAGAATCCGAAAAAAGGCCAGACGATGTGGGGGGGGCGTTTCAGCGCACAACCCGGCGCTTTGATGCAAGCTATCAATGTTTGTATTGATTATGATCAAAAACTCGCCCCACAGGACATTCGCGGCTCCAAAGCCCACGCCTCCATGCTCGCCGCGCAAAAAATTATTACGCCAGAGGACTGCCAAGCCATTCACCAAGGGCTGGATGAAATTCTGGAAGAAATAGAATCCGGAACATTTCCGTTTAAGCCTGAACTTGAAGACATTCACCTCAATGTCGAAAACCGATTGAAGGAAAAAATAGGAGAAGCTGCCGGGCGTCTACATACCGGACGTTCCAGAAACGACCAAGTTGCCACGGATTTCCGCCTCTGGGTACGCGATTATTTGAATGTCTTTGAGGCCCTGCTAGTAAATTTGCAAAGCGCTCTACTGAGTCAGGCCGATGAGCACACTGACACGATCATGCCGGGATTTACGCATTTACAAAGCGCCCAACCGGTGACATTCGGCCATCACATGATGGCCTATCTGGAAATGTTTGCGCGGGACCGATCCCGTTTTTCCGATTGCCGGAAGCGGATGAATGAAAGCCCGCTCGGCGCTGCGGCTTTGGCCGGAACGCCTTATCCAATTGACCGCGACGCGACGACTAAAGCTTTGGGGTTTGACCGGCCAATGGCAAATTCTCTCGACGCTGTTTCAGCTCGCGATTTCGCTCTTGAAGCTCTCTCAGTGGCCAGTATTTGCGCCACGCATCTATCTCGCCTTTCAGAAGAAATTGTCATTTGGACCAGCGCACAGTTTCAATTCATTAGCCTATCTGATGAATTCACAACGGGCAGTTCTATTATGCCGCAAAAACGTAACCCCGACGCTGCGGAGTTGGTTCGAGCGAAAGTCGGACGAATTGTTGGCGCCCTCACCTCGTTGACCATCGTAATGAAAGGCCTTCCGCTCGCCTATTCAAAAGACATGCAAGAAGATAAAGAGCCCGTCTTTGATGCCTTTGAAGCATTGGAACTCGGACTCGCCGCCATGGCGGGTATGATCAGTGATATGACGCCGAATAAAGACAAACTGGCGGACGCTGCCGGCGCCGCATTCTCGACAGCGACGGACTTGGCGGATTGGCTTGTCATGTCTTTGAATATGCCGTTCCGCGATGCCCATCATGTGACGGGTCGCGTTGTTGCCTTGGCTGAAAAACAGGGAAAAACATTGGACGCAATGGAGCTGTCAGACTTACAAGCTGTTGAGCCGCGCATCACGGACGATATCTACCGCGTTCTCTCGCCTCTGGCCTCGGCCAATAGCCGGACGAGCTATGGCGGCACCGCGCCGAGTGAAGTTCGAAAACAAGTGGAGCACTGGAAAAAAAAGTTAGGCTAAGAACTTATTTGTCTGACTTTGCAAGGCGCCCAGGCAATTCCGCCATAATCGCCCGTCTCTGCAACTCAGTATAAGAAAGCCAGCGCGCGATTTCCTCGCGTGTTCGGCCGCAACCGACACATTCACCCTTTTCCAAATCTAATTCGCAGATAAGTTTACAAGGGCTGCTAATATTTTCGGACTGACGCAACATTATTTCGGCTCGTTTGAAAAAGGATGGCGGGGGAAGGTTTTTAAATAAATCGCAAAGCTCGCCAGCCAATGGAAACCAGAGTAATGCCTGTCCGACACGGCGGCAACGCCAGTTTCCTCGTGCAAATTTGCGGAAGATATTAGAGCTGTATTACGGGGATTATTTTCCGCAAGCGACACTGCAATGTTTACTAGATTCCAAGGTCGAGGGAGATTGACTCCATCCAGATGCATAAGTTTTCCGTCGCTCGTATCTTTCACGACGCTAGGGCCTAGCCAATCTGATGACCCGTTTTCGGCAATATCGGGAATGTCTGAAGTCATTGCCATTTCGATACTTTTCGACTTTGCTTGGAAGGGTGCTTGAATGACAGGAGCCCTTTCTTCTTGGACATCTCGCATTGAACTATTTTGCACTGGTGCATCTAGCTAGGGAGCCGCAGAAATGTCCGAATTTGGTTCGGCGCATCCGCTAATAGATAAATAAATAGACAAAAAGATAAAATTAATTTCATGCCCCAGCCTTAAGCCTTCGGCAGTGTCTTGTAAATTATTCTACACTCGTCGCGACTATAGCCTCTTCTTCGTCAATCTCTTCAGAAGACATGTGAACTTCTTCGAAAAAAGTTTTTTTACAACATTCGAGTTTCATGCTTTTATTACTTTAATCAGGATTCTGTCTCTTTACCCCATCCAAACCGCCGCATCACCGATGGGCTTGGGACTGGCTGAAGATTATACGCCCCGCCCTTGACCACCAGTCCCTCAGCGCCCCAGTCCTCCATATTTTTAAATGAAATGACGTAAAAGTCTTTGACCTTCTCACCTTTCATCAGTGTCTCTACACCGTCTAAAATGACGTAGGCTCGAAACGGCGTTGCCTTATCCTCATATTTGACCGCCAAATAATCTGTATCAGGCATGAACATGGTAAGAGCGTTTGGTATCATTTTCTTATAGAAATTTTTCCCGTCTTTCGTCCCCTCTTTTAATTCCTCCATGCTGTAGTGACCAGTACGGTTATGAAAAAAAGGCGATAACCCCATTTCGAAATATAATCCCTCATCATCGGCCGGACGGTCCGCACGTGTGGGGTCATCTACACAAATTTCAGTTTCAGGATAGGCTCTTGCCGAGTCCATAAACCCTTCGATACGTCCGTCTTCTTTCGAAAATGGTAAATCTTTCACTGACCTTCCGGCTTCGCTCAGATAAAAACGTTCCGGCCAGACGCCGCCATCTTTGATCAAAAATCTTGGATCTATATCGACATCCACAACGTCGCGATACCTCTCCTCAACTTCAGATAACTCATCAACGATTTTTATAGCCTTTTTTGTAGGCTGACAAAAAATCTCCCCTCTTTTCTCACCAGCAATTGCATTTTCTGGTGAAAGAATGAGAAAAGCACACCCGACCAGAAATGAAGGACATATCACAGGATGGGATATAAGGTTTGGACCTCTCTCGAAATGTAAAATTTGTTTCATATTTTTGTAAAGGATTATCCCTTTCGCGTATGATAATGTCTTGTGTCTGGTCTATACATACAGACAGGCTGGACGTATGCTATATGAGCCCGTAACGACATTTTGCCGTCAAATAGGATCCGCTATGCCCACTGTTCGTCGTAACAGCCTTACTACAGGTTTAACCCTTACCCTTATCTTAGGTTCCCTTGCCTTGACCGGATGCGGAATTAAAGGGAGCCTGAAAACCCCGCCGCCCCTTTGGGGGGAAGCCCGAAATGAGGTTGGGAAAAAACCGAATGAAGGCAGCGTGATCAATGACAGTCCAATTGACGACAAAGAAGACGATATTTTTGACGAAGACTATGTCGATGAGACGACGCCTTACTAAGCCGACAATGTAGAAAAGCCCCCTTTCATGAGACATTTTGATTACCGAAACGGCGAGCTTTACGCCGAAGATGTGCCTTTGCGGGCTATTGCCGAAACAGTCGGCACGCCGGTTTATGTCTATTCAACGGCGACCTTTGAACGGCATTATTCAGTCTTTGCGGAGAGTTTTAAGGGCATAGACGCTCTGGTTGCCTATTCTGTGAAAGCCAATTCCAATATCGCTGTTTTAGCCACTTTGGCAAAACTCGGCGCCGGAGCTGATGTTGTAAGCGGCGGAGAGCTCGCGCGGGCCCTTCTGGCCGGAATTCCAGGTCATAAAATTGTTTTTTCAGGCGTTGGTAAAACGAAGACTGAAATGAGATCCGCATTACAGGCAAAAATTCGTGTTTTTAATGTCGAAAGCTTGGCCGAATTAGAGGCCTTGAACGAAGTTGCTGTGGAAATGGGCAAGACAGCCCCCATTGCCTTCCGAGTAAATCCCGATGTTACGGCCGGTGGACACGCAAAAATTTCTACGGGTAAAAAGGAAAATAAATTCGGCATTGCTTGGCCGTCAGCTGAGGCTGCTTATACACATGCCGCCTCTCTTCCTGGTATCGAAATCGTCGGGGTGGACGTTCATATCGGCAGCCAGATTGATCAACTCGCCCCGTTTGAGGCCGCTATTGGAAAAGTCGGAGGCCTGATTTCCCGATTGCGCGGAGCCGGTCACAAGATCAAGAGTTTTGATATTGGCGGCGGTCTCGGAATTCCTTACGGCGACAACGCTAAAACACCTCCTCCGCCCTCTGAATATGGTGCGCTCGTTAAACAGCTTACTCGGGATCTGGATGTTGAAATGATATTCGAACCGGGTCGCATGATAGCCGGTAATTCCGGCGTGCTCTTGTCAGAGGTACTTTACGTAAAAAACGGCGAAGACCGCGACTTTCTTATTATTGACGCCGCAATGAATGACCTTTTGCGGCCGGCGCTTTATGACGCTTATCACGACATCGAACCTGTCAAAGCGCCTGGGTCAGATGCTAAAGAAGCAATTTATGACGTTGTCGGGCCGATTTGTGAGAGCGGGGATACGTTTACAAAAGGACGAGACATGCCGGCTATGATGTCGGGCGATTTGGTCGTTTTACATTCTGCCGGAGCTTACGGAGCCGCGCAAAGCAGCCAGTATAACACCCGCCCTCTTACGCCTGAAGTAATGGTCAAGGGCGACAGATTCGAAGTCATTCGCGAGAGACCCAAAATCGAAGAAATCCTTAAATCCGAACGCTTACCGAGTTGGTTAAACCCTTCGCCGCAAGGCCAACTGTAGCTTGGATGAAATTTAACGCGACACATAAAGTCACGGCATTATAGTCGTTTTAATTATGGACTCCGCGGATAAAACAGCTCTGACAACCAAACTGGCGCGCCATATACGCACGGCCCGCCTTTGGCTCGTTTGGGAACGCTACGCCCCTGTGTTTTTGTGGGCGGCGGTGTTCATCTCTGTCTTTTTGATTGGCACGTTTAGTGGTTTCTGGGAACGAATTGGAGACCCTTGGCGCGGCCTTGCCGCAATGGCCGCACTTGTTTTTCTCATCACTGCCGCCTTTCAGGCTCAGAAGCGACCTTTGCCGAGTTTGTCCGAGGCGCGTCGGCGTGTCGAACTTGATTCTAATCAAGCGCATCGTCCTTTGGATGTCTTAGAGGATCACCCTGCAATTGGCGCAGAAGGCTGGCCTGCGCATTATTCGAAAGCCTTAAGACAGGCCCGCAACCTAAAACGTCCTGACCTTCGTCCGACAATAGCCCCGCATGACCCTTATTACATTCGAGTTGTTCTCCCCGCCGCACTCCTTCTTGCCCTGATAGTGGGAAACGGTGCAAATATGGAGCGGTTGCGGCGCGCTGTGACCCCCGTCTGGCAGGCCGGAATTAATCCTGACGATGTAACATTCGAAGCCTGGATTGACCCACCCGATTATACCGGCCGTCCGCCGATCTATTTCAAAGGCCAAGAGATTAAAAACATCCCTGCGGGAAGTGAATGGGTCGTCAGGCTCAACGGCGCCAAAAGCGTACCGCGGCCAAAACTTCGACAAGGGGGCGAAACCCGCTATTTGCGTCTAAACAAATTGAGCGAAGAAACCTTTGAAGCCCGGGCTGTTATCACTGATTCTGGGGCCGCTGTCTGGAGGATTGGCCCCAAAAGAAAAATCTGGGATTTGAATGTCATTCAGGATCAGCTCCCGAGCGTCACCCTCGACGACACGCCGAAAGCCGATAAACAAGACCGTTTGGTTATTCCTTACTCCTTTAAAGATGATTATGGCGTAACCAATTTATCTCTGGAAATAGCAGAAATCACGGAGTCAGACGAAGACCCGTTTACCGAATCTTCCGTTGTCGATATTCCGTTAAGTGGCGGCTCGATTACAAGCGTAGAGACTGCGGAGTCCAAAATTGATCTGACGCGCCATCCACTGGCCGGCAAAAAAGTTATCGCGCGGCTCCAAGCAACAGACGGGGCCGGCCAGACAGCCTTGTCCTCCGAGAGCTGGTTCCGAGTGCCCGATAAAATTTTCGTTGAACCTCTTGCCAAGGCCGTTGTCGAACAACGGGCAGTCGTGCTGCAGGCGATTGAGTCCAGTTACGCACCCGAAACAAGCGCCCCTTCTCCTGCGGGCCAGATTTACGGGATATTCAATGCCGCCCAGCGGTTGGACCGAGCGCCAGACGGAGTTAAACGGGCTGCAAATTTGATCGAAGCTGTGACTGACCGTCCAGACGGATTATTTAGTGACCCGAGTGTTTATCTGGGGCTACGCAATGTTCGCTCCCGCCTACGCTACGCCCGGAATGTTAAGACGATAGAGCCGATACCTGATGAATTATGGTCGATTGCTCTGCGGGCTGAGTACGGTGTCTTAGGTACGGCTCTCGAAGAAATGCGTGAGGCCGAGCAAGCCTTACGGGAAGGGATGGCCCGCCGCGCCCCGCAACGCGAAATCGACACTTTGTTTGAGCGTTATAATAACGCCGTCGAGGCCTATACCGAAGAACTGAAACGCAAAGCTCTCGAGGAAGGTAATTTTGCCGAGCAGGAAAATAGCGGGGGCGGAAGTGGATCTATGGGGTCTACGGACGAAATCGCTGAACTTCTCAAGGCGATTGAAGAGGCCAATAGAGCCGGAGACGTCGAAGGCGCCCGCCGCGCTTTGGCACAATTGGCTCAGGTCTTAGAGAATATGCAAATCCAACTGTCCCAACAATCCGGCAGCGGCGACGGCGATGGACTCTCCGGCGGAATGAGCGAAGAAATGAAAAAAAATCTAGAGGAACTTGCAGATCTTTTAGGTGAGCAGCGTGAATTGCAAGACGAAACGGATGAGGCAGAACGGCAAAAGCAAGAAGATTCAAATGATGAAGAAAGTGAGCCCCCCCAAACAGGTCAAAGCCCTGGCGAACTAGCTGCCAGGCAGAAAAGTCTTGAAGAATTGCTAGAACGTCTTGGAGAAAATGAAGGGCAAGAGTCCCAACTCGGCGCAGAATCTAGTGATCAGCCTGCCGGAGCCCCTGAAGAGGGCGGTGAAGGTGGAACCCAACCCGGCGAAGAAGGCAATGAGAGCAGTCCTGGCGGCACAGAAGCAGCTCGGGAAGAACTTGACCTCGCGCGAGATTCAATGTCCGGTGCAGCCGAGGCCCTGTCGCGTGGCGATTACGCGGGCGCAAGCGACGCGCAGGAAGAAGCCGTTCAAGCACTACGCGAAGCCGGAGAAAAATTGGCAGCCTCCCTTCAAAGTCAAGGCGAAGGCGAAAGTGGAGACGGTCAAGAGGCGACGGATCCCTTGGGCCGGCAACAAGGCGGTGACAATTCAGAAAATGCCGAAACCGATATTGATCCTGACGACAAAGCCAATCGGTCACGAGAGCTTATGGAAGAATTGCGCCGACGTGCCGCAGAACGCGAACGCCGCAAAGAAGAACGGGAATATCTAGAACGCCTGCTTAAACGTTTTTAAAAAACGTCATGACATTAATCGATAACGCAGGCTCGTACTGTCAGGAGGCGGATTAGGATATTCAGATGCAAATTCGATCCGTTCCCGAGGCCTTAATATCGGTTTTTCCATATCCACCAACCAGTTCGCCACTTCCTCGCCGGAAGGATTATGTAGGGATAGTCGGAGCATAGGTAAAGGCTGGGCCTGGTTGGAAATATTTCGGATAGCCCCGTTAATGACGACTGTCGTTTCTCCATTTATGACAGCTAATCGAAGGGTCGGGCTCTCAACTTCTAGGCCGCTTTGGCTTACCTTAATCCCAACGGCGTTATAAACCGGCACGGTTGTTGGAAACCGTTCTACAATCGTGTTCCGGCCAAAATAAAATATCGCCAGAAGCGCTAAAATCAAAAACAGAGGAATAAGCCATATAAGCCAGATTACGCGGCGGCGCGCGCGTCTTTTTTCTGCATCTGCCTTATCTCTTAAAAGGGCGTCGGCGCCTTTTTGGGACGGAGCCGAAAAAAGCGCAGCCTCTTCGGCCTCTGCCGAAACCGGGGGTTCAGCTGGCCCGTCAGAGTCTTTGCGCGTCATATCCGCCAATTGTAGGTCTTCCGGCGTTGAGGCAGACGGCGTTTCTGCCGGGACAAACCAGGTGGCAGAGCAATTTGTACACCGGACAGTACGCCCATTTGGGCCAATGGCGTCATCTTTCGCCATATAACTGGTGGAACATTCCGGACAGGTCAGTATCATAAGAATTCGATTCGACAGTGGAAGAGGTATTTTGACACGTCCTGAGCCAAACTCCAATAGCCCGAGTTCAAATCCTGCGGGTGCACGCCTTCACGAGGGGGCTGATATTATTGCCTTTCGCGATGTGGGGCTTCGCTATGGGCGAGGACCTGAAATTCTTTCTGACGTGAATTTATCACTTCCTCAGGGAAGCTTCAGTTTCCTGACGGGCCCTTCCGGCGCTGGGAAATCCAGCCTTTTAAAACTTTGCTATCTGGCTCTTTCCCCGTCACGCGGCCATATTTCTGTTTTCGGTCAGGACGCAGCTTTATTGGACAATCGAGAAACCCAAGCGGTCAGGCGGCGAATAGGTGTTGTGCTGCAAGATTTCACACTCATTGACCATCTTAGTGTGTTCGAGAATGTCTCTCTTCCTCTTCGCGTTGCGGGGCAATCGCGCGGACAATATACCCAAGATGTGACGGAACTATTGCAATGGGTCGGACTAGGCCATCGAATGCAGGCATTTCCGCCGACCTTGTCAGGCGGCGAAAAACAACGCGCCGCCATTGCCCGGGCCGTGATTGCCAAGCCGAACCTTCTAATCGCTGATGAGCCAACGGGAAATGTTGACCCGGAAATTGGGCGTCGCCTGCTCCGTCTCTTTGCAGAGATGAACCGGATGGGGACGACGGTTATGATAGCCACACATGACATTGATCTTATTCAAGAATTGGATGCCCGGGTTTTCCGAATTGAAGACGGTCGTATTTTCAAGGGATTAAATGCACAATCCGATTATGGTGAGGGGATCTCATGAACGGCCCCCTACCCTCTCAACAACCCATTTTGTTAACTCGCGGACATAATGTTCGAACTTTGATTATTGTTCTTGCAATTATGGCTTTCCTTGCGGCCCTGGCCCTTTTATTTTCCCGCTCGGCCTTCAGACTATCAGGAGACTGGCAAGCTCAACTTTCAAATTCTGTCACAGTGCAAGTTAGCCTTGGCCCAATATCTTCAGCAAATGATTTTGAAACTCAGATGAGCCGTGCGGCGGAGTCGGTTCGAACAGTTGTCGGAGAAGACGCCGAAGTTGAAGTGGTTAATCAATCCAAATCGCAAGAACTCATCCAACCTTGGATTGGGAATTTGGACCTTCCGGACAGTTTGAGCCTGCCGGGATTAATTACCATTCAAACAGGTGAAGATGCCAGGCCTCCAAATGCCGTTTTATTGAAATCGCAATTAGAAGAAGATGGGATCGTGGCCTCTGTCGATGACCATTCGCGTTGGGCAGACCAGATACAGGGCACAGCCAGAGCTTTGGTGGTTGGTGGAACGGCATTATTGATTTTGTTGTTAATTGCCGGGGTCAGTGTCAATTTATTTGCGACGCGGTCTGCCATGGCCGCGCAGCGCTCTATTATCTCAGTTTTGGCTCAGGTCGGCGCCACAGATAGTTTCATCGCTAGACTCTTCGTCGGGCAAGCTGGTCGACGCAGCGCAGCCGGAGCCGGTATCGGAGTCTTGGCGGCTTGGCTCCTCTGGGCGGCGCTTTCGATGTTTAGCGCCGTGCCTGAAGTCTTCTGGTCGAATTTAAGCCAAGTGATAAATGATATTCTCTGGCTCTTAGGACTTTGGTGTCTCTTTGTTCTGGTTTGCGCGATTGCCGCAGGCGTTGCGACCAAGCGGGCCCTTATTCGAGAACGGAAGCGCGCCTAATGAGCAAGACGGCTCCGAAAAAAAAGAAAAGCGGCAGACAAAGGCTCTGGGCCTGGATCAAGTTCTTCGCTTTGGTCATCTTTATCGCTTTACTCATTCTAGCATTCGGATTTATTGCCTTCGCCGAAAAAGTTGATGGGCTTTCTACTCCAAGAACAGCCCCCAATGCAGATGGAATTGTTGTCTGGACTGGGGCCGGCGGCGGGCGGCTGGAAGCCGGAGCGGCTTTACTCGTTCAGGGCAAAGGGGAGCGGCTTTTGATTTCCGGCGTAAACAGAGATTTAAAGCCGGAAACACTGTTTAACTTGCTCAATATACCTGAAGAGACAAAAACCTGTTGTATTGATCTTGATTATGCCGCCGAAGATACGATTGGAAATGCAAGAGAAACCGCCGCTTGGGCTGAGGCGCTGGGGTATGAGCATATTTTATTGGTAACGTCTGCTTACCACATGCCGCGCGCGCAGAGTGAAATTACGCTCGCCGCAGGTCGCATTCGCATTTCGCCCTATCCTGTTTCCGCAGAAAACAGGCTCCACTGGTATTCTGACCGTGATCGATTTGACCGACTTCTCAGCGAATATGCCAAACTACTGGTCACGATGGCGCGGGGATCTAATAAACAACAGAGAGATGACGCGCCAGATACCCCCTTGCCAAAGCCGTAAGAATATAAACTCTTAACCTTTTGCCCTAATCGTGACGCCCGAAATTCGGCTCGGCGCTGTCCTGACCGGCATCCACAATACGGCGACGAATGTCGCGGGTCTTGGCGAAATGTTCTAAAAGAGTCTCCCCGTCTTCCCATCGTATCGCACGTTTTAACGCCGTTAGGTCTTCAATAAAACGGTCAACAACTTCTAAGGTCGCTTCGCGGTTTGCCAAGAATACATCGCGCCACATCACCGGATCAGAAGCGGCTATGCGGGTAAAATCTCGAAACCCTCCGGCCGAGTATTTCACGACTTCATTATCTGTTACCCGTTCCATATCGACCGCCGTCCCCACCAAAGTATAAGCTATCAAATGTGGAACGTGAGAGGTTGTCGCAAGAACAATGTCATGGCGTTTGGGCGTCATAATGCTAACCTGACTGCCAATACCTTGCCAGAAAGCTTTTAGGTCTTTTGTTTCCGACAATCCTTTTTTGATCGGTGTTAACACACACCAGCGGTCTTTGAATATTTCGGCAAATCCGGCTTCTGGACCGCTATACTCGGTTCCCGCAATCGGATGAGCCGGCACAAAGGTAATATCGTCGCGCATAAAGGGCGCGACAGCCTCTATCACTGCGCCTTTAATAGATCCAACATCCGACAATACGGCGCCGGATTTCATGTTTGGAATGATTTTTTCCGCCGCGCTGCCCATCCGGCCTGGGGGAACACAGAGAATGACTAGGTCTGCTTGGGACGCAAAATAATCGGCCTGACCTTCACTCACCCCATCGGCAAACCCCAGACGCTCAATTGCCGAACAAGCGGTATGAGAGTTGTCTGTAATGTATACAGTTTTCGCTTGGCCGTAAGCTTTCGCCGCGCGGGCAATAGAGCTGCCGATCAGTCCCCCGCCGACAATGAGAATAGTGTTGAAAGTCATAAGTTTTTCCGAAGAGCCCGCTGATTTAGGGAGCCACTTTATCCAATAGGTTTAGGTATTACGCCAATGATACAGGCTGTCGCATCCAGCTCTTTGACCGATTTCGGTAAACCTTTCAAATATCCCGGAAGACTATAAAGTTGGCGCGCTTCCGAACTCGCGCGTAAAACAGCTCCCTCATGTATTGCCCGAATATCAGCCTTAGAGAGGATAAGCGTCTCATCATTTCCAGAAGGTTGAATATCGGCCGTTGCCACAGCCACGGCTCGCGGCCAATCCTGTTCTCCGGTTCGGGGCAGTCCGGCCAGAATATGCATGTCCGGCATTGCCCCATCAAGGCCGAGGGCCGTCCACCAGCTCTGCATTCCGCCCGGCGCCGGGAGGACAGCCACACCTTCATCATCCGCATATGTTGCGGCTAAAGCACTGCTGGCGGTTGGATAGGTATATGTCGGAATTGAGGCCCCAAACCGGTCACGCACCAAAGCCAATGATGTCATCGCATCGCCGTCGAGCGCAACATGGAGTTTCATAGGTCCCTGCATCGCCAAGCTCGCGCTCATCAGCTCCGCCCATATACGGCTGACCAGCGGCCCGGGCGTGTCCTGCGTTGCAGCGGCCAAAGCGCGGACATGGCTATCTTCGCGCGAGGGTCGCCAAACGCGTATTCCTGACTTTGCCTGGCGCACGGCCTTGGAAAGCTCTAACCGTTCCGCAATAAGATTCAGGAGCGCTTTGTCCACCCGGTCAATTTCTAACCTTACCTGATGTATATCCACGTCGTTTTTTGGGGTCTTGTCAGTCATTGTCTCATCTATGCGAGGGAGGTGAGTAATTAGCAATGGGAGAGGTACCGAAACGGGGTCTTGCCACAACAAATTTTGCTTTTTCCCCTCTGTCCGGGTCTACATAAAGGCGTTTAATAGCTTCGACCAATATCAAACCGGATAGTCCTGGCGTAACCGTTTCGCCGAATCGTTCTGAAGCGCGTAACATTCCCCCCTTGGAAAACAATCTAAGCGGCGGGGCGTAAAGTGCGCCCGACCAAATCGTTGGCTGAAATCCGACGGCGCGCATGGCGGCCCGCATTTGCGAGCGCGTAAACGGCCGGCCCGCCCCAAAGGGGCTTCGGTCTGAACGCGCCCAAAGGCCAGCTCGATTCGAAGCAATAATGACTATATGCCCCTCTGGTCGGCATACCCGCCAAAGCTCTGACATAAGGCGGTTCAGGGTTGGGGATTCCTCTACGCCGTGAACACACAAGATTGTATCAAAGGTAGAATCTGCAAAAGGCAGGCAATCCTCTTCCACAAGACAGGAAATAATTCCGCGTTTACCGCGGTGAGCCAAAGCCCCCTGCGCGCCCGGCATCGCTAAAATGATACGGTTGGCCCCAGCCTGATAACTATCTAAATAAGGCCCGCAAAACCCAAACCCCAAGACATTCCGACCCGCAAGATCCGGCCAAAGCGTATGCAACCGGCGGTTGGCCATATCCCTCGCGGCCTGCCCCAAGGGACTAGCATAAAACTTCTCGAGCTTGAGGACGCTTTCTCTCACACTATCAGTTTAATCGGAATATCTTCGGAAAACAGGGTTTTCTCTCGGAAAAATCAATGGGCTAAATTTCGGTAGGAAGGGGACGCGCTTGGGAGACCGTAAAGATAGCCTTGTAAATAATCTACTCCCAATTTTTTCAGGGCCAGAGCATCCGATTTTTCTTCTACCATTTCCGCGACGATTTTCACCCCGAATGTATTCGCCAAATCAACCATCATACGAACAAAGATTTGTTTTTGGGAAGACGCCGCAACTCCTTTGATGAAACTTCCGTCCAGTTTAATCGACTCGGCTTCAATCGCCATAAGGTTACGAAACGTTGTATGGCCTGAGCCGAAGTCATCTATTGAGAACTCACATCCCAAAGCTCTGACCTCAGCCGAGAAATGCGTTGCTAAATCCGGAGCGTCCAAAGCTGCTGTTTCCGTCATTTCTATGGTGATGCGATGAGTTCTGTCGCCCATCGCCTTCAAGGCGTCGAGATAAGATTGCGCCGTTTGAGGCGTCTGAATAGTATTTGCCGAAACATTCAAAGCGATTTTCAACTTCGGCATATCCGCAAGTTTATGCGAGGCCAACTCCAGTGCCTGACGATCCAAATGATGGACGAGACCTAATTGCTCTGCGGCCATAATCAGCCGGCCCGCGCTGACCAATTCTCCACTTTCTTCGCGCAGACGCAGAAGACACTCATAATGATGTAAATCCCCTGAAACAGCTTCAACGATAGGTTGGTAAGCCAGAGAAATCCGGTTTTCGTTCAGCGCGGCAATAATATCTTCTTTTGAAATGTCACGGTCGCGATTCAAACTAGTCGATAGCCCCATTGAAACGCAATATTCGCTGAGGGTCTCTGACGGTCTTACCTCCAATGCACGATCTATTTTCCGCAAAAGCGTATCCATAGAGTTCCCAGTTTGAGGAAGGCTTGTATACCCAATAGAAACAGCGGCCTGCAGCGGGCCAAACGGGGATTTATAACCTGTTTTGGTAAGGGCGATTTGCAAGCGTTTCGCCAGCACAGCGGGGTCTCTATCTGGGCCTTCTATGCCCAATACGGCGATCAAAAAATCTCCGCCTTGAGCTTTGGCCAGACAATCCGGTGAGGCAATAATTTGGCGAAGACGATCTGCCACACTTCTGCAGAGGTGATCTCCCGCCTCAAATCCGTATGTCCGGAAAATATCTTCGAGGTTGGTCAAGCGAAGGCGAAAAACAGCGCCCTTCGCTTGGACGCGGCGTCCAAGAGCGCACAAGGTTTCGCCTATTTCAACAAATGCATTCTGCGTTAGCAGCCCCGTCATGTCATCATGCCGCGAGAGCCATGCGGCGCGAACAGACTTAGCCTTCTCATCAGTAATATCGCGTATAACGCCTTCAAGCTCTAGGGGCGAGCTTTCTGCATTCTTACGCTCTGCGGTTTCATTTACCCAAATCCAATTATCATCCTGAGTTTTTAAGCGGTATTCTATTTGATATTGTGCGCCAGGCCAATTTAGGGATCTGGTCGCAGATTGAAAAATACGAAGGTCATCGGAATGTATCCGTTTTTGAAGGGCATCCCGGTTCTGCGGAAGATGATAAACATCGCACCGACAAATTGAGGCGATTAGGGATGGATAAGTCCAGTCGAACCCGTGATCTGCGTGAAAAGCAAACGGGGTGGATTTCAAGAGTGAAAAAGCGGTTTCCATAGAGGAGACTTTTTCGAAAGCTGAATTTGGCGGCTCTAGCGAAACATCAGCTTTCTTATCTCTGGAAACAGATTTTTCTTTTGTGCGGATAAATTTCCCCTGAGAATCAGTATGGTGCCTGTAAACTTAAGCGTCTCCGACAGCAAAGTCACGGCGGGCGCTCGCGATTGTCACCATAAATCCTGCCATTACATCCAATAAAGCCATCAAACCGATAATGAAAAACACCGATGTTCCGAAGGCCGGGAACATTAAAAACTCAACGAGGCAAATTATAAAAAGCACCATGGAAAAAGCATGGTTCATCACCGCTGTATGATCCGTTCCTGTAGATTTGATCATTTCGAAAAACAGCATGATAAGAGACAAGGTTATAAGCATGTGTCCCGGTGTAATTTGCCAGATAGACCCAGAAATCATCGGTATCGCCTGAAAGTCCGTGTCCAATCTGGCGCGGATTTCAGCCGCCGTAGAAAAAGCCGACCCACTGACCGCCAGAATGTTATAAAGCGCCACAGGAATAACCATAAGCGGAAAAACAAGAAAAAAGCGCATGACCCAAATGCCTCAGTCTAGACTTAACGAGGTTGCCGCGAAGGCCCCCTTCTTGAAAGATTTAACAATGTCTAAAAGAAAATGGCTTGTAAAAGGTTAACATGACGCCCGCTGGCCGCGTTAAATTTCATCCCAACCTTGGGGGTTTCGAGAACGGGAAATAAGCCACATGACACCTCGAATATCCGCAATTGAGACTTTGAGCCGTCCGAAATTAGTATATTTAGATTTCCCGGCAATGCGGGCGCGGTGACTCACATCAGAAAATTCAATTGCGTAGCCCTCACGCAACATGAGCGCCGGAATGTAACGGTGGATATGATCAAAATATGGAAGTCGCAAAAAAGCCTCGCGTTTAAATACTTTTATGCCGCAGCCGGTATCTTCGGCTTGGTCTTTAAGAAGCTTTTTCCGAATGCTATTGCCAAGACGCGACGCCAATAACTTTGCCTGACTATCTTGCCGTTTTAGGCGTTTGCCGCCAACCAAAGCAAGGTTGTCCGGGGCATCCGCGCGATTTATTTGGCCCCACAATTTAGGAATATCTGCCGGATTATTTTGTCCATCGCCGTCCAGAGTAGCAATTAAATTGCCTTTAGCAGCCAAAACACCTGTTCTGACAGATCGGGACTGCCCGGCATTCGCATTATGAGAGAGAACACGCAACGTCGGATATTTTGATTTAAGGTCTCTCAAGACGTCAACCGTCTGATCCGTGCTACAATCATCTACGAAAATCATTTCGTACGATGTGGCAAAAAGGGCTTGGGCGATTTCATCAATCAACTGGGACACATTTTCGTATTCGTTGTAAACCGGCACCACCACGGACAGTTCCAACCCGGCATCTCTATCCAGTGATTTTTGCGCGATCGACATAAAAGCGTCATGGCATGACGACCCGATATATTCAATTCGCAATGGCTGTTTTGCGGCTCGACTGAAATTGCTGTCGAAGGGACCTGATTTTTACGGGACAGGACGCCTAGGCTTAGCTAAAGCCTTCATATGTCATCGCCGAAATCTAAAATTTTTAATCTGAAGATGCGGTTTCATATTCTGAGTCTTACCTTGCTTTTCTTGGCGGTGGCTCTGCCGGGATTAGCCTCTCTTCAAGTAATCGACCGAGATGAAGCGCGCTACGCTCAAGCCAGCATACAAATGGCGGAGAGTGGGGATCTTTTGAATATCCGGTTTCAGGACGAAGCTCGCAATAAAAAGCCCGCCGGGATTTATTGGCTACAAGTAGCGGCACTTAAAGCCCTCTCCTCTCCTGAGAAGCGTCAAATTTGGGTGCAACGCCTGCCTTCTGTTTTAGGCGCGTTGCTCGCCATTTTGGCTACCTATTGGGGTGGAGCAAAACTTGTTGGAAGGGAAGCGGCCTTTATCGGCGGGGCCGCGCTCGCCCTCTCTTTTCTGCTGGTCTTTGAAGCGCATATTGCCAAAACAGATGCGGTATTATGTGGTTTGTCCGCTCTATGTTTTGCTTCTTTAGCCACGATTCGCACCGACGGTGGGTCGCTCTCTCTCTGGACGGCCCGTCCTGCCGTTTGGGTGTTTTGGGCGGCTTTAGGGGTTTCAATTCTTATTAAAGGCCCTGTCGTTCCCAGCCTCGTCGCTATGACCGTCGCGACTCTGTTGATATGGGAAAGGAGAGGATATGGCTTGAAAGTCCTTCTCAATATTCCGGCGATTTCGCTTTGCCTGCTCCTTTTTATACCTTGGGCAATAGCAATCGGGATTGAAACTCAAGGCGCATTTTTTGTTGAAAGCCTCGGAAATGATTTTGGCGGAAAACTTGTCAGGGCGCAGGAAAGTCATCCGGGCCCGCCTGGATATCATTTGGCTCTTCTGAGTCTAACTCTCTGGCCCGGATCACTTTTACTATTTCCGGCGATTGCCATGACCGTTCAGAATTTACGGAGAAACATAAAAAGCGATACTCCCATTTCAAAAGCTCTCCGTCTTTGTGTTGCCTGGATAATCCCTTTTTGGATATTGATAGAGCTGATGCCGACAAAACTTCCGCATTATATCCTGCCATTATTCCCAGCATTGTGTGTGTTAATCGGATGGGCTGGTACGACCCTCTTAAAAATCAATGGCTACAAAAAAACCAGATACCTAGGCGCGTTTATCTTTTTTATAATAAGCTTCCTTCTCCTACTCGGTCTCTCTTACGCCCTGACTTTCTATAGTAGCCGAGGCGCCGATACACTTTATTTTGGAGTGATTGCCGGTATATTGACTTTAGTGCTCTTTGGCGCCGGGTGTTTTTGGAAAAATAAAATAAAGCTAAGTTTCAGGTATATTCTTGCGGCGGCTCTCATTACCAATATCACTGCCTATGGGTTTGTTCTGCCAAATTTGGACCGGCTGCAACTTGCGGACAGGCTGGCCGACTCTTTCGAAGTAAATGATCTGCTCCTACCCCGGCAGGGCGGACCCCTCGTTCAATCCATCAACTTTACCGAACCGAGCTTTGTCTACCAATTCGGAAAAGAGGTGCGACTGGGAGACCAAGTTGATCTGGAAAACCCTGAAAGCTGGACCATCGGACATATTTTTATTGTAGATGATCTGGAGAGCGACGGGGCGCGATTTGACGCCTTTCAACGGGCCGCAGAAAAACAACAAAGCTGTTTAAATGAGCGCGATACGGTTAGAGGATATAATTATTCCCGCGGAGATGCCGTGAACTTAGGAATTTTCGAGGTTGTAGCTTGTACTGAAAGTTAGAAAGCGAAAATGCCACTCAACTTAGCGTCCTAAAAGCCCCACTCTCAAGGTAATATAATACGCCCTTCCCATAATCGCTAAGCCCATAAGCGGGGCCGCCAAAACGGTTAGAAATTTTGACAAAAACCCTGGTTTATAGTTCCAGAAGAAACGCAAAAACCCTTTTAGTTTTTCAAACTCTATCCGGGCACGCGGTACGGCGCTGGTCGATCCGTAATGCATGATACGGGCATCCGGGACGATATATACATCCCCCCCTGCTTCGCGGGCTCGGGCACAAATATCGATATCTTCAACATGCAAAAAGTAACCGGAATCAAATCCGCCTAACTGGTCAAAAGAAGCCCGGTTAGTCATTAGGCAAGCCCCGCTTGTGGTTTCCACGGGCGCAGGTTGTGTGGGTACAGGCTCATCTTCGCGGTGAATAGATTGAAACCCGGGGATTGCGTGTAGAGGTGTGAAACTGACAAAGGCCGACCACGGCGTTAAGGATCCGCGTCTTGCGCCCCGCTGCTCTCGGCCATTTTCATCCCGTAAAAACCCCCCGGTGATCCAAGGCGCAGAAAGCGTTTGGCCACAATCGGCCATGCGCCGCGCCGCGCCGCGCGCTATCACAGCGTCAGGATTTAAAAATAATAGAAAATGTCCTGTCGCCAAACGGGCGCCGTAATTACACCCCCGGGCAAAACCAATATTTCCATGGCCTTGTAACAATCGAATTCGATTATGCTTCATGGCAACTTCACTGAGCCGTGTCCGCGCGCCTTCGGCATTTCCATTATCTACGATAATCAGCTCATCTATATCTCGATCTTCCATAACAGCCGAGACCGCTTCTAAAAGAGCGGGGCCCGTCATGTAACTGACCATAATAACACTGATTGGAAGTTTTTTTGCCGTTTCCGGCAAGTCTATTATATTGGTTTTAACAACCATTTGCTTCTACCTCGTACGCCCCGCATCGTCCAATAGCGTATTTTAGGTGTAATGCAACTACACACTTTAATGATTGTCCGCCTAGTTCGTAACAGGCTCTTCCAAAGACTTGGGCGTCAATATTTGCACAAGGTTTAGCCCGGCAAGGCCCAAAAACAGGGTTCCCCACCACCAGAACTGCCAAACTCCGAAAGACATTGAAGACAATAAAATTACAGCTGTCAGAAACCCGCATAGTCCGAAAGCCCGGTTAGGATGAATGCGGACAAACCGTTTTGCGGGTCCCAAACAAGTCAAAATCGTTAGCCCTGCCAGTCCGGCCCCAATCAGCCCGGTTTCCAGCCAAATTTGCAGGCCGGCATTATGGGCGTGATGGGAAAGGAGCGTCACAGTGTCTCCGCTACTCAATGTGATAAGGTCGCTATAAGTTCTGGCATTATCAAATCCGAAACCCGTCAAAGGCTGCTCCGAAATACGCCGAAATATATAATCCCACATATAGAGGCGATGTTCCCAAGAATCCGGAAGGCCCATGAGGATTTTATCGTCTATCAATGTTATAATACTTGAAAAAAGCGGCGCCGCCAGAATGGCTATAGCCGCTAAAACCACTAATGTTTTTACCATAAAGACCGGTTTTTGTCTGGCAATCAATCCTATCACGAGCCCCGCCCAAGGCGTAATCATGGCGACATATACGCCTAATTTCCAGCCACATGCGGTGAGCATAACCAAGAGAAAAAGCGTCAGAGCCTTCCCGTATTTATGGGACCAAATCAGAGCGGATAAGGGGAAAACCATTGCCGTATAAAAAAGAATACCGCGCCCGATATTTCGCGTAGCATCTGCATGACGGCGAGCAAATGTCTCGCCTTGCGCAACCGGATCGGCGAGGAAACTGATCGCAAAGTTCGAAAACGTATCTACGAAAACCAAGGTGATCCCCGTCAGGCAGGCGATAATAAACCCTTTGCGTAAAATAGGGCCCAAGGGATGATCTCGCATCTGGGCCCAGAGCCAGATGACCGTAGGAAATATCAATCCGGAAAGAAGAATCTTTTCTGCGTTGGACCAACCTGATACTTTTTCATAATTGCTCCAAAACTGGCTTATCCATGCCCAGAACAAAAATGCCGCCAGAAAAATCAGCCAAGCCGGCATTGGGGTTTTCCATGCTTTATGCGCGGCCAGTCCGGCCAAGGCTAGAACGGACAAGATACCCATTATCAGGGCAATACCACCTCCGCCAGCCATGGTGAAAATCGGCAGGAGCGCCAGAACAAAGAGAGAAACCCCGAGCACGACTTTCGGCGGGCGCCGGATAGGGTCATGTGTCTCGGCCGTCCCCGCCTCTGACATATCAGCTTTTCCGTCTTAAGTCGGGGGCGAGAGCCTCTTCTGTCAGAGACTCGATAGCCTCCTCCACTGTCAGAATCGTCTGCTCGCGGCTGCCAAGGCGGCGCAGAGCGAGTTTACCCTCTTCTGCCTCCTTCATACCGACCACAGCAATGACTGGAATTTTACGATCGGCGGAGAGTTCGCGAATTTTGTAATTTATCTTCTCGTTCCGCAAATCTGTTTCGACTCGAAGTCCGGCGGCTTTCAGCTTTTCCGCTGTCTCTTCGGCGTAGTCATTGGCGTCGGAAGTGATGGTCGCAATGACGACTTGAACTGGGGCGAGCCAGAGCGGAAAACGTCCGGCATAGTTTTCAATCAGAATCCCCAAGAACCGCTCAAACGAGCCAAGCACGGCGCGGTGGAGCATGACGGGCGCATGTTTATTATCATCATCGCCAACATAGGAGGCGTTAAGGCGCTCCGGCATATTCGGATCAAGCTGTATTGTACCCGCCTGCCATTCGCGGCCAATCGCGTCGCGCAAAACAAAGTCCAGTTTCGGGCCGTAAAACGCGCCGTCCCCTTCATTCAATTCCACTTCCAGACCCGAGGCATCTGCGGCCTCTTTCAAGGCGGCTTCTGACCGGTCCCAATATTCATCCGATCCCACTCTGACGTCAGGACGGGTGGAGAATTTCACTTTAACATCGTCAAAGCCTAAATCGGCATAGACGGATTTTAAAAGCTCGGTAAAGCCTTTCACCTCGTCTGTGACCTGCTCCATCGTGCAGAAAATATGCCCATCATCCTGCACAAAGCCGCGAACGCGCATCAGGCCATGCAAAGCCCCGCTCGGTTCGTAACGATGGCAAGAGCCAAATTCGGCGTAGCGCACAGGCAAGTCGCGATAGGATTTCTGGCCTTGATTAAAGACCTGAATATGACACGGGCAGTTCATCGGTTTTAGCGCGAGGACTTTGTCCTCTTCCTCGATTTCCGCGATGAACATATTTTCGCGATATTTCTCCCAATGTCCGGAAGCTTCCCAGAATTTGCGGTCCATGAGCTGCGGCGTTTTAATTTCGCGGTAGCCATATTCCTTCTGGCGGCGGGACATATAGCTTTGCAGCGTTGTGTAGAGCGTCCACCCATCAGGATGCCAGAACGCCTGTCCTTGCGCTTCTTCCTGAAAATGGAAGAGGCTAAGCTGTTTGCCCAAACGGCGGTGGTCGCGTTTTTCCGCTTCCTCAAGCTGATGCAAATGCGCGTCGAGCTCTTCCTGTGTGCGCCAGGCGGTGCCGTAAATGCGCTGAAGCTGCGGGTTTTTTGCATCGCCCCGCCAATAGGCTCCGGCCACTTTCATCAGCTTGAACGCCTTACCAATCTTGCCGGTGCTCGGCAGATGCGGGCCGCGGCAGAGGTCGAACCATTTGCCCTGTTTATAAACGGTAATAGTCTCACCATCGGGCAGGTCCTCGATCATCTCGGCTTTAAATTCCTCGCCCATGCCGCGGAACAGCTTGATCGCCTCCTGTCGGTCCCAGACCTCGCGCACAAACTTGTCATTGCGGTTGATGATGAAGGCCATCTTTTTTTCAATCGCGGCGAAGTCGTCTTCGGAAAACGGCTCGTCGCGGTGGAAGTCATAATAGAACCCGTTCTCGATATTCGGCCCGATGGTGACCTGCGTACCGGGGAACAGCTCCTGCACCGCTTCGGCGAGGACATGCGCCGCATCGTGACGGATCAGCTCCAACCCTTCCGGGTCTTCGGCCATCACCAGCTCTATCTTGGCGTCGCCTTCAATCGGCAGAGCCGCGTCCACCAGCTTCCCGTCGAGCTTGGCCGCCATAACCTTTTTCGCAAGACCCTTGGAGATGCCTTTTGCGACCTCCATGGCCGTGACGCCGCTGTCATAATCGCGGGTGGCTCCATCAGGGAATGTCAAAGTGACCATGTCATTACTCGTCATTAACGCTGCGCCAGCGACCATATCGCCAAGGCGCCCATAAAGGCGCCTTCGTAATATGTTCCGGCACATTATCAACCCCGCTTGTGCCGCCGGGGCGACATCGCAGCAGCCGCGCCAGCGTCATCCACCCCCCCGGCCAAGGCCCGTGCCGCTTTATCGCCTCGGTCGAATAGGTCGAGCAAGACGGATAATGCCGACACCGCACGCCCAGAGCAAAGAGAAAAGGCGAGATCAGATTTTTATAAATCCAAAGCAGGCCCAGCAGGGGATATGAGAGCAGGCGTTCCACGAGGGGGGAATACAGGGTTATGGTCGGGTTTGGTAGTCCTCCTCTTCACTGGAAAATCCTATGATTGACAAAAGGGCGCCGTATAGATTCCTCAATCGAGTTGAGGAATGACGGAATTAGCTACCCCCGCCGCAAATAACCGCTCCACCAGCGCCTCTTTCTCGGGCGGGGCCTCGCGATATTTCGCAATGTCCCCCGCGCCGAGGTTCAGCCCCTCTATATAATTGTTCCATTGCGCTGTCTGGGCGGGTTCTTTTTCCGGGTCGGGCGGGTCGTTTTTCAAAAACAGGAGGAAAGAGCTGACCCGCACGCTCAGGCTTTCGCGCAGGTTTAGTCGCCTCATCCGCTCTTCGGGGCCGAGGCCGTCTTGCGACGCTGATACCTGACATTGCGTCTGCCGCCTTTTTATCCGGGCGAGCATAGCCTTTCGCCCCGCCTTGGACCGCAGGCTGACCCTCTGGCGGGATTGAGCCAGATCGGCGCGCGCCTTATGGCCCGCCGCGCCGAGCTTTGCGGATTGACGGGCGAGGAAAAGACGGTGGCGGAGGTTTTTATTTTTGCGGGGGATGGGGAGGTCCTTTCCTATTGCCCTGTCATGCCGCACAAGGCCGACAGGCCGCAGTTGCGGGCGCTCTGCGTACCCGGAATGACAGGAAAAATTGTCAAATTCGCAAGCGCCCGCGCTGACCGGCAATCCAGTGCGCGGCGTTGGCTTTGAAGCGCCCCCCCAACGCAGGTTGGGTTGGTGGGCGGCAACCTGCCACAAAAAAGTGGACAGCCCGTGGGGTCGGCAACCTTACCGGTTACCGTATATGTTTTTTGTTTCGTAAGGCGGCAAACCCCACGGCAGCGATTTTCTAATGGAACGGCCTCTTATTTTTCCGACAGTCGCACTCACCGGGTTTATCTCAGCCCGACACTGCACGGTACGGCAGGCAAACACATTCCATCAGGCCCGGCACACACCCCCTTGTCAAAGAGGGTCGCTCAACCTCGCTGTCCCCTGAACCAAAACCTGACGCGTTCCTGTCCGTGTTCAAGAGAACGAGTTTGAATATACCCCCGTTTCGCAAAGTGAGGATCATTTTGTTGATTTTATAGGTAAGGGGTTGGGAGGGTTGGGTTTTTAAAAGGGTAAACGCGGATGATTTTATTTAACCTCTCCGCTCATCCCGCCCCACTCTCCTCCCGCTCATCCCGCCGCCCTAAAGGATTAGCTTCGCGTCAAAGGCGGGATCCAGAAATCCCGCACTTGCCTAAAAGACGAAAACTATTTATGTTCGCTATATGTTCTTCACATATATCACCGCCAGCGCCAGAAACGGAACACTCTACACAGGCCACACCGACGACATAGAAATACGCGCCCATCAACACAGAACAGGTCAGTTCCCCGGGTTTTCAAAAAAATATAATTGCAAATATCTTGTCTGGTACGAAGAACATGAGAGCCGCGATTCCGCCTTTAAACGCGAGCGCCAAATTAAAGAATGGAACAGAGTGTGGAAGCTCAGACTGATCGAAAGGTATAATCCTGACTGGCTAGACATTATGGCCTGCCCGACATGGCCGCTTCCGAAAGGCGCTCTATTTGCCGATCTACGCCGAGCTGCACTCGCGTACAAACTGGACCCCGCCCTCCGGCGGGGTGAGCGGGTTTAGGGGGGGGGTGAGTTCTTAAAGCGGTAAGGGGAATTAATTAAACCACCACCATTCGGATAATACTTTTAAATCAATACTAGAGAAACTTCACCCTAGATTAAACTTTTTGTTGTTCCCAACTCGCCCAAGGCGACAAATCAAGAGAAATTGAAAATACAGCTTACCAACCTTTCTGCCATTTAAGAAAAATATTGCAAACTATAATAATATGCATCTAGAGTAGTAATAAATTAGTCGGAGGAAATGGTGATAGAAAGCCCACTTGTTGTTGCTGCCCTAGCTAAAATAATAGCACAAACGGGAAGTGTTGTTTTTAAGGATCTGTCAAAAAAACTGAAGTTTAAACTCCAAAAAATTAATGCAGACTTCGAAAATTATTATAAAACCTCTTTGTCAACATTGAGTTACGTTAAAACCATTGTGAACCAAGAACAAAGATACTTTTTGAAGGACCTTTATGTAGAACAAAAGTTCCTGGATTCCCAGCAAAAAAATATCGAAGAATTAGATTTAGTTGAGAAGCTTAGAGGAGGCGAAAACCTACTTATAAAGGGGCATGGAGGTTCTGGAAAAACCTTCTTTGTGAAAAACACTTTCTTTGATTTGTGCGAAAACCCCAAGGGCTCCTTCCCGGTATTTATAGAACTACGAGAATTAAATAAGAGCCGAAAAAGCCTCAAATCCAATCTAATTGAATTGCTATGTCCAAACAACGCAAAACTTTTTGAGGCTCTAGCAAAGCAGGGAAAATTTACATTTATTTTAGATGGTTTCGATGAAGTGGAACTTAAGTACAGAGAGAAGGTCGCCGACCAAGTACTCAAATTATGTAATGCTTACCCAGATTGTGGTGTCTTGTTGTCTAGTAGGTACTCTGAAGAGTTATCAGGTTGGCACACGTTCTTATCATACTCAGTTCAAGATTTTAAGATTGAGCAGACTTTGGAACTGTACGATAAAATTGAATATCCAGATGAATTAAAAGAAGGATTCGTAAGACAAATTGATGCTAAGTTCTTTAAGGAGAATAAACCATTCTTATCCAGCCCGTTACTTGCCCTGATGATGCTAGTTACATTTGCCACCACAGACCAAATACCCACGAAAATCAGTGAGTACTATGACCTGTCGTTTAGGGCAATATTTTATAGGCATGATTCAATGAAGAGACTGACTAGAAGAAGGGTGTTGTCATTCTCTGAGTTCGAAAGATTTTTTTCTTATTTTTGCCTAATTAGTTATTGCGAGGGAAAATTCTCTTTTAACGAGAAACAATACTTCGCTCTCATAAAGCGCACGCTTGATATCACATCCATCTCTATTGATGCTAAAGAAATCAGTCGGGAGATGACAGAAGCAACATGTCTAATTCATAAGGACGGTTTAGACTATGTTTTCATCCACCGGTCTTATCAAGAATATTTCTGCGCCCTGTGCATTATCAATAATATTACTAAAACCAGTAACAAGGAGCAACTTTACTTGCAAGTTGGAAAAAATGGGTTTGATAGCGTTACTTTCTTAGCCTATGAAATTAATTCGGATGATGTCGAAAGACACTATCTTATTCCTAAATATAATGTCCTGAAATCTAGCATATCAAACATTAAAAGAAGTTGGATTTTTACATTTTTCTTAAGCGACCCTTCCGAATATTCAGAAGAGAATCCCAGACCTCCCAGCTTCTTCTATTCCGCTAGTTTCGATAAACCCGAGGTAATTCATTTTTTAAGATTTATCGCAAAGATATCCGTTAAAAGTTCTGATTCGTTTGTGTTGGGTTTTAAATTGCCTGTTGTAAGGGAGAAAAACATTATTGATTATATAAAGCAAAATTATCCAAATGAGTTCAGGAATGACGCTCAAAATAAAGTTCCGAAACGCTTTAACTCTGTATCATTGCGGGCAAGAGGTGACGGCCTATTTAAATTACTAATTAATGAAAATGAAATTCCTTTTTCTGAAGATAAGGAACTTTACGAACTATTAAACTTCAAACAGGCTAAGTCAGCAGAGGTTTTTCTTTCCCACATCGAGGCAACTAAAGATTTGATGAAACAAGTTATCAAACGAAACAATAAACAATCCGAAAAAATAGATAACTTACTTCTATAAACAATAATAAATCACTCCGCCGCTTCCCGACTTCCCCTTAAATCCTCAGCCCGCTCCTCAACCGACCGCACAATATCGTCAATCATATCTTCGTTATCGGTCTTCCCGGTTTTCTTCCCCGCATGATACATCATACCATAACCGGCGCTGCCGCCGGTGAAGCCGATATCGGTGAACATGGCTTCGCCCGGGCCGTTGACGACGCAGCCGATGATGGAGAGGGAGATGGGCTCGCTGATATGGGCGAGTCTGTCTTCTAGCGTCTTGACCGTCTCGATGACGTTAAAGCCCTGCCGCGCGCAGGACGGGCAGGAGATGATGTTGACGCCGCGGGTGCGTAGCCCGAGCGATTTGAGCATGTCGAAGCCGACCTTGATCTCTTCGACCGGATCGGCGGAGAGGCTGACCCGTATCGTGTCGCCTATCCCCGCCCAGAGCAAATTCCCCATGCCGATAGAGGATTTGACCGTGCCGATGCGCGTGCCGCCCGCCTCTGTAATGCCGAGATGCAGCGGCGCGTCTGTGGCGTCCGCGAGTTGGTGATAGGCGGCAACAGTCAGAAAGATATCGGACGCTTTGACCGAGATTTTATAGTCGTGGAAATTTTCGTCATCGAGCATGCGGGCGTGCATCAGCGCGCTCTCGACCATGGCGTCGGGGCAAGGCTCGCCGTATTTTTCCAGCAGTTCACGCTCGAGGCTGCCGCCGTTCACCCCGATACGGATGGAGCAGCCATTGGCGCGCGCGGCGGCGACGACTTCGCGCACCCGCGACTGCCCGCCAATATTACCGGGATTGATCCGCAGGCAAGCCGCGCCGTTTTCCGCCGCTTCTATGCCGCGTTTATAATGGAAATGGATATCCGCCACGAGGGGGACTTGGACCTGATCGACGATAGATCTGAGCGCCGCCGCGCTATCCGGGTCGGGGACAGAGACGCGGACAATATCGGCCCCCGCCTCTTGCAGGGCCAGCACCTGCCCCACCGTCGCCTCGACGTCATGGGTCAGCGTATTGGTCATGGACTGTACGGCAATGGGCGCGTCGCCGCCGACCTCGACGCTGCCGACGCGGATCTTGCGGCTCTTGCGGCGCTCAATCCTGCGCCAGGGGCGGATGGAATTGATGTCTTTTGGACTATTTGGGGCGGGTTGGGAACTCATGGGGCCTTAGTGCCACGGGCACGTGTCAGAATAAAGACGAAAAGGCTCTATTGGGTCAGTTCCGCTTTGGTCGGGCGGGTGCCGGCCAGAGAGGGCGAATAGAGCGGGGCGTCGCGCAGAGGCTCTCCCGCCACGCCGAGCGGGCCGTAATCCCGCGCACCGACAGAAAGGCTGACCGCGCCGGAATCGCGCACAGAAACCGTGTAGCCGGAGCTTTTCGGGGCGGTGTAGCGCTCGCCCGTGACGAAAATGCGGCTGACCAAGGTGCGGCCGCTCGCGCTTTTGACTTCGATCCAGCTCGGCGCTGTGGCGGTGAGCGTGATCATATTGGGGTCGGCGGCCTCGGTCTCGCTGACTTGGCCGGACAGGGTCGAGACGGTCGGGACGGTGGGTTCTGAAGCGACGGTTTCGTTATTGCCGCCATACCAGACACCCAGCATCACGGCGAAGCCAATGACGCCGAGCGCCGGAATAAAACCGCGCGGCAGGCGTATACGCTTTTTCGGGACGAAATGCGGGCGGTCGCGCATGCCGAGATTTTGCGGGACGGCGCTGTCGGCCTTGTACCGCGCCACCGCGTCTGCGCCGTTCAGGCCGAGAAAATTGGCGTAGCTGCGGACATAGCCAAGCACATATCCGATAGAGGGCAAAGTCTTTACATCCAGCGTTTCAATCGCGCGGATAAAGGCGGGTTGAAGGTGGATGCCCTCAAACACATCCTCCACGCTCAGGTCAAGCGCACGGCGGCGCGCCCGTAATTCCGCTCCGATATGGAGAGCGTTCGGCGCTGAGTCTGTGTTAAATTGCTGTGTCACGGCCAAATCATTAATTAAATGTGGTGAAAGAGCCGTTAATCAAAATGAATAAAAATGCAAAGACCTTTCGCATCTGGGGTGACTTTTTCAGGCGGTGGAAAGATTATCTGCCTTAATCTGCCCTCCCCTCTCTCTGTTTCGCTAAAATGGCGCCGGCGATGGCGGCCAGCACCACGCCTATCCAGAACAGGCGGGTGAGAAGCGGGGTGGACAGCGGCAAGAGCAGGGACGCGACAAAACTTGTCGCCAATAGGGCCGGCGCGCCCCAAATCAGCCCCTTCCAAGCCCCTTCCAAAGTAGGGGCGGCGCGCCCTTTATTGCGGCGCTTGAGGAAATAAATCCGCAAGCCGGAGGTAATGATATAAAGCAAACATATACCGAATATTCCAAAAGCTAATTTGACGGGCAGTCCCCCAAACTGGCCAAAATGGACTTTGTAAACCGAATCCGCGACCTGCTGTCCGATCGTGCCGTCGGCCGAACCGACTGTGTCAATGAACTCTCCGTCTCCGGTGAAGTTATATTTCTCGGCATAGATGAGGCGGCGGGGGTGCTCGGCCATAATTTGAAGGTATTGCCCCGCTGTTTTCGGATCATGCAGGATGACATAAACGGGCGGCTTGTCCGGGTGGGTCTCTGCCATATAACGCAGGGCTTTGTCGATTTTGGCCATAGGCGCAGGCGTTTCATCAATAACGGGCTCGCCGCCAAAAACCGGAGCAAATACAGCGTGTTGGTCGCCGCCATATTTCATTGGGGCCAGCGCGGCGATAGACAGAACCGCCAGCCCTATCATCGCCCCAGTCAGAGAATTTGAGATATGAAACGGCGCCGTCCAGACGCTCAACCGGTTGTGTAAATCGACCTTTTTGATTTGCTCTGATTTCGAGCGGCGAAAGGAAAACGCGTCCTTAAAAATATTGGGGTGAGCGAGCAATCCCGAGATCGACATCGCGAATAAAAACACGCCGAAAATCGCAACAACAATCATGCCGAAGGATTTCGGCAAATGCAGATAATAATGCAGATCTATCAAAAACGCGCTCCAGGGATGGGCAATAGAGTCTGATAGCTCGCCTTCCCTATCGACATAATGCTCCTGATTATCGGTCTGCACCAAGGCCCGGCTATGTCCCTGTGACGGTAATTGAATATAAAGATGGGCAGAAGTGGGTTCCGCGTTAAATCCGGTTTCGGCGGCCCTTTGCGCGCTTTGCGGCGAAAGAGATTCGACACGCGGCTCTCCGTTTTGCTCCAGCTTGTGAATGTCTTCTTTGAAAACACTAATCGTTCCGGACAGGCAAATTATATAGAGCACGGCGGAGATGGATATCCCCATCACGGCATGGGCAGAGAGGGCCCGTTTGACAAGCGAAGGTTTGGCGGAGGACGGATTAGAAGAGTCTTTGGCGCGGATTTTTTCGAGCATTACAAGACTCCGTTTCCAAGACAAAGGATAGCCGCACTGCTCCCCCCCAAAACGGCGTAGGTCCCCAGTTTTAATCCCGGTTTATAAGAGGTCAGGGAAAAAGCGCTCAACGCCGCCCAAAGAATCGGAAAGATAAACAGCGCCAGAACGAGGGAGTTAGAGGCGTGCATCCCTGACTGCCAAAAAACCTCATGTAGTCCTATAGCCGTTAAATAAGATAATGCTCCACATCCCACACTGACCCACACTGCTTTCCCGGCCCGTTTAAACAAAACCGCGAAGCCTGTCGGTTCAACCACTGATATTCTTCGGGGGTTTTGCGCTTTCCGCTTTTTCCTTGGCGCCTTGTCGAGCAGAGCTTGATAAGCGACAAAAAGGAGCGCTTGAAGGCTAACAACAATTATGCCCAAGGCGATACCACGGTCTTTCCCGCCTGAAATCGCCCAGAGAGCCAAAGCCGAAAAAAGCATAGCCCATCCGACATAGCTTAATATCCGCTTCTTTGGGTGTCCTTTCCAAGCTTGATAAAGCGCGAAAAGGCCCAATGCGGAAAGCGCTGACCCGATGAGGGCAAATGTTAAGTCTATCGCGGTCATTTCAATTTAAATATATCCTCTGAGTATCAAAGTTTCGTCCCAAGAGAGCGAAGGCCGAGAGTTTTTATTAGAAACGGTAAGCAGCCCGCGCGACAACTGTACGGCCCTCGCCGGGGAAGCAGTCCCCCCGCGCCAAGCATGTCCCGTAATAATCCGTATCGAAAAGATTCCGGGCATTCAGAGTCAGATCGACTTGATCAAAGGAATATCCAATCAAGCCATCAAAGACCGTGTATCCATCCGTTTCAATTTTCACGACAGACGGATCAAAATTATTTGAGGCGAGGAAAGAAATGCCTTGGCTCTCATTATCTCCGGCGTAACGAACCCCCGCTCCGAGACGAAAGCCTTGAAGCTGCCCTTGAGAGGGTTTCCAAGTGACCCAGGCCGATCCTTGAACTTCCGGAATGCTCGAAATTGGTATCCCATTTGGATCTTCCGTATCCAGCGAACTGAAACTTCCGTCCAATTGCAAATCCCCAATCGCGGTCCGCGCTTCGACTTCAAAGCCCGTAATTTTTGCGACGCCTTCCTGTTGAGAGGCCGCATTTTGAAGGGCTTGAGGGTTGGGAAGGTTAGATTGCTCAATATCGAAATAGGCGGCCGTGATATAGGTCGGAGACCCGGCGGGGTGATATTTTATCCCGATTTCTATTTGCTCGCCTTCTTGGGGTTTGAGATTTTCGCCTGTATTCGTATCTACGCCGACTGTCGCTTGAAAAGACTCGGCATAATTTACATAAGGGTTCAGACCGAAAGACGTTTTATACAACCCGCCAAAACTGAAACTTGTCGCGCTGTCGTCTTGGGTGGACGTTCCGTTACCCGTTTCAAGATCATCAAATCGCACTCCGGCATTAAGGACAAAGTTTCCGACACTGATCTGATCATTCACATAATACCCGATTGTTTCAGTGGTGCTTTCGGTAAGCGATCGGAGCGCGTCAAACTCGGCGTCAGTCGGTATCTCAGACCCGTCATAAACAGGATTATAAAGGTTAAATGTCGATGGCCGTCCGTAAAGAGAGGCGCCCAGCTGCTCCGTTTCCACATCTTGGTAATTAATACCTGCCAAAACTTCGTGGGTAGCAAAACCTGTTTCAAATTTGGCCCTCACACGCGTATCCGCAGCGAACTGGTTGGATCCGGCGTCGGATTCATACCAAGTTCGCGCGAGCGCAGTTCCGTTAGCCGTTGTCCGGGGAACGCCCGTGCCGAGGAAAGAGAGCCATGTTTGATTATAGTCCGCTTCATTGTCACGAAAGCGCAGCGTCCCTTCAACGGAAAAAATATCGTTCAAGCGTTGCTGTCCGAATAAAGTCAGAGACAGAGATTCCGTGTCATATTTATTAAAACCGGGGCTGCCGACGTAAAGAGACGGCTCCACTTCGAGGCCAGTGGCAGAGGCGCAAATATTGGGTTCAGAAATCGTCACATCATCACTGGCGCACCCTGTCACTGACAGGGGAAGAAATTGACCGGCCGTATCGCTTGAACGGTCTGTGTAATTGACGAGCGCCGTAATCGCCGTGTTTTCGTTTTCAAACGTCACAGAGGGCGCAAAAATGATGGCGTCGTCATTCACATAGTCGATTTGTGTATCGCTTTCGCGGATAAGACCAACCAGACGCGCCGTCCATTCGCCGTCGCCGGACAAGTCGATCCCGATATCGGTACTCGCTTGCATCCGGTTATGCGTGCCGTAATCCAGAACAATTTCGCGCCCCAGATTTTCTGACCCGGCCTTTTTGCTCACCGTATTTAAAATACCGCCAGGAGATCCCTGCCCGTATAGCACTGAGGCTGGCCCTTTCAGAATCTCGACTTGTTCCAAGGTATAAATGTCGGACCGGGCATTATTGTAATATCCGAAAAGAACCTGAATATTGTCAAGATATTCCGGAACATCCAGCCCCCGCACTCTCGGAAAATCACCCCGCGTCGAATAGCCGAACGTATCCCCCACAACCCCCGCCGTATAATTCAGCGTATCATCCAACGTCAGAGAGCCGCGCTCCAAAAACTCTTCCGCACCGATGACACTGACAGATCGGGCTGTTTCTAAAATCGGAATATCGGATTTGGTTGCGCCGAACGTCGAAACCCGACCTGTTACCACGATTTCATCATCCTGCTCTGGCGCGGTTTGGGCCTGTACCGAAACTGCTTGAAATAATGCCAAAGGTAAGGCCGCCAAAACACTGCCCAGTAATCTGCGTTGAAGACTCACACGTCTCTCCTTCAAACTTTATCTAATATTGCGACTTACTCGCAACAAATGTCAGGAGGCCGCCTAACGCAACTAATAATAAGTCGCAAGAACAAAATGGAGAAAAATCCATGTAGGTGTTGAAAAAGAAAGATTTAAACACGCTCATCAGTGTGAGCGTTGGGCCTTTAATCAGAAGAGTCTGTGAGTCAGTTTGTATAGAGGGGCCTGCCTCATAAGACCTGCCCTTATGCGAGCTACCCCGAGACGCGGCTTCTCTTGAGGAAAGCAAAAATAATTTCCTTCATCCGAGCCGTCATTTTCGGTTCACATATAAATATGTGGTCAAATCTACGGCGCATTCGGGCTGCCGGACTATCAGGATTTTTACCGCCAATGCGGTTCCAGCTTTCATAGCCAATCTTGTGCAAACGCCCCCTCAGACCGGGCGCAGTAATATTGACCTCATATGTATAACGAGCTGCGCTACAGAAATATTTCTTATAGGATTCATGTCCGGAGGAAAGATCATAGCTCTCCAATCCCATATTCCCCATTTCTTCAACGATTTTGTAAAGCAATAAAAGACCGGGGCTATAATCTTCAAATTCAGGATCATAAGCAGAAATCCATGGATGGAAATTCGTCTCACCCCGCACGCCAAAATGCCCCACAACCATTTCGCCTTTGACTTTTAAACAGGTCATAAAACCGGAAAGATTACTATCGTCTGTCACCTCCAATGTGGACATGTTGTTCAAAATTGACGCGCTATTGCGTGAGGTTGTTAAATCCAAGAGGCCTTCTCGGACGAATTGCTGGCTCTTCCATTTCAAAAGCGTTTCAACCGGGAGGTCTTTGGCCGGGCCATAAACAAATTCGATCTCTCCACATTCACGTTCCAGCTTATTCATCAATCGCCGAAAGTTTTTATAGCGTTTCGCATGTTGGGCGCGATGGGATTCCAGATGTTCTTCTGCGGATTGACCGTTCAAATGGATAATAAAAGACCGCATCGCTGTTTCCGACCCGTCCGGTCCCTCATCTGACATCGGTAAGAGCACGGCATTAGAGCGATATGCCGCATAGCCGGACAGAGCGATAATCTCTTCAATCGTCAAATTCGCGTCTTTAGACAGAATCGGGGCCGCATAGTCTGAAAACGGCGCGCCCACAGGCCGGATCAAACCAAAATTTCTCTGAAATACGGGAAGCACAGCCACCAATTCTTTTCCGCGTCGCACTAATATACACCGCACATCCCGTCTGGATTTCGCAATTAGATCCATAAAATCCGGAGATAAAAGTGGCGATTGATATTGGAAATCAGATTGTAGAAGCGATTTCCAGTCCTGACGATCTTGGTAGGATAATTCTTTGGGCCTCAACACCTGGCAGGTTAAACTGGCACCTTGGACAGCCCCAGTCTGCACGAGGGGATTAACCGCCCCACCCTTTACAAGTTCGAACGTAATCGGCGTTACGGCTTTCTCAGGTAAAGGAGATAGTTTTTTCAGCACCCGCGCCGTTCCGGCCTTTGTTAAAGTTGATAAATTTACGCTATCCGGAAAAGGTTTGGTCGGGCGGCCTTTCCGGCGGACACTCGCATTGGTATAAAGCGCATTGGCCTTTAAAAGTCCTTCGCCAGTCATAAACTCGCAGGAAAGCGAGACGTTTAACGAATTTCCGTTCTGAACCCTATGCGGCGCCGTCTGGGGCCAGGTGACGGCCAAACCCGGCTCTAGCGAAACGACATTTGCGGCCGATTCAAAACGATCCGAATAGGTCATCTGTTCGTCCTGACGTCGCAAGGCAAAATCAGATAATTGATCCGGCTCCACAAACGGGGCCCGCCCGGGATAAATTGACACTTTCTTTTCGCCGCGAATCTGCACCAGACACACCAAGGGAATGTCGAGGTGATAATGGACATGAATGTTTGGCGAGGAAATCAGAACGCCGACATCTTCTTTAAAAGTGCTTGTGCCGGAGGCCTGTTTAAGTTGATCAAAAATTGTCTCGGCCAAAGCCTGATATTCTGGCAATTCTTTGTTCACGGCCCGGAGATTCAGCCATATTTGACCGTTTTTAACGGCCTCCATAATTTCCTCACCGGATAAGGTGGGGGCGCAGCCATGTTCGGCCTTTTGCGCGGCTTTGTCGTGGCTAGGAAAGCGGTAAATACCGAGTTTATCTCTAGGATAAAGATCCAGAAGCTCTGCGAGTTTTGCGTCGGAAAATTGTTCAAGATGATGCGCGTTATGGCTGGCCTGAAATGTCGCTTTGCCGAGATTACGCCGCATGTCCTTAGGCCAGCGGAAGTGGGTCCCCGACGCACGGGCTTTATCGCCCGTCCAATCGGAGCGGCTGTCAGCGATGGCAATTGATGCACCCATTCTATAAATCCCAATAATCTGTCCCAAATTGCGCCGAAAACAGGCACTATGGTGATTTCCATCTGGAATTATGCAGAAATGATGCCAAGCAGGATGATTAAAAAAGTTTTCAGTCAATAAGGCCTTTTTTTTCGCGAAACGGCCCTTGGTCTAAAGTCCTGCTAATCTGTCACATGACAGGACGTATGCTGTCGACTATATCGTATTTATGACGATCTCTCCTGCCTCTCGCGCTCCGCTCTTTGCCCTCCTTCTGTCTGGCGGGCTGTTGATTGGCGCGTGGATTTCTCAATATGGGTTTGGCTATCAGCCCTGCACCCTGTGTTATTGGCAGCGCCATGTTCATAAAGCGGTGGTGGTGGTGGCTGTGCTGGCGCTGATTATGGCTCGAATGGGGCTCCCGCTTCATCGCGCCCTGACGCTTTTATTGGTTCTATTGCTGATCGGGAGCGCCGGGCTCGGATTTTACCATGCGGGCGTCGAATTTAAATGGTGGGAGGGACCAAAAACCTGCTCCGGCGGCGGAACGGCTCTGCCCGATTTTTCCGGCGATGACCCCTTTTCCAAACTCGATAGTAAAATTATGCCGCCATCCTGTTCAGATGCCGTCTGGGTTTTTCTTGGCCTGTCAATGGCCGCCTGGAACGCCCTGCTCTCCTTCGGTGGCGCCGTCGTGACGGCTGTGCTAGGGTTCAAATATGCCAAAAACTAACAGAACCAACCCCCGAATTGCCGAGATGCTTCGCGTGGATCACGCCGGTGAATACGGGGCTGTGGCGATTTATAAAGGTCAAAAGGCTGTCTTCGGCGCAAATGCAAAAACCAAAGAGATGGCAGATAAATTGCAGGAAATGCAGAACGAAGAGCAAAAACACCTCGACGCGTTCGACAAGCTCTTGGTTGAACGAAACGTCAGACCTACGGCCATGACCCCCATCTGGAATGTCGCGGGGTATGGTTTAGGTGTGGTAACTGCGCTCATGGGCGAAAAAGCGGCCCATGCCTGCACCGAAGCCGTCGAAACAGTGATCGAACAGCATTACGGTAGCCAGTCCGAAGAAATCGCCGAGGTCGAGCCCGAACTCTCTGCAACTTTCGCCGAATTTCGCGAGGATGAATTGCACCACCGCGACATTGCCGTGGAAGGCGGCGCGAAAGAGGCGCCTGGATACGGCTTTCTCTCCCGTTTTATCAGGCAAGGTTGTCTCACGGCGATACGCATTACAGAAAAAATCTAGGCATAAAAAAACGCCCTCCCGCAGAGGGGAGAGCGTTTTTATAGTCTATATTTTAAAGCCTAGTTAGCAGCGTCATCGATTGTGCGTCCAACGCTTTCTGTATCTTCGCCGACACCTTCGACAGTGTTACAAGCGGTGACAGACAAAGCACAAACAGCAACCAAAGCGGCCATCATATTACGAACAGTTAGATTTTTCACAGGAAACTCCCTTGATTAGTGATAGGGATTAAACCCGTTTAAAGCAGGTCGGTTCCCAATTTTATTCTTTTTGTAAAAGCCGCTGGTGAACCCAAGGTCTTATTCAGAATCCGACGGGACATCGGGGGGAATAATGAGCTCTAATTGATATCCGCTCTCAATCGGGCCGCGTTCCATGACGCCTTCGACCTGCGAGGCGGAGGCTTCCATTAACCTCAGTCCGAGGCCGTCCACCTTATTTTCCCCTGTTTCGCGTATCTCTTCGTCTATTCCCACGCCATTATCTTGGCATAGCAGCCTTAACCCGCCCTCTGACGGGGTTTCGACTGTAAAAGTGACAATGCCGTCCCGATTATCCGGAAAGGCATGTTTAATTGAATTGGCAGAAAATTCACTGACGATAACGGCGATCGCAGTCGCTTCATGAGACGTGACGGACATCTTTTCAAATGAGCCTTTCAATAGCACATTTGAAGGGGCCGATGTTTGAAGAAGTTTAACAATTTTTTCAAGATAGGTTTTAAGGTTTATGTTTCCGGATGTTTCCGCCTGATGTAGCTCTTCATGCAATAAAGCGATGGATTCAACCCGCCTTTGGACGGCTTTGAACGCTTCACGACCCGACGGGCCTAAGGCCTTATCCTTGTCCGCACGAGAACTATAGAGTCGAATCATAGATAAAACAGATTGCAGAGAATTTTTTACTCTGTGGTCCATTTCATTATGAAGAATTTCTTGATTGGTTATGTGTTGGTTCAGCTCGATCAACGTCTCAACCTGCTCGCCCATCACCCTAAGTAATCTCTTTTGTTTTTCGTCCAGTTCACGGGGCTTGTAATCCAAAACACAGAGTGAGCCCAAGGGCTGGCCGTTCGGGCTGTTGAGTGGCATACCCGCATAAAAGCGAAAGGGTTTCCCGGCCATAAAGTCTATGCGGCAGAGCGGGTTGTTGACCGTACGTTCATCTTCCCACGTATCAGAAATTATGAACAGGTCTTCTTGCAATATGGCATGCGCACAAATCGACTGTTCAATTGGCGTCTCGCAAATATCCAAGCCTTTGACCGATTTAAACCATTGCCGGTCGCTTTCGACCAAGCTGACGAGGGCAACGGGCACGTCGCAAAAGTCTCTTATTAAATCAGTAATCGCATCAAATTTAGGGTCGGGCGGCGTATCTATGATATTCGCAGCCGACAGCGCCGCGAGACGAATATCTTCCATCGGGTGTAGGTCGGCCTTCATTTATTCACCACAAAACTCTACGCTATCATGCGTATGTTATTTCGATTACTATCTTTTAAGTCAAAATCAAACTGATTTAACATAGTTAAAACCTATGTTAATTTGAAACTTTAAATTCCTCTGGAGTTCTTATGAAAACCCGCGCCGCCGTTGCTTTTGAAGCTGGCAAACCCCTCGAAATTGTTGAACTTGACCTAGAAGGCCCGCAGGAAGGCGAAGTTCTGGTAGAAATTATGGCCACGGGCGTGTGCCACACAGATGCGTTCACGCTCTCAGGCGACGATCCCGAGGGCGCTTTCCCGGCGGTTTTAGGCCATGAAGGCGCGGGCATTGTCCGCGAAGTCGGCAAAGGCGTCACCTCGCTCAAACCCGGCGATCACGTGATTCCACTTTATACGGCGGAATGCCGCGAATGCGAATATTGCCTGAACCCGAAAACCAATCTCTGCCAGAAAGTGCGCGGCACGCAAGGTAAAGGCGTGATGCCAAATGGTACGTCGCGGTTTTCATATAAGGGCGAAAAAATCCTTCACTATATGGGCACATCTACCTTTTCTAACTTCACCGTCTTGCCGGAAATCAGCCTTGCCAAAGTTCGCAAGGACGCGCCGTTTGACAAAATCTGTTATATTGGCTGCGGCGTGACCACCGGTATCGGCGCGGTGATGTTCACGGCCAATGTCGAACCCAACTCCACCGCCGTTGTCTTTGGTCTTGGCGGGATTGGCTTGAATGTCTTGCAGGGCCTTCGCATGATAGGCGCGCGCCAGATTGTCGGCGTTGACCTTAACCCGGCCCGCGAAGCGCTCGGCAAACAATTCGGCATGACCCATTTCGTCAATCCGAAAGACCATGACGATCTGGTCGGACATTTGGTCGAGCTGACCGGCGGCGGCGCGGATTATTCTTTTGAATGTATCGGCAATGTCGATGTCATGCGCGACGCGCTGGAATGTGTTCACAAGGGCTGGGGCGAGAGCGTCATCATCGGCGTTGCCCCCGCAGGCGCGGAAATCCAAACCCGTCCGTTCCAACTGGTCACAGGCCGGGTCTGGCGCGGCTCCGCCTTTGGCGGCGCAAGAGGCCGGACAGATGTGCCGAAAATCGTCGATATGTATATGGATGGCCGCATCGACATAGACAGCCTCATCACCCACAAAATGCCGCTAGAAGATATCAACAAGGCATTTGATTTGATGCATGAAGGCAAAAGCATCCGGAGCGTTGTGGAGTTTTAGGACGAAGGAGAGAGCTTATGTTTACTCACATCATGGTCGGGGCGAATGACCCGCAGGAATCCATCAAATTCTATGACGCCGCTTTAGGCGCGCTCGGCATAAAAGGTCATCACATGGGTGACCGCGCCTTTTATTCGCATAATGGCGGGAACTTTGGTGTGGGCGCGCCGCGGGACGGCCAGAGCGCGACTTTTGGCAATGGCGGCACTATCGGATTTAAGGCGGAAACCAAAGAGCAAGTCGAGGCGTTTCATGCAGCAGGGTGCGCCAATGGCGGAACCTGCGACGGCAAGCCAGGCAAACGCGACGGCGCGCCCGGCGATAATTACGGCGCTTATCTTCGCGACCCTGTCGGAAATAAAATCTGCGCTTTCTGGACTGAAAAATAGGACCTCAATGACCCTTACAACCAAATCCAAATGGAAATCTTTTGGCGGCACGTTGTCCGTGCATGAACACGAAAGCAAAGTCACGGATACGCCGATGACCTTTGCAGTTTACACGCCCCCCAAGACGAAAGAGCGCGAGGCCCCCTTCCCTGTTCTTTGGTATCTGTCCGGCCTGACCTGTAACTGGTCAAATGTGATGGAAAAATCGGGTATTCAGCGTCTGGCGTCGGAACTCGGCCTGATGATCATTGCGCCTGACACCTCGCCGCGCGGAGACGAGGTCGCCAATGATGACGCTTATGATCTCGGCCAAGGCGCGGGCTTTTATCTGACCGCGACGCAAGAGCCTTGGGCCAAACATTATAAGATGGATGATTATATTCTCTCGGAGCTGACGCGTTTAATTTCCAAGAATTTTGACGCGGATATGGACCGACAAGGCGTGTTTGGTCATTCTATGGGCGGGCATGGCGCGATTACATTTGCGCTTAAAAACCCCGATCATTTCAAGAGCTGCTCCGCCTTTTCCCCCATCACCAGCCCCTCTGTCGTGCCGTGGGGCGAGAAAGCCTTCACCACCTATCTGGGCGAGGATAAATCGAGCTGGGCGGCCTATGACGCCACGGAATTAGTACGCTCCGGCCATACCACAGACGCGCATATATTGATTGATACAGGGCTCAATGATGATTTCCGCGAAGTGCATCTGAAACCCGAAATTTTCAAAGGCGTCTGCGAAGCGGCGGGGCAAAAGCTCACCTCCCGCCTGCAAGAGGGCTATGACCATAGCTATTATTTCGTCGCGACCTTTATGGAAGATCACCTGCGCTGGCATGCCGAAGCGTTGAAATAATTAATTCCACTTTCTTCGGAAAACAAAAAAAGGGAGCCGAGGCTCCCTTTTCTTTTTTACAGTTAAGCGAAACTATTCTTCGCTCATCTCTCCATCTGCCGGCTTATCACTCAGCTTCTGCATCAGATAAACATGCTGCAGGGCGAGGCGCTTGGCGGTCTCTTTGAGGTTCGCCGCCGCAGAGTGACCGCCATCAATATTTTCATAATAGAGGAAGTCATGATCCTGATCTTCCATCCGCTTGGCCGCCTTACGGGCATGGCCGGGATGGACGCGGTCATCTTTGGTAGAGGTCACAAAGAATACTTCCGGATATTCCACGTCGGGACGAATGTTGTGATAAGGCGAGATTTTGCGAAGGAATTCGCGCTCTTCCGGTTTGGACTCATCATCCGGATTACCATATTCGCCCATCCAGGACGCGCCGGCCAATAGCTTGTTAAAGCGCAGCATATCCAGCAGCGGCACGGCCACAATGGCGGCATTAATCAGGTCCGGACGCTGCGTGTACATAACGCCCGTCAAGAGACCGCCATTAGAGCCGCCTTCAACGCCGAGATGTTCCGGCGACGTAATGCCTTTTTCAATCAGATCTTCCGCTACCGCAATGAAGTCATCATAAATGCGCTGGCGATCAGTTTTGAGACCGGCCTGATGCCATTTCGGGCCGTACTCACCCCCGCCGCGAATATTAGAGAGAACATAGACGCCGCCATTTTCAAGCCAGAGCTTACCGCGCGTGGCGCTATAGCTTGGGTTCAATGAAATCTCGAAACCGCCATAGCCGTAAAGCAGAGTCGGATTTGTCCCGTCCATTTCAATATCTTTATTACGTACGACGAAATACGGAACTTTCGTGCCGTCCTTCGACGTGGCGAAGAATTGCTCTGACACCATGGTTGAGGCGTCGAACCAGCTCGGCAAGGATTTGGCTTGCGCCTTTTCCATAGTCTCCGTGTTAAAAGTCCAGAGCGTATCCGGGGTGAGGAAGCTTTCCGTGCTGATAAAGGCGACATCTTCTTTGTCATTGGTTGCGCCGATATTCACAGACCCGTTTTTAGGGAAATCAAGCGGCGAGCTGCTCCAGCCTTCGCCGTCCCAATCAAACGCATACGCCGTGCCGGCCACATCGCGGGAGACGCTCATCAGAACCTTGGATTTAGTTACGCCGTAACCGTTCATTGAAGATTTCTCATCCGGGCTATAAACCAGATGCACATCGGCAATTTCGCCGTCCTCCATAAAGTCGTCAATACCAAAGCTGACCAGATCGCCGGATTTAAATCCGCGCCAATCTTCGTTCAAAGACAAAAGAACCTGCCCTTTAAACTCGCTGCCGAGATCGGATTTTGCCGGAATAGGGAATTGGATTGGCGTTTGCGGCGTTCCGTCTTGCATAGGGACCCAGAAAACCTCCGAGTCGTAGAATGTTTTAGAGCGGGAAATCACGATTTCGCGGCGACCATCGGACAGCTCGAACACGCCCGGCCAATAGCCAACATCTGTTTGCTCGCCGCGGCCTAATTCAACCGCTTCGGAAAGCGGCGTGCCGCGAGTCCAAAGCTTGGCCACCATAGGATAGCCGGAGTCGGTCATGGTGCCTTCGCCGAAATCAACCCCAATGACCTGATGGTCTGCGTCCAGCCAAGAGGCCGCGCCTTTGGATTCCTCGGTCACAAAGCCGTCTTCGACAAAGGTTTTGGTATCGGCGTTAAACTCACGCCGGATGACGGCGTCTTTGCCGCCATCTGACAGGTTGACGATGCAATGCGCATAATCTGGGGCAAGGCAGCTATTGCCCTTATAGACCCAGTTTTTATCTTCATCTGCGGCGAGCTTGTCGAAATCCAGAACCGTTTCCCAAGATGTGTTCTCGCCGAGATAGCTTTCCAGTGTGGATTTACGCCAAATGCCGCGCACATGATCGGCGTCTTGCCAGAAATTGTGAACTTCTCCGCCGCGGTAAGACACATAAGGAATCTTGTCTTTGGAGTTTAGAATTTCCAAGGCCTCGGATTGCATTTCCTCAAATCGAGGGTCCGCCATCAGCTCATCCAGCGTACGCTTATTCCAGGTTTTGACCTGATCCAGTGCCTTTTCGCCAAGAACCTCTTCCAAATAAAGGTGATCTTCATCCGTCTGGCCGGGTGTGTCGTAAGTTACCATGTTATAATCTGAATCCTTTGTCGCCGCTTCTTCAGTGGCAGCTGTTTCCGCTTGTACTTTAGAGGTCTCTGCGGTTTCGGTAGAGACCTCGCCATTACACGCTGTAAGTAGAAAAGCTGAGCCTAAAAGCAGGCCGGTTTTAAGTTTGGACAGTGTCATCACTATCTCCCCATATTGTCTTTGAATTGCCAAGAAATTTGGCGTTACGTCAACAAAGCCCAGATTGCGCCAAGGCGCAAGTGCGCCTATATGCGCAGCATGAAGTTTTTAATCATGAACGGCGCAGGGAACCGCTTTGCGGTGTTTGACGCCCGTCAAAGGCCTGATTTCGCCCTGTCTGATGAACAAGTCATCGACATCTGCGCGCCCGGCAGCAAAGTCATGGGAAAAAAGGGGGCGGATCAGCTCATCATTATCCGCCAGCCGAAATCTGATGACGCCGATATTTTCATGGAAATCCGCAATCAAAAAGGATTTGAGGTTAATGCTTGTGGAAATGCCACGCGCTGCATTGCCTGGTTGTTCATGCGAGACGCAGAGACTCAAAACTGCGTTGTTCAGACCAATGCGGATTTATTGCATTGCCTGTTAAAAGACACTTATCAAGTGGCTGTCGATATGGGACGCCCGCGGCTTGATTGGTCGGAAATTCCGCTCAAGGAACCGATGCACACACATCATATCGACGTTAAAATAGGCCCTATAGACAATCCGATTTTGCATAACCCCGGCGCCGTCAGCATGGGGAATCCGCATTGCGTGTTTTTTGTCGAAGATTTTGACCGCGCCAAGCCGCATCTTATAGGGCCTATGGTCGAGTTTTACCCTCTCTTCCCGGAACAAACCAATGTCGGGTTCGCCAAGGTCGAAAACAAAGATAAAATCCGGCTAAAAGTCTGGGAGCGCGGGGTCGGTATGACGCTGGCCTGCGGCACTGGCGCCTGCGCCGCCGTCGTCGCCGCCCACCGCCAAAAACGCACAAACCGTAAAGTCACCGTCATCGTGGACGGCGGCGTCCTGCACATTGATTGGCGAGAAAGCGATGACCACGTCATTATGACGGGGCCGATTGAGCTTGAGAAAGAAGGCGAGGTTTAGACCTCAACCTTCAAATAGATATCTGTTCTGCAGTTGGCTTCTTCGACCTCTTCCGGATCATCAATATAATGAAACAGGCAGGGGGTATCAGAAACAACTAAGTTTGTTTGCTTTAAAGCCGTTTTGTATAGAACGTCTAATGTCGAAGGTAATTTCCTGTCAAACCCTTGATGTCGAATGGTGAGATAAATACCTTCCGAGAGCTTTCTAGCAGACATATTGGGCCCCAGGTTTGAAGGCATTTTCTTTACCACTAGAGCACAATCAAAAATGAAGTCCTTGCCCTCGAAAGTTTCAATATCACGGTGAGGTATGCCTAACACGCCTAGTATATTGAGCGGTTCCTCTATCATCTCAAATAACTCACCATATACTTCATTTAAGGCTGGATATTTATCCGTGGTTTCAGTCACAATCAGCGCGAACGGATCCAGAGAACAAATTCCAACACGCAACGATCCGGTATTTTTAGGTGAACTGGATAATGTTTTGTAAACTTCCGCTATACGATCCGGCTCGGTCTTGATGGCAGTAGCTGTCATTTCAGTTTCTCGCTTTACGGCTTTTGCAAAAGCCTGACTCGATCCGTATCCCGCCGCCATTGCTGCTTGTGTGATACTCGTTTTTTCTGAAGCTAGAGTTCCTAGACCTTTGGCAAGGCGCAATCGCGTCACCAAGTCAGAAAATGTTTCTCCGCTCACGAGCTTGAAAATTCTGTGGAAATGATATTTAGAAAGCCCGGATGCTTTTGCCGCGCCTTCAAGGGTCGGAAAGTTGTCTTTCTCTAAACAGGCTGAAATATAATTTATCGCCTTCTCTATCGATTTTATTATCTCAGGTTTCGCTACCATTTTTACATTCTCCATTTGTTTAAAATGAATATTTAGCGCCTCCATAATTTTTTGCGTGTCCGATCTTGCTTAGACCTTGAAAAATAATTTTCCCCTAGGGGCAACTAATCTTGGAAATCTCATTATACTTGTTAGAGTCTCGAATAACTCCTGAAAATTTGCTTTAACAGGGATGTTTATGTTTGATTGGATTTTACAGATTATAGAAAATCTCGGCTATTTCGGGCTTGCGCTTTTGATGCTGATTGAAAATGTCTTTCCCCCTATCCCGTCTGAACTCGTTATGCCGCTGGCCGGGTTTCTGGCGGCGCAAGGGACATTTTCTATATGGGGGCTCATTATGGCCGGGTCGGCGGGTTCATTGGCCGGAGCGGTATTCTGGTTTTATATCGGCAAAGCTGTGGGGCGGGATCGATTAATGCGTTTCTCTTCCCGATATGGCCGATGGATCGCCTTCTCGCCCTCCGATATTGAGCGGGCGGAAAATTGGTTTGATCGCCACGGCAAGGCGGCGGTGTTTATTGGCCGTCTCATTCCCGGCGTCAGAAGCTTTATCTCTGTCCCGGCCGGAATTGCGAATATGAACGTCCCGGTTTTTATTTTATATTCTACCTTGGGGACTATTATCTGGACGGGCCTTTTGACCTATGCGGGCTACCTCTTGCAATCCCAATATGAGAAAGTTGAAGATTGGCTGAATCCTATCTCTTGGGCCGTCATGGGAATAGTTTTAGCTTGGTATATTTACGGCGTTGTCACTTTTGATAGGCGGCAGAATAGGTCAGAGGGAGACGGTTAGGTCATTCAGAGGTCACGCAACATAAGATAATTTTTGCATGTCTTGGGGCCTTTTAGCGTCAAAGCTCATTGTAAAAGTGGCGCCTTTGCCAGGCTCACTGTCAATCACAATATCGCCGTCCATCATGCGAGCAAATTTCCGCGCAATAGATAGTCCGAGCCCGCTGCCGCCATAACGGCGCGTCGTCGATCCATCGGCCTGAGTAAAAGGCTCAAAGAGTTTGGGCTGTACCTCTTTTTCAATCCCAATGCCTGTATCTATCACTTTGATTTTGAGAGTGTCGGAACGACTTTGTTTTTCGGATGACACTTGAACGGAGACTGATCCAGTCTCTGTAAACTTTATTGCATTCGAAATTAAATTTGAAACACATTGCCCTAAACGGAGGCCGTCAATATGAATTGATTCAGGACAGGCTCTGTCCACCTCCAATGTAAGAGACAGCCCCTTGGCGTCGGCAGAGGCGCGGTGCAAATCCACGGCCTCGGAGAGAACCTTCATTACATTTTCATCTTGTGGATTAAGTGTCAGTCGTCCCGATTCTATTTTAGAAATATCTAGAACATCATTGAGAATGCCCATCAAAGCCTCTCCGGATTTGAGGATGATATTAACAATCTCTTTTTGTTCCGGCGGCATGTCAAAACTCTTCATGACTTGCGCCATGCCTAAAACTCCGTTCATGGGGGTTCTGATTTCGTGACTCATATTTGCCAAAAATTGTGACTTGGCGACATTCGCGGCCTCTGCCAAAGCTTTCTTTTTTGTGATTTCCTGACTCATGTTGCGCGTTTCTTCCAGCAGGACTTTGTGAAAGCGCGAAACAAATAAGAGATCGACCGAGCTATCCGTCGGCGCAAAATCGGAAAAGATTAAATCGCGGGCTTTGTTGTTTTTTCCTTCAGACGGCACATGTCCAAGAAGGAGTAGATAGCCGTTTTGAGAATTGATAACGCTTCCTCTCAGAAATATCTCTTCTGCTATCCCCTTGCCTGACATAACAATTTCCCGGATCGTCCCGCCCTTTCCGGAGGAAGAAATTTTCTGCGGAAAATTTACGCGAAAGATAGAGTTTAAAGGCTTTCCGATAGGCTCGAGCGATATATGACGCTTTAAGGAGGGCCCAAGGCCGGAGATGGCCCCCGCCTTGTCTATTTCAATATGGGCTGGAAATAACCTGTCCAGTTTATCTTGATTGAGAAAAACACCCACGACGTCAGCCCACCATATCCAACGCGTCATGATAAGACTTATTTGAAAGAGGCAAAGTTACAGCGCGTTCCAAGGTAAAATACGTCCCGTCCGCTTTGATCTCATACTCAAGAGTCATTTGCGCCTCAAAATGTTCAATAACCCCTTCCATTATTCCGAAAACCAATTCTTCAAACCCTTCCCGCGCAGAGCGGTAGATTACTTTAAGTCTATCAGTTTCCACGGAAACCAATTGGAAACTCGGCAAGATCGCCTCCGGCAGAGTTCTGTTCAAACTTTCATGCATTCGATCTAAGTTCTCGAGAAAATCAGGTAATGTTTTCCCTGTCAGCGTCAAAATGCTCTCATATCCCGCTTGTTTCGTATATTCGATCCAATGGCGGCCCGCGGCCCGCAAGACATCTTTGATTGACAGATTACATTCTTCCGAGATTGCCGTAATCAGTTTCAGGGTAATTTCATCCGTATGATAGGCGGCGCTAATGAAGTGTTCTTCTTTCAGTCCGGAGTGTTTCAGACATTTTAACCACACTTCTGTCCCGTATAGTTTTAGGACAGCGTGCTGACATCCTCTGTGGATCATTCCATACATATACGTGACGCTTTTCTAATTCGGGCTGTCTCAATAACTCACAGAAACATGCAAAGTTTAATAAGACGTTGTTCTTTCTCTCCGCCTATCTTAACAGGGTTAACAAAGTATATTATCTTAAGTTGTGCGCAATTTAGTCGATAATTTTTTGTGCTCCCCCTAGATTGTGAGCCTTAAAATCGCCTCTTCCCAAATCATGACAAATTCCTTAACCCCATCTTATGTCTGATTTGTTCCGCAAAGAAGCATTAGAAAATCGGTCACGGGCGCTTTACGGCGAAGTGGCTCTGCGCGGCCCTTTGAGCAGTTGGATTTTGACCGCTCTCATTCTTATTTTTACAATTATAGCTATTACGCTTTTATTTGTTCTAAGAGTGCAAACTGAAGACGGGCCCATGCGCCTATTCTTCTGGTTATTAAGCGGGGCAAAAAGCGGATGAGCTTATTTTCCCGACCTTCCCTGCCGGTTATATTGCAAACCGAAATGACAGAATGCGGTCTGGCCTGTATGGCGATGATTGCCCGCTATCACGGCCACGATATTGATTTGAATATTTTGCGGCGTCGTCACCTCGTCTCTATGAGCGGCACGTCGCTTGGCGGGTTGATGAAAATTGCGGCCACGCTCGATTTGGCGCCGCGGCCGCTTCGGGTCGAACTCGACCAACTTCATAAATTGCAGACACCGGCCATTTTGCACTGGGATCTTAATCATTTTGTCGTGTTGAAATCCGTCAAAGGCGACAAGGTTAAGATCGTTGACCCCGGTATAGGCCAGCGCGTTATGTCCCTGAGCCAAGTCTCGAAACATTTTACCGGCGTCGCAATGGAGCTCTCTCCCACAGCGGAGTTTAGCGCGCAGGATGAGCGCCTCCGCCCCCATTTATCCTTGCTCTGGTCGCGACTGGTCGGGTTGAAACGGGCTATCTTTCAAACGCTGAGCTTATCGGTTGTCCTACAGCTCATCATTCTGGTCAGCCCGTTCTATCTACAACTGGTTGTCGACGGCGCCTTGCCAAGCGGGGATTACCAACTGCTTTTGGGCTTGGCTCTCGGCTTTGGCGGCCTTGCAATCTTGCGCGCGGTCAGCGAGGCCGTTCGCGGCTGGGCCATTCTGATCTATGGTAATCAGATGAGCTTGCAGATGGTTGGAAATGTCTTTCGGCATATGAGCCGGCTGCCCACTCGCTATTTCGAAAAACGCCATGTCGGCGACATTATTAGCCGGATGAATAGCACAAAGCCTATTCAAGAAGCCCTGACGCAATCCGTTGTTTCCGTCTTGATTGACGGGGTAATGGCGGCCTTAATGCTGGCCGTCATGTTTCTCTACTCGCCTTTGCTTTTTGCTATTGTGCTTGTCAGCGCGCTTTTGCTCATTTCGGTGACACTCATTATTTATCCGCATCTGCGCCGTACGCAGGAAGAAACTATCTATGCCAAAGCAGTCGAGAACACGCATGTCATCGAATCTATTCGCGCAAATACGACTGTTAAACTTTTTGGGCGCGAAGCGGAGCGCGAAGCGGCATGGCGTAATCTTTATACTGATTTCATCAATGCAAATGTCGAATATGGCAAATTTCTGGTGCTGCAGAAGTTTGCAGAAACCCTTATCAATGGGCTTCAAATAGTTATCGTCGTCTGGGCGGCGGCCGTTTTAATGATAGGAGATGGCAGCGCTTTTACCTTGGGTATGCTGGTCGCCTTCCTGGCTTATAGACAGTATTTCACGGACGCCGTGTCTCAACTCTTGCAAAAAGGGATAGAGTTTCGTCTGCTTTCGCTCCATTTGGATCGGCTCTCCGACATCATATTTGAAGAGCGCGAGCCCCAACGCGCCGTTATAGAGAGCGCCCCCGATATAAAGGGACATATTGAATTGAAAGATGTCTCTTTTCGCTATGCCGACTCTGACCCGTGGGTGCTGGAAAATCGATCTTTGAATATTCCCGCCGGGCAGATGGTCACTCTCACCGGGAAAAGCGGCGGCGGGAAGACAACGCTTATGAAGCTAATGCTCGGATTATATGCCCCTGAGGGCGGGACACTCAGCATAGACGGTCAATCCTTGCCAAAAATCGGCCTGTCAAATTGGCGCTCGCAAATTGGAGTTGTCATGCAGGATGACCGACTCCTGTCGGGAACAATTGCCGATAATATCAGCTTTTTCGACCCCGAAATGGATATGACCCGCGTTCAGAAAGCCGCTCAGTCCGCCCAAATTCACGATACAATTGCTAAACTTCCCATGAATTACCTCTCGGTCGTCGGAGATATGGGCTCAATTCTGTCCGGCGGACAGAAGCAAAGATTGCTCCTCGCACGTGCGCTCTATCAAGATCCAAAGGTTTTATTTCTTGATGAAGGCACCGCCAATTTGGATACGGAAACGGAAAAAGCGATTGTCGGCGTAATCAAGAATCTTGAAATCACGCGCGTAATCGTTGCCCATAGGCCAGCTTTCATCAAAGCCTCGGATATAGTTGTCAATATCTAAATCGTCCAAATTTTGGTCGAAAGTTGCGATCTCAACTCAATTTCTCATTCTTTTTGTGATTTCTTGCAACCTTTCCTAGTGTTTTACGTAATTTACATATCATTAACCATAGATTGTTTTGAAACAGAGCAATTTTTACTTGCCAGACACTATAGTTTCTGATGTCTTAACACAGAGCATCAATGGTGGTGCTCTGAACACTTAATGAAAGAGAAAATCAATGCGTGAGCTTACTCTTGAAGAAGTCGAAGTCGTAACAGGTGGCATGCCCATCCTCACAGGCGGCATCGGCGAAAACTAAGAATTTAAAAAATGTGGATTTGTGACCCGCCATCTGGCGGGTTTTTTTGTGGAACCTTCAAATTATAAATTACTGTCTCATTTAGGTACGTAATTTTAATCTTTCCTGTTTATGTCTAACTTTCAATATTGATAGGTTTGACATGGCTTTTTGCCAAAATACGCGCAGGAGTTTTAAAGTTGGGGTTTTATTCACCTCAATTTTTCATATCTTTTGCTTTGTTTCTCCCGCCATCGCACAAACTGCTGCGGATGTTGAATCTGTTTCAGCAATTTCTATTGCGCGTCAAATTGAAGAGTTATCACTTGTTGAAATCAATAGTAATGAAGCTCTCACCAAGCCAGAAACTTCGGCGCAAGCTCGAAAACAAATTCTTGAGGCTCTACCAAGCGGCAACCAAGAAAGGTTTGATAGAGCCGTCAACTATTATCATGAACTGGCGGATGAAAGAGGCTCCAAACGCGACTTTGAAATTATAAATGTTTATGAACGATTTTCTGAGATTTATGACTTCCAAAAAGTTGGAGCAAATTACTTTCAATTAACTGAACTGCTAGAAAAATTATCAAACAATAACGATTGGTTGGTAAAGTTTCATGCAAAGCGTTTGTTATCAATTGTACACACACATTCCTTCAAAAACGGCTCTGCACTTCGCGTAGCTCAAGAAGCTTTAGACATTATTCCAAATGACCTATCTTCTGAAGCAGTAGAATCTCGTATATTCGCTATCGAATTATTAGCGTTTCTGCAAAATGTCACCGCAAATAAAGATCTAGCATTATACAATACTCAACGACTAATAAATCTTAAATTAGAAGCTAATCAACCTATAGATGGAATAGAGCTAATTAATAATCTGATGTTCTCGCTTAATGAGTGGCGGGAATATGAGACACGTTTGGAGTTAGCGAAAACCTTAAAGCGGCTCGAAGATAAATTTGGGTCAACCACACCTGGACTTTCGAGCACACATATAGCTCGTATAAATAATGATATTGGGAATTATAAAGAAGCTAAAATAGCCGCCCAAGAGGCATTAGATGAAGCCAATATAAATTCAATCAAAAGAATTGCCTCAATACAACTTGCCACCGCTCATGCAGGGCTTGGGAATACCATCGAAGCAAAGAATCTTCTGAGCTCGATAGAAGAAAAAATAAATCAAAACAACGCATCGGTCATATATGCAAATGCGCTTATTGCTCTCCAAGAAGGAAAGACAAAAAAAGCTCTCTCCTTATTAAATCAAAAATACGACCGTAAAGTCACACAGATTCTTAAGGCAACGAATCGTGATACGATGGAAATGCTCGCAGAATTGGAAAATTCCAGTGAGAGGCAGGCGGAGCGGGAAGCGGCTTTGCAGCGCGAAGCCGCCCTTATTCAGACGAAGCTCGACCAACAACAGCGTATCAATAAACTGCTTTACGCCTTTATGGTCTTGATCGCCTTGACCGGAATTTGCGCCCTCCTCTTTGCGCGCCACAGGGATAAGCTGGCGAAGCTTCTTGCAATTAAATCCCGTGAAGCCGAGAGCGCCGACCGCATGAAAACCGAATTTCTTGGTATGGTCAGCCATGAACTTCGCACCCCCTTAAACGGCATCATCGGTCTTGCCGATGTTCTGACCACGTCCGGTCCGACCGAAGAAGTTCGCCAGCGCGGAGATATTATTTTGACGTCAGGCAATATTCTCTTTGCCCTTATTGAGAGTATTATTGACATGTCGAGGCTGGAAGCCGGTAAATTGGAGCTCGCTCCCGAACCGACACAGCTCAAGGCACTTCTCGAGAAAAATTTAGATTATATGGAGCGCGGCTCGGCTGAAAAGGGCATAACTTTCACATCCTATGTTTCGCCTGACTGTGATCGGGAATTTGAATTGGATCCGGCACGTATCGAAAAATGCGTAAATACCTTATTATGCAACGCTTTGAAGTTTACCACTGAGGGCCGAATTCATCTTCATGTGACAGCTGAGACAGATCAGAAGACCGGTCAAAGCGAAATTAAGGCTATTGTGGCGGATACCGGACAGGGAATCAGTGAAGAGGTTCAGGCAAAACTCTTTACGCCATTCCTTCAGGCTGATGCGTCAATGACACGTAAACATGGCGGCTCAGGCTTGCGCTTAGCCATTTCTCGAATGCTGGCGCGGATGATGGACGGCGACATCACCCTGAACTCCAAAGAGGGTTGTGGTTCTGAATTTATATTGACCTTCAAAGCGAAGGCACTTGGTGAAAGACAGATAAACACCGCCGAATCACAAATAGAGACGCTGCAAAAGAAACCGTCCACTGCCAAACCGGCAGACACGGTCCAGCCTAGTTTCCTCCTTGAGCCCTCCTTCAAAGAAGACGAAACTATCTCTGAGGATTTAAAACAGTGCCGCGCCTTAATCGTAGAGGACCTTCGCTCCAATCAGGACGTCATCGCCGTAATGTTGAATTCAGCGGGTATAGAATATGTGCCTGTCGACAGTGGTGAAAACGCCTTAAGCGTTCTCCAAACCCAGCATTTTGACTTCGTCTTAATGGATGTTCACATGCCCGGAATGGACGGAATCGAAACGACGCGCCGCATTAGAGGTGGAAATCAGCCTTGGTCGGACATTCCTATTATTGCCCTGACTGCAGACGCGGCAGCAGAAAATAACGCCGCCTGCATGGCCGCCGGAGTTGATATATTTCTGACGAAACCTGTCATGTCGAAAGATCTTTTGGCAGCGATAGAAAAGGTCACGGATCAACCCTTTGAACATACCGAGGGACAGCCCGTCCAACTCCCTAAAAAAGCCTGATTATTAAAATGCCACCTGAACGATCAGGAACGGAACGGCGATGCTCAACGCTAATCCTGACAGAATAAAAAACCCGTCCCGACCCGTAATCCCGAGGCCCATAAGGCCGATAATAAACCCCGGCACAACCACGCCAAAAGGCACCGCGCCGAGGGGTAACATGGTGGCGGCCAATAATATGGCCACCAACGCTGTAAAGACCAGCATCGGCCCTCTTGCCGCCCATTCAAACCTCGGCCTTACGACATTATCAATCCGGTCAAGCCACGGCCCCGCAAATTTCCTGGTTTTTTCGAGACTTTTGGCACTTACTTTTACACGCCGAAGAAATTTCGGCATCCAAGGGTGTGATTTGCGAAATAAAAGCTGAACCGAGAAAAGCATGACGATAACACCCAGAGCCATGGGGACGCCCGGCAACATACCTAAAGGCGTTAAAAGAAATAATCCGCAAAGCAACAAAACCGGGCCGAAAGACCGATTTCCCAAAGCCTCTATCACTGTTTTCAAATCGACCGTTTGCCCGCCAGAAATTTCCTCTACGCGGTCCAGAAGACCTCTAAGAGGGGCGTCACTTTGCTCTTCAAATTTTGCTTGGGACTGTTCGTCTTCCGTCATGACCATGCGCTATCATAGCCGCTCGCATTGAAACAGTCTTTATAGCCGCAACAGGTTTACATTTGCCTGTAAATTCACCAAGAGCGCCTTTTTTGTCCATGAAGGAAAAGAGGCTCCTGTAAAATGGCTTTGGATGTCTGGTTCGCCCTCGTGGCATTGTTTTTCGTCGGCGGATTAACGCCCGGACCGGCCGTCATGCTCGTGCTCGCCTCTTCTTTTCGCTATGGCTTCAAGCCTGCCCTCTTGCCCGCCATGGGGGTCGCTTCCGCAAATGTTCTATGGCTTATTCTGGCGGCTTCCGGCACAGCCGTCTTGTTCGAATTATACCCCACAGCGACATTAACGCTTAAACTCCTTGGTCTGGCTGTTCTGCTTTATATGGGTCTTTCCACCATGTTTGGCCCCTTGCCCAATCTGGATGTGTCTGCAGATGATGCGCCTCGACGCTCCCGCCTCTATGGAAAAGGCGTCCTCTTGCAGATCACCTCCCCTATGCCGGTCGTATATTTCGGCATGTTACTTCCGCAGTTTTTTCAAGCCAATACCACCTTGGCTCCGCAATTTTTAGTAATGCTCGTGACGATTACCTTTCTAGAAATGTTTGGTCTTTCTGTGTATGCCGCAGGTGCCCAAGCCATTCGGCGCATTTTGAAAGGACCGCAGGCGGCCCGCACATTTAATGTCCTCATTGGGGTCATTATGATTGTGTCTGGCGCTTGGGCCGTTTTTTCGACAGCATAAGCCTTGCAACCTAGCGCAAGCACGCTAAGAGGCGCGGGCATAATCAATTGAGGAATCGACCCCATGAAAATGAAGAAAATCAAAGCCGGAGAAAACCCGCCTTTTGATATCAATGTCATCATCGAAGTCCCGCTGGGCGGGGAACCCATCAAATATGAAATGGACAAGACCTCCGGCGCCATGTTCGTTGATCGGTTCCTTTACACCTCCATGCGATATCCGTGTAATTACGGATTTATACCACATACTTTATCGAATGACGGTGATCCGACAGATGTGCTGGTTGTGGGCCAACGCGCTCTGATGCCGGGTTGTGTTGTCCGCGCCCGTCCTGTCGGAGTTCTGATGATGGAAGACGAAGCCGGAATAGACGAAAAAATCGTCGCTGTTCCGCACTTAAAGCTGACCCCTTATTATGAAAAGATAAATAGCTATAAGGATCTACCGCAGGTTCTGCAGGACCGCATCCCGCATTTCTTTAACCATTATAAAGATCTTGAGAAGGATAAATGGGTGAAGGTATTAGGATGGGAAGATGCCGATAAAGCCGGCGAACTCATTTTAGAAGGAATCGAAGCGGCCAAGAAGTAGCCTCTTTCTAGATAGACCCAAAAAAGCCCTGCTGATGCGGGGCTTTTTATTGTTTTTAAATTTAGTTTTGACTGTTGGTCGGGGGTCGGATTTAATATCCTTACAATCAATCCTCTGGACGGATTGTTTTGCCTGCAGAACCGGAGCTTACGCCCGCTCAACCATCATTTTCTTCACTTCGGCAATAGCCTTGGCCGGGTTCAGGCCTTTCGGACAAACATTGGCACAGTTCATAATGGTGTGACAGCGATACAGCTTGAATGGATCTTCGAGCTGGTCAAGGCGATGATTGTCCGCATCGTCGCGGCTATCGGCGAGCCAGCGATAGGCTTGCAAAAGCGCTGCGGGGCCGAGATAGCGGTCGCCATTCCACCAATAGGATGGGCAGGCTGTCGAGCAGGAGGCGCAGAGAATACATTCATAATATCCGTCCAGCTTATCCCGGTCTTCAGGAGTTTGTTTAATCTCTTCTGTCGGCAATGGCGTAGAGGTATGAAGCCAAGGCTCAATAGAGGCATATTGCTTATAGAAATTGGAAAGGTCGGGCACCAGGTCACGGACAACCGGAAGATGCGGCAAAGGCGCAATTGTAATCGTGTCAGACCCGTCAACTTCGTCAATTCCCTTGGTACAGGCCAGCGTATTACGTCCCCCAATATTCATGGCGCAGGAACCGCAAACCCCTTCACGGCAAGAGCGGCGAAAAGCGAGCGTTGAATCAACTTCATTTTTGATTTTGAACAGCGCATCCAGCACCATTGGACCGCATTCATCCAGATCAATCTGATAAGTGTCCCAATAAGGATTTCCGCCATCTGTCGGATCATAACGATAGATTTTAAACGTCTTGAGACGTTTCGCGCCGTCTTTCGCAGGCCAATTTTTGCCTTCACGAATTTTGGAGTTTTTTGGCAGGGTCAGCTGAACCATGGTTTACCTTGGAAATATATAAGTTTTGAACCTGTCTTATAAACAGGATTATTTCAAAAACGAAGGGAAAAGCTGATAAGTTTCCCATTCATTTTGACGCATCTATCCGAAAAATGACGGTTTAAGGGGCTTATTCCGCAGCCAGCGTTAAAAGGCTTGGATTAAGGCTGACTTCCCGGAAATCCGGAATTTCGCAATCCAGTATCTCTGCGCCTTTAACGGGTTGCGCCCATAAAAAGGAAAGAGATTCAACACGGCAATTCAAGGTATCAGCCACGTCGGTTTGCAAAGACTTTCTTTCTCGCAGAGGGGCACTTTCCGACTCCCGCAAAGCGCCACAGACAAACTCTGCGCCGGCAAAGCAAGGCGGTTGTGAAATTTCATCTTCGGATATATCCAAATCAAATATTTCAGTGAAAACCGATCCCTCTTTCGGCATAAACTTCCTTTTTGAGTTCAAATTTGAGATTAAACTATCATAACGATTATTCTCGCAATCAAGTCATATATCTTATTGATTTATTAAGAGGATTTTTCAGCTTATGTGAAATGGTTTTTGCAGACAGGCTAAAAAAATCATAATCTTGACACAATTCGTGCCGTATTTCCGGCCTTGCGCCCTGGCATTCGCCTGACTAGGCCGGGTAGGCTCCGAAGACGCGGCGTAAGATTTCGCTGGTGCGTTTCGCCGGGTTCTCACGAATAGCTTTTTCTTCATCGCCAATATATGTGAACACCCCGTCCAAACCGTAATTTACTCCATGCCGGATCAGATCAGATTTCGCGTCCGCGCCCAAACCCGATGCGAAAGGGACAGACTCTAGCTGGCTTGAGACTTGATCCACCAATTGAAGCGCACCGGTTTGTTGCAAGGCGTTACCCATAATTGGTGAAAAGAGAGTAGTAAGGCGGTCCGTGGTTTTACCCTGTAAATATTGCGTCGCCGCATTATCCGGTCCGCGGACAATCCCTATTGCGTCCTGAATGGAAAGATCAGAAACCGCGTCCAGAAAAATATCCTTGGCAACGGGAGCCGCTTTTTCTGCGCCGTGATTAAGCTGTGCCTGAAGTTCATTTAACAAGCCGCCCGCCCCGATGGGCTGAAGTACGCTTTGAACGTCCTGCAAACGCTGCGGCAGAGGGATGCGAATGCGGCCATTATTTAAAAATCCGCCGTCGCGGCCAACGGTGCTGATGGCGGAGCCAATTCCGTTATTTAGCGCCGCCCGAATACCCGCCGCCGCTTCGCCTTGTGACAAGGCACCGGACTTAATAACGCCCTCAAAGATAGACGGATCGATTGTTTCGCAGGCGGTGAGGCCCAAAGCCGGGAGAGCCAGTAAAATGTGACGGCGATTGAGGGTCATAATTTGTCCTTACTCGTTTTGGTAATCCTTAAATTCGGGGGCCCGCTTTTCAAAGAACGCTGTGACGCCTTCCCGGCAATCCTCGCTGGCAAACGCTTTCTCCAATAAGGCGCTCTCTTTCATATGCGCTTTAAAGGGAGCTGCGTCCAGCGCGCCAAAACTCATCATCGACTCCCGTAAGAGACGCTTATTCTGGATTGTGGACGTAGGAGAGCAATTTTGAGCAATATCCCGGGCCACGTCTAAACTGTAAGGCAAAACCTCTTCCGGCTCTTTGAGCTCACTGATTAACCCGGCCTTTAACACATCCTCCGCTTTCAGCACAGTTGCCTTAAGCGCCCACTCATTGGCTTTCGAAAATCCGACAAGCCTCGGCAGAAACCAACTTGACGCCCCGTCAAAAACAATGCCCCGCCGCGCAAAAGGAAACGCGAATTTTGATTTCATGGATGCAATACGCAGATCCATTGGTAAAAGCATGGTCGCCCCTATACCAACGGCGGCGCCGTTAACGGCGCCAATGATCGGCGTATCGCACTCGAACATGGCGAGCACGAGTTCGCCGCCCTTATCGCGCGCCACCCCTTCATGATAATTCACGCCGCTAACAGAGTCGAACCCGTCGGAAATGTCGGCTCCCGCGCAAAAGGCTCGCCCTGCCCCCGTCACAACAATCACGCGAACGGAATTGTCAGCATCCAAATCTGCATAAGCAGAAATCAGCTCATCGCACATTTCAACATTAAAACTGTTCATCTGTTCCGGGCGGTTAAGCGTTATAATCGCCACAGACTGGTTTTTCGTGTCGCGGGTAACGGTAATCGTTTTCATATTTTCCAACTTATTTTGCAGGGTTCGTCCTCTTATGGATCATAAAAAAAGCGGGTCCAAGACCCGCTTTTTCAATAATTTTCTATTTGATTAATAAACCCGCTTTTTCGGCTCAATATAATCAATACCGTCTGTCATGGTGTAATCATGGACGGGGCGGTAGTCGATTTTCACTTTGTTTTGATCGTAATCATACCACGCCAGAGTATGTTTCATCCATTTCGCATCATTTCGATCCGGATAGTCCTCATGCGCGTGCGCGCCGCGGCTTTCTTTACGGTTATCCGCAGAGGCGATAGTGACGCGCGCCTGGCCGATGAGGTTATCAAGTTCCAGAGCTTCCATTAGATCCGTATTCCAGATCATGGTTTTGTCCGTGACAGAAATATCGGCCATATCGGCTGCGATAGTTTCGACTTTTTTCACACCATCGCTCAGGCTCTCTTCCGTTCTGAAAACGGCGCAATGGTCCTGCATAGCTTTTTGCATCCGCATCCGCAGATCTGCGGTCGAGGTTTTTCCATTCGCGTTTTTGTATTTTTCCAGACGCGCTATGGCGTTATCCCCGGCATCTGCCGCGAGGGGTTTCTGCTCAGCATTGGCTTCCAGCACCTCACCGCAGCGCATTCCGGCGGCGCGTCCAAAGACCACAAGGTCGATCAAGCTGTTAGAGCCAAGACGGTTCGCACCGTGTACAGAGACGCAAGCCGCTTCGCCGACGGCCATAAGGCCTTTAACAACACTATCAGGATTTTTGCCTTTTTTCGTCAAAACTTCACCGTGGAAATTCGTCTGGATGCCGCCCATATTGTAATGGCAGGTCGGCAAAACTGGAATCGGTTCTTTAGTGACATCAACATTCGCAAAGATTTTTGCGGTTTCGGAAATACCAGGCAAACGCTCGGCCAGTACCGCCGGATCCAAGTGATCCAAATGCAGGAAAATATGATCTTTATTCGGCCCGACGCCGCGACCTTCGCGAATTTCAATCGTCATGGCGCGGGAGACGACATCTCGCGATGCCAGATCTTTGGCCGAGGGCGCATAGCGCTCCATAAAGCGCTCGCCCTCCGAATTGGTCAGGTATCCTCCCTCGCCGCGAGAGCCTTCGGTAATCAAGCACCCTGCCCCGTAAATTCCGGTGGGGTGAAACTGAACAAATTCCATATCCTGCACCGGAAGTCCGGCGCGAAGAACCATCGCATTCCCGTCGCCCGTACAGGTGTGAGCTGACGTGGCAGAGAAGAAGACGCGGCCATAACCGCCCGTAGCAAGGATAACCGTCTGCGCGCGGAAGCGATGCAAAGTCCCGTCATCTAATTTCCAAGCTGTGATACCGCGGCATTCGCCATCTTCCATAATCAGGTCGAGCGCGAAATATTCGATAAAGAACTCGGCGTCATTACGGAGGGACTGACCGTAAAGCGTGTGAAGCATGGCGTGACCCGTCCGGTCAGCCGCCGCGCAGGTGCGCTGCGCTTCGGGGCCCTTGCCCATATTCTGCATCATACCGCCAAAGGGACGCTGATAAATCTTGCCTTCTTCGGTACGCGAAAACGGCATGCCCCAATGCTCAAGCTCATAAACCGCCTTGGGCGCTTCACGGCAAAGATATTCAATGGAATCCTGGTCGCCGAGCCAGTCGGAGCCTTTAACTGTATCATACATGTGCCAGCGCCAGTCATCATCGCCCATATTTCCAAGCGAAGCCGCAATACCGCCTTGGGCCGCAACTGTATGAGATCGTGTTGGGAAAACCTTGGTCACGCAGGCTGTTTTCAGCCCGGCTTGCGCCGCCCCTAATGTCGCGCGAAGGCCAGAGCCACCGGCCCCGACGACGACGACGTCATAAGTGTGATCAATCCATTGTGTTTTTTTGGCAGTCATATCGACTTTCCTAATTCTTTAACTCTTAGCCTAAAAAGGCAAGTTTGAGGACAGCATAGGCGATGGCGAGCCAGACAAGACCGGCAACGATTTTATTTTTAATCAAACCGAAAGTGCAGACACCACCTTCAAAGTAATCAAGGATCACCTCGTCCATTTCCAATTTACAATACCAGATGGCCGCCGTGGCAAAGGCAAGGAAGCCCAACCCGCCAATGGGGCTGGAGAGCCAAGCAACAAACCCCTCAGACCCGCCTCCAATGGCCGCAGCGGCGGACCAGATGGCAAAAGGCAATCCAATAATAAGGCCCCAGCCCGTCACACCATGTATTTTGTGGTGTGTCGTGCCATGCCCCTTACCAGCATGTTTCGCTGTATAGCCGGGGGCGTCAGGCGTTTGAATGTTTGACGTATCCGTGGACTTGGTATTCATGAGAAAACTCCTGATCCGATAAGCGTCACCAAGAGCGCCACGACAACGGCCAGCGCAATCATGGCATAAGACAAGGTGTTATTTAACTCCGGATTGAACATCGCGCCCTGATCCCAAACCGCATGTCGAAGCTGCGCCAATGCCATAAATGTGAAGGCAAAGACAAAAACAAAAAGACCCACGGCGCCCAGCGGACTAAAAATCAGACCTTCAAGCGGTAGAGATCCGGAGGTCGCGAGACAAAGGAGACCAATCGCCACCAGAAACAGACCTACATAGCTTATAATCGCGCTTGCCCGGTGAAGAATGGACGACAACATAGCGGGGTGCCAGCGCCAGACCTGTAAATGCGGCGACATGGGCCGCTTATCATTCCAAGATGAAGACATGAAAAACTCTCTCTCTAAGTTGGGCGCAACCTAATCCGCCCGTCAGTATAGTCAACGTATAACGCGCCAAAAAGGACACTGTATATACGTTATTGCGGGTCTGACAGATCGAACTCCGCGCGGAAATGTCGCTGTTCACGGTTGAGTTCATAGACCAAGGCTTCATCCGGCATTATCTCAAGTGCCCAAATATTGCCAACCGAGTCGTCCAACCCATTTTCCCGAAAAAGGGTTTTGGAATACTCATCCGCAGGAAATTCCTGCCGGATTGCAGTTCCTTCAACCAAGGTCTTCCCGCCATATCCGGTGACAGGATCAGGAGATCCGTCTTCCAATGTATGGGCGTGTGTGAGCTTGATCCAGTCTTCACTGGCGGAGGGCGGCATGATCGTCCAGACCCGGCTTTCATCCTCGCCGACAGCGAGCGGAATAGTGACCGCTACATCTGTGCAATCGACGGGGCCGAGTGTAAGCTCTTCTCCGCGCCAATCTTCGTCTTGCGGATCTTCGCTAACCACCTGTCCTTCAAATGTTTGACCACAGAGTTCAACGAGATTGGCGGCAAACTCGGTCTGAGGCAAAAGCTCAACCTCAGATTGGCAAGCTGTAAGCAAAAACAGGCAGGGTATAAAATATTTCATAAGGGTTCCTAACACGTCCTATTGAATTAAAACACGGTCATATTCTGCGGCGTATCCTTGGAGATAGCCGAGGCGAGTCCTACATTGCTATTAGATTAACTGTCGCGGGTTTACCTAAGGTTTTCTCCGCGCCGTCTCTTAAAGGATGTATTCATGAAAAAGACTCTTCTCATTGCCGCAAGCGGAATTGCACTTATAGCGGCGCCATTAGCTATTTCACAAGGCGTTTATTCCAACAGCCCGGCGATAGGGCAAAGCGGTGTTCTGACCATGGACAATACACGCGGCGTTTTGACGATGGCACCGCTTTTGGAAGTTGTTACCCCAGCCGTTGTTTCAATAGACATTGAAGGCTCTAGCTCACCGGTCTCTGCCGATTTGAGCGAGCAAGAAGAATTTTTGCGCCGTTTCTTTGGCGGCCAGTTGCCGGATCAATCCCGAAGCCAACCCAGACGCGGTCTTGGATCCGGCGTTATCGTGAATGCCCGCAAAGGCTTAATCGTAACGAATAATCACGTTGTGAAAGACGCCGACCGTATTACTATCACTTTGCAGGATAAACGACAGTTACAAGGCGAACTCGTCGGCACGGACCCGAAAACGGACCTCGCCCTCGTCAAAATTGATGCAAAAAACCTAAAAGAACTGAAAATCGCAAAAAGCCGTGACGTCAAAGTCGGCGATTATGTTATCGCTGTGGGCAATCCTTACGGCCTGTCCAGCACGGTCACAACGGGTATTGTAAGTGCTTTGGGCCGCGAACAAGGCGGCAGTGATAATTATCAGGATTACATTCAAACCGACGCCTCGATTAACCCGGGCAATTCCGGCGGCGCGCTCGTTAATTCGAAGGGCGAGCTCATTGGACTGAATACGGCGATTTTGTCCCGCTCTGGCGGAAATAACGGGATAGGCTTTGCGGTTCCAACCCAAATCGTCAGCGCGGTTATTAATCAGCTCGAAGAAAACGGTGAGGTACGCCGCGGCCGTATCGGTGTCGTTATTCAAAATATCACACCGGGCCTTCGACAATCCCTTAACTTGACGACCTTGAACGGCGCGCTTGTCAGCTCCGTTGCCGAAGACACGCCAGCGGAAAGCGCCGGACTAAAAGAAGGCGACGTTATTACGGCCTTTAATGGCGATGATATTCGCGACAGTTCCGATATTCGTAACGCGGTGGGTCTTTTGGTTCCGGGAACTGAAGCGGATATTACCTATATCCGTGACGGTAAAACCCGCACGACCAAGATTAAAGTCGCGGAAGTGGATGAAGATGAAGTTCTGAGCGCAGATGCTGCGACGCCGGCTAACCCTTCAATGGAGTCTTTCTCCGGCGCTTCTATCCGAAACATTCCGGGCGATGTTGAGCTACGCGGCGGAGATGAGGGGGTCTTTGTCGACTCCGTAGAGATAGGCTCCAACGCTTACCGCGCCGGACTGCGCCGCGGGGATGTTATCCGCGCCGTGAACCGGAACGATGTAGCGAATTTGAAAGAGTTTGAAGCCCGCATAAAAGATAAAGAGGGCCCCTTCGCCCTCTCTGTTGAACGCGGCGGATCCCGCATCTTCCTTGCGGTGGAGTAAGTCAAATTTAATTGCCTAAGAAAACCCGCGTCCAAAGCGCGGGTTTTTTAGTTTGCAAAGTAAGGAATTGATTAGCCGAAGGGGTTATCCAAACTGTGACGGGGCCGGGTAAACCAGACAGGGCCGTCTTTATCCATATAGAAATGCGGTTTAATAATTCAAAATCGGCGCAAGCCAGCGTTCCGTGTCTTCAACCGACATTTGCTTACGGCGGGCGTAATCTTCGACCTGATCTTTTTCGATTTTACCAACGCCGAAATAGACGCTTTCGGGGTGGCCGAAATAAATCCCTGAAACAGAACTGGCCGGGTGCATGGCAAAACTTTGTGTCAGGATGACTTCTGTTTCTTTTGTGGCGTCCAGCAAGTTGAACAAAGTTGCTTTCTCGGTGTGGTCGGGCTGCGCGGGATATCCGGGGGCCGGGCGAATGCCTGCATAGCGCTCCGCGATGAGGTCTTCGCCTTCAAAGGTTTCGTCAGGCGCATAGCCCCAAAATTCGCGGCGCACCCTCGCATGGAGATGTTCAGCAAAGGCCTCGGCCAAACGGTCACACAGCGCCTTAAACAGGATGGAATTATAATCGTCTCCGGCTTCGGTGAAAGCTTTGGATCTGGTTTCTTCGCCGAGACCGGCCGTGACGCAAAACCCGCCAATATAGTCGCCATTGGGAGAGCAGAAATCCGAGATCGAGAAATTGGGTTTTTTATTGCCACCCTTGGAGATTTGCTGACGCAGACCATGGAAGGTCGCTACCTTGTCACTCATCTCTTCATCGGCATAAACATCGACATCGTCGCCTATTTGCTTTGCAGGCCAAAAGCCAAAGACTGCGTTCGCTTGAACCCAGTTCTCCTCAATCATTTGATTAAGCATAACCTGCGCATCTTTAAACAAATCCCGCGCCGCTTCGCCGTACATTTCATTTTCTAAGATGGCCGGATAGCGGCCTTTAAGCTGCCACGTTGCAAAGAATGGTGTCCAGTCAATATAATCCCGTAATTTCTCAAGCGGATATTCCGTCAGCGTTTTCGTGCCGATAAAGCTTGGTTTATGAGGGGTATAGCTGTCCCAACCGCCTTCAGGTTGCCAGATATTATCCCGGGCTTCTTTCAGCGTCAGCCGCGCTTTGGCGCTTTGACCCCGATGGTGCGCGTCGCGGGCGCGTTCGTAATCCGCTTTAATTTCGGAGGCGTATTTATCTTTGCCTTCGCCCAGAAGCGTGCTGACCACGCCGACAGCGCGGGAGGCATCCGTAACATAAACGGTCGGGCCGTTTTTATAGGCCGGTTCGATTTTGACTGCCGTATGCGTTTTAGATGTCGTCGCCCCGCCAATCAGTAAAGGTACCTGCATACCGAGGCGCTGCATTTCTTTGCCAACATAGACCATTTCATCCAAAGACGGCGTAATCAGTCCGGACAGTCCGACCATATCGACATTGTGCTCTTTCGCGGCGGTGAGGATTTTATCGCAGGGCACCATCACGCCCAGATCGACAACATCATAGCCGTTACACTGCAAAACAACGCCGACAATATTTTTGCCAATATCGTGTACATCGCCTTTGACCGTCGCCATCAGGACCGTCCCGTTGGACGATCCGGCTGTGCCGAGTTCTTCTTTCTCTGCTTCCATAAAAGGCATTAAATGCGCGACAGAGGCTTTCATAACGCGGGCGGATTTCACAACTTGTGGCAAAAACATTTTACCGGAGCCAAACAAATCCCCGACGACATTCATCCCGTCCATGAGCGGGCCTTCGATAACGTGGAGCGGCCGCTCGGCGGCTAAGCGGGCTTCTTCGGTGTCTTCGACAATGTAATCCGTAATGCCGCGTACAAGCGCGTGTTCGAGGCGTTTCTCGACGGCTAGCTGACGCCATTCATCATTGACTACGGCGGCTTTGCCTTTGCCGTCGCCCCGGTATTTCTCGGCAATATCCAAGAGCCGGTCGGTTGCGTCGTCGCGGCGGTTCAGGACGACATCTTCAACGCGCTCGCGCAGCTCTTCGGGAATATCATCATATATCGTCAGCTGGCCCGCATTGACAATCGCCATGTCGAGACCTGCCGGAATGGCATAATAAAGAAAGACCGAATGCATGGCCTCGCGCAACGGCTCATTACCTCTGAAAGCAAAACTGACATTGGACAGACCACCGGAAATCCGCGCATGTGGCAGATTCGCTTTGATACGTTTACAAGCTTCGAAAAACTCTACGGCGTAATCATTATGTTCTTCAATACCCGTCGCGATAGCGAAAATGTTCGGGTCAAAAATAATATCTTCCGCCGGGAAATTTATATCTTCCGTCAGGAGCTTATAGGCGCGTTCACAAATTTCGTATTTATGATCGGCGGTTTCGGCCTGACCTTCTTCGTCAAAGGCCATGACCACCACGGCGGCGCCGAGGTCGCGGCATTTTTTGGCTTGCTCAAGAAATTTAGCCTCGCCCTCTTTCATGGAAATCGAGTTAACGACGCACTTTCCCTGAACGCATTTTAGACCGGCTTCCAAAACTTCCCATTTGGAACTGTCGATCATGATCGGCACGCGGGAAATATCGGGCTCTCCGGCGACAAGTTGAAGAATGCGCTCCATCGCGGCGACGCCGTCAATCAGGCCGTCATCCATATTGATGTCAATTATCTGCGCGCCGCTTTCGACCTGCTGACGGGCGACAGAAAGCGCTTTGTCATAGTCGCCTTTGACAATCAGTTTTTTGAACCGGGCCGAACCGGATACATTTGTCCGTTCGCCGATATTAACAAAATTTGCTGTAGAACTCATGATTATACCGCTATTTGAAAAGGCTCTAACCCTGACAGACGCAAGGTTGTTTCGAGGTCCACCGGTTTACGCGGCGGCAGGCCTTCAGCCGCTTTCGCGATGGCCGCAATATGATCCGGCGTTGTTCCGCAACACCCGCCAAGAATATTGACAAATCCTTCTTCGACCCAAGGCTTTATCTGCTCTGCCATATCTGCCGGGCTCTCGTCATATTCGCCGAAGGCATTGGGAAGACCCGCATTCGGGAAAGAAATGACATGCGTATTGGCTACGCGGGAAATTGCCTCAATGTGAGGGCGCATTTCATCTGCGCCGAGAGCGCAATTCAGTCCCACGGCAAAAGGTTTGGAGTGAGCAATCGAAATCCAGAACGCCTCGGCTGTCTGCCCTGAGAGCGTCCGGCCAGAGCGGTCAGTAATCGTCCCGGAAATGATGATAGGTTTCTCATAGCCTACCGCATCAAAAACATGACGCGCCGCCGCAATCGCGGCTTTGCAATTAAGCGTATCAAACACGGTCTCAATTAATATGGCATCAACAATATCCACCATAGCTTCTATTTGGCCGATATAGCTGGTTTTCACTTCGTCAAAAGTGACATCACGATAGCCCGGGTCTTCGACCTTTGGCGAAATCGACAAAGTCTTGTTCATCGGACCGACAGAGCCAAGCACGCAACGGGGTTTCTCAGGCGTTTTTTCCGTCCACTCATCGGCGCATTTACGCGCTAACTCTGCCGCCGCACGCGCGATCTCCGGCGCTATTTCCGCCATATCGTAATCCGCTTGTGAAATCGTTGTGGCGTTAAAGCTGTTGGTTTCTATCAAATCCGCGCCCGCCGCGAGAAAGTCATTATGCACTTTTGCAACGGCATCCGGCTTGGTCAGAACAAGAAGATCATTATTACCCTGCAAAGGCGACGGCCAGTCCTTGAAGCGCTCGCCGCGAAAATCCGCTTCCTCCAGGCTCTGCTTTTGCAACATCGTCCCCATCGCGCCGTCGAGCATAATAATCCGCTCTTTTATAGCTTTTTCAATATGGGGCCAATTCGACATAGCACGATCCTTGTTAGCATTCCGGCGCCGTCTAACAGGCTTCGCTCCAAGTGTATATAAAGAAATCTTTATATCGCATATTTTTTACTTGCTCTCTCGGATAAAATCCTTAGAGGAGGCGCCGTTGGTCGCCCGATGCTTTGTGAAAAGTGTGACGGCGTTAATATGGGAATGGACTGAAAATGTCCGACTGCTCCCGCAGCTGTGAAGGGTTAGAGCCTCACACATGTCACTGGTTGATACCGGGAAGACGTGAGTGCCTCGCCAGACCCCTAAGTCAGAAGACCTGCCAACAACGTCGCCAGCACGCTTGGGCGGGATGGACCATGCGTACGGAAAAGCCCGAATAATCGGGCTGCCTCCAATGACGACATTAATTTTGGCCGTCACCCCGCCCCTTTCAGGCGGGACTTAATGGAGTGTGACATGAAACAATTATTATTGGGTGCGGCGCTGAGTGCTTTCGCCGCAAATAGCTGGGCGCAAACTCAAGCTGACTATGATTACGCGGCAGAAGAAACGCCGGAGACGGAAAGTTCAGCAGACTTCAATTCAAATGAAATTATCGTGACTGCCGATCGGATTGGATATTCGACACGCGACGAACTCACAGCGCCTGTCACCGTCCTCACAGAAACAGAGATTCGGAACCGCAACCAAGCCTTCATCACCGACTTGCTCCGCACCGTTCCGGGTCTGGCGGTCAGCCAATCCGGCGGCGGCGGCAGTTTGACAAATTTGCGTTTGCGCGGCTCTGAGGCCAATCATACTCTCGTTATTATCGACGGCGTAGAGGTCAATAACCCAACAGATGGAGGATTTGATTTTGGCGGACTTCGCAGTGAAGATGTAGTCAAAATCGAAGTTCTGCGCGGCGAGCAATCCGCGCTTTACGGCTCTGATGCCATCGGCGGAGTCATCAACATCATTACCCGCTCAGGCGCGGCCCGAGAAAGCTTTAGCGCCTCTGTCGAAGCCGGAAGCCGCGAAACTCTGGAAGGTCAGTTCAGCGGCGTCGTTCCTCTCGGTAATGCGGCGCTTTCCATTAACGGAAACGCCTTTACTACTGAAGGCTATGATGTCTCCGGCTTGGGCGGCGAAAAAGACGGCGCAGATAGTCGCCGCCTCTCCGTCGGACTTAACCAAGTGCAGATCGCAGGAATTACCTTTTCCGCGAGCGGCGCTATCAATCTCCGCCAAGCGGAATTTGACGGTGACACGGATTTTGACGGCTTCCTGAATAACACGGACAGCGAAACGGACGTCAAAACCACCACGGCGCGCATTGATGCCCGGTTTGACTTGGCCGGATTCGATCACCTTATTCAGTCCAATATGGTGGAGACAGAGACTGATACAAAATCTGATTTTCCTACCCTATCAACAGGCACGCGCCAAAATGCGAGCTGGGCCGCAAAACGCCGTTTTTCTGATCGTCACGATCTGACACTTTTGGCCGAAGTCGAACGCGAAGAATATGAACTTGCCAGCGATCCGGACGTGCCGGATATTTACAATTACGGCCTCGTGGCGGATTATAGTTATACGGGCGAAGCGCTCACTCTGACCGGCTCTGTTCGTCAGGATATCAATGATGTGTTTGCGGACGCGACCACATGGCGCATCGGCGCAGGTTACAAATTTGGCTGGGAAGGTCGCCTTCGCGGCTCCGTCGGAACAGGCGTTAAAAATCCCACCTTAGTGGAACTGTTCGGATTTAGCCCTGTCGGGCGGTTTATGGGCAACCCAGACTTAAAACCTGAAACGTCTCTGGGATATTCGGTTGGATATGAGCAGTCTTTGGGCGGGCTTTCGCTCTCTGTCGATTATTTCCATTCGGATCTGGAAGACGAAATCACGACACTCTTTAATCCTGATTTCACAAGTACAGCCGTAAATCTGGCCACAGACAGCACACGCGAAGGCATAGAACTGGCGGCCCAGTGGGATATCGCCAACACGCTTTACCTCAGCGGATCTGCCAGTTTCCTAGACAGTGACCAAGACGGTATTGAGGAAATCCGCCGTCCGGAATTTCTCGCCAGCGCCACCGCAACGTGGTCTGCGACAGACGAGTTGTCTCTGACGGTAAATGCCGATCACACAAGTTCTCAGCTCGACACCAATTTCGGTACGTTCTCAACGGTCGAGCTGGACTCTTACACGCTCATCGGCGCCAATATCCGCTATGCTGTGTCTGACATTGTCAGCGTTTACTTACGTGGAACAAATTTGTCGGATGAAGATTACCAAGAAGTGTTCGGATATGCCAGCGAGGGACGGGGCGTCTTTGCCGGCGTCAGCGCTGATTTTTAGGTTTCAAACTTGGTCAGTCCGTGTTTGACGCGAGATGACGAAAAAGCGTCCTTACTCCCGGTTTGGGCGCTCTATTGTTAATTCCGTGGGCGAGATCACATTCTCGCCCATAAAGGCGTAATACCGCTCGACCTCATATCCCGCCTCTTTCAGGTCTGCGATGAGGCTTTCTTCGCCCAGCAGATGTGCCGTACCGACCGCCACGACAGATATTCCGCTCCCCTCCAAATGACGGATGAGGGTTTTCGCCCATTTCTCATTTCTATCCACCAAAACAGACCGGTACATTTCTCCGGCGTCCGCTTTGAGCGGGTCGATCATTTGCTGCGTCAGAAAATCGGTCTGCCCCACGGACCAACCTTGTGCCAAGCGCTTTAATTGCCGCCCCAAATCACTAAAATCTTCCATCGTTTCTGTCAGCACTTCGAGCTGTAAGCCCACCGGTAAATCCGCTGTGGCGCGAATTTGGTCCTCGACGCTTTCCAGATAAATAATATTTTTTTGTTGACGTTTGGCGAGGGATTTAAGGGCTTCATCCGCAGACAAATCTGCCGAAAGGCCCGCATTTTCAGCGGCGGTAAAGGTCAGATATTCACTCGCCAGCCAAGGCTTCATGGCGTCCAGACTTGCCAGCGGGATGTTTCCATTATTGGCCACGGCGTCCAAAAGTTTAAGTTGGTAATTATCCAGCCCATCAGCCAGACGCAGCCCGTCTTTGCGAAACCCCAGCTGCGCGCTCAAAACGGTCGCGTCTATGCGCGCCTTTTCTGATGTATCCACTTCAAAGTATACTGTTCCCGCCTGTTGCAGAATATCGCGCAAATCATCCTTCAGCCAATTTAAGTCTTCCGGCAAAAGGTGAATCGTCCCGAACAGATAAAGCTCGCTGTCATGGTCGCTGACTTTCCAGATTGCCGGGCCGTCATTTCGCGCGCGGGCGTTAGCCACGCGGTCGTCAACGGAAACAGTCGGGCCGGAGCCGCCGTCACACGCCGTTAGAAAAAAGAGCGCCGCAGCCGCAGAGATAAGGAATAAATATCTGAACATGATTGCGGTCTACTCCAGGCCAAAGCAGATGAAAACCATCATTGCGCAGCCGCGAGACTTCCCCTAAAAGACGGGTCTTGCTGTCAAAAGCAAATTTTGGAAGCACCTATAGCTCAGCTGGATAGAGCGCTGCCCTCCGAAGGCAGAGGTCGCACGTTCGAATCGTGCTAGGTGCGCCATTCTCCCTCTTTCAGAGCTTATTCTTCTTCTTTTTGCACCAGACCGGTATTCAAATCCGGCGCGTTTGCGTTTGTAAATTCCGGCTCGGGGCGTTTTGCCGCGCCGTCGCCTTGATAGGTGATGCGGTAAATAATGCCGTTTTCGTCATCTGAGAGATACATTGCGCCGTCGGGGCCTTGAGCCAGACCTGCAAGGCGGCCCATCTGTCCCCAGCCCGTCGGGCTTTGCTCATCCTGCATCAGGAAACCGGTCACAAAAGGTTTCATCCCAACGGGTTGGCCATTTTCGAAATCCACCCGGAGCACTTCGTAACCTGAAGGCGGCATACGGTTCCAAGAGCCGCGCAGCGCGATAAAGGCATCACCTTTATATTCTGCCGGCAGCGCGTTTCGGGCGTCAAAGGCAAGCTGCATGGGCGCGGAATGCGGCGTATGAAGCCCGATCGGCTCTTCACTTCCAGCGGCATAATCGGAAAAGCTTTCATCGGGCGGCGTGTCTTGAGGGTTAAAACGTGACAGGGCGTAAACATAAGGCCAGCCATATCGACTGCCCTCGGTCAAAAGGTTAAATTCTTCATGTTGTTCATTATCACCGAGCCAATCAATCCCGTGGTCAAAACCATAGGCGGCGCCCGTGGTCGGCTCAAACCCATACCCAATCGTGTTTCTTAGGCCTGACGCGAAAATGCGGCGGTCTGTGCCGTCCGGATTTAAAGAGACTATCGTTGCACTTTCATCATCCGTCTCGCCGCAGGCATTACAGGTCGAACCAACGGAAACATAAAGTCTTTCATCCGGTCCCATCACGACCATCCGATTAGGGTGTTGTCCACCGTCCGGAAAGTCTGTAGCAATTATTTCTAATTCTCCGAGCGTTCCATCTTCGAGACGCGGGGCGCGGTAGAGATCATTCACGGTCATTAAATAGACCGTGTCACCGACAATCTCTATTCCGTGCATCTGATCTTTTTGAGCCACGACGCGGCGCATATCTGCCGCCCCATCCCCTGTTGTGTCCTGCAACATCAAGACATCCCCTTGCTTACGGCGGGTAATATAAAGCGTGCCGTCATCGGCCACGCGCATCATTCGAGCATTCTGCAAATCCCGCGCGTAAATATTTATATCAAAACCTTGCGGCAGAGCGAGCCGCGCCATGCGTTCTGCGCTCCATTCCAATGGGACCGGCTTGAGGACATGCCCCACTACTTCTACGCCCTGTCGGCCGCGATCTTCCTCGGCGGACGGCTTGCTGCTGCCGGCGCCGGCTTGGGCAAAAGCCACAGTGGGTAACATTACGGCGGCTAGGGCGAGTAAGGTAGAGGAATGACGCATGTAACAAGTCTCCGATAATAGATGCTTTCTAATCGAACTCACATCGCGGCATGGGGTTCCCTAATAATGAAGGGCGGGTTTGATGAATTTTCCTCCCCTAAAAACCTTCACAGAGTTTTCAGTGTGACACCGGAAAATTGTCGCGTTAGAGCCGACATATGACTGCTTTAATAGACCCCGCGAAATTTAAAAATCCAGATGTAACCGCCAAGGGCGAGTCCCGCGCGCGCGTGACGTTCCACAATCTTGAAACGCTCTGGTTTAATACCGGGTCGCTTTGCAATATCGAATGCAAGAATTGCTATATTCTAAGCAGCCCGACGGCCGATCATTTTGTATATTTAACGCCAAAGGATATGGCCCCCTATCTGGAGGAAGTTGACCAGATAGCGAAGGGGCCGATTGAGATCGCTTTTACAGGCGGCGAGCCCTATATGAACCCCGATATATTACGCCTTTCGGAAATGGCGCTTGAGCGCGGGCATAGCCTTCTCATTCTGACGAATGCCATGAAACCACTCATGCGGCCCCGACTTCAAAAAGGCGTGATTGACTTAAATAATCGCTTTCCAGAAAAAATGACTTTGCGCGTTAGTCTCGATCATTTCTCGGAAAGCGGTCATGACGCCGAGCGCGGCGCGGGGAGTTTCGCCGCCGCCCTGGCAGGTATGAACTGGTTGAGTGAGAGCGGAGTCACGCTCAATATCGCCGGACGGGCAATGTTTTCCGAAGACGAAGCTACGGCCCGGGCGGGTTACAGCGACTTGATTGCTGAATATGGCTGGGACATGGACGCGATGAACCCCTCGCAATTAATTCTTTTCCCGGAAATGGACGAGACGGCGGATGTGCCGGAAATAACAACAGAGTGCTGGGGCCTTTTAGATGTCAGTCCAAACGCCATGATGTGCTCCAGCTCCCGCATGGTGGTGAAGCGCAAAGGGGAGGCCCTCCCCTGCGTCCTCGCTTGCACTTTGCTCTGGAATGATGATCAATTCGAAACCGGAAAAACCCTGGCCGAGAGCCTAGCACCCGTCGCCCTGAACCACCCGCACTGCGCCAAATTCTGCGTCCTCGGCGGGGCGAGCTGCTCGGCGTGAGTCTTTAGAACACGGCTTTCAAAGAGCAAAATGTTTGGATAAACGCAAACCTTGGGATTGATAATGCGAGCCTTCTCCGCCGTAAAGGCCGGCGGGTTTTTCGCTGAGCGGTTCAAAGACGAGCTTGGCGACGGATTGGCCATGACGCAGCAGGAACGGCACGTCCCGCCCGCGTACCTCCAGCACGGCCCGGCTACCCTGCCCGCCTGCTTCATCCAGTCCGAAACCGGGGTCGAAAAAGCCGGCATAATGCGCGCGAAATTCCCCAATTTCCGGCGCGATCGGCGCCATTTCGGCAGCCTGATCCTGCGGGATAGACACGGCCTCCTGACTGGCGAGAATGTAAAACTCTTCGGGGTCAAGCACAAGCTGCCCATCCGGCGCGGTGAGCGGTTCCCAATAATCGCGGGCGTTGTGGCCGGCAATATCGCGCAGATCAACAAGCCCTGAATGGCGGCGCGCGCGCCAGCCGACAATCCCGCTTTCATCCACGCCTTTCAAATCGATGCTGACTGTTTCTGTATTGAGAACCTGCGGCTCTCCGGAGCGAAAACGAAGCTGCACCAAACGGTCGCCCGGCCGCACTAAGATGGGGAAAGTGCGCGGCGCCACTTCGACATAGAGCGGTCCGTGATAGCCGCTCGGCACGGCGTCAAACCGCGTCGCCCCGTCGCAAATCACACGGGTAAAGACATCCAACCGTCCGGTCGAGCTTTTCGGGTTGGCCGCGGCGCTTAAATCTTTCGGCAGGGCCAAAGCCTCTTTTAAAGGTATTAGGTAAACACACCCTGTCTCCAAGACCGCCCCATTGGACATATCAATGGAATGCAGGCACAATGCGCCAAGCGTATCCTCTATCGTTTCGCCATTACCCGGCAGATAACTCGCCCGCATCCGATACGCGGTCGTGCCGAGCTGTAAATCCAGGCTGGCGGGCTGAACCAGAGGCGGCAAATCACTCTCCCCGCCCCCTTCGCGCCCCTGTGCCGACGCGGTTTGCGTGATGACTCCGTCATCTATCAGACCTTTAATGGCCTGTTGTGGAAGAATGCCCTTTTGCATGGATTTGAGGTAGCACGCTATTCGCGTCTGACAAGAAAAGACTGTAAATTTTTGGGGGATAGTGGGTAAATCCCTTGCGAGTCACGAAGACAGACCGCATTGTCAGGTTAGAGAGAGACGTCACGGACCGATAAAGGTTCCGGGCGTAAAATGAGAGGAGTGGGGGGTATGGCAAGAATAGATTCGGCCTTTTCGAGTAGCATTAAAGTGGACGAGACGGTGGCGTCTCCCATGTTTGAACAACGCACCAAGGACGTCATTGTCCGCGTCGAACCTGAATTTCTTGCCGAACAATCCTCCGTCTCCGACTCCCGTTTTATCTGGGCCTATACCGTCGAAATCGACAATCAAGGCGAGAAAGACCTGCAAGTGACCGGACGGTTCTGGCAAATCGCAGATAGCCGCGGTCAGGTCCAGGAAGTGCGCGGCGCAGGCGTCGTCGGGGAACAACCCACCATCAAATCCGGCGAAATCTTCCGCTACACAAGCGGCGCGCCTTTAACAGCGCCCTCCGGCATGATGCTCGGCACCTACCGCGTCGAATCACCGGACGGCGAGAGCTACGACATCGAAATCCCGGCTTTCGTCCTGGACAGCCCGCATGAGGGCCTCGGCGCGAATTAAGAGCTGAGGTTTTATCGACGCGATAAACCTTATCTGAGGGTCTGATTTTGAGCAATTTTTAAGCGCTCGCCAATGTTGGAAATTAGGCCGTTTCCGGCATTTTTTTATAACCGCCGTGGCGGTGCTGGCTGCCCTCGAATACATAAATTATTATTATCATCGCCAATTGCAGTATTTTGACAATGAGACCGATTTGAAACGTGGGTTCTCGGGCAGAGGGTTTTGGCTGTCACAGATGCAGCGCAACTTAGAACAAATAGCTCGGCGCGAAGGGTGTAGGCCTAGCTAAACGACATTCCACATTAAGTCCGTTTCGCTCCGAAGGCGATAAAATCATGCCGGTGACTCGCCCTAAGCGGATTTCACTCCGCCCTTGTCGTCGGCCTAAATAAATGCCTAGCTATGCCTTAGGGCCTGTCAGCAATTTCGGACCCTGCCCCGCATCGCAATGTGAGTATGAGGAATGAGAGATAGGTCAATTCGCCGAACGGTCTTCTGGGCGCCGCTGAGCCTGTTTGTTCTGCTTGTCATAACCAGCCTGATTAGTCCGGACGCATTTCTGGCGGTCGCCACCCGACTCAATGACTGGGTGTTAGAGATATTTTCCAACGCGTTTACTTTTGCTGCTTTCGCTTTTGTTCTGACCTGCCTCTGGGCGGCGGTCTCGCCGCTGGGAAAAGTCAAGATTGGCGGAAAAAACGCGACGCCCTTATTATCGCGGTGGAACTGGATGGCGATAACTCTGACAACCACGATTGCGATTGGTATTTTATTCTGGGCGACCGCCGAACCTATCTATCACCTTTATAATCCGGGCGGCCTGCCCATTGAACCGAACACACCGGAGGCCGCGCGATTTTCAATGGTGTCGCTTTATATGCATTGGTCTTTTACGCCCTATGCCATTTATACAGTGCCGAGCCTGACCTTTGCGATTTGTTATTATAACCTCAAAACACCATTTTCATTATCCGCTCCGATCTCTGCCTTAACAGGGCGGCCCGCCCCCAAATTAGGGGCAGATGCAATTGATTGTCTCGCTTTATTGGCACTCCTATTCGGATTATCCGCCAGTTTGGGAGCAGGAATACTGACAATATCGGGCGGCATAGACCGCCTCACCTCTTTGGTAAGCGGCCCCGTCATGACAGGCTGTGTCGCCTTGGCGATTGTCGGTGCGTTTTTCCTCTCCTCCGCCAGCGGTCTTCATAGAGGCATCCGGGTATTATCCGACATCAATACGAAAATGTTTCTCCTCCTGATGTTATTTGCGCTGATTGCCGGTCCCACTTGGGAAATTCTAAGTCTCGGCGGGCAATCTTTTACGCAATATATTAAAGAGTTCGTGCCCCGTTCCCTGACGCTCGCCCCTTTCGATAATGAGCCTTGGCTAAAAAGTTGGACCGTGTTTAATTTCGCCAACTGGATGGCATGGGCGCCACTTGCCGCCTTGTTTTTAGGAAAGATCTCACGCGGTTATACAGTCCGGGAATATATTCTGGTCAATCTCGTCTTGCCGGCTTTTTTCTCTATTGTCTGGATGACGATTTTTGGCGGGTTGGCGCTCAACATAGAGCTCGGCTCACCCAGTTTTTTAAAAAATATATTAGATACACTTGGCCCGGAACGGATTTTATATGGCGTTCTGGATTATCTCCCCTTTGCCACGGCCTTAGCCGTATTTGTTGTCGCCATTTCATTTTTGTCTTATGTTACCGCAGCGGATTCCAGCCTTGACGTGATATCCAACCTGACGACGAAAGACGGAGAGGCGACAGACAGAGCCGCTCCAGCAGATGAAACAGCCAAGCCCCGTAAAACAGATTTGGCGCTCAAACTCGTCTGGGCATTAGTGGTCGGGTTTGCGGCTTGGATAATGACCACCTTATCAGGCATTGAAGGCGTGAAGATGCTCTCAAACCTCGGGGGGCTTCCCGCTCTCTTCATTCTGATTATGTTTAACATCACTCTGATTATTTTAGGTACGGTGAAATTGAAAGAGGTGACAATTTAAGAGATGGGGACATCCTTTACTCCCGCTTTGCGGCGCATCGTTCGGATAGTTTAAGCTGCGTTCGGATGGTATATGCCCTTTTCGGTTTTCCCTCACCCTGAAAGCGTTTAAAGCCCCTTTATGAGCACAACTTTACTCCAGAACGCCGAACCGGGCCTGACAAAGACGCCCCCTGCGCCTGCGCGCCCGTCCCTTGTGGGTTTGGGCCGTAAAGAAATTGCGGCGCATTTGGAGGAATTTGGGATTGAACCGAAAAAAATCCGGATGCGAACCAAGCAAATCTTCCACTGGATTTATAATTACGGCGTGATGGATTGGGATCAAATGACCAATATCGCCAAGCCTCTGCGCGCGAAATTGGCTGAAGCCTTTACGCTTGAGCGCCCTGAAATTGTCGAGCGCCTGATTTCCAAAGACGGCACCCGCAAATATCTTATCCGCATGGCGCCAGGGATTGAAGTCGAGAGCGTGTTTATTCCGGATGTGTCAAAAACCGGCGCACTCTGTGTGTCCAGTCAAGTCGGCTGCACACTGACCTGTAAATTCTGCCATACGGGAACGCAGCGTCTCGTCCGTAATCTGACACCGCGAGAGATTGTTCTTCAGGTTATTATTGCGCGCGATGATCTCGGCGAATGGCCGACAACGCAGGAAAACCGCCGCCTGACCAATATCGTCTTTATGGGCATGGGCGAGCCGCTTTATAATACAAACGCCGTGGGTGATTCTCTTGATATTATTTGCGATCCCGAAGGTTTGGGCATTGGCCGCCGCCGCATTACCGTTTCGACGTCCGGCGTAGTCCCGGATATTGGCCCAATGGGGGAACGAACCTCCGCCATGCTCGCCATTTCGCTTCATGCCGCGAATGATGACCTTCGCTCTCAAATTATGCCAATTAACAAGAAATATCCGCTGGCTGAATTAATGCAAGCGTGCCGCGACTATCCCGGTCTCTCTAATTCCAAACGGATCACTTTTGAATATGTTATGCTTAAGGGCGTCAATGACAGCCCTAAACACGCCAAGGAATTGATTAAGTTGCTTCGCGGCATTCCCGCAAAAGTAAACCTCATTCCCTTCAATCCTTGGCCGGGGTCTGATTATGAGTGCTCGGATTGGGACACGATTGAAACTTTTGCCGATATGGTCAATCGAGCAGGCTATGCCAGCCCAATACGAACGCCGCGTGGGCGCGACATCTTTGCGGCCTGCGGACAGCTTAAGTCGGAATCCGAGAAAAAACGCGCTAGCCAAATCCGCGCTGAAAGCAAGGCCGCAGAAACCGCCTAAAACGTCTAGACTTAATTAAATCCATGTCACTCTTTCAGGTTTGGCTTGCCTTCCAAGCCATATTTAAGCCATGGTGCTGAGGTTGATATGGGGCTCGACAAGCGGAAAACACGAAGAAGGGGATCCGTATGCGTCCTGCGCTCGACAGTCTTGCCAATGGCCTGCCATATTTAATATTCTATCTCTTGGTGGTGACCGCGATTTTTATCATCGGTTTGGTGATTTATACAAAACTCACACCGCATAAAGAGTTAGAACTCGTCCAGCAGGGCAATATGGCCGCCGCTATTCATTTCAGCTCCCTCATCCTCAGCCTGACTATTCCCCTTGCTGCCTGCCTTATTAAACGCTTCAGCCTGTTTGATGTCGCCATTTGGGGCACGACGAGTATGTTTCTGCAATTATTTCTCTTCCGCCTCACCGACGCTATTTTCAAAGGAATGCCGCAACGCATAACGAATAATGAATCCGCCCCGGCGCTGGTTCTGGCCTCGTTCAAGCTTGCCGGCTCAATCCTTCTTGCCTTCGCCATTGCGGGATAGGGCTTATGTTCCGGCATATACCGGATTGGCTGTTTTACGGCGTGGTTCTGGCTCTCATTTATATTGCGGCCCTACTGGTCAATAAAAATGTCGAGGCCCCGCCCCCGCCGCCAGAGCTTGGCCCGCTTCTGCCCAGTGAAAGTCCGCGCGACGAGCAGGTTCTAACACAAATTGACATTCCTCGTTCGGGATCCGGTACAGCCTTTGCCATTGATGATGAGGGTAGCTGGCTGACCGCACGGCACGTTGTGGATAGCTGCACTGAGGTTGCCCTCAAAGTGGGGCACAACCGGATTATTTCGGCCCAAGCCGAAGTCTATCAGAAACATGATTTGGCGAAGCTCACTACGAAATGGTCCCGGACGCCTCTTCCGCATGATGTAAATTCTCAGCGACATGTCGGAGAATCTGGTTTTTTCATTGGATTTCCGCAAGGACGCCCGGGGGAAGTTGTTGGAAATCTGATATCCCGAAGCCGGATGTTGGTCCGAGGTCGGTATAGCTCTGATGAATCAGTGCTAGCATGGGCGGAGATTGGGCGAACCAGCGGGTTGAACGGGTCTCTCGGCGGACTATCCGGCGCACCGGTGCTTGATAAAGATGGAGAAATCATAGGAGTCGTCACCGCAGAAAACCCGCGGCGGGGCCGAATTTATACGGTAGCGCCCCGGGCGCTCCTACCATTTTTCAGTGACCCATCAGGCGAAGCTGAACCCCTTGATAAAGAAAGTTATGGGTTACAAGCTGACCAATTAAGGCGCTCCCGCCGAATTGCCCAAGTGTTTTGTCTAGTTGAACAGTCATAAATCACACTTTAAAAACATCTTATGAGCGGTTGGAAAGGACCTTTAATTTGGATAGCAACAACCGCAATTTTTGCTGGCGGCGCCTATCTGGCCGATAAACATATTCCAGGCGAACATCTGCCTTGGAAAGAATTAGATACATCCCGGCCTTTAGGAAAAGCGACCAAATCGCAAATTCTCCGCTTGGCGCTTTCTCCGCCAGAAGTCTGCATGGATTTAGCCCGGGATACCGACGGATTCGAAACTATTCCAGCAGAACCAAAATCAGGCCCTTCATCAGGCGACGGCAAAGGTGTGTGCGGATGGGATGTGGCCAGGATCGTTTATGGCCAAGACGATATAGTTCTCGCGCCGGGGGAAGCTAATATGAAATGTCCGCTCTCTGTGTCCACCTATCTTTGGACACGAGAAATTGACCGACTTGCTCAGGATAGATACGGAGAAGGCTTGGCTAAGATGCACCATATGGGGACTTATTCCTGCCGACGTCAGAACGGTAATAATTCAGGCCGCTGGAGCCAACATGCCTATGGTAATGCCTGGGATGTTGCGAGTTTCGAATTGACCGACGGGCACTTGGTTAGTGTGCAGAGTAAATGGAATTCGGATGACGGAGATGCAGAGTTTTTACGCGATATTCGAAGCGCGGCTTGTAAAGGTTTCAATGTCACACTCAGCCCCGATTATAATAGAGCCCACTATGACCACTTCCATGTCGATATGGGGCCTGCTACAGCCTGTCGGTAAAGGGATTGCCGTTACAAGGAGAGCGCCATGCATCTCATTGGAATACTGACGACGATTGCGATTGCCATCTTCTGGATAAGCCGTGCCGTTAGGGGGTCGCGTGATATTGCTGACGCAGCGCGTCGCTTTAAAAACCGCCCGCGCCAGGATAATTTCCGGAAACGTCAAGGAAAGTCTGGATATAGTCTCGTGGAAACACCTGTTGAAGCGGCGACAGTCCTGATGATTTCAACAGCGAAGCTGGACACACTTGGTGGAGTCAGCGAAGCCGAAATTGCGGCAATTACATTACAACTTGAAAACTACATGCAGCTTAATACTGACACAGCAGACAGACTCTATCAGCAAATGTATAACCTCACGCAAAGTAGTACCCTGCCGGAAAAAGCCCTCTTTCCTATGGTTGATATATTAAAGACGTCCATTGAGCGGGACGAAGCGGTAGAGCTGTCTCAAATGATGAATCGGGTTGCGAGTTGCGAGACGCCGGCCACGGCAGAACAAAAAGAATTTATCAGACGTTTTAACGAACGTATGAACCTTGTACATTAAGTCTCCATTAGTGTGTTTTCCGACCTCCGCATCACTTGAATTGTAACGTGCTCGACCTCAAACTTCTCTTTCAACCGCAATTTAATCGCCTGTCTAATCGGATCGATCCGGGTTTCAGGGCCAACAAATGCTTCAAGTGTCAGCATGGGCCTCTCCGGAGTAATCGACCAAGCATGGATGTGCTCAACCGCTAAAATGTCCGGAATATGAACCAGCAAATCTTCAATTATCGCGCGTCTGTCGATATGTTTGGGAGCGGCTTCCAAAAGAATATACGCGCTATCTTTCACTAACGTCCAGCCACTGCGAAGAATAATAAGGGCGACAAAGACAGACAATATAGGATCAATGGGTGTCCACCCTGTCTGAAAAATAACAATAGCAGCGATTATGGCGGCGACCGATCCCAAAAGATCACCCAAAACGTGCAGGACAGCCCCTCTTATGTTCAGATTATGCTGATCAGCGCCTTGTAAAATCCAAAAAACCAGTAAATTCACTATAAGTCCGGCAATAGCGACATAGAGCATAGGCCCCGCCAACACTTCCCCGGGCGTATTTAGCCGTTCAATCGCTTCTTTCACGATTAAGACCGCGACGACAAAAAGTGTCAGACCATTTACGAAAGCTGTAAGAATCGAAAATCGGTCAAAACCGAAAGTATGTCGCCAATTCGCCGGGCGTTTGGCAATTGTAAATGCTGTCCATGCCATTCCCAAGGCTGCGAAATCGGTGAGCATATGCCCCGCATCCGCCAAGAGAGCGAGAGATCCTGAGATATACCCCCCCACAACTTCGACCACCATAAATAAACCGGTCAGTAAAGCGGCTAACCCAACCCGGTTGCGGTTTGTTTCATCGACTTTGGGGGCATGGGAATGATCGTGGCCATGGGAATGGGCGTGATCTTGAGATTGCGAGTGGTTATGCTCTCTATCCCCATGGTTTTTATCGTGATTTGAACTCATATATTTAGATAAGACGTGTCCCTTATCTTTTGCAACCGCTTTAAGCCGATATTAGCCCTTTGCGTCTATCAAGCCGAAACGAATTCATTAAAGATATAAGATGTGACAAAAACAGGATTTAAAATATCAATCTTTATAGCAGATGAACTGCCTGCATCGGTCTTCTCTGCATGGCAGGTATTGCGTAATTCCAACCCGCGACTCTATTCTCCTTACTTCCATCCAGATTACACTAAAACGATCGCAGCTCTTGTCGATAACGTCAAAATTGCTGTCGCGGAAGACGAAAGCGGCATTGTAGCTATCTTGCCGTTCCAAGGAGAACGCTTTGCCCGTCCGGTAGGCGCTCCGATGACTGATTATCATGGTTTAATCTGCCGCCCAGAATGTGAACTTACAATTGGTGACATGTTAAAAAACAGTTCTGTGGGCGTCTTTCATTATAGCGCTTTGGTCGAAAACCGCATGCATAATTCTGAGAAAACGAAGCAAGGAGCCATGATTTATTTCCCGGAGGGGGCCGAAGCCTGGAAAAAAGCGCAAAGCAGCTCTTACACCCGTCACTTAAAAGATTTGCGGCGGCGAACTCGCAAAAGCGATGACCAAATCGGTCCTAGCCGATTTGAGTTCAGAAGCCAGAACCCGGATTTATTTGAAACGCTATTCAAATGGAAGATAGCGCAATATGAGCGCAGCGGTTTTTACAATATTTTTGGAACGGATTGGACATCCAGACTTCTGTATTCCCTTTGGGAACGACCCATGAGCGCGGAGCTGAGGTTGGATATGCACGCCCTTTACATCGGCGACAGGCTGGCCGCGATTGATACGGGTCTGACCGATGGAATTACCTATCATAGCTGGATCGTCGCCTATGATCCCACATTAGGGATCTACTCCCCCGGAGCAAGGCTCCTAAACGCCATTTTGGATAAATCAGATGATTTAGGTTATGAACGACTTGACTTAGGAGTCGGGATAGATGCGTTTAAACGTCATTATGCCACCGAGGACGTAACAACCTCTTCAGGGTTTACTCCGATATCCGGACCTGCCGCTGCCTTGGCGCAAGTCTATGATGCAGCCGAGAAACTTGGGCAAAAAAAATTGGCCGACGCGCCTGGGAAACTTCGCCGTCGCTATGCACAAATTGCTGCTTGCGAAGACACAATGGCAGGACGGGCAAAAGCTATTTTCAGTTCAATGGCAAATTACCGACTATAAGCCTGCTATACTACATCTTTTATTTGTCTGCCCTGCAAAACTATGGGGCCTAGCTCACTCGACTCACCCTAACTTCCCGTGCAGTATTGATAAATAAAACAATAGTGGGAAGCATTATGGTCAGAATTGACCCGTCATCAAAATTAAATGGCAAATTCGATAAACCCGGAGAGCTGGAATCTATTCTGTCTTCCCAGCGCAACGATTTTAACCACGACCCCTACCCAGATTGGACTGCCCGAAGGTCGAAGATTGAAAAATTGAGAGACTCTGTTTTTGCTTCCGAGGACGCATTCATAAAAGCGATCTCGGAAGATTTTGGTCACCGCGCCGTCGAAGAAACCATGATTGCAGAATTTTTAGTGTTGAAAGGCGGTTTTTCTCACGCGCTAAAACATACGCCGAAATGGATGAAAACCCGCAGAGTCTCTACCGCCCTTCCCTATTGGCCTGCAAAAAACACTATAGTCCCTCAACCTTTAGGCGTTGTCGGTATTATCAGTCCGTGGAATTACCCGCTTCAACTTGCGGTAATGCCGTTAATCGGGGCCCTGGGCGCAGGCAATCGAGCTATGCTCAAACCAAGCGAATATACTCCAAAATTCTCCGCCCTTTTAAAGAATGTGATCTCTCATCATTTTTCTGATGAAGAAATTTATGTCGCGACGGGGGGCGTGGATGTCGCGTCCGCTTTTTCCGAATTGCCTTTTGATCATTTGGTATTCACCGGATCGACCCGTGTCGGCCGGAAAGTTGCTCAGGCCGCCGCTAAAAATTTGACCCCTGTGACCTTAGAGCTAGGCGGAAAATCTCCGGTAATTATTGATAAAAGCGCAAAGTTGGATTTGGTCATCCCGAGATTGGTCAACGCGAAACTCCTTAACGCCGGACAAACCTGCGTGGCACCGGATTACGTCTTAATGCCGCAAAATGATATAGAGGCTTTCTCCCGCGCTGTTTTGAAGCAAGCAGAGAAAATGTATCCAAGGTTTGCGGGGAATGACGACTTCACATCTATAATTGCTGATTCCCACTATGCCCGCCTCCAAGACCTTTTGGAGGACGCCGAAAATAAAGGGGCAAAAATTACCGTGGCGGGTAATGATAACAAACAACAGTTAGCAAAAGAACGCCGCGTCCCCCTGACTATCGTGACAAACACCACGCCAGAGATGAAAATCATGCAGGAAGAAATTTTCGGCCCGCTGCTGCCGATTGTGGCCTCTGAAACGCTTAAGGAAAGTCTGCAATATGTGCAGGCGCAAGAGCGCCCTCTAGCGCTTTATTGGTTTGGCGAAGATTCTGAAAAGAAAGATAAAGTTCTAAAAACCTCGCATTCCGGCGGCGTTTGCATAAACGAAGCCGCATGGCATGTCGTCCAGGATGACCTTCCCTTTGGCGGTGTCGGGCCGTCCGGCATGGGAGCCTATCACGGCGAGTATGGCTTTGAGAGCTTTTCCCATTTAAAAGGTGTTTTTCATCAAAGTCGTTTTAGTCAGGGCAAAACTTTACATCCGCCCTATACAGTCAAAACACATAAAATGATGAGCTTGATGAGAAAAATTCTTTGATGGAGACGGAGTTTGACTATCTTATTGTTGGCGCGGGATCTGCCGGAGCCACGCTTGCAGCGCGGTTAAGCGAAGACAAAACTGTCTCCGTTTGCCTCATTGAGGCCGGCCCCAGTCATAAACATTTCTCTGTCTCGACGCCTGGACTTCTGCTCCTCAATATGGTGTCGAAAAAAAGGAATTGGGCATTTGAAACTGTTCCTCAAAAGGGTCTAAATGGCCGCAGAGGCTATCAACCCCGCGGGAAAATGCTCGGCGGGTCTTCCGGCTCCAATGCCATGATTTACATTCGAGGAAACAAGGCCGATTACGATCATTGGGCGTCGCTTGGAAATAAGGGGTGGTCTTATGAAGAGATCCTACCCTTTTTTAAAAAATCTGAACATTATGAAGGCGGCGAAAGTGAATATCACGGCATAGGCGGACCATTAAACGTCACATACAAAAAAGAGGCATCCCCTCTCAATCAGAGATTTATTGAGGCAGCCCAGAGCCTTCAAATTCCCCATCGCGAAGATTTTAATTCCGAGCATCAAGAAGGAGTCGGACTTTTTGATATCACGCAAAAGCGCGGCAAACGTTGGTCTGCGGCCAATGCCTATCTCGACCCCGCAATAGACCGAGAAAACCTAACAATAATAACTGAGTGCATAGCGGAAAGAATCATATTCAAAAAGAAACAAGCTACTGGGGTGCAAATCCGAACCAAATCTAACCAAACAATCCTGCTCGCGCGTCGGGAAGTCATTGTCTCTGCTGGAGCGTTTGGCTCCCCCCACCTCCTACTCCTGTCGGGGATTGGCGCCCCCGAAAAACTCCTGCCTCATGGTATTAAAATTCAGCATACCCTTCCTGGTGTAGGTGAAAACCTGCACGATCATGTAGACTGGATTGCAAATTATAGAGGCAAGCGATCGCTTCACAAGGAGACAGTTGGATTTTCTCTGTCAGGTGCAGCCAATATGATCGGGGAAACATTAAAGTACCGCAAAGACGGGACAGGGATGTTTTCCTCTAATATCGCTGAATCCGGAGCCTTTCTCTATCTTGATCGTGAGGAGCCCTCACCGGACATACAGCTTCATTTTATAATTTCGATTGTCGATGATCATGGGCGGAAGCTCCATTGGGGACACGGTTTTTCGGTTCATGTCTGCCTTTTACGTCCGAAAAGCAGGGGGAGTGTAAATCTCGCCAGCTCTAAACCCTCTGACGCCCCCCTGATTGATCCAGCGTTTCTCGCAGATGATCGAGATATGGAAAAGCTTTATCAGGGGGCGCGCCTTACGCAGAGGCTGCTGCAAACCCCCGCTTTTGACAGCATCAGAGGAAAGCCATTTTACGGCACGGCAGAACAAGATGAAGCGCGCTTGAAACAAGACATTCGAAACCGCGCGGATACGATCTACCATCCGGTCGGCACCTGCAAAATGGGTTCAGATAAAATGGCTGTGGTGGATGAGCGGCTCCGGGTTCACGGTCTTAAGGGCCTCCGTGTCATAGACGCCTCCATCATGCCGCAAGTCATTTCCGGTAATACCAATGCGCCAACGATAATGATCGGAGAAAAAGGCGCGCAGATGATTAAAGAGGATTGGTCCGGAGCCGAATAAAAAATCGCGCCTTAATGGCGCGATGGTGGGCGATACTGGGATTGAACCAGTGACCCCTACAATGTCAATGTAGTGCTCTCCCGCTGAGCTAATCGCCCGTCCCATTCGACGTCAATAACATGCAAAGCATGTCATCGGGAAGCGGGTCTATAGGCGAGGCAGCTATGCTAATCAAGGGTGAAAACGCCTCCTCTGCAGATGTGTCTCGTCCCCCGCGCTGCCATCGCTAGCTTGCAGTGACAATGGCAAGAGCCTAAGCGATAATTATGTTTAGAACGGGATTAAAATGGCTGGCTTTCGCAGTTTTGGCTCTAGGCTCAACAGCTCAACCCAGCTTGGCTCGTCCCTTGACAACGGCGGAAGAAACCGTTTGCAAAAATATCCGCCATTGCTTGGATATTTTAAAAAACCATGACGTTAAAGATTTCGATTACCAAGTCCTGAAAGACGAGTTTAATAGATTTGAGATGGCCGGAAAAAAGCGGTTGCTGAAAGCTATATCAGATGAGGATCCCAACCTATCTAGGAACGCGGTCAATTTGTTATCGCTTTCAGATGACACATTTAGCGCAGCCGAAATTAAACTTATAGCGGATCAATGGCCCCGCGGGGATATTGAATCTTTAGCGGGTTTAATGCTCATCCAATACTCGCCCGCCATACGGCAAGCGGCAATAGAAACTCTTACGAGCCAGAATGAGGGCATTGCCAACTGGTCGCGCAAAATCTTGAAATTTGGAGAAAAAGACTTCCTTTCCGGGCCGTCCAAAACTGATGATTTCAATCCTTCACCTGAAAATTTCGACATATTAAAAGCCGCCGCCATTGCAAACCCTACCCGAGAGATAACTCATTTTCTCGCGAGATACCCCTCTCAACAAGCCCAACCCATTCTGAGGAATTTACTCTCCACTGAAAGGTCGGGGGTCGTCCATGCCGCTCTGAAAGGTCTCTATAGTTCTGACCCAGAAAGCAGCTTTGAATTCCTCCGAGAAACTGTCTCTCATTTAGAACCGGGTGACGAGAAAATAGCTCTGGCAGTCGCGGACGCCGTTCGAACGCAATATGTGGACACACAGGACAAGAAATTTATCGACTTCGCGAGGCACAATCTCACGACCCCTTCTGCCAGCGAGCTTGAGGCTCTTGTCAGCGCCGACATTCTCATGGGCCTAAAATCAAATACGCATCTTCCGGAAACGACTATCGCCCTTAATGGGTTGCAAAACGCGTTACGGGCTCACGGTACTGTTCCTTTATTTTACATGGGAAATTTGCCGCAAAAGCTGGGCGGCAATCTTGAGGAAGGCTTAGAGCTTTTTTGGAATTCTCTTGAAATGCGGGTTTCGCAAAATGCATCTCTTTTAGTGAATGAGCTTTCTACAATACCGCCTAATGAAACCTCTTCAGAAATTTTGCTGTCCGCGCTAAACACCGATGCCGATTGGCGAGTCGTCGCAAAAACGGCTGAGGTCGCAAGTAAGCAAAACCTATCAATCCTAAGAACTACATTGGAAGAAGCCGCCGACAATCATCCAGTTTTATTTGCCAGAGCGGCTGCCCTAGCGGCCTTGGATGGTCTTTCCGAAAATAAAAAGTCTGACTATTCTAACTCACGACTAAATTGGGAAAAAACCTTGGCAGAGGAAGGAAAGTACTGCTCGGTTAAAGCTCACAATTTTAAAACTGAGTCCACACAGCTTCCTTATTTTAATTCCGTTCCAATTGCTTATGCCGGAGAGACCAAACGCGCTTCTCTTACTTCTGCGGTTCCGACAGGGAATGGCTGGCTCGCAGGGTACGATCAGGGAGAACTTTCAGGTGGCCTAGTTTATTATGACAACCGCACAGGAGCAGGAGAGTTAATTTATGGTCAACCCAACTCCAATGAAACATCCAGAGAAGATTACATACCTAATATCTTAGGTATTGCTCCAAAAATTCAACGCCCTATTGGACAATATGGTGAAGAGTATTGGGCTTTCTCGGGCTTAAACTCTTTAGGTCGTCATGGCTCTATTTTATCTGTGTCTGTTCAGGACGATAACATTCAGGTTTCAAGAGACTTCCTGCTCCCTGAAGCCCCTAAAGCTATAGAACGTCTGGAAGACAACTCTCTTTTAATCGGCTTTGATGGAGCCTCAAACGACAAAAATAGTTCTGATACTTCATTTAGTTTGCCCCACCCTCCTCTGCGTCTCTTGCCGGATGGAAAAGTCGTCCCTGGTTGCTCAGAGTTCCCCCAACTTAAAACACAGGCCTCCCCATAATGCCCTATTCCGAAAGCGCCGCCCTTCGAGCTCTTCAAACGCTGACCGACCCTGTAGGCGGGAAAGACTTGGTAACGGCAGGGCTTTTAGGAGGGTTAAATTTCGAAGACGGTAAACTTCGCGCTGTTTTGCAGATAGATCCAGCCAAAGCATCGAAATATGAGAAAACCCAGTCAGAAGCCCAATCTGTTTTGGAAAAACTTGAGGGCGTCGAAAAAGTGAGCGTTATTTTATCAGCGCATAAAGCTGCCCCGTCGGTCGGCGGCCGGAAACGCCCCCCCCCCCATCAGGCCCGCCGGCCGGAGGGCTATCAAGGTGACGCAAAAATCAAACGTATGATTGCCGTTAGCTCTGCCAAAGGCGGAGTTGGTAAATCCACAATGGCGGTTAATTTGGCTGTCGCTCTGGCAAAATCCGGGAAAGCCGTTGGTTTGCTCGACGCCGATATTCATGGACCGAGCGCGCCGATGCTACTCGGCCTCTCAGGTCAGCGCGCCAAAACTGAAACGGAAGAAGGCCGCCGCCTCATCAAACCGATGGAAGCACATGGCATTAAAACGATGTCCATTGGATTTCTTACCGAAGATGACGGCCCTATCGTCTGGCGCGGGCCAATGGTTCAGGGCGCGATTTCGCGGATGGTTTGGGACGTCAACTGGGGTGAGTTGGACGTTCTAATTATTGACATGCCACCGGGTACAGGGGACGCGCAATTAGGGTTGGCTCAGGATATCAAACCCGCTGGGGCAATTATTATCTCGACCCCTCAGGACTTGGCGCTTTTAGATGCTCGCAAGGGCGTTCGCATGTTTGAAAAAGTCGGAATCCCTGTGCTGGGTTTGATTGAGAACATGGCTGTCTTTACCTGTTCGGACTGCGGGGCCCAACATCATATTTTTGGTGAGGGCGGAGCAAAACGGGACGCCGAAAAACTCGAAATTCCCTATTTAGGCGCTGCGCCGCTGACAATGTCCATTCGGATGAGCGGGGATGCCGGAAAACCTGTGGCCGCAAGTGAAACAGGAGAAGCCCGGCTCTTCGCCGCCCTTGCCCAAAAAGCCTTTACTTAAGCCAGGCCTCTTTAGCGTCGTCTTTCCACCCCACAGTGATGGTATCTCCATCCGTAATGACCGGGCGCTTTATCAAGGTTGGGTGTTTACTCAGCAGAGAAAGCGCTTTCTCGTCATCCATCTCGGATTTAGCGCTATCATCTAGGGCGCGCCACGTCGTTGAACGCGTATTCAATACCTTCTCATATCCAATGGTTTTTATCCATGTATGAATGGTTTCTTTTGCTACTCCATCCGCGCGGACATCCGTCAAATCTAAGTCTGGATGGGATTCTTTCAGAGACTTTATCGCTTTGCGGCAAGTGTCACAGCTTTTGAGGTGGTAAACGCGGAGTGTCATATTAGATCTTTGATTTTATGAATTGAATTATTTCGGCCGTAACGGCATTCTGGGGTGTATCATGATGCATTTCATGTTCGGAGTTCTCGTAATATCGAAATCTCACATTTTTCGCGTTTTTTGCAAAGTCGGCACTGGCTTCGTATGAAGTAAGCTGATCTCCTTTGGCGTGCATCAATAAGAGCGGAGTATCCCATTGCGGAGCGAATGCGGCGATGCGTTCGCCCGCCTGCAGTGCATCGGCAGCTAAGCCGAAACTGATACGGCTATGGTTAAGAGGATCATTTTCATACCTTTTTTGCTCTTTTGGCAAGGTTGATATTTTATCACCTGTAAGAGGTTGTGACAAAGTGGCTTGCGGCAAAATTTTGCCAACGAGACTGGCAATTTGCCTCATAAAAGACGGTAGCGGCTTAGGAAGGCCAATAAAGGGCGCTGAAGCAATAATTGCCTTGATATCAACGCCCCGCGCTCGGCCATAATCCAAAACAAGGCCGCCGCCCAAAGAGTGACCGTAAAGGAAATGCGGTAAATCAGGATAAAGCTTCCGCGTTTTCTTTAGCAAGGTTTCCAGATCACCATGCAATAATTTATAATCTGTAGAAACGCCGCGCTTGCCTGCACTATATCCATGTCCGCGTAAATCAAGCGCCACAACCGCAATGCTTTCTTGGGTCAACGCCTGAGCCAATTCAGAATAACGACCTGAATGCTCCCCTAGCCCATGTACCAAACTCATTACGGCGACAGGTTTTGGCGGAGCCCAGTATTGACCCTGAAGCCCGAGACCATCTGCGAGGCTTTCGACTTGAAACACATTCCCCATCTCTGGTTCAGACATCTCGGCCTTTCACAGCTGTGCCATAAGCCAAAATTTCCGACCCGCCGGGGTGTTGAGGATTTTGTCCGCCTATCGTCGAAAACTCAATTCGGATATTATGTACAGCTGTAGCGCCCAAAGCATCAGCTTCTTTTAGCATTCGTACAATCGCTTCGCGGCGGGCGCGTTCAAGGATCGACTCGTAAGAGCGGAGCGACCCCCCCACAATTGATTTGAGGCGAGCGACAATGATTTTGAAAAAATCGAGCGCCACCACAACATTCCCGCTGACCATTATGGCCCCTTCTTGGAGGTCATTATGAGGGCCGGGAATATGTTTCAAATTTGTTTGCAAAATATGTGATAACGCAGCTTCGTCATCTCTTAGTCTCTGAAAATGGCGGCGTTCATTCAGCGTCCCAAAAGTCACGCCTATACATAACAAGCCGATGAAGACAATAAATTCAAACATTAATCGACCACCACGGCTGTGCCATAGGCATATAACTCAGACGCGCCGGCGGTCACTGAACTTGTCGAAAAGCGAATATTTACGATCGCATTGGCCCCCAAAGATCTGGCTTGCTCCACCATTCGCTCAATACTCTTATTGCGAGCATCATCCAGTAATTCTGTATATCCGCGCAGCTCTCCACCAACAATGTTCTTAAGTCCGGCCATAATATCCCGTCCGACATGTTTTGACTGGACGGTATTACCTTGAACCAATCCCTTCCAAGCCACGATTGTACGCCCGGGAATGGTTTCCATTGTGGATAAAATTAAGTCACTCATGAGGTTCTTCCATTCTTAAAAGCCTTGCCTGGAAACCATACGCAATCCCATCTTAAGAAGCGAATAAAAAAGCCCCACCCTGTAAAGGGTGAGGCTGGATCAGTTATAAATTTCGTCTTTTTTTGGGTCTTATTTTGGAACGAGCACGCTGTTTACAACATGAACGACACCATTGGATTGCATGACATCCGCATTTTCAATCATGGCTAAGGTGCCATTTTCGTCTGCAACACGAATTCCCCCATCCATGCGATAGAAAGTAAGCGTATCACCGCTGACGGTTGTCGCGGAATATCTCGCTTTACCCTCCAAAGCATCCGCCAAGTCTGAAGACGTGATTTTACCGGAAATGACGTGGGCGGTCAGGACTTTAGTCAGCATATCTTTGTTAGCGGGATCTGTTAGTGCAGAAATGGTATCAGACGGCACCATTTCAAATGCGGAATCCGTTGGAGCAAACACTGTGAAAGGCCCAGGCCCAGAGAGTGTTTCTACCAATTCAGCTTGCTTCACAAGTGAGACAAGCGTCGTCAAATTGTCAGCTGCTGAGGCATTTTCAACAATCGTCTTGCTTGGGTACATGGCAGCACCGCCGACCATCGGCGCATCCATCATATCACCTTCCATCATAGAATCTTTTTCCATGTTAGCTTCTTGAGCCATCATAGCATTATCTTCCAACATCGCGTCTTCTGAAGCAGAATTGCCAGTAGAAGCGCATGCCGCTAGGGTAAGCGCAATAGCGGCTGCAGAAGCAGTTTTAATAAAATGAGTCATTTAGTATATCTCCTTAAAGTAGATTATATTTTAGTTACGACTCGTCTTCCGCCATAGTTCCTAATCTAACGAATTTGTGATATACAAATTTAGCCCCCCAGAAGGCTTGCGCCTTTTCATCGGCTCTGGCACGAAACGGGTATGACAGATACTCAGCCCTTGCGCGTTGCTTTCCAGATGGACCCGATGGAGACCGTCGACATTAACGGTGACACCACCTTCGCTCTGGCGGAAGTCGCCGCGGCGCGGGGTATGACGCTTTTCGAATATGGCCCGCAGCACCTTGCCTATAATGTGGGCCGCGTAACGGCCAATGCCCGCCCCATGAAGGTGCAACGCGAGAAGGGAAATCATGTTACTTTTGGGGAGCGCCGAACACTTGACCTTGCCAAAGACGTCGATGTCATCTGGATGCGCCAAGACCCCCCTTTTGATATGTCTTATATCACAGCGGCGCATATTCTTGAACGGCTTAAAGGTGACACGCTGGTCGTCAACGACCCAGAATGGGTGCGTTCAGGACCCGAAAAAATACTACCGCTAGATTATCCGAATCTCATGCCTGAAACGCTTATTACGCGAGATATTCCGACAATAGATGCGTTCCGTAAAAAGCATGGAGACATCATCATTAAGCCTCTCTTCGGCAATGGCGGAGTTGGCGTTTTCAGAATGAAAGGCGGCGATAGCAATTATGCCTCCCTTCTGGAAATGTTCTTTACCGCCTCCCGCGAGCCAATCATCGTACAGGCATTTCTTAAGGATGTCTCTAAAGGGGATAAACGCATTATTATTATCGACGGCGACCCGGTCGGCGCAATTAACCGCGTGCCTTTGCCCGGTGAAACACGTTCTAATATGCATGTCGGCGGAAAAGCTATGAAATCTGATCTCACCGAAAGTGATTTGATAATCTGCGATGCGATTGGGCCCATGCTAAAAAAACGCGGGCAAATACTGGTTGGTATTGATGTCATTGGAAATAAAATGACAGAGATTAACACGACCAGTCCGACAGGCGTCCAAGAGCTTAAGCGCTTTTCCGGCATTGATGCAGCCGCTCTGGCCTGGGATGCGATTGATCGCCGCCTAAATGAATAAATAAATATTCTGCTTTGACAGAATAACTTATCGGGGGTTTTCTATGCAAATAGAAACAGTAAAGCCGTGGCTGAAATTCTATGAAGAGTTGGGCATATCAACGCCTGATATAGATGACCGTCCGGTGGGCAGCTATGTTGAAAAACATGCAAAGGAAAGACCCGAGGCTCCAGCGTTAGCATATATGGAGTCCGTCATGTCCTATGCCGAGCTAAACGCGGCCTCGAACCAGCTAGCAAACGCCTTTATCGCTCTCGGTTTAAAGCGCGGCGACGTTATCGGGTTACATATGCCGAATATTCCACAATATGTTATTGCCATCATTGCCATCAGCAAGATAGGCGCGATCGGAACGGGACTTTCGCCCCTCTTGGCCCCACCTGAACTGGCACATCAAATCAATGACGGGAAAGTCAAAGCCGTCATTTCTCTGAGCGATTTTTCCAGCGCTTTGGAGGAGATGCCCGAGACACCTGAATCCCTTAAAACGGTCATTGTAACGGGCTCTGCGGATTTTCTAACCCGCGCGCCCTTTGATTGCCCGAACATCAAAGGGGTAGAAATTCTTCCCTATTTGGGCCTGACAGATCCAGCTGACGACAGCTTTCAACAAGTAGGAGTGGATTGGAATGACACTTTCATGATCCAATATACGGGCGGAACAACTGGCAAGCCTAAGGGCGCAATGTTGTCTCATCGCAATGTGATGCATAACGCCGCCCAAACCACATCTATCAATGAGTGGGAAGAAGCCCGTGAAACCATTATTAGTGCGTTTCCCATGTTTCATATTGCCGGGCTATCCAATGCCCTTTCAAGTGCGCGGTATGGGGGATTGCTGGTATTAGTTCCCAATCCCAGGGATACTGATTTCATCTGCCAGCAAATAGAAACTTTCCCGCCGACCATTTTGGCGGGCGTGCCGGCCCTATATGATATGATGACGGCCAATCCGAAATTTAGACAATTAGATTTTTCCAAACTCAAGACTGCTTTGACTGGCGCGGCTCCTTTGACCTGTACGAGCTATACCGCGCTTTCGGCGATTATCGGAGAAGGTAAAATTTCCGATGTATTCGGCATGACCGAAACGAGTCCCTGTTATACAGGGCATCCTCCCAAACGTTATAAAATCGGTTCTGTCGGCGTTCCCATGCCTCAGGTTACGGTTCGAATTCGCGATATTGAGACTGGGGAAAAAGATATGCCAATTGGGGAACCAGGCGAAATTGTCTGTTCCGGCCCGCAGGTAATGAAAGGTTACTTAAACCTGCCGGAGCAGACCGACCACGCTTTGCGCTATATCGACGGAGAGCAATATATGTTTTCCGGTGATGTCGGCTATATGGATGAGGACGGCTATATTTTTCTCTGTGACCGTGCCAAGGACATGTTGATTGTGGGCGGCTATAAGGTGTTTTCCGTCGAGGTTGAAGATAAACTTTGCTCCCTGCCTGAAGTCGCAGTCTGCGCGGTGGTCGGGACGAAAGATAAAGAGCGCCCCGGCAATGATATTGTCCACCTTTTTGTCGAGCTATCTCCGCGACATCAAAACGATTCATTGCAGGCAACAACAGAGGAAATCATTCAGTTCTGTAGAGAGACTATGGCGCCTTATAAGGTTCCGAAACACGTTCATTTCATCGATTCTATCCCCCTGACCCCCGTTGGGAAGATCGATAAAAAAGCCCTTCGTCAAACTTTATAATGACCTTGCTATCTGATGAGAGTTGAAAACAGGAAAAAGTATATGACCGTTAAAAACCTTCTCGAAAACCGTTACTCCGTTCGGGGGTTCAAGCCTGAACCAATTGATAAAGACCTATTGGTGTCTATCTTTTCACAAGCCCAAATGTCGCCTTCCAATTGCAATGTTCAGCCTTGGGAGCCTCTCGTTGTGAGCGGCGAGATGCGCGAAAAGGTTTCAGAGGCAATGATAAAATCAGTTATGTCTGGCAATCCTCCAAATCCGAAATTCGATTGGGTCACACGGTATCAAGACGAACATCGCCAGCGGCAATTTGGCTCCGCAAACGCACTTTATTCCGCTATGGACATTAAACGCGAGGATAAGCAGGCCCGGAATATAGCCATGCTCCGCAATTGGCAATTTTTCGGAGCGCCCCACGCCGTCTTTTTTACTATGGAGACCTATATGGGGATTATGGGGGCGGTTGATGTCGGGATTTATGCCCAGACTTTAAGCCTGCTTTTCGAGGAAAACGGCATTCAAAGCTGTATGCAGGGCGCATTGGGCCAATTCCCGGAGGAAGTCGAGAAGCTCTTAGGCATTCCGGACACCAAAGGCATATTATTTGGTATGTCTTTTGGATATGAAAACACTGACCATCCCGCAAACAAAGCGCGGACAGATCGAATAGAGCTTGGCGAAGCTGTCAAATTTTTTGACTGATATACTTTTAGTATTACAAATAAAGAAGGCGCCTAAGGGCGCCTTCTGGTTTATCAGTTTTGGGGCCTATTAGGCGTTTGCGCGGTCTGGAATAGGGCACGTCACGCCTGTTGGGCCGTGCGCGCAATAGCCTTGTGGGTTTTTCGCCAGATATTGCTGATGGGAATCCTCAGCCGGATAATATTCCGGCGCCTCACGAATTTCCGTTGTTACCTTCCGTCCATATGCCTCTTCATAACGTTTAGCGGCATCTTTGGCAGCCTTCATCTGGGCATCCGTATAGGTGAAAATTGCGCTACGATATTGCGTGCCGCGGTCATTACCCTGACGGTTGCCCTGGGTGGGGTCATGATTTTCGAAAAATACTTTTAACAGTTCTTCGAATGTGATGACTTTAGGATCGTACACGACATGAACCATTTCGGCATGCCCTGTAGACCCGGAACAGACGAGCCTGTAATCCGGTGAAGGGTGCGTTCCGCCGGAATAGCCCACAGACGTAACATGCACGCCGTCCAGCTTCCATAAAATGCGTTCCGCGCCCCAGAAACAGCCCATTCCGAATTGAACCTGTTCCATGCCGTCCGGAACATCGCCAAACATAGGTTTACCATTTACGTGATGTTTATCGATAGTTGCGAGCATTCTAATCTCCTTAAGTCGAATGAAGCGTAACTGAGCCGTTTATGACGGGCTCTATACAGTCCGCGAGGAGAGCGGCTATATGCCGAGCTTTCTCTTCTGTATCGATATGGTCCTGCCTTATCTCGATTGCAAGGTGACGCAAGGTAGGCTCCGTCACATGTGTATCCATAGTATGATTATAATATTCCGCTGAATAAGGCTGATTTACTTCGACGGTAAAATTGTGGGGAAGGTTTGTGAGATTTTGGCGTAAAACTTCGGCGCTATTGGGATCATGTTTGACAAGCAAGCCAAAATCCATCGACCGATTCTCGCCGGTAAGAGGGTGCGGGGTGAAGCTGTGAATATAAATCACGAATGGCTTTTTGAGTGTTCTAAGTGTTGCGCTCACTTGATTGTGATAAGGGAGATAGTAGTTATCTATCCGGTGCTGAATATCCGCTATCGACAAATTCGTATTGCCCGGGATTGGCGTTCCATCGCTGACCTCCGGCACAAGGTCGGAAGCATTCGTTCCCCTGTTGGGATCAATTAACAATCGCGAAAATCCTGCCAACTGGCCGGCACATTCAAAATGTTCGCAAAGGTGCCGAATGACAGTTTCCGTTCCAATATCCCAAGCAATATGCCGTGTCAGATCTTCGCCGCGTAATCCGAGGTTATTAAACTCCGCCGGAATGTCATTAGAGGCATGATCCCCAAAAACAAATATGTCGCAATTACCCTCATGGGGGATTAATTTGTAAGCCTCTGTCATTCCCCCCATTTGGCGCATATTACGCTATTGTGCCAGTAAAGTTTCGATGCTAATGGCCCGCGCTTACAGGCGGATAAGGTCATGCTTTATCTAAACCCCTCGGTGGAAGCCGAGGTCAATGCCTCAGGGGTGAGGTGGCCGAGTGGTTTAAGGCGCACGCTTGGAAAGCGTGTTTAGGTTTGTAGCCTAACGTGGGTTCGAATCCCATCCTCACCTCCAGCAGGCCGATATAGTTCCTTTACCCTCATGTCTCATGCGCTAAACGAGAGTCATGACCAAGCCGCTTCCTCCTTCCCCGCCCAACCCTTGGGTGACGAAATCTACTGAAACCGTTTTTGAAAATCCGTGGATGCGGGTGGAGGCAAACCCTGTGCGACTGCCGGATGGATCTGACGGCGTTTACGGCGTTGTTCGATTCAAAAATCGCGCGGTTGGGATTATCCCTTATCAGGACGGACATATCTGGATGGTTGGACAGACCCGCTACGCCCTGAACCAATATAGCTGGGAAATTCCTGAGGGCGGCGTACCAGAAGGCGAAGATATGGTAAATGCCGCGCGGCGGGAGTTGAAGGAAGAAACCGGTTTTACGGCCGATACCCTCACCCATCTTTTTGATCTTCACACCTCAAATTCTATTACAGATGAATGGGGGCAAATTTATTTGGCTACAGGCCTGACCGGAGGCGATACAGCCCCCGAAGCCTCCGAAGATATAACGCAATTTAAGCTGGCGGTAGAGGACGCTATCACTCATATCGAGGCCGGGCGCATTACAGATTGCATGACGATAGCAGCTATATACAAACTCCGGCTTTTACAGCTTTCCGGTGAACTTGATTGAAATCCGTCCGTAAGGAATATGATGCAACCTTCTGCCGACACATTCAATGCGCGTATTCTCACCCAAATCAGCGAGGTGGGTGAAACGCAATGGGACGCGCATTTGCCCAACGGCTCACACCCGTTTCTGAGCTGGCGTTTTCTGCACGCCTTAGAAGAAAGCGGCTGCGCCGCAGATGAAACGGGTTGGATTCCGCGTCATATCTGGCTGGAAGATGAAAAAGGCCAGTCGCTCGGCGCGGCGCCGCTTTATGCAAAACTGCACAGTCAGGGCGAGTATGTTTTTGATCACGGATGGGCGGACGCTCTCGCCCGCGCCGGGGGACAATATTACCCGAAATTACAATGCTCTGTTCCCTTTACGCCAGCAACAGGGCCGCGTCTTTTGGCTAAGTCGGAGGCTCATAAAAGAGCGTTAGCCTCGGCCATGATCTCGGCTTGTCAGCAATGGGATATGTCGGGCGTTCACCTGACCTTTTTACAGAATGAAGACCATAAAGTTTTGACCGAAATGGGTTTCTCAGCGCGAGAGGACAGGCAATTTCATTTCCTCAATCGCGGCTATAAAACTTTCGACGGTTTTCTTGCAAGCCTGACTAGCCGGAAACGCAAAAACATTCGAAAAGAGCGCCAAGCGGCGCAACACGGCGTTGTTATAAAACGGCTTACGGGCGATGATCTTAAAGACGAACATTGGGATATTTTTTATCGCTGCTATCTGGATACCGGACAACGTAAGTGGGGCCGGCCTTATTTAAACCGAGAGTTTTTCGCTCGTATGCAGGAGACAATGCGAGAAGATATCTGCCTCATCATGGCGTGGATGGACGGCGACCCTGTTGCGGCGGCCTTAAACTTTATCGGCTCGGACGCGCTTTACGGGCGAAATTGGGGAACGTTAATTGATAAGCCATTCCTGCATTTCGAATTATGTTATTATCAGGCAATAGAAGCCGGGCTGGAAAGAGGCTTACCCCGCGTAGAAGCCGGCGCACAAGGCGAACATAAGCTTTCGCGCGGATATGAGCCTGTGGCTACGCATAGCGCGCATTATCTGGCCCATTCAGGATTGAGGTCGGCGGTGGAAGATTATTTGGTGCAAGAACGCGAGGCCGTCGAGCACGAGATTGAAATTTTAGACCAGCACACGCCGTTCAAGAAAGGTCAGCGTTAAAGCGCGCTGTTATTTTGGGCAATTTCGCTTTCCAATGCATAATCCATGCCGCGCATACAGCTCTCGAATGTTGGGTCAAGTGCGTAACCCTTGCCCGCTTCCCAATAGAGGTATCCGCCGGCCTTTTCTTCGCAAGCGAGCCAGTCCTGCATATTCGATCCGCCTCCGATCTTGGCAAAGGAAATATCGGGAATGGATGGCAGGGGCTCTGAAGTATAATATCCTGTACCCGTCGTCTCAACTTCAACTTTATCGATCTGCGGGGGTGGTCCTTCAGCAAATGCTTTCGTCTGAACAGGGGGTTCATAGAGAATCACGTCATAGTCTTGAGTCGCATCAAAGACGTAAGTTTGTTCCGGCGCAGGGCGGAGCAAAGAAGCAACAGGCTTAAAGAAAAAACTGGCGGTATTTTCTGTCGTGTTCCAAGCAAAATCTCCTGCCGCGCCCAGTTGAGCGCACCCGGTGACAGCTAAGGCGGCAACGCTTAATATCGCGAATTTCATAGATTGTATCATTTTACTCTCCACAAATGAATATGAGAGAAGTCATACAATTTATGTGCCAATTTCTGTAAAGATGGGATAGGTCTACAGATTAAGATGCATGAAGGACGACGAATGACTAAACAGACGGCAAAGTCAAAGAAAACGAATGTGAGCTCTTCCGGCCCAAACCGTCTGGAAAAACTGGCGGAAGCGGCCCAGACTTACGGAAATCGTAGTTTTCACAATTATTCACAAATTCGAAATGTTGCCGAAACACTACGAGATGAATTTTGTCTCTTTCTGGATGAAGATCGTCTTTGTGTGTTTCTGGTTCCGCCGACCGGTCCATTTGCGGCTGCAAATGCTGGCTCCGCGGCTTTTTCCGTCTCTGGTAAAGGGTTTCTACCGCTTGAGCCGATTAGTTTTGGCCTAGCCGTCGCGATCACAAAATTCGGCGATTATATGCGCCTTGTCATTACATGCCGCAAAGAAGGCGGTTTTATGTATGTCAGTCCGGAAAAGGGCCGGGAACATAAAATCAGTCTCCCAATCAATGATATTGAAATGGGGGCGCTGATTGAAGGCTTATATGAGCATTTAATGGATTATTTTGAGGACGGTGTCGATTCCTATGACAATGGGAATTACGGAAATACGGATATCGGGTTTGATATTTTACGAATGGATAGCTAGATAGGACAGGGCTGTTGCGTGAATCGCCGGATATTCGGTGGCAATGTAGGCCATGCCCGACTTGTAAATCGATACTTTCGAGTTTGATAAAGGATTAGCATGGCGGTTGATATTGCCCATCACGCGGTAAATGCCTTACCTCTTAAAATTGCTTTAATAGGCACTCTTGGCATTGGCGCCCAATGGCTGGCTTGGCGTTTACAGCGTCCGGCCATTGTTCTCATGGCGATTGCCGGTCTGATTTTCGGCCCGCTCCTAGGCTATCTCCTTGGATTTAACTTGCCGACACCAATTGAGGACCTCTTTCAACAATTAAGGCTCGATCCAGTAAATGATTTCGGCGAACTGTATCGCCCTATGATTGGTTTGGCTGTGGCGATTATCTTGTTTGAAGGCGGGATGAATCTGCGCTTTAGGGATCTTAGCGACACCCGTCATGCCGTGGGGCGCATGGTCTTTGTTGCCGCCCCCATCGCTTGGGTTTTAGGCGCACTTGCGGCGCATTACATCGTCGGTTTGGCGTGGGACATTTCAATCATGGTGGGCGGGCTGTTTATTGTGACCGGACCTACTGTTATTATGCCTCTACTTCGTCAGGCGCATTTAAAAACCCGGCCTGCCAATGTGTTGAAATGGGAGGGGATTGTAAATGATCCGCTTGGAGCGCTCTTTGCTGTGGGAGGATATGAATTTATACGCTTCTCTCTAACCGAAGCATCCATGTTCTTTGTCTTTGGAAAACTTGCCTTTGCCGCCATTTTTGGAACCTTAGTCGGTATCATTTCGGGTATCGGTATGGCTTGGGCCTTCCGCCGTGGACACATACCGGAATATCTCAAAGCCCCCATCGTGTTAGCATGGGTCCTGCTAATCTATGTAATCGCCAACCGTTTGGCAGATGAGACAGGCCTCTTAGCCGTAACCGCGCTTGGCATGACTATGGCGAATACAAAATTTGCGTCTATGGTCGAGATGCGCCGGTTTAAAGAAAACATCGCCATCATTCTTGTTTCCGGCGTATTCGTTATTTTGACAGCAACTTTGACCCCCGCGATTTTACGAGAATTTGTGACAAATTGGCGCGTTCTTGCTTTCGTTTTGGCTATGATGATTTTTGTCCGCCCAATTGCGGTCATGGTGTCAACGCTGTTCTCCGGTCTAACGTGGAAAGAAAGCATTCTCATCAGCTTCATCGCCCCCCGAGGAGTGGTCGCTGTGGCTGTGGCGGGTCTGTTCGCTGCTGAATTAAACGCGCTGGGGCGGGCAGATGGTACGTTATTTGTACCTTTGGCCTTTGCCCTTGTGTTTGCCACCGTCCTATTTGCAGGTTTTCTTATCAGTCCGATTGCGAAATTATTGGGTCTGGCCGCTGGCGGGGGACAGGGCGTTATGATTGTGGGGGCTAATCCGTGGTCTTTGGGGCTTGCCAAAGCTATTAAAGATATGGGCATTAATGTGACGGTCGCAGATACAAACTGGAGACGTCTCCGGGGGGCTCGTTTGGAGGGACATCAGACCTTTTACGGCGAAGTACTGTCAGAAAATGCGGATTACTCACTTGACCATTCAGCGTTCAATGTACTTATCGCGGCAACCCCTAATGATGCCTATAATTCACTCGTTTGCGTTGAATTTGCTCCCGAGCTTGGACGACATCGCGTCTTTCAGGTGCCCGCGCAAGAAAATGATGAAGATGATGGCGATACCATTGCCTTTACCTCCCGCGGACGTACATTGACCTCACGCGGACGCAGTTTTGACGCGCTTACACGTGACTGGTGGGGCGGCTGGCGCTTCCGGTCAACCAACTTATCCGAGGCCTATACGCTCGAAGATCTCTATAATGATCGCGGGAATGATGTGGACTTGATCCTGTGTAAACGTCAGGACGGCACCATTGATTTCATCCAGCCCGGCCAAGAATCCCGCGCTGAAGGAACAACTGTGCTCAGCTTCTCACCGCCACCTAAGGAAAGTAAGGAAAAAGGCGCTAATCGCGGAGAAGGCGCTAAAAAGTCCGGGGGACTCGCCGGGCCGACGAAACCTTTGCCATCCTAAACCCTATTATTCCGCCGAATGACAGTGGACGTTAAACCCGTCTTAAAGGGTTGGGGCGCAAAACAGGGCTAACGTCTTATTAACCCTGTTCTCAAGAGTGCTATGCGCGAGTTTTTGACATCATTGCGTTTGCCGGAATGGCGGCCCCCTGCCCTCCCCCCTAAGGTCAGATATGGCCTAAAACTCGCGGCGGTCGGGTCAACGCTTATAGCCTATATTTGCGGTATGACCGGATTTGCTGCCTTTGCTTTGGCCGCGCAGGATTTGCCTGACCCAAAACGACTTTGGGAAAATCAGCGTCCTGTCAGTGTTCAAATTGTAGACAGACAAGGACGGGACATCTTAGTACGGGGGGCTACTGTTGCGCCGCGAGTGAAAATTGAACAACTCCCCTTTCACATCCCGCTTGTTATGCTTGCCGTTGAAGACAGACGGTATTTTAACCATATTGGCGTTGACCCCGAAGCTCTGAGTCGGGCCGCAATCGCTAATTTCAAAGCGGGAGGCTATGTCCAAGGTGGCTCGACCTTGACACAACAACTTTCCAAAAATGTCTTTCTTTCGCCTAACAAGACTTTGCGCCGTAAGGCCCAAGAAATGATGATGGCACTTTGGCTAGAGCGAGGATTCACAAAAGAGGAGATCCTCGAACTTTATCTTTCAAAGGTTTATTTTGGCAGTGGAGCATGGGGTTTAGAAGCCGCGTCTAAACGCTATTTCAACAAGCCGGCCGCAGAGCTTAACCTGCCGGAAACCGCCATGCTCGCAGGACTTTTAAAAGCCCCGTCTGCCTATAACCCTGTCAACAATCCCGAAAAAGCCGCCATTCGGACTAAAGTCGTCTTGGATATTCTCAGAGAGCAAAACATTATTGACGCTGAGATGTTTGAGGCGTCTCTGCACTACCCCATCCGTATTCACAGACCACAATCTGACAATTCTGCGCAATATTTTGTCGATTGGATTTGGTCTGATATTGAACGCGTCCTTGGAGGCCCCCCAGGACAGGACGTTGTGGTGCAAACAACGCTGGATATGACCGCTCAAAACTACGCTCAAAGAGCTGTGTCCAAGAATCTGGATAAAGACCGCCGCGCAGATCAGGCGGCTTTGGTCAGTCTCGACGGAACGGGCGCAGTTATCGCTATGATTGGCGGGGCGTCTTATTCAGAGAACCAATTCAATCGAGCGGTCAATGCCGAGCGGCAACCCGGATCGGCTTTCAAGCCTTTCGTCTATTTAACCGCAATGGAAGCCGGGATGAGTCCCTGGGACATGCGGATTGATGCGCCGATCACGCTTCGAAGCCGCATCGATAGTTGGTCTCCAAAAAACTTTAAAAAAGAATATTCAGGGAATATTCTGCTCGAAGATGCTTTTGCGAAATCTATTAACACCGTGGCTGTCTCTATTGCCGAAGAGGTGGGGCGGGAGAGAGTGGTTGCTACAGCGGAGCGTTTCGGTCTTGGCCCGCTCAAGCCCTTGCGAAGTGTCTCGCTCGGTGCCCAAACCACAACACCGCTTCATTTGACACGAGCCTACCTTCCCTTTTCAAACTGGGGGAAAATGGCCGAGCCTTACGGAATTATTTCCATATCCACCGCAGAAGGCTCTCCGCTTTATGACGCGCCAGCTGCTAAGCTTACGCCCGTCATGGAGCTAACGCATCTGGCACAGATGAATCGCCTTATGCTCCATACGGTAGAGAGCGGCACAGGCGGCCGCGCGCGCATTCCGGGAAGAGATATTGGCGGAAAAACAGGGACAACAAATGATTTCCGTGATGCGTGGTTTGTCGGTTATCATCCCGATCTCGTAACAGGAGTCTGGGTTGGAAATGACGAAAATGCTCCGATGAAGCGTGTAACAGGCGGCACAATCCCAGCAGAGATATTCCATGACTATATGGACGGAACTTTACAGTTCTGGCCGAAATCAGACTTGATGGTGACACCTGACCCCAATCAAATTTCGCAGCAACGTATCCGCAAAAACCGATCGCTCGACACTCTCTTACAAACTATAGAAAATACATTGCCTTAATATAATATCAGGGCAGTATAACGGTTTTTCGACCATTTATAAAAGAGCGGTGTTCCGCGTGATGCTTGACGGCCTTTGCGAGAACACGGGACTCAACATCTCGGCCCATAGTTATAAGTTTGTCAGGCGTCATTGTATGATTCACTCTGACCACGTCTTGGTCGATAATTGGACCCTCATCCAAATCTGCCGTGACGTAATGAGCTGTTGCCCCAATGAGCTTCACCCCTCTTTCATAAGCCCGGTGATACGGCCTCGCGCCTTTAAAACTTGGAAGGAAGGAATGATGAATATTGATAATTTGACCTGAATAGTCCCGACAAAATGTATCTGATAAAATCTGCATATAGCGAGCAAGTACTATAAGGTCTGTATTCGTCTCTTTGATTAAACCCCTTAGCTGAGTTTCAGCGTCATTTTTTGTTGATCCCGTCACCGGAATATAATGATATTTCAACCCGAATGCCTCAATGAAGTCGCGCGATTTCTCATGGTTCGAAACGACCCCCGTTATGTCGATTGGCAAGCTATTATTCCGCCATCGGTAAATCAGATCGTTCAAACAATGATCAAATTTTGAGACCATTATGAGGGTTCGCATTTTAGCGACTGCCGGGATGATACGAGTCGTCAGGGTAAGTGTCTGACTGATTTCTTGAATTGACTCTTTGAGCTTTTGGAATTGACTGTCACCTATGCGAAATGAAATTCTCGAATAGAAACGTTCCGAGGACGGTGTTCCAAACTGGGCATGTTCCGTAATGAATCCGCCATGTTCAGACAGGCAGCGCGTGAGAGCGGCGACAATCCCTATTCGGTCCTCGCTCTCCGTTGTTAAAATGTAATCGGCCACATTATATCTCAGACGGATAAACCGGGCGAATGTCATAAGGAATATCTTCAAGTTCCCCTAAGGCCGCCTTTGCAGGCTCATCCAGTTTCACGTAAGTTTTCAGATAAGTTTCCGTCGCCTCATAGCTGCCGTCTCCTTGAAGGCGAACAATTTCTCCGGTCAGGTCAGCAATAGACTGCTCCAAGACCTCAAAATCTACGCGATAGCGCCTTTGTTCCGGAAGCCATTCTGCGGCGCCGGTCTGCATATAATAATTATATTGAAACGCGGCGCCCTTAGCGTGTGCTTCAGTTATCCCGAACCGCATAGATCTGAACAGACCGGTAAAATAGGTCGCCAAAAACGCTTCTTTTTCAGAGCTTGGTAATTCGCCACGCTCCATCATGTAAAGAATGTTATAGGCCCCCATGACATCAGCTTTACCTTCTTCCACGCCGGAATACAGATCTTTGAGTTGCGCGCTCACACTTGTTTCCTCTCCGTTGACTGTAATGTTTCCCGGTCCAAGAGAGTGAGACAATTCGTGGAAGAGCGTATTATAACTCATATATTTTTTGGTGGTAAGCAGGGCTTGATCATGCACCAGAACGCGCTCCCCAATTGGAGCCAAGATACGATCATATTTTGCGCCAAGAACATTATTCAAAATAACTTTTTTCGCGCCTTTGGCTTCCCGCACCCGCTCATCATTGGGTAAGTTAAAGGCAATCGTCTGTACGCCATTTTCATTATCGCCTCCGCCATGAACTTGATAGGTCACAGCAATCGGGGATGCAAAACCTCGCGAGAAATTCTTGTACCGATCTTCAACGGGAAGATTAGCCTCCATATCGCGAAGATAGTTTTTATATTTTGCAAGAGCTGCGGATTCTTCTGGGTTTTTGATTGTAACAAAGCTCTCATAAGCCGTTTTATACCCGAACAAACCATCATCATAGACTTCGTAAGGACCGATTGCGACTTCGATATCTCCGTTCAAATCCATCCAAGCCATCTCTGATTCGAAATATTCATCGTTTAAAAACGCCTCAGCGCGTAGGTTCAAGAATTTGGTCAAACTCGCGTTCTCAGAAAGCTCTGCCGCTTCGCGCAGGAGCTGTGCAGCCGGTTCCAAAAACTTCGCATATTCGACATGATAAGGAATAGCTTTAAGACCACCATCTTCAGTGCGGCGAATTACGGTATAGCCCGAAGTGAAAGCTGCTTCGTCACTTGGGTGAGCGGCAATCCAGTCTTCAAACTCCTGACGCGTCATATCGGTTGGGTAGAACCCTCCTCCCTCAGCGCATTGCGTATCCCCGTAGAAAGCAAAGTCGCTCTCCAGGCTATCACAGGGGCCATAATGAAGGTCGAACATGGCAAGCTGGGTTTTCGATCCGTTCTGCGCAATCTCTTCTCTTAGGGCAGGATAGTCTGCGCCCCTTTGACGGAGATAAATTTCGGAAAGATATTCACTGGCCTGAATGAGTTTATTCACCACCGCTTTTTCAGACGCGCTAAGAAAACTCGTATCGGGATTCATATCGACTTTCGCGAATTTTTCGTACTGAGCGGCCACATCATATTCTGTGCCATCCTCCTTCATCATTTTTGGAGACGTTACGCAGGCCGAGAGAAGAGCAGCTGTCGAGAGGGCGATGAGGGATGATTTGAAGTGAAAAACACGCATAAACTTATCCTATATCTATTTGAAACGGTCAGAGCTGTAAAAGGCCTGCAATACAACCCAATCTCCGCAACCATCTTTTATTAAGATCATACTAGTCACAGAACCGGACCAGGCCAAGGTTTAAAGCTGGGCGGCGATTTCTCCGGCTAATAATTTAAGGGCATCTATTTCGCTGGATTGGGCCTCACCGTGCCCAGCAAAAGCTTCGCCTTCAAATTTTGGAATGACATGCACATGTAGATGAAAAACGGACTGTCCCGCCGGAGCCCCGTTAAACTGTGTCACAACAATTCCATCGGGGTTAAATGCTTTATCCACGGCTTGGGCGACGCGCTGAACTGTTCCGAACAAGCGCCCTATATCTTTTGGAGCAAGTTCCAATAGGTTCCGCACGGGGCGTTTCGGAATAATGAGGCAGTGACCGCGAGACTGCGGAAAGGCATCCATAATAACGAGCGTATCTTTATCTTCCGTGACTTTCGCTGCCGGAATTTCTCCATTGATAATTTTAGCAAAAATATTGGTCGGATCATATTTGGCGTGCAAGGTCATGCCTTAGACCTAACGATAATCATTTGAAAAGTCAGCAAAGCTTTTGACTAAATTGGGAAGGCTTTAACAGTTTTCCGCTTTTAGCGTCTCCCGTAGACCAGTTTTGTAATCCTTGTATTTTGGAGCCCATCCCAATTCCTGCCGCGCGCGACTGATATCCACGCGTTTCGCCTCGCGGTAAAAACTACGAGCCATTTTAGACACGCTTTCATCATCAAGGCCGACCCGAGGGGGTTTCGTAACGCCTATAAGCTCTGCGGCATAATCCAAAACATCCTGAGGTGCGGCTGGATGACCGTCTGCGATATTATAGATACGTTGCGGATTAGGCGCGTCCATTGATGCCATCACTGCCGAAACTATATCGTCCACATGAATGCGATTGACGATATGCTGCTCTTTTATAACGGCGCGAGCCTGCCCATTTTTCAGCTTTTCAAAAGGTGAGCGTCCAGGCCCGTATATTCCGGCAAGCCGAAAAACATGGACAGGCCAAAGCGTTTCAATCCATTCGATTTCAGCTTCAGCCCGGGCGATGCCGCGTTTTAAACTTGGCGAGGGCGCCTCGCCTTCAAATGCCCATTGGCCAGATCGATCACCATAAACACTAGTCGCTGAGAGATAACCGATCCAGCTTGCCTGTATTCCTGTTTCCCTCAGGACTGAAAGAACAGGGTCATAAAACCCATTTTCATCGGGTGTTTTTTTCGGCGAGATAGAGCTGAGGATAAGATCGGCCTTTTTAAATGCCTTCTTCAATTCAGAGTCTCTTAAATCCTCGGTAATTAGCGGGGTGATCCCGCCTTTTTTTATCGCTTCGGCGTGTTCCGGGGAACGAGTAGTCCCTAAAACCTGATAACCCCGGGCTAAAAGGGCAGGCGCGAGATGGCAGGCGACATATCCGGCGCCTAAAAGCAAGGCCGTTTTCCCTGTTATAGCTGTCTGCGAATTAATGTGGCTCGGCATTGCTGTGCCGCTCCTCCCCTTGCTAAAGGCGCTCTCATGTTACGACGCCCTTTTATCTATTTCCCCCCTGTCTTATCGGCTATGTCTGCGGTGGCAATGACCTTTCTTACTTCGCCTGCCTTTGCAGACGATATGACGGACGCTTTTGACCAGAAACACAAAGAATGTCTGGAACGTATCGCCGAAGACTCTGATCTAGCCTATGAAGAAGCCATGATTTGGAGGTCTGAAGGCGGAGGCCGCCGAGCCAAGCATTGCGAAGCTATGGCACTTTTTTCCTTGGGCCACGAAGATGAAGCCGCCCACCGGCTGGATCAGCTGGCCAAGGCTTCTGATGGCGGCTCCCCAGCTATGCGGGCGGATTTTTATGCCGAAGCCGCAAATTTCTGGCTTATCTCTAAGGATCCAAAGAAAGCCTATGCGTCTGCCTCAGCTGGATTGAAATTAAAAGAAGATCATACGGACCTGAGGATCGCCCGCGCACGCGCCTATAGTCTTGAGGGGCGTTATGATTACGCAGAAACAGATTTGACCTCAGCCCTTGTCTTCGACCCGGAAAGTGCGGCGGCTTTTCGCTACCGCGCAGACGCAAGAATGCAACAGGATAGGTTAGAAGCTGCGCTCGAGGATATTGAAACCTCCCTAAGCCTCAACCCTGAAAGTGTAGAGACTGCTGTGCTTCGGGGACGCATCAGGGAAGCCATCCGCAAACAGGAGGCATCCGAGACGGAGAGTGAAGCTGAACAACCTTAGTTTAGGGCAAAAAATTTGAGTAACTTCGGGGGCTGTCAGCCCCCCTTTTATTTACTGTTGCAACTCAAGTGTCTCGAGGAAAAATTCGAGAATTTGACGATCCCGATGAATACGGTTCTCGGTTTTGCGGAAGCCGTGCTTCTCACCCGGATACGTCATCACTCGCAGATTCTGCTTACCGGCGGTTTGCATGGCATCCATGAATTTGATGGAGTGACGGAACACGACATTATCATCTGCCATACCGTGGAGAAGAAGAATCGGTTCTGTGATACCGTCAATATGCTCGAAAACACTGCTCTTTTCATAGGCGTCTTCTGTGTAGTTTGTAGAATCCGGATTAGGGTCGCCCAAATAGCGTTCGGTATATGCGGTGTCGTACAATCTCCAGTCAGTGACCGGAGCTCCGGCGACGCCGCTGGCATAAATATCAGTCTGACCCAGCATTTGTAGCGTCATATATCCACCATAAGACCAACCATAAATGCCCATACGGTCATCGTCGATAAAGCTCTGAGCCCGGAGGAAATCTGCTCCGGCAATCTGGTCTGTCACTTCAACCGTACCCATAGCCCGGTTCAAACCGTCTTCAAATTTTTTCCCGTGATTACTTGCTCCGCGTCCGTCTATTTGAAAGACAACAAAGCCGTGATGCGCCAACATTTGCGCAAATTGATTGCGGAAATCGCGTTTAACCCGCTGCACGCCCGGACCGTTATAGACGATTGTTATGCTCGCGCGTTCCTGACCTGGTTTCAAATCAAGCGGTTTGAAAAGCATATAGTCGAGCTTTGTACCGTCTTTACCGCTGATTTGTCCAAATTCAGGCGTGATGTGGTTGGACAAAAACGGCGCGTAAGGATGGTCACCATCCAATGTGTTTTCGTTAAGCCAGGCCAGGGCCGTTCCGTCAGACTCAAAGGCGCGAGTTTGTGACGGCGTCTTAACGCCGCTATAAGTCCCTATATAACGCGAGCAATCACGGTTAAAACTGGCAGAATGCTGGCCCGCACCTTGAGTAATTTGTGTGACTGTTCCTGCAAACTCAGTCGCCGAATTATCTTTTTCGTCGCTATCTGTTTCAGATTCGCTTGCCTCTTTTGCCCCCTCTTCTGCCTCTTCAGATTGAGAGATTTTAAAAACATGGTTTTCCAGAGGACTTTCTTGCCAACCAGAGACATAAAGATCGCCGGTCTGTTTATTCTGGCACAGTAAATTATTTACATTCAAAGTTTCAGGCGTGAGAGCTGTTATCTCCCCTTGGGTTTCGATTCTAAAAATTTGGCGGAGATTATTCCGTTCGGCGGACCACAAAAGGCTACCATCGGACTGCGTTCTCAAATCATTTCCGATATTCAACCAAGTCGGAGAGGTTTCAGTATATAAAACCTCAGTATTCCCGTTTCGCACATTATAGCGGCGGAAAGTGTGTGTTTTGTTGTCTCTTGATAATACTCCGGCCACTAAGGACTTTCCGTCTTCATCCCAGATGACGCGTGTTAGATAAATGTCTTCGTCATTCCCAAGGTTGAGCCAGCGGGTTTTTCCGCCTTTAGAGCTGACGACTCCCAATTTTACGGTGGCATTGGCTGTGCCTGCAAAAGGGTAACGCTGTGAGATATTTTCAACTCCATCAGCGCCGAAATCAAGGCGGCTTTCAATAGCAATCTCGGATTCATCAATTTGGGTATAGGCCACATAATTTGCATCCGGAGAGAGCCAGAAACCTGTATTCCGATCTAATTCTTCCTGTACGACAAAGCTGGCCGTCGCATTACGGACCGTTTCGCTTGCGCCGTCAGAAAGTTGGCGCTCCAACCCGGTTGATAAATCTTTTATGAAAAGCTCATTGGCGCGAACATAAGCGACTTTGCTGCCATCGGCGCTAACTTTCGGGTCGGTTTCGAACTCTTTTGTCGCTGTGACTTGACGGCTTTCTTGCGCTTCTAAATCATACAGATAAATATCTCCGCCCAGAGGGAATAAAAGCAAATTCTCGCCAACCCAAGAATAAGAGATAATTCCTTTACCATATTCACGCGCGCGCTCTCGGCGGTTTTTTTCTTCTTCGGATAAAACTTCCGGTTCTCCAAGCAGGTCCGTTGAACTGACTAAAAGTCGACCTTCCCCCGTTGTCAGGTCATACGCCCAAAGGTCCTGCTGCCTGGCGTCGTCCTCGCGGCCCTGCAAAACGGTAATGAACTCTCCGCTAGGCGCAATTTCCGGACTGGAGAGAGTCTTTCCGGCCAGAGCAGGGGAGCCGTTAATATTTTCAGGGGTAAGATAGCCGTCCCCCGGCTCCGCTTTGAGATTTGTGGTCGGTTGTTGGCGAGTCTGAGCCTGCCTTGCCGCGGCCTGCAAACTGTCCTGTGACGCTATCGGTGAGGACGTTTCGGTTTCACTCACCCCTTCTGCGGGCTCTATTCGTTCATTGTTACAAGCAGCAAGTGAAAGCCCCCCTGCCAGAAATACCGCCAAAGTGGCTCTACGAATTATTGTCGTATTTAGAGTCAGAATCTTAGAATTTAGTCGGAGAGACGACATTACACAGCCTTGTATCGGAACAGCTCTTTTAAGAGGTGTCATAAATTGATATTTCCGTTAAATATCATGCAGGCCAGTCATTCAAGTTATTCTCGCAATTGAGACACGTCTTTCACGCAAAATTTTGCTTATCACTTTGCAAAGCTTTTGCTTTTGGATAGGGTTTCCCAATGCCGGATTTGCGCCCAGTCTTTTTTGTTATCGGCTTAATGGTCGCTGTTCTGGGCTTACTGATGTTCATTCCCATGGGTATCGATATGGCTTTCGAAGGGCGCTCGTGGCGCGCTTTTGCCGTTTCCGGAATTTTAACATCATTATTTGGCGGAGCCCTATCCCTCGCTAACTATACGCCCAAACCTGATTTACGCGCTCGGGGGGCTTTTCTTCTTACTGTATTCAGCTGGGTATCCCTATCTATATTCTCCTCCATTCCATTCATTATGGAGCCAATTGGATTATCTGTTACCGACGCGCTTTTTGAAGCAACCTCCGGCATCACAACTACCGGCGCGACAATTCTGACAGGACTGGATGATTTGCCAGAAGGTGTACTCCTTTGGCGAGCAATGCTTCAATGGATTGGCGGAATTGGTATAATTGTCACCGCGATGGCTGTGCTTCCCATGCTTAAAGTCGGCGGGATGCAGCTTTTCCGCTTGGAAAGTTCGGATATGGGCGAAAAAATTCTGCCCCGGGCGGCGTCTATTGCTATGGCCATTTCCCTGATTTACCTCACTTTGACCCTCGCCTGCGCCATTTTGTATATGGTTGTGGGAATGAGCGGGTTTGACGCCTTGGCCCATGCCATGACAACGCTGGCAACAGGGGGGTTTTCGACCTCTGACGCATCTATGGGAGGGTTTATGGACCAAGGAGCTGATCTGGTCGGCATGGTGTTCATGATCGCTGGCGGCATCCCCTTTGGGGTTTATCTTCTTATGACACGCGGTGATTTTAAAGCCCCCTTAAAGGACCCACAAGTCAGAGCCTTTATACTGGTCTTATTAAGTCTCAGCCTGGCCATTGCTTTTATCCTATGGCTTGGAACAGAGTTTGGCTCCGCTAGTAATGAAGGTTTTTGGCAAGCATTACGGCTCTCGTCTTTTAATACGATTTCGATTGTGACTGGCACAGGCTATGCAACAGCAGATTATAATCTCTGGGGACCTTTGGCTGTAGCCAGCTTTTTCTGTTTTATGTTTATTGGCGGCTGCGCCGGATCAACTGCGTGTTCTATTAAGATATTCCGCTATCAGGTCGCGTTTGAAGGCTTACGCGCTTATCTCTTTAAAATGCCGCGGAACCATGCTGTGGCGCCGCTGCGTTATGGCGGGCGAGTTTTGCCGGAAACTGTAGTGTATTCCGTCTTGGGATATTTCTTCTTGTTTTTCCTCACTTTTGCCGTGACCGCAATTTTATTATCCATCATAGGTCTCGACCCTTTGACGGCGTGGTCAGGCGCAGGAAGCGCCGTCGCCAATGTTGGGCCAGGATTGGGAGACATAATCGGTCCTGCCGGAACGTATCAGTCGCTGCCTCACAGCGCAAAATGGGTTTTGATGACGGCGATGATTATAGGCCGATTGGAAATCATTACAGCTTTGGTCGTGCTCAGCCCCGGATTTTGGCGGACATAGCGCTCAAAGTTTTTCGATTAAGATTAAAGCTCGCTCAATTCAAAAATGTAATCTGTCGCGCAAAACTCGCAATTGGCTTTGATGATGCCCTCTTCGGCCATATCTTCAAGGGCGTTTCTTTCGAAGCTTTTAAGTGTGTTTTCCAAGCGCTCTCTCGAACATCTGCATTGTCCGGAAATTTTATGAGTTTCAACAATACGGACACCATCTTCATGAAATAAACGGAAAAGCAATCTATTCTGAGATAGGTCTGGATCAATTAACTCCGCGTCGCTCAGAGTGCCAAAGAGGGAACGCGCGGTATCCCATGCCTCTTGCGTGTCGCCGCGAGCACTATCATCAGCGATTTTCTGGATCATCATCCCGCCGCCGCGCCATAAGGGATCGCTTCCGGTTTCTTGAACCTGGCCGACTGCCAGTCGGATTTCCGTTGGGATTTGCTCAGATTGTTCAAAATAGTGTTGGGCACAGTCAGAGAGCCGCTCACCTTGAATAGCCGCTAGCCCCTGATATTGATCCATGTCAGGGCCTTGATCTATAGTCATCGAGAAAGTTCCCCCGCCTAAAAGGGTTTCTGCACCGGGGTTACGGTTATCAAGTTTGGTTTCTTTCAGTTTTTCGTCGTCCCAACGGGCGTACCCCCGAATGGCCCCGTCCGTCGTGCAATCTGCCATAAGCAGGCTTACGGCGCCGTCATTTGTGCCATGGCATTGAACCACTAATCGGCCCTCAAATTTAAGCGCTTGTGTCACAAGGGCGCCAGTCAGCATCGCTTCGCCCAATAAGCGTGCGATTTCGTCCGGATAACGGGGCTCGCCTTTCGGCCCGGTCAAAGCATCATTTAGGGCTTTTCCAAGATGAACGGCACGACCCCGCACAGGTTGTCCGTCTAATTGAAAAACGGTTACTTCATTATCGGTTAATTTATCGAGGTCAGCGATAGGCTGTTTTATTTCGGTCATGGCGCTCATGTGGGGTTTACATAGTCGGCTTGCAAGGGAGTTTGTGTTGCCGAGCTGAGCGAGTAATCCCTCTCTTAAAAAAAAAAGCCCCGCTGGCAAGGCGAGGCAAAAAAGGAGGGTGGGAGGACCCTCAAAATTTTTTAAAGTAAGAGTGAGGTTTAAGCGCTCATTTTATCCTTGGAGGGATCCCGCAAAACATAGCCTCGGCCCCAGACAGTTTCGATGTAGTGATCGCCTTGTGTAGCCGACGCCAATTTCTTGCGCAATTTACAGATAAAGACGTCGATAATCTTCAATTCGGGTTCATCCATACCACCGTAAAGATGGTTCAGGAACATTTCCTTTGTCAGGGTCGTCCCTTTGCGAAGGGATAAAAGCTCCAGCATTTGATATTCTTTGCCGGTCAGGTGAACACGGTGATCGCCGACTTCAACTGTCTTGGCATCGAGGTTCACTTTAATGTCGCCTGTTGTGATGACTGATTGGCTGTGACCCTTGGAACGGCGCACCACAGCGTGAATACGCGCGACCAGCTCGTCCTTGTGGAAAGGCTTAGTCATGTAATCGTCAGCGCCGGTTCCGAGGCCTCTGACTTTCGTATCAATGTCAGACGTACCGGACAGAATGAAGATAGGTGTATTGACCTTCGCCATACGCAATGTCTTCAGCACATCGAAGCCCGGCATATCAGGAAGGTTCAAGTCGAGAAGGATAATGTCATAATCGTAGAGTTTGCCGAGATCGACGCCTTCTTCCCCAAGGTCCGTTGTATAAACATTGAACCCTTCTGTCTTGAGCATTAGTTCAATGCCCTGTGCTGTCGCACTGTCATCCTCAATTAATAGTACACGCATACTTCCCTCCCAGGCGAATCATTGTCTCTAGCCGATGAGACATGGTTAATGGAACTCAATCGGTAAGGGAATCCCGTAAACCAAATGTTAACGGCATTAACCAATCTGACCGAAATGTCAGAAAAACTGCCATTTTATATGAGAAAGGCCGTTAATAGATCTAAACAGGCGGTAAGACCTCCTAATGTTTTTTAACCCTATCCCTTCACTGAATCGCAATTCTGTTGACCTATAAGAGTTTCAAAGACGGTTAGAGCGACAAATCATTTCATAAGATTTGCGTTTCTCTCCGGGCCTTCTGAGTAGAAGGATGGTGAAGATCGGCAACGATCACAGTGAGATATGTTGGGAGATAAAAATGGCACACTCTATGGATAAGTCTGTCCAGAAAACCAGATTTGCAATTTCCGAGTTGCAAAAGCGCATTGGTGTCCTTGAAGCCACTCGTGAGGATTTGGAGCGTCAAATCCGCAAGCTCAACGATAGCGTACCGGAAGATAATGTCGATCCGAATGCCCAAAAAGAAGGCTATGTCGCTTACGGCTCTTATGCCAATTCTGTTATTAATCGAAGAGAGAACCTACGACGTTCCCTTGACGACATTTTAGATCAGACCGGAAATCTTTCCGAGGATCTACGCATTGCTATGGATTCTCTCGACAGTTTCGAACGTGTTCGCGCCCGCCGCCTAGCTACAAAAGCAGAAAAAGCCATGAATCGCCGCACCGGATAATGAGAGACTGACGTATCTAACGAATAAATCACGCATTGATTTAGAAGCCCGCCTTAATTGGCGGGCTTTTTTTATGGCAGAGAAGAACACAATTCAAATTTGACCCTTTTTTAGCTTTGTCGGAAGGTGAGGCCAAAATATGCTTTGTGTCTCAGTGGATCACTTACACAGCGCCGCCAAGAAGAACCTCTTGAAGCTGATGCGCCCTATTAAGCTGGGAGCAAGAAGCGCCCTTTTAAGAAAGTCACAAACGGCTAAGCTTCACAATGGCTCGGTCATAAAGAACTACAGAGACCCAGAGCCAATGTCAGAAAGCAAATGGAATACCAGACTTCTATCTCGCTCTTTGCAGAACTACCCCCACCTCTAAAACGCAAAAAAGCCTTGGCAAGGACTTATCGTCCCTGTCAAGGCTTCGCTCCCACCACTGTCTTACCTAAGTAAGATCAGCCCTTGCCCCAAAGGAGTGACAGAAGTCTGTTTGAAAAAGAGGTTTCCTTAGAAGCGGTAACGACCGCGGAGCATGACCGGAATAGTAGTTCTTCCCCGGCTATTATTTGTTCCCGCTATCGGTGAACTGCCCGAAATGGTACTTGAGCTGTCCAGAGCCTGCGTATAGCGCACACCTGTTTCAATACCAATGGTGGAATAACGCGTTAACGGAGTTTCAATCCCCACGAGAGCAGCGGCGGAACCTACCCATCCACTATCATAAAATCGTGTGTTTAGGGCCGGAGTATCGACATTATTGATAGAGGCGTTCTCGAGTGAAATATCGTCGACATAACTTGCCCCCAGGCGCCCTTCCACATAGGGACGAACGCTATTAACAATGACTCCCGGACGGGGTTTGAAATATTGGCGCAAACCGATTTCGCCGCCGTAAGATTCATAATCTGACAAAGAGCCGCGAAGGTTTTGTCCCGTCGCGACATCGCCCCAATCCTGCACACCCGAGCTTTCCGCTTTTTCTAAATGCGCAATGGCGGTCACTTTGCGGTTTGGATTAACAGCATAGGATACACCCAGCTCTGCGCGGTAACCTGTATCATACATGTCGTTCCAAGACAGGTTATTGATATTTTTGCCCGCAATTTGATGCGTTTGGTCGCCCGTAACAGCGTCGCCACCAACAGGGAAAGCTGCCCCAATGCCGCCTTCAATATTCCAACGGGCTAAGCATTGCCCGCTGTGGCAGGCCTTTGGAGCCTGAGGGGCCGTGTTGTGACCGTAATAGCCGTTATGGGCCTGATGGTGTGAATAGTTATTCTGTCCACCAAATCCAAGGAAAGAACAGCCTGAAAGCGCGATTGTCGCTGCGCCGAGTAGTAAAATCCGCATTGTTTTCATCCTGTGTTCTGAATTGGCACAATTGCCGACACGTCAATGTGTTGCGTTATGGCCATGCAATTACAGCACCAGTCTAAATATTCTGATTGGAAACGTGGTTTATAGTGAGTAAAAAATTTGTCGAAAAATAATGTCTTGCAGACATAAAAAAAGCCCAACCAATGGTCGGGCTTTCAGATAAGATTTTAATTTTATTAGAAGCTAACGCGTCCGCGAAGTTTCACAGGCACCTGCCAACGGTCATCCGATTGCACATTTGTTTGCAAATCGTCTGTCCAGCGAATTCCAGTTTCAATGCCAATGGCTGTCCGGGCGCCAACTTGATACTCAGCGCCAATCACACCTGCCGCAGTCGGCGTCCACCCGCCCTCGACATATTGTTGCGTTTCAGTCCCGCCTGCGCCGCCGTTGAAGGCCGCAGATGTCTGACTTAGCGTTATATCATTAGTGTGAGTAAAACCACCGGAGACACCTACATAAGGGCGCAATCCTGTCAGGCCATTATTAAATCCGCCGACATATTTCCGAATTCCGCCTTCGACAGTATATTGTTCCATATCCGACAGGCGACCAGTAATCGGAGCGGTCACTCCGTTTTCTGTGGCATCACCCAATGAAAAGTCCTTACCCTCCGCTTCGCTATATCCAACGCGCGCTAGAACTGTTGTAGAGGGGCTAAGGTCATAAGTGGTTGCCAAATCATAGCTAACGCCGTTTTCAAACGCGTCTTTATAGCTAACTGCAGGCGTGGCAGAGACAAGTCTATTTGGATCCGGCTGTCCATTTTCATCCAAAGCCGGGCCGGCGCCCTTTCCCGGAAAAAGTTCTCCATCAACATCAAAGCTTGTGCCAATACCGGCCTCAAAGCCAAAGGGTAGAGCGGCACTTCCGCCGCGAAGGCCCGCCGTTTGATAGCTACAACATGCGCTCTCAACACGAACAGGTTGTTGATAACCACAACATGCGCCTCCGGCGGCATAGGGTTGCGGCACATATATTGGATCGCCCTGAATGTTTTGAACATAGGCGCCGTCTACATATTGCCCGTTAGACAATTGCGTCCCGACAACATTCTGTCCGTAGGCACTTCCTTGTCCGTAATTTGCCTGCCCATATGCCCCTTGAGCATATCCACTTTGACCGTATGCCGCTTGTTGACCGTATGCCCCTTGTTGACCGTAGCTCTCCTGTGCATACCCCTCTGACGATGCACCATAGGCAACTTGCCCATATTGGGGTTGGCCATAACCAGCTTGATTGTATCCAGCTTGAGCATATTGAGTTTGTCCGTAACCAGCCTGTTCATAGCCCATTTGGCCATATTGACCATACCCGGCCTGACCATACCCGGCTTGACCATAAGCCCCTGAGAAGCCTGCATATGACGCGTCATATGCGCCGCCTGCCTGATACCCATAATTGGCCTGATGTCCGCCCGAACCTAGCCAAGAGCAACCTGATAATAATACTGCTGATAAAGCGCAAACTGCGAGCCGCATATCGGCCTCCCTTTTCCCAAAACTGGTTCTATTCTGTTTCACTTTAAATCAGGTTATACTTAATAAAGCGTTGCCAAACCTAAAACAAAACCTTAACTTTCAATCGACTAAACGGTTAATCGCCATAATTAACGTCGATTTCCTAGAAATTATAACTTCCGCGAATGGTTAGTGGGATAGCAATATTAGTATCCCCTTTCTCATCATTGGCATATTTCCGAGCACCTTCAATACGTAGGCCCGTCTCGAATGCTAATCCAACGCGCGGCGTTAATTGCCAATCAATCCCTGCATTCAACTGACCAGATGGCACCCACTGGCTGTCATACAAATTGACTGTGCGTTCTTGTCCATCAAGATCATAAAATTGCGTCTCTTCCCCATCAGGATCATTAAATGCCTGCTCGTAAAACCTTTGCTGCTGATCAGTTGTGTAAGATACGGCATTGTAGTGAGACGCCCCGACAGAGGCCCCTAAGAAAGGTGTGATCGTATTGACACCCCCCGTTTTGTTGACCGGATTGAAGTAATGTCGCGCGCCGACTTCGACATCATACCGTTTCATATCTGTAAAATCGGCTGAAAAACGTGCAACATCTTCGCTCGGGATAAAAGCTGTTTGTGTTACAGAGGGGCCGAGTTGCGCGCCTGTGTCATCATAATTCGTTGTTGTAACATCCCGGTAAAGAGTAGCTTCGACCGTTCCGACCACGCCGGATTTTCCCTCTGCCGCAGAATAGCCGCCCTGAACAAAAACAGTATTTTTGTTCGACAGGATATATTCTCCGCCAATCGCAATACGCGTCGGTGTTGACCAGGCGTCATCAAATGAAACCGTCGGAGTTCTAGCTTCATCATAAAGCTCTCCTCCGAAACGATCTCTGGCTCCCGCTGTGTAAGTTGTCCCCTCGACACGACCACTCGCAACGGAGCCTTCTACGCGGCCTTCTGTAAAGACTTGCGGATTATAGCCAACCGTAGGATCAGTAGACAGACCCGTTTCAGGATCTGTGGGGAAGATCGCGTAATCCAGAACATTACCCTGAAAGCTTTTCTCCGCCCCGAGGCTTAAGGTTCCACGAAATTTTGGTTTGCGAATGTGTGGGCTTTGACGCTGATAGTTTGCCCCCTGATGCGCGGCGCTGCCGACATGGGAGCCATATCCGCCAGTGGTATAGCTCGGTTGGCCAAATTGTGGCTGTTGGGGGAAACCGTTTGTCGCTCTATATTGTGATGTTGCGATGGTAACAGCTGCCGGGTCACACCCTTGCGGCGCGGCGGATTGAGCCGTGTAAACCTGACACGGGTCATAAGCCTCTGGCGCCTGATAAGCCCCATATTGGCTATTTTGGGCATAAGTATTGTGTTTCTGATGGGAACTACCTGTTAGCCCCCCTAACCAAGAACACCCCGACAGGGCAATTGCCGATACCGCACATAATACAAGACGCATTAAACATCCCCCTCAAACGCAGGCGTCCGAAAAAGGAGGGACTCCTGACCATGGTTAACGAAGGAATGCCCTGTTTTGCTTAACAAGCCGTTTAAAAGCTGACTTTTTTAGGTGTTATTTAACTACGTTGACCTAAAGCTTATAAAAGTGAGAGCACGTTTTCCGGTGGCCGACCAATAATCGCTTGCTTGCCCCGCACAACGATTGGGCGCTCTATAAGTTTGGGGTTTTCGACCATTGCACTTAGAAGGGTCGCAGGATCTGTCTCATCTTTGAGACCTAATTCCTTATAGGCGGCCTCCCCTTTGCGCATGATTTCCTTAGGATCGCCAATCCCAAGACGAGTCATCAGAGTTTGCAGATCTGACGCGCTTAAACGATCTTCCAGATATTTAACGATGGTAGGCTCATACCCCGCCTCTTCAATCAGCGCCAAGGTCTGGCGGGATTTTGAGCAGCGCGGATTATGATAAATGGTAATATCCATGAGGAGCCTCTATTAAAATGCTAGTTGATTTCGCCCTATCATAACGCCATGACGGGACAATGAAAACGGTTTTAGTGATATCCTCTTTCGTCGCGTCCAGCCGCGTCGGGGCCACTGTCAGCGCGTTTTGCCTGCGGCGTGTAGGGGTGGAAACGATCGTTTTGCCCACAACCTTGATGGGCCGTCACCCCGGATGGGGGAACCCCGGCGGCGGCGCGGTGGAAACCACGCAAATTGAAATCATGTGGCAGGCCATCCGAAAACAAGGACTGCGCTTTGACGCTGTTCTTACGGGATATATGGGCCATGTCGATCATGCCGCCCTAAGCGCTCGCATAATTCGCGAAGTGAAACAGGACAATCCGGAAGCCATAATTCTTGTCGATCCGGTAATGGGTGATGAAGGCGCGCTCTATATCCCCGAAGACCGAGCGATGATGATTAAGTCCCAACTTGTGCCACTGGCCGACATATTAACCCCCAATGCTTGGGAGCTTTCATATTTGACGGGTAAGGACTCTGATACCGCCCCGGCAATCGCTCAAACAGCTAAAGACTGGCGCGCAGAGACGGATGTTTTAATCACATCCGTGCCTATCGATGAGAAAATCGGCGCTGTTCTCGTGACCTCTGAAGGGGCCTCTTTCGTTCAACATAAAAAATTCGATAAAGTGCCCCATGGTGGCGGGGACGCGCTGGCGGCAACTTATTTGGCGCAACTTCTTCTGGGGTTATCGCCTCGTCAGGCCTTGGAATTCTCTGTCGCGTCCATATTTGAAGTCATGTCCGCCGCTATAAAACTTGATGCTGGTGAACTGCCTTTGGTACGAAAACAAGATGCGCTTGTCAGGGCTGACCCTCTGATAAGTAGGAAGATAGACTTATGACCGACACGCCATTTGATATTTTTGCTGCCGAAGGATTAGACCCGGTCGTCGAGGCCTTCAAAGCAAATTTCGACGAGACGGATGAGATTGGCGCGCAATTTTGTCTTATGCGGAAAGGCGAAACTTTGCTCGATCTCAAAGGCGGCTGGATGGATCGCCAGAAAACATCGCCAGTTCAAGCAGATACTCTTTTCAGCATATTTTCCTCCGGCAAAGCCATGGCCGCATTGGTAATAGCTTGGCTCGCTGAAGAAGATCGCTTGGGTTATAACCAACTCGTGACCACGCTCTGGCCGGATTTCGGACAGCACGGCAAAGATAAGTTAACTATTGCAGAGATTATGTCCCACCAATCCGGTTTACCCGGAATTACGGATTCAAAGTGGAGCCCGGAAGACTGGTTTGATTGGGAAAAAACGATTAAAACCCTTGCTGCGCAAGAACCAATTTTCGAGCCGGGCACACAAACCGGATATCATCCCGTGACCTACGGTTTTCTCGCTGGGGAAATAGCTCGACTAGCCGATGAATCCCAGCGTCATTTAGGGCAGATCCTACGCGAAGAATTAGCTGCTCCAAACAACGCCGATGTCTGGATTGGACTACCTGCCAGTGAACATAAGCGCTGCGCCCAAATCGCTAAACCGAAAGCTATCGCCGACCTCGGTGAAATGAACGCTGCGACAAAAGCTGCCTTTATGAGCAAAGCTGCCTCTCCCGGCGGTAAGGGCGCCGCAGCTTGGCGAGAAGCGCAGCTTGCAGGATCGAATTGTCACGCCACCGCCAAAGGGCTGGCGACTCTCATGCAAATTGCGGTCAATGGGCGCTGTGAAGACACTGCCGTTCTAAGCGAAGATACGCTGACCGCCTTTCGTCAAAAACGAATTGGCGGAAATGACCTCGTCTTGCCTTTCGAAATTAATTTCGCAGCCGGCGTCATGCTTAATACGCCGAATTATTTTTACGGGCCATCAGCAGATACAGTGGGCCATAGTGGGTGGGGCGGATCATGTGTTTTTGCCGATCCAAAAACCGGATTGCATGGAGCCTATGTGATGAACCGTCAACACAACACCTTGATCGGAGACATCCGGTCGCGGCGTCTTATTGACGCCGCCTATAACGCGTTAGGAATAAACTCATGAGTGACAAAATACTAGAACGCCTCTGGGAAATGGGACCGACTCTTACGACGGAGACGCCCCACGCGAAACAGCTTGGCATTAAATTTGTGGCAGTAGATAAAGGCCGCGCGACCATGTCCCTGTCTTATAATAAAGAATTGATCGGCGACACTAATACAGGGGTCCTACATGGCGGCGCCGTAACAACTTTATTGGACCAAGCTTCAGGTCTGGCGTCAATAGCCGGATTTGAAACCCTCGGTGCAACCGCAACCTTGTCGCTTCGAATTGATTATATGCGTGCCGCCACACCCGAAAAAACGATTATTGCGCAAGCCCATTGTTACAAAGCTACCAAACATGTCGCCTTTATCCGGGCTGTCGCACATGATGGGGATGAGACAGACCCTATTGCCACGGCGCAAGCCTGCTTCATGGCCACAGGCCCGCGTCTTAATGCGGAGGATATCAAATGAGCCGCCCCCCAAAAACACCTACACATTCAGAAGATCCGTCGGAATCCTATCCCGATATTCGTAAATTTCTCGAATCTATTCCCTATGCTCAAACTCTCGGAGTAAAGCCATTTTTCATGGGGGAAGAGTTTACCCTTATACTTCCCTATAAGCGGGAGAATATCGGCAATCCAACGCTTCCCGCCTTACATGGCGGCGGTGTCGGCGGATTTATGGAAGTCTGTGCTATCGCCCAACTTTTCATGGGAAGCAAAGCAGAAAATTTATCGAAACCCATAGGCATTAATATTGATTATCTGCGCCGGGGCAAACCCATTGAGACCTATGCCCGCGCCGATATTTTCAGGCAAGGAAGCCGGGTGGCCAATGTCCGCGTTCGGGCATGGCAGGAGAGCTATGACTCTCCTATCGCTACCCTGCACGGACATTTCCTGACGGCAGAGGGTAGCGCGGATTAGCCTAACTCTTCTTTAAATAAGCGGCTACCAAGACAAGTCTTTGTCCGTTGATCTTGCCCTCAATATGGTCGGGGTTGTCGGTCAGGGAAATGCCGCGGACAGACGTGCCGCGTTTGGCAGTAAAGCCGGCGCCTTTGACAGGCAGGTCTTTGATAAGCGTAACCGTGTCGCCGGCGTTTAACACCGTCCCATTACTGTCCCGGGTCGGCGTAGAATTAATTGTCGGCACACCGGCCTCGGCCCAGGCTTTCACCTCATCTTCGAGATAAAGCATGTCGAGCGCTTCCTGGGCCCAAGCCTGTCCCGAAAGCTGACGAAGTAAACGATAGACCGTCACTTTTACTGAGTCCTCTTCATTCCACATTGAGGAGGTAAGGCATTGCCAGTAATCATTATGCTCTGTCGGCGCGGTCATATTAGCGGCGCATCTATCGCAAATCCTAATCTCCATCGGGGACGGAGCCTCTGTCAGAGCGTAGGGCGTCGTGGCGGGCGATTGTTCGCAAAGGGGGCATTGGGTCATATTCATTTAAGTCCGTCATTCCTCCGCTTTTCTCTTTAGGGTACGCAGAGCGGCGGTGAATCCATTTGTTGAATTTTCTAATTATTTTAGTTTTTACATTGGGTCTTAAGAAACCTAGTTCATCTCATTTAAGCTTCACACCTTCTTCAACGGCACGCATGGATTACCCGGTCGAGCCGGGTAATGACGGAGGTTGCAAAGGAGAAAAAACTTACTCCCGCCGCCAAGTTGTGCCGTCCGGGCTGTCCTCTAATACAATACCGCGCGCTTTGAGCTTATCGCGAATCTCGTCACTGCGTTTGAATTGCTCGCCCATCTTTGCTTTGTCACCCAGCTTTTTCGCAGCAATGGCAGCCATCTTGGCCGCGTCGCGCTGTTGGATCAGGTCGTTAATTTCATCTTCCTCATCGTCGGAGGTGTTGCCGCGGAACCACTCCTCCGGGTCTTTTTGGAGGAGGCCGAGAACGCGCGTCGTATTAATCATCATTGACAAAACGTCTGACGTCCCAGGGGGTGGTTTTCCCTGATCAATAAAACTTTGGAGTAACTCAGTTTCGCCGTCTTCAGATTTAAAGAAGTCGATAAGTCGCGACAAAAAATGCGGAGTGTTTAAATTATTATACAAAGATTGCATTAAACCGAGAGAAACGACTTCAGGATTATATATATATTCTTCGCCGATTTGCTTTTTCCGAGCCGCAACAAAAGTGTACCATCCATTTAGTTGGGATTTGCTTTGTGTAAGCAACTCTTCAGACCAATCCAATTCAGAATCGAAACTTGCCTTCAACAGTGCCAAACGAATAACTTCCCCGTCCCACACTTTCAGCAAGTCGTTGATAAGCGTGACATTCCCCAACGATTTGGACATCTTCTCGCTGCCCATATTGAGAAATTCATTGTGTACCCAATATTTAGCGAAAGGTTTTTCATTGGCGCAGCAGCTTTGCGCGATTTCATTTTCGTGATGCGGAAATTTCAGGTCGACACCGCCGCAGTGAATATCAATGGTTTCGCCGAGTGTCGCTTTGGACATGGCGGAACATTCAATATGCCAGCCGGGCCGGCCTTTGCCAAAAGATGCCTCCCACCCCACACCGTCCAGCTCCGGTTTCCAGAGCACGAAATCGGCCGCATTCCGCTTGCGCGCGACTTCGCCTTCCCCGACCCGGTCGCCGCCGCGCAGCGCGTCAAGCGTATTGCCGGAGAGCTTGCCGTAATCGTCATATTTGGACACGTCGAAAAAGACATGGCCGTCAGATTCATAGGCGAAATCTTTTTCAATTAATTGTTCGATCATCTGGGCCATATGCGAAATATGGTTCGTGGCCTTTGGCTGATGCGTTGGCGGGAGGCATCCTATTGCTGCTAAATCGTCGTTATAAATACGCGCATATTTTTCCGTGATTTCGGAAATCGGCACGTCTTGTTCTTTGGCGGCCGCGATAATCTTATCATCCACATCCGTAATATTGCGCGCATAGACGACATGGTCTTCGCCGTAGATATGGCGGAGCACGCGGAAAAGCACATCCGCGACCACCGCGGCGCGGGCATTACCGATATGAGCGTAGGAATAAACTGTCGGCCCGCAATTATACATTGTCACCCGTTTCGGGTCTTGCGGGATAAACCGTTCTTTTTTCCGCGTCATCGAATTATAGAGCGTTAGGGGATGTTCTTCCGTAATCATGGCGGTGTCTCTACCCAATGCTGTTCTTGTTTGAAAGCCTCTCTTGTCTGTCAAATGGGTTTTGTTCAAAAGACGGTCATGAGTAACCCTTTCAAGAAACAGCAAATCATTGTCGGCGTTCTCGCTCTGTTGGTTTTGGCGGTCGCCATTTTCAATCGTCCGGATACTGGAGACGGGGAGCTTCATTTCGATATCAAAGGTACCAAAGCCTATGTTTACGGCACCACAGATAGTGCCTCCGCCGGAGCGGTGGACGACTTGGTTCAGGAGAACCCGCAAATAGATACGCTGGTTTTAAAATATATGCCGGGTACGGTGGATGCGGATCAAAATTTGCGTCTGGCCAGATCAGTCCGGCGCAATCGTTTGAAAACCCACCTTGAAAGAAATAGTCGTATTGCCTCCGGCGCCGTGGATTTGTTTCTTGCCGGGACTGAACGCACCATGGCCTGCGGCGCGCAGATCGGCGTGCATAGTTGGTCTATTGTCGGACTCGAAACCTACGAGCCGAGGAAAGACATCTTTGACGCCAGGCAAAGACGCCAAGAAGGATTTCTGCGTGATATGGGAATTGATCCGGATTTTTATGTTTTCACGCGAGACGCCGCCTCTCCGCAAGAGTTACACATACTTTCACCGGAAGAGATAAATCGGTATAACCTTCTCTCTACTTCCTTGGTTTGTTGACTATAAATCAATTTCATTTGATGTCGGAATACGGAACGCCCTTCGTGTCTTATCTTGTCATTTTATTACAATTTGCTTCACTTCTTAAAATAAACTAAAAATATGTATAACGGGTGGTCGCATAGCTTATAATTTGGCCTCATTTAACCCGTTACGAGACAATTGTTTTTTTAAACTGGAGAGTTTCATGACCCATTTATCCCGCACTTTATCCCTTTCGGTTGCTGCAATCGCTTTACTGGCCACGCCGGCTTTCGCCCAAATGTCTGACGCCGTCAAAGACAAAGCTGTCGATGTCGCCAAAGAAAAAGCCAAAGAAGTCGTCAAAGAAAAAGCCCTAAAAATGGTCGAGGAAGAGTCAACAGAATCGACTGAAGCAGCAGCGGAGGCGGCGGTGGAGGCCGAAGTAGAAGCCGATACTATGGAGAGTTCGGTAGAGGCAGAAACGAAAGCTATGGAAGCCGCAGAAGACGCAACAATGGATGCTGTTAAAGAAGCTGCAGAAGAAGACTCTATGGAAATGGTCGAGGAAGAAGCAGTAGAAGCAGCAAAAGACGCAGCAATGGAGTCTGCTAAAGACGCCGCACCTAGCCTAAGTGACGCCGCTGTTTTGGACGCAGCCAAAGACGCAGCTGAAGAAAAAGCTACTGACGTCGTCAAAAAAATGGCGAAGGAGAAAGCAGAAGACGCAGCTAAAGATACGGTAAAAGATGTTATGAAAAACAAATCTACCGGAACCATGGGGATGAAACCGGTCTTAGGTAAACCAAGTAAAACAGACATGGCAAAAGACGCGATTAAAGAGGCAATGGAGCCCAATGCCGACGAAGACAAGAAAGGAACCGTCGTTGATACGCCGGAAATCTCTACCCCCTCAATGGCCGCAGAAGGATCTGTTGAGAGCGTCGTTGTATCCTGTCCCGAAGGAACAACTGCCCAAGAAGATGGAACTTGTATGATAACAGGTGATTACGAAGAGTAAGCGCCGATCTTTTTAGTCTAGTCAAATTACCGTTTTGCAGGCTAGCTTTTCTAGGCTAGCCTGCCTATATGCTCGTTTATGAATAATGAACCTGCCTCTAAACTTTCCCTTAAAGCCGTGAATGATGCCTCTCGCCCATCAAAAGAAGAAGCGATGGAAGCTGTTCGGACGCTCATCGCCTGGGCTGGAGACAATCCAGACCGCGAAGGGCTGAAAGACACGCCTAAACGCGTTGTGCAAGCTTACCGCGAATGGTTTCGCGGTTATGAGATGGACCCGGCCGAAGAACTGTCCCGCGTTTTTGAGGATGTTTCAGGCTATGACGACATGGTTATCTTGCGCGAGATCGATATTGAAAGCCATTGTGAGCACCACATCGCTCCGTTCATTGGTAAAGCCTATGTTGCCTATCTGCCAACGGAAAAAGTAGTTGGAATCTCCAAACTCGTCAAAGTCGTCGAGGTTTTTTCCAAACGCCTCCAGACGCAAGAAACCATGACCGCCCAAATCGCGGACGCCATTGACGATGCGCTACAACCACGCGGTACGGCGATCATGGTTGACGCTGTACACCAATGCATGACAACGCGCGGTGTGCATCACCCGGATGTCTCGACGATTACCACACAGTTTACCGGCGAATTTAAAACCAACCCGTCTTTACAGGATCGTTTCTTAAAATTGATAGGGAAATCTTAGGCAGGCAGTCTTTGTGTGCATTTCCGATCAGATTTGGAGCAAAGACGTTTGAGTTTTCGCATCATGCCTTCCCCTTTTGAATTGTTATGCCGGCTGGGTGGCCGGAACGCGTGTTGCCCGTAAGTGCAGCGCATGAAACTCCTTTCGGTCGGTTCGTTTTCGACACCGCCAATTGGCCCCGCGCATATGACACAGCCATGACGGCTATGTGAATCCTGTACGAAACATAGTTAATAGAAAGTTAAATCAGCGCACGCTTTATCAAGTCGGTTTTATATCTCTCGCCAGCAGATAAAGTCGCCCGATTGTCGAGCGTTATGAATAAACTTCCATCATTCTGTTGCGAAGTTTCACGAATCATATTTCTTTGCACCAAATGAGGACGGTAGACTCTGATCTGGGTTCCTCCAGCCTCTCCAATCAGTGTTTCAGCTGCTTCCTCGCAACTTTTGGCGGATGTCTCTTAATCCATGAAATATTCATTCGCCGCATGAAACTTATGCGATAGCTTTCCGACTTAAAATACAGATTTAAAATTGATAAAAAGGCTAAGCGTGAATCAATAAACTGCTTGGCAAAGCTCTAAACTCCACTCAGGATAAATTGAAAAACTCAAAAGGGTCCTTTTCATTTTAGACGGCGAGGAATCCTTTCAACCCCGTCAGCCATTTCTCCTTCAGAATCGCCTTCGCCCCGTTCATTCCCTCGGCGGGGCATGGTTATAGAATATGTTGTTTCTTGACGGGAAACCATTCCATCCTTGTTTTCATCAGCCCGGTCAAATTCGGACATTAACCCGTTTGAAAATTCCCTTTTTGTTAACCCGCCGTTGAAGTCAGAATCAAAGCTTAGGAAATTTGGCATAACTTCCCTTGAGCCCATGACTGACAAAGCCCAATTCCCATAATCAATCGCGCTAACTTTTGCGCCGGAATTCAGGATAGCCCATTCTTTCTCGATTCCAGTCTCTAACTCCCCCCTAGAGAGACCAGCCTGCCCATCGGTATCCATTGATGCAAACAGAAGTCCTACAGGCCGCACTGCAGAAATCGAGCCGCCGCTACGTAGATTGTCTTGCGGCGTGAGGCCGCGCATATCAGAGCCCGAACTCGACGCGCAAGCAGTCAGAGTAAATAGACAGGCAAGGCCAGTCATATTGCTCAACAAAGTTTTTGGAAGGGTCATATGTTTCATGGTCGGGCCTTATCAATTTATCCGGTATTAGGCGGCCCGATTAGGGGACACACGTTAAATTGCGTAAACTATCGCATAGTCATGCTAAAGTTCAATCTCTAGAGATTTAAATCTTTCTCTCCAGGATGGGAGCTTTCTCCATTCATTGGCGTATAAGCCCGGCTTGGCATAATAATAGTTGATAATGGTGTGGAAAAAAGGCGACGGTATGGGAGACGAAACAGTTTCGCGGAAACTTCATACAGGAACCTCCACTTGGGTAGATACCTCAACCACCCACCTCCCACATCAAAAGACACCTGCTAAAAGGTTTTACGATGTCATTGTCATTGGAAGCGGAATTAGCGGAGCTTTGTCCGCCTATACTTTAGCGGACGGTATTCGATCGGTTCTTGTCCTGGATAAGCGCACCCCTGTCACTGGCAGCACATTGGCCAGTACGGCGATGTTACAGCATGAAATTGATGTTTCACTGACTGACTTGTCCACTATGATTGGTGCGGAAAAAGCGGCTCGAGCTTGGAGGCGCTCCGCTAAAGCCGTCGAAACGCTGAAAGATATTATTCTGTGGGACAATATAGACTGCGATTTTCAGGTCAAAGATACGATTTACCTGTCCGGTCCTGAGATGGGATATCGGGCGATGAAACGCGAAACCGCGCTTCGCTGCAAACAAGGATTGGACGCGCAATATCTGACGGGCTCCGAATTAAAAGAGAAATATGGGATAGACCGAACAGCCGCAATAGTGAGTAAGCCGTCCGCCTCTTGTAATCCGGCGCAACTAACAGCGGGGCTATTAAAACGCGCGCTCGCCAAAGGGGCTGAACTTGTATCGCCCCTGGAAGTCACAGACATTCTAGCGACTCAAGAGGAAGTGTCTTTACGTCTTTCTGATAAAAGAAAACTCACCTGCCGACATTTGGTAATTGCTACCGGCTATGAGGTACTTCGCAAGTTAAAGAATGAAAACCACTCCATCATTTCGACTTGGGCTTTAACAGCAAAGCCAAAATCTCCTGTTCCGACGTGGATGGACCAAACCTTGGTTTGGGAAGCCGATGACCCCTATCTTTATTTTCGGCTTACTAGAGACGGATATTTGATTGCCGGAGGAGAAGATGAAGAATTCAAAAAAAGTCATTATAACCGCAAGAAGCTTCATGAAAAAACCGATAAAATCCTGCGTAAGATAGAAAGTCTGCTGGGCATAGAATTTAACACGCCGGATTATAGATGGGCCGCGCCCTTTGGAACGACTATGACGGGCCTGCCACTTATCGGCGCTGTGCCCAAAGAGCCAAATGTCTATACAGCAATGGGGTTTGGCGGAAACGGTATCACATTCAGTATGATAGCTGCCGAAATCATCACTAAACTAATTGAGGGTGAAACGGACGAGGATCAGGATATATTCGCGCTAAATTGACAGAGTTTTTTTCTACCCTGACAAGGCATAAATTCCGTCCCGGCCTACCGCAAAATAGCATCGTTCGCCGATCAATTCCTTAGAGATTGCAGAGTGATCTATATTCAACCCTCCGGTGTACGCACCAAAACTCGGCAAAATGATACGCGCGCTCGAGCTTGCAAAACAAGGCCGGATTTGCGTGCGTCGTCGGGTGGTAATTCGAATTTTCGGGTGAAGATGACCGCAAATATTGACTCCGCCCTTGATCGGATTTGTCGGGAGATGAGTGAGTAGAAACTTACCACATTCCATATGATCTTCCTGCATACCGGCCAAACCAATCGGAATGTCGGGATCATGATTGCCTAAGATCCAGACAAAATCTGATACACTTTCGACAATTCTATTAATGGTATTGAAGTCGGTTTTTGAAAGTCGGTCTCCTGCGGCTGTATCATGGAAACTATCCCCCAGAGCGGCGACCCTCTTGGGACGGTAAATCGCAATTAAATCTGTTAGGCGCTCTATCGTATCCGCTGTATCATAGGTCGGCAGAGGAGCAAGCCCATTGGCTTGTAAGTAACTTCCCTTTTCAAAGTGGAGGTCAGCCACCAAAAGCGTTTCACACTGAGGCAGGAAAGCAGCTTTACGGTAGTCGAGAACAATTTGCCCGGCCTGAGTTAAAAATTCTAGGCGGGTCTTATTTAACTCGGGAATCGACAAAGTCCTGAACCTTTTCCAACATTGCGTTGCCGCGGTTGTCTCGCGACGCTTCCATTAACATTTGCGCTTCGGCCTCCCCGCGAATGGGTTCTCTCCCAATTTGCATCATAGCAGGGATAGATAAAGGCGAGGCATGAGGTAATGTTCGGAATACGGTCTGGTTCCGCACCTCTTTCAACCAATGTCGAAGCCGACCAATATCAAGAAGATCGTTTTCCGCCTCCTCGCGGGCAATGCGTAAAAGTATATGATCTGGATCATACTTTATAAGCACATCGTATATGAGATCCGTACTGAAAGTAACTTGTTTCATAGTCCGTTGCTGCCCCGGCAATCGTTGTTCTGTTAAGCCTGCGATTGTAGCAATTTTCCGAAAGCTGCGTTTGACCATAGGAGAATTGACAATCCAGTTTTCCAAATCTTCATCCAAGATATTAGGGGTAAGCAGGTCGGAGATATTATTGACAGGATTAAGCGTGGTTATGGTCAGGGCATAATCAGTGATCGTAAAATTAACAGGCTTAAGCCCTTTTTTCTCCATGCGTTTAGTTATCAAAAAGCCGAGCGCATTATTCACCTTACGTCCTTCAAAAGTATGCACAACCAAGACATGGTCTTGGCGGTCAAAGAAAGCCTCCGCTAAAACGCCGTGATGATCAGGAAGCTCTGAAAAATCTTTTTGTAATCTCAGCCAGTTTTGTACCTGTTGGGGTAAGCCTTGCCAATTTTGAGGATCGCTCAAAACTTCTTTTACGCCTTCCGCCAGATAGGACGAGAGCGGCATCATACCTCCCGCATAAGCGGGTATACGGGGCCGTGAGCGCGGGGCGGGATAGGCCTCAACCGCCATCTCTCGGATGCCTTGATAAGCGAGTACCTCACCACCAAAAGCAAATGTGTCGCCGGGCCTGAGGTTAATAACAAACTTTTCTTCTATTTCCCCAATGATCCGGCCCCGCTTTGATTTCGGTGAAGCCATCCGCCGCACTTTAAGCTTTGCAAACTCAACGATGGTTCCGATATTCATACGGTGACGCCGGGCTTGTTGATTACTGGCAATCGTGTAACCCTTGGATGTCGGTTTTAACCGCTGAAAGCGGGAATAATTTTTGAGGGCATAGCCCCCGTCTTCGGCAAAAGCGAGAAGTTCGTCAAAATCCGCTTTCCCTAAATGCCGATAAGGCGAGGCGGACCGAATTTCTTTCAGAGCCTCCCGCTTTTTAATTTTACCGGAGCACGCTCGATTGACCAAATATTGTATAACTACATCCATTGAGCCACGGCGATAGACGTCTCCATCCCTGTGGCCGGTTCTGATCGCCTCTATGGCGACGGCGCATTCGACGGCCTCTAAGGGGTTAGTGGGAACCAGAATCGCTTTAGACGGCTCATCCATACGGTGGTTCGAGCGGCCAATCCGCTGTAACAAACGCGACACGCCTTTCGGGGCGCCGATCTGTAAAATTAAGTCCACATCCCCCCAATCAATTCCCATCTCCAAGGCTGAGGTACTGACCACCGCCCGCATCTGACCAGAAGCAATTAGGTTTTCCGTCTTTTGTCGACGTTCTCGGGACAGGCTCCCGTGGTAAACGCCGATAGATAAGTTGCTCTCATTTATTTTCCAGAGCTGTTGAAACAAAAGCTCAGCTTGGGCCCGTGTATTTACAAAAACAATCGCCGTTTTTGCAGTCAGTATTTTTCTGTAAATATCCTTTACCGCAAAACGCGCTGAATGACCACCAAGGGGAAACTGGGACTCAGGCTCAATTATTTCTAAATGCGGCGGAGTATCACCTTTAACCTCTATTATTTCAGCGGCGCGGGCAGTTCCACCAAGCCAGTCCGCCGCTTTTTTTGGCTCTGCAATTGTCGCCGATAAGCCAAACCGAATATGGTCAGGGGCCAAAGTTTTAAGTCTCGCCAAAGCCAAAGACGTAAAATCTCCGCGCTTATTGGTAGCAAAGCTATGAAGTTCATCAATCACAACGCATTTAAGCGAAGCAAAATAGGCCGGAGCATTTTCATATGATAATAAAAGCATCAAACTCTCTGGCGTTGTCAAGAGAATGTCCGGCGGGACAGTTTGCTGTTTTTTCCGATGGTAGGGTTTTGTATCTCCGGTCCGGATACCCATTGTGATTGGGAGACCTAAATCTCTCACCGGTCGAGCGAGGTTGCGTTCGATATCATTCGTTAAAGCACGTAAAGGCGAAATATATAGAGTATGAAGCGCTGAATTTGTATTCTTGGGGCCAGAATGTATGTCAATAAGACTAGGCAAGAAACCCGCCAGCGTCTTACCTCCCCCCGTTGGGGCAATCAGCAACGTATCATCACCGCGCTCAAACGCGCTTACCATTTCTCTCTGGTAACCCCGAATTGACCAGCCTTGTTTTTCAAACCAATTATCAAATAATTGCGGAACGACTCCCTCCCTCAATCGCTTATCTGTCTGAGACGTATCCAACATATATATTCCTACGCACAAACACGGAGAGAGTTATGAAATTAATTACAGAATATCATCTCATCTTTACACCGGTAAAGTTAGGTCGTTAGACATATGAGTGCGGGGGAAACATGGATGGCAGTGCGGGACGGTCTGCTCTATTGTATACCGGCGAACTGTTATATTGATCCGCATGAGCCTGTTGGCCGAGCCATTATTACTCATGGACATGCTGATCACGCGCGATCGGGACATGGTGAAGTATTCGCGACGTCTGAGACAATCGCAATTATGAGAACGCGCTATTACACAAATGATAACACGCAGGAAACTGCGCTAAATTACGGAGAACGATTTGATCTAGGGAATGGAGTTACGCTCTGGTTTGCAAGTGCTGGCCATATTTTAGGATCCGCTCAGGCTGTATTGGAGTTTCAAGGAGAACGCGTTGTCGCAGCCGGCGATTTCAAGCGTCATCCAGATCCAACCTGTGCGCCTTTCGAAGTCGTCCCGTGTGATGTGTTCATTACCGAAGCTACATTTGCTTTACCTGTTTTCCAGCACCCACCATTGGAAAGAGAAGTTGACAAACTTATGCGCTCTATGGCGACGCTACCCGACCGCACTCACATTGTCGGCGTCTATGCTCTCGGCAAATGCCAACGGGTTATGAAAACCCTGCGATTGGCCGGGTACAAGCCTCCTTTTTATATTCATGGGGCCCTTAAGCGCCTCACAGAACTCTATGAAAGCTATGGTCAAGATTTTGGCGAGTGGGAGCTCGTCAGCGATATTCCACGGTCTAAGAAGGACTACTTTACGGGAAAGGTCGTTCTCTGCCCGCCCGCTCAAATAAATGACCGCTGGTCTCGACGGTTCGCAAATCCTTTGCCAACGGTCGCCAGTGGGTGGATGCAAATCAGAGCACGCGCCAGACAGAAACGCGCAGAAATGGCTTTGGTCGTCTCTGACCACGCGGATTGGGGCGACCTCTTACGGACGTGTGAGGAAACAAAAGCCAAAAATATCTGGATTACTCATGGCCGGGTGGAAGCCTTGGAATATGCCCTTAAACAACGGGGCATTAACGCCAAATCGTTGGACTTGATCGGGATGGAAGAGGAGGTTGGAGAATGAAGGATTTCTCTCGTTTGCTTGATGACCTCTACTTCACCAACTCGAATTTGGCCAAGGAAACGATACTTTCTAATTATTTACGTGAGACGCCTGATCCAGACAGAGGGTGGGCCCTTGCAGCAATCGCCGGAACGCTCTCTTTTGATCTCTTTAAACGAAGCTTGACTAAAAAACTCATGATGGAGCGAATGGACCCTTATCTATTCGATCTGTCACGCCACTATGTCGGCGAATTAAGCGAAACAGTTGCTCTTGCCTGGCCTCAAAGTAAAGATGCAGTGCGCCTGAATAGGCTTCCGGATCTGCATGAAGTCATTCAAGAATTTCAACAGCGAAGTAAAACCGGCATACGCGAATATCTCATCATTCTTCTAGATAATATGACTCCGGCTGAGCGCTGGGCTTTGCTCAAACTGGGTACAAGAGGGCTTCGCATTGGAATGAGTGCGCGCACCGTCAAGCGTACGCTCGCCAATATGAAAGATGTAGATATCGCTGTAATAGAAGAGCTCTGGCATGGGCTAGAGCCGCCTTATCTAGACTTATTTGAATGGATAGATGGGAAAGCTGAAATGCCCGATATTAGTCAGGTTTTAACGTATTCGCCCGTCATGCTGGCCCACCCCATTGAAGACAAGGACTTTGCCCGTATCACAGCCGACACGCATCAGGCGGAATGGAAATGGGATGGAATACGTGTTCAGGTCGCCGGCTTGAACGGAGAGGCTAAAATATTTTCCCGTACCGGAGACGATATATCTCATAGCTTCTCTGACCTGAAAGACGCGGTTGATTTCGAAGCTATACTGGACGGAGAGCTCCTCGTTCGGACAAACGATAAAATCGGTTCATTCAACGATCTGCAACAAAGGTTAGGACGCAAAAAACCAACCAAGAAATTGATGGATGAATACCCGGCCCATGTAATTGCTTATGATATTCTGAGTTTAAATGGCGAAAACCTCCGGAAATTTCCCCTTTCTGAAAGACGGAAAATTTTAAAGTTTTTCATCGAAAAACAAGATTCCACTCGCTTTTCACTTTCCAAACTTTTGGATTTCGAAACACAAGAGGATCTCGCCAAATTACGAGAAGCTGCTGCCGGGACAAAGGGTTTGATCGAAGGCGTTATGATAAAACAAAAGTCCTCGCCTTATATTTCCGGTCGCCCTAAACATCGTTGGTATAAGTGGAAACGTGAACCTTTTCTGTTGGACGCGGTATTGATGTATGCTCAACGCGGCACCGGAAAACGTAGCTCGTATTACTCAGATTACACTTTTGGTTTGTGGGGGCCCGACCCTAAAACCAGCGAAGACTCACTCCTGCCCATTGGCAAAGCCTATTTCGGGTTCACTGACGAAGAATTGAAAGATCTCGATAAATGGGTTCGCAATCACAAATTGGCCCGGTTTGGTCCCGTCCAAGAAGTTGAGAAGGAACTTGTCTTCGAGGTTGCCTTCGACTCGGCTCAAATCAGTAAACGTCATAAATCAGGTTTTGCGCTACGTTTCCCCCGCATTAGCCGTATCCGGTGGGACAAACCGGCCCATGAAGCCGATAGAATAGACGCTCTAGCAAGAATTGTTGGTACTTAGTACAGTTTGATGAAACGTTTCCAACGCAACTTACGTAACTAAGAGGATGAAACCTCTTACTCACTCCCTCGCGGCCGCTTTGCCTCGCCAACGTATTGCTATTATTGGCAGCGGCATCACCGGGCTCGCCGCTGCTTGGTTGCTCCACCCCCATCATGATATCACTATTTTCGAAGCCAATGACTATCTTGGAGGGCATAGTCATACAGTTGATATAGAAGCGGGAGGAACCACACTACCCGTCGATACGGGCTTCATAGTTTATAATAACCGAAACTACCCGAATCTTAGCGCGCTTTTCAAGTTGCTAGATGTCCCGACATGGGAAACGGATATGTCTTTCGGAGCCTCCCTGAATGACGGCGCCTTGGAATATGCCGGCGGGACGAAAGGCGGGTTATTTGCCCAGAAGGGCAATCTCCTTCGCCCTCGATACTGGTCGATGCTTCGCGAATTAATGCGGTTTTATAAGAACGCGGATCGCTATCGTTTAGAGCCGGAATTCGCGAATCTCTCGCTACGCTCGCTCTTGCAGGATGAAAACTATTCAGACGCTTTTATTGAAGATCATCTCGCGCCCATGGGGGCGGCGATCTGGTCTTCTGACTCACAGGAAATTCTGGATTTCCCGGCGCAAAGCTTTATGCGGTTTTTCCATAATCACGGGCTTGACCGTCTGAATGACGCCCCGGTCTGGCGAACGGTTAAGGGCGGAAGCCGCGAATATGTAAAAAAACTTTGCGCCGGGTTTACCGATCGGATCAGATTGAGCGCGCCCGTACAATCCGTTGAGGGCAGGACAGTCGTCACGAAATCGGATAAGCAGACATATGATCACATCCTGTTCGCCTGTCATTCTGATCAGGCTCTGACCCTTCTGCAAACCCCCGATAGTGAGCAAGGGCGCATTTTATCCGCGATGCGTTACCGCCCCAATGATGTGGTTTTGCATCACGATGAAAACCTGATGCCAAAACGTAAAAAAGCCTGGGCGAGCTGGAATTATCTTTCCAGGGACGACGCGCAAGGACCGCCCGCTGTGTCCTACTGGATGAATAGGCTGCAACATGTCCCGACAGAGACGCCCGTCATCGTCACCCTCAATCCGGATCGGCATATCAATCCGTCAAAAATCTGGGCGAAATTCAGTTACGATCACCCGGTCTTTGACATGGCGGCCGAGCAAGCCAAATCAGATATATGGGCCGTGCAAGGTCAAAACGGATATTGGTTTGCCGGGGCCTATCTGGGGGACGGCTTTCACGAAGACGGCATTCAGGCGGGGCTTTTTGCTGCCGAGCAGATAGGCGGCATAAAACGGCCCTGGGACAGGCCCGGGCAGACAGCCCGACTGCGGCTTGATAAATTCGTCCCTAAAATCGACAAAATGGTGGCATGAGTTTCGTTCAAAATGCCCTTTACCGCGGGACGGTCAGTCATACGCGGAAAATGCCGGTCAAACATCGCTTTGACTATCCGGTTTTCTATGCCGCCATAGATCTGGACAGTTTTGCCCATAAAGGTGACCTGCCATCTTTACTCAGTCTGGACGGTTTCAACCTCTTTAGCCTCAGACAAAAAGATTTTGGGGCCCAAACGGATGAGGGATTGAATGACTACGTCCAATCGGTTTTTGCCGATGTCGGTGTTAAACGTCCCCATAAAATTATATTGCTGACAATGCCGCGCCTTTTGGGATATGCGTTTAATCCTATTTCTATTTTCTATGCCCTGAACGCCGAGGGAAATGTTTCCGGCATAATCTATGAAGTTCACAATACATTTGGCGAACGCCATAGCTATGCCTTCGCAATTTCAGATAACCTCTCAAATCATACCATTGATAAGTCTCTCTATGTTTCGCCCTTTTTTCATGTGAAGGGCGGGTATCGCTTCACCCAAATTATTCCCGCAGAGAATTTGAAACTTGGCATTCAATACTCTGTCAAAGACGAAACCGTTTTCTCCGCTGCGCTCTCTGCGGCGCGGTCATCCTTGACAAACAAAACACTTTTGAAGGTTTTTTTGCTCTACCCACTCCTGACCTTAAGAGTGACAGGCGCAATTCATTTTCAGGCTTTAAAGCTTTGGTTTAAAAAAGTTCCTCTCACATCGAAACCGGCGCCGCCGAAACAGGCTGTCAGCTCTAAACCCTCACAGACATAATTATAAAAAATATGACAAATAGCTTGACCCTTTACGATCCTCCAAAGCCGAATGATCACAACCTGAACCTGCGCGGCCGCTTATTGGCCCTCGCCTTTGCCAAAATGGATTTCGGCCATCTTTACGTTCACTTTCCAAATGGTGCGATACGGAGTTTCGGGCCAAGCGACGGGGAGCCAGCACGCTTGAGTATATCCTCCAATAGAGCAATCTCCCGCATTCTCACTAATGGCGCTTTGGGTTTGAGCGAAGGCTATATGGCGGGGGAATGGGAAACCGACAATCTCCCTTACCTGCTGCAGATATTGGGGCGGAACATGCTTCGCCTCGAAGCTCTCATTCCCAGCTTTTTTAAAATGGATTGGGTGGATCGCTTTGCTCATGCTTTTCGCAAAAACAGCCGCGCGGGAAGTCGTAAGAATATTGCCTTTCACTATGACCTAGGGAACTCATTCTATAAATTATGGCTTGATCCCAGCCTGACTTACTCCTCGGCTATCTTCACGCGGCAGAACCAATCACTGGAAGAGGCTCAGCTTGAAAAATATCGCCGCCTTTGCCGTCATGTCGGTATTAGAAAAGGCGACAAGGTCTTGGAAATTGGGTGCGGTTGGGGCGGATTTGCAGAAATCGCCATTTCCGAATTCGGCGCCCATGTCACGGGATTGACCTTATCGCGCGAGCAGCTTGTATACGCCCAGAAGCGTCTATCAGAAGCGGGGCTAAGCGAACACTCAGATCTGCGTTTGCAGGATTACAGGGATTGTAAAGATCAATTTGATCATATTGTCTCCATCGAAATGTTCGAAGCCGTCGGAGAAGCTTATTGGCCGACTTATTTTGAGAGCCTTCGGCGATGTCTCAAACCCGGCGGGCGGGTCGGCATCCAAACCATCACAATCGACCATGACACATTTGAACACTACCGCACCCATGTGGACTTCATCCAGAAATATGTGTTCCCGGGCGGTATGTTACCAAGTGAGCCCGTTTTCGAAAAACTGGCTAAAAAAGTAGGGTTTAATATATTAGAGCAGAACCGTTTCGGAGAAAGTTATGCCCGGACTTTGGCCATCTGGCGGGAGCAATTCTTTGAAACGATTGAAACCGTTCGTGAGCAAGGTTTTGACGAACGGTTCGAAAAAATGTGGGATTATTATCTATCATATTGTGAAGCCGGATTTAAACTTGGTACAATCAATGTGAGCCAGATTGTTCTGAGCGAAGAAGCATAAATCCTGTAAAAACAATATGTTAATTTATCTTATTTGGAACTCTCTTAAGAGCGGTCCGTATATAAAGTACAAGGCAATCAACCTTGAACTCATTTCTATATAGGAGATTCATTTCTATGCCTCTCAATAATTTAAAAGACTTATATATTGCTGAACTCAAAGATATTTACAGTGCGAATAAGCAATCCAAATCAACTACAAACATGTTGGCGAAAGAGGCCACAGATGCGGATTTGGTCAAAGCCTTAGAACGTGGCGTTGAGGGCGTTGATGACGGTCTAAAAGCCTTGGAGTCTATTCTTGATAAACATGGCCACAATCCCTCCGGCGAATTCTGCAAAGGAATGGAAGGCTTGATAAAAGAGGCCAAACATCATGTAACTGACGAAAGCTTCGGCGACACAGACGTCAAAGACGCCATGATCATTACGCAATATCAGCGTATGGAACATTACGCAATCGCCGGATATGGTTGCTTGTTTACCTTTGCCCGTCGGTTAGACCTTGATGACGACGCTGCAAAAATTAAAAAGTGTCTAGAGGCTACAAAGGAAGGCGATGTCTATCTTTCTGCCCTCGCAGAAAAAGATATCAACAAAGCCGCACTGGCAGCATAATTTAGACATATAATTGTTAAGAGCTGCTCCCTTTCTGGGGCAGCTTTTTTTATGCCCTGAAATAATCAGATTTTCACCAGGATTTGGTTTAAGAAATACCATACTGTTTCGTGATAGAAATATCTGGATTTGACACTCGGCAAAGATTAGAGCGCGACTATGTGTGGTATTATTGGAATAACAGGCCGTAAATTTGTTACGGACAGACTGATCGACGGGCTGAAGCGGCTTGAATATCGTGGCTATGACAGCTCGGGCATTGCTGTGCTGACGGACGGCTCGCTGCAACGCGAACGCGCCGAAGGCAAAATCAAAAATCTCGAAGCCAAATTAAACGCGGCCAATATTGATGGGCAATCCGGGATCGCGCATACGCGCTGGGCCACGCATGGCGTTCCGAATGAAACCAACGCACATCCGCATTTTTCGGGCCGTGTCGGTGTCGTCCATAACGGTATTATCGAGAACTTTCTCGAACTCCGTAAAGAGCTGTCCAAAACTCGTGAATTTAGAACAGAGACTGATACGGAAGTCGTTGCGCATTTAGTAGATGCCGCCCTAGAACAAGGCGACAACCCAAAGGACGCCTTTCGCAAATCTCTCAAACAACTGACGGGGGCCTATGCCTTCGGCGTCATAATTGACGGGGTGGAAGATCAGATATTCTGCGCGCGGGCGGGCTCTCCACTGGCCATAGGGATAGGCGAGGGAGAAATGTATATCGGCTCTGACGCGATGGCGTTGACTCAGCTCACCAATAACCTGATTTATCTGGAAGAAGGCGATTGGGCAATTTTGACCCCGGATAGCTATGAGATTTTTGATCGCCAAGACAAGCCCGTTACCCGTGAGGCAACGATTATTTCCGGCGGCCCAGCCATGGCGGAAAAAGGCAATTACCGCCACTTCATGCTCAAGGAAATTTATGAGCAGCCTGAAACCGTTGGGCGCACCCTCGCCAATTATATCGACGAGTTTCGCCTGACCGCCAATATCCCGCCTGAGCTGGATTTCAGCGAGTTTGACCGCATAGTCATTATTGCCTGCGGCACAGCCTGTTACGCAGCCATGGTCGCAAAATACTGGTTCGAGCAATTGGGCGGCGTTGCTGTCGATGTCGATATCGCGTCGGAGTTCCGATACCGAAAACCTGTCATTTCCAAAAACTCTCTTTTTATCGCCGTGTCCCAATCCGGCGAAACCGCGGACACACTGGCCGCGCTCCGCTATGCCAAGGAGCACGGCACGAAAACGGCGGCGCTTGTAAACGTCATGACCTCGACCATGGCGCGCGAAGCCGATATTGCTCTGCCGATTAATGCGGGGCCGGAGATTGGGGTCGCTTCGACCAAAGCTTTTACCTCACAGCTTACCGCTCTTGCCTCTCTAGCGCTTTCGGCGGCGGTGACCCGCAGAGCACTCTCCCGCGACGCGGAAATTCGCCTTGCCCGGGCGCTGATCGAAACGCCGCGCCTCATCAAAGAAAGTCTCTTACTGGACGGACAAATTGAACGTTTGGCCTTTGAACTCTCCTCTTCGAAACAAGCGTTTTACCTCGGACGAGGATCGCAAGTCCCGATCGCTTATGAGGGCGCGCTCAAGCTTAAGGAAATTAGTTATATCCATGCAGAAGGTTACGCCGCCGGGGAGCTAAAACACGGCCCCATTGCGCTAATCGAAGACGGCACACCGGTTATCGTTCTCGCGCCTTATGACAATCTGTTTGAGAAAACGATTTCCAATCTGCAGGAAGTCGCCTCGCGCGGGGCCAAGATAATTCTTATCACAGACGAAACAGGCGCAAAATCCGCTGGCGACCTCGCCTCCTATGTTATCACCATGCCGGATTCAGACAGCTTCGTCGCGCCGATTATTATGACCCTTGCCGTACAACTCCTAGCCTATCATACCGCCGTTCATCTCGGCACGGATGTCGACCAACCGAGAAATTTGGCAAAGTCGGTGACGGTGGAGTAAAATATGTTGTCCTGCAGATGGGCTACTATCCTCTCCTCTATATATCAGCGATGGCTGACACAGCCCATTTCTAAAACGATTGTCCGGCCGTTTTAGAGTTAAAGTTATTGAGATTATCAAAAATATATTGGTTTCTGTAAGCGCGTATTGGGTTACGCGCAGACGTTTAATATCAAAGGCCAATCCTCTCACATTAATACGGCAAATATGTCCGATGGCGTCAAAATTATGGCGTCAGATGAATTTATGGGGCGAGTACTCCGGAGCGCAAAAGGGGTAATTTAGCGATACCGACCTAAAGGACAAAGTTGCGCTTTTTCTACTAAATGACCCCGGTTTGAATTTGTCGCGGGGCGAGGCAGGGCGTCGAACTTTATCTGGATGTGACTCGACAAATAGGGAAATCAGACGACTGGCCTGCGCTTTAATCAACATCTGAGTTCAAGGCGATGAGAGACGCGAGCGCGGACGTGCAGGAGTAACAAAGCAGGTTGAGCAGCCCAGAGGCTTTTTAAACTAGCCTCAACACTCCACCACATTTACAGCTAGGCCGCCTTGGCTCGTTTCTTTATATTTTGTGCTCATATCGAGGCCGGTTTGACGCATAGTTTCGATCACCTGATCAAGACTAACTTTTGAAGCCTCACTACTATGGAGCGCTAACCTCGCTGCATTGACAGCTTTCACCGCGCCAATCGCGTTACGTTCTATGCAAGGAATTTGCACGAGGCCGCCGACCGGATCGCAAGTCAGGCCGAGATTATGCTCCATGCCGATTTCGGCGGCACTACAAACTTGTTCAGGGCTCGCGCCCCAAACCGCAGCAAGGCCGCCAGCCGCCATTGAACAGGCTACACCAACTTCCCCTTGGCAACCCATTTCGGCGCCGGAAATTGACGCCCGCTGTTTATAGAGCAGCCCGATACCGCCTGCCGCCAGAAGGAAAGTGCGGATCGCGTCTTCGCCTTTTTCCACGCAGTAATGACGGATAACCGCCGGGATAATCCCGGCTGCGCCATTGGTCGGCGCGGTGACAACTTTGCCGCCCGCTGCATTTTCTTCGTTTACCGCCATGGCATAGACATTGAGCCAGTCAAAAAGCTGTTCGCGCTCATTTGATTGAGGGGCATTTTGCAGCTTGTCCCAGAGCTTGGGCGCGCGTCGGGTCACTTTCAGACCGCCGGGCAGGATTCCATGCGTAGAAAGACCGTGATCAATACAGGTCATCATCGTCTGGCTAATGACGTCGAGTTTTTTCTCTGTTTTACTCCGTGGACGTTTCGTGTCCTCATTTGCGAGAATCACTTTTTGAATAGATAAGTTTTCACGGTTGCATATATTGAGGAGTTCTGCGGCCGACGTGAATTGATATGGCCCCTTCTCTTCACCTGTTTCAACGCGGTCATTTTTGGTCGGCTTTTTGAGTTGGGATTTAGACGCAATGAATCCGCCGCCGGTCGAGTAATAAGTTCGGCTGGCAATCACTTTGCCCTCGGAGTCATACGCCTGAACATACATTTCATTCGGATGGAGATCTGCTGCGGTATCATAATCCAGGCGGATATCCTCCTTATAGGTGAAATCGATTTCGTGTTCTTCGCCAATCATAAGACGATTTTCGTCTTGAGCCCGAGAGCAGATTTGATCTGCTTTTTCAGGATTGAATGTTTCCGGTTTCAGTCCTGCCAAGCCCAAAAGCGCCGCTCGGGGAGATCCATGACCTTCTCCGGTAAAGGCAAGAGAACCGCGCAAATCAACCTGCACGCGCGATGTCTGATCTAATAGTTCTTTTTGTTTGAGCCGCTCCACAAAACGCTCCGTGATGCGCATAGGGCCAACAGTATGGGAGCTTGACGGGCCTATCCCGACGCGAAAAATATCTAAAACGGATAACATGGCACAGAGGTAACGTCTTTTCGGACTTTGGCAAAGCCGATTTCTGTCCTAAGCTCAGTTATGAGTTTTTCTGACCAAGAGATTGCAAATATTCGGGCCGAGACGCCCGCCTGCGCCGCTCAAGTCCATTTTAACAATGCCGGGGCCGCTCTTATGCCCAATCCGGTGTTTGAAGCGATGCAGAGTCATCTGGAACTAGAGCGTGAATTTGGCGGCTATGCAGCCGAATCTCTTGGGAAGGAGAAAATCTCGGCCTTTTATCCGGCGTTGGCAAAGCTCTTAAATGCCAAGTCTACAGAAATTGCCTTTGCCTCCAACCACACCCGCGCTTGGGAGATGGGACTTTACGCGATTGATTGGCAAGCGGGCGATAGACTCCTCATCCATGACAATGCCTATACGTCTAATTATTTAGCCTTTCTTCATTTAGTAAAAACCAAAGGCATTATTCTGGATCGAATGCCTTCCAATAAATTCGGTATAATTGATGTCGAACAGGTTGAAACGCATATTTCGAACCGAACAAAAGCTATCGCGCTGACCCATATGCCGACCTTCGACGGCAGCATTCAACCTGCCGCCGCCATTGGCTCGATTGCGAAAGCTCATGATCTCTTTTATATTGTCGATGCTTGTCAATCTATCGGGCAAGCGGAGATTGATGTTCAGGCGATTGGATGTGATTTGCTCGCTGGGACGGGACGCAAATGGTTGCGCGGGCCACGGGGAACCGGATTTCTATATGTCCGGGAAAGTATACTCGATAAATTATCGCCTCCTTTGGTTGATAATATCTCTGCGATTCAACTCTCAGATTCAGAATTCAAATGGGTAGATGGAGCTAAACGGTTCGAGACTTATGAGAGGCATGTCGCTGGGCAAATCGGGCTGGGTGTGGCGGCGAACTATGCGGGCGACTTGGGACTGTCCAGAATTGAAGCCCGCGTAAAAATGCTTTCAAAAACTCTACGGGATAAGCTAGCAGGCCTATCTGTCCGCATATTGGATCAAGGGGACGAGTTAAGCGGTATAGTGACATTTAAATCAGATATTAAACCTGCCAAACAAATTATAGATACGCTTTGGCAGAAGCGTATAGCGGTCAGTTATATCTCGCCGCATCAGGTTACAGAGCGGCCCGATGCTGTCAGGGCCTCCATTCACTATTACAACACACAAAACGAAATCGAAATGTTTTGTGATGGCCTTAAGCAAATTATTACATGAAGCGACTAATAGTCTTAATGGGAGTATCTGCGTCGGGTAAGTCCACTATTGCTTCTAAACTCTCGGAAATCAAAGCGCTGCCTTATCTAGAAGGCGATGAATTCCACCCTGAAACCAATATAAAAAAAATGTCGAGAGGTATCCCTCTGACGAATACTGATCGAAAGGCATGGATTGACGCTATGGCCAAGGCCGTTGCCGAGCATAAAAGTGAGACTATCCTACTTTCCTGCTCCGCGCTGAATACCTTTGTGCGAAATCGGTTGAAGAAAGAATGCGGCCGGGAAGTCACATGGATATATTTAAAAGTATCACGGGAGAATCTGGACCGTCGGATCCAAGAGCGCGAAAATCATTTTATGCAAGCGTCCCTGCTAAACAGCCAATTATCTGCTATGGAGCCACCAAATGACTGTCTTTGTGTCGATGCAAATAAGACAGTGGCAGACATAGTAGATCAAATTGATATAGCTCTTTCCCTTTAATCTTAAAACGTTAGGTCAACCCCGCGGCCTGAAACCAGTTTTTGAACTCTAATTTCTCGTCTTCGCTCATATGAAGACCGCATTTTGTTCGTCGCCAGAGAATATCCTCCGGCGCATTCGCCCACTCATATTCCACCAGATAACGCACGTCCGCTTCGGTCAAATCGCCGCCAAAAAAGCGCCCTACCCCTTTTTTTAAAACACGCGTTACTCGCGTTCCATACCGCCGACAGAATAAACGCACTAATTTTGGATCTAGATTTGGGTAATGATCTAATTGAGACTGATAAAAGTCTTCAAAATCCGCTTCGGGAATATTTCCTCCTGGAAAGTAAGCTTTCTTAGTCCAGGGTTTTCCCATTTCTGGATAATAATGCTTTATCTTCTCCATAACATGATCGGCAAGTTTGCGAGAGGTAGTAATCTTCCCGCCATAAACAGAAACAAATGGCGCATCCGTTTCATATTTTTGCAAATCTAAAACATAATCGCGCGTTACGTCGGACGCATCGGCAGCTTTGTCATCATAGAGGGGGCGTACACCGGAATAGGTCCAAACCACATCACTGGGAGTGGTTTCAATTTCAAAATACTCATTCACGCAATCGCAGAGATATTGGATTTCTTCGTCTGAGGCTATTGGTGGATCGTTTGGATTTTCATGCGGAACATCCGTCGTTCCGATTAAGGTAAATTTATGCTCATAAGGAATGGCGAATATAACTCGTTCATCTGAATTCTGAAATATGAAGGCATGGTCGCCATCGTAAAGCTTAGGGACGATGATATGACTCCCTTTGACCAATCTGAGCGTTGTCTTATCTTTCACATTACTCTGCTCGACCGAGGCCAAGAGACGATCTACCCAAGGGCCGGCAGCATTAACAATACCTCTCGCTTTAATTGTTTTCACCGTTTCGCCGCTTTGTAGCTCAGCCAGATATAGACCTCCCTCACCTTTTATAGAACGCACTTCAGTTCGAGTAAAAACATCGGCCCCTTGCTGGGCTGCATCTACGGCATTAAGCACCACCAAACGGGAATCCTCAACCCAACAATCGGAGTATTCAAATCCCGTTTCCAGCCGATCTTTTAATACATCGAAAAGAGACCCTTGACCGCGCTTGCGGGTTTTAGTCCCAGGTAAAAGATCTCGCCCGCCGAGATTGTCGTAGAGGAATAACCCCATGCGTAAGAGCCATTTTGGCCGCAAGCCTTCATCATAAGGCAGAATAAAGCGTAGGGGCCAGATAATATGAGGGGCAGCGCGAAGTAGAATTTCACGTTCTTTCAGAGATTCCCTAACCAGTTTGAAATCATAATGTTCGAGATAACGAAGCCCTCCATGAATGAGCTTTGTACTTGCGGAAGATGTGTGGCTCGCTAAGTCGTCTTTTTCGCATAAGACAACCGAAAGCCCCCGGCCTGCGGCGTCACGCGCCACAGCTGTACCGTTTATACCTCCGCCAATGACAAGCAAATCATAGACCGGAACTTTGATGTCTATACGGGTGGTTGGCGACATGAACAATCTCTCCTGCGATGACACTCAAGACGTAGAAGGTGGGTCAATTATTCGCAAATGAAAAGTCTGGCAGAATAAGATGTTTTCGCAAACTTTACGAATCTGGGAATTATAGGCTTTTAAGCCATGAATTTAGATATAATAGGATCTCTTGGCTATGTTTAACCCAACGGAAATGATCAATTTTAGGCTTTAAAGCCTCAGAAGCCTGATATTTAATTCGTGTCAAACTCGCTAAATTTAGTTTTTCGACCAAATGGTTCATCGCACCGTGAGGCGCAAAATTGTCCCCTTCAATGGATATAGCCAAAACCGGGTGAGTTATTTTCTTCATTGCCGCTTCGTAATCGAAATTCGCTCCTTTGGGCTCGAATAATCCCGTGCGCCCCTGTCTTGCCCAGTCACCCATCACGGTTTTGGGTTGACGCCCTCCAAAACCAAGTTTGTGACCTGGAAAATATCCAAATAATGCAGACATGATCAATGTGCATTGGATTGCGATCCAAATTTTTAAATTCTGCGGAAAAGGATAGGCGCGAAAATAAACGGATCCGCTGGCGATCAAAGCTACAGCTTTCACTTCTTCCGGATGAGCTGCGGTGTAAAGCAAGCTCAAATGACCGCCGAGGCTATGTCCTAATAATACAATGTCACGATCAGGACAGATTTCTTTTGCCGCGCGGATATGAGCCGATATATCCAGTTCGATCATCTCGCAATAGCCAAATTCTGACGGGGGGACTTTTCGGTCACTGGTCCCTTGCCCTCTTAGGTCACAGAGTAAAACCGAATAGCCCTGTTCGGTTAACGCTTCTGAAAGGGGGCTATAATACCCAGCTTTCACACCCATCGCCGGAAGGCAGAGAAACAGGATATTGGAAGGGGTATTGTCGGGCAAGCATAAAACCGCTTCGCTCTTTGCGCCGTCTTGCGTCAGAATGGTGACGGATCGAAGTTCCATAGGCTCCTCAAGGCTACTTCTCGCTTATTTCATCAGTAGCGGAAACAGTTCCGGATTGCCCAGTATAAATTTCGTGACAAAATTCGTGCCAAACCTTGTGTCCCGTGCAAAGTGTTTCTTTTTATCACTGATACATTTTAGAAGCATTTTACCCTGTGTATTCAAAGTATGTGCCATATAATCTGTTTGAAGATTACCGTGCCAAACAACGCCCATTTTATTAACAACATAGCGGTCTGCTTGTTCTTCGACACATCCGGCTTTTATATGACTCTTGAGAATTTTCATTGCCGGGCCATATCGGTCACTGTCTTTAAATTTTTCGAGCAGAGATTTATCTATTTCCTTAAATCTTGGGAACATCACCATAAGGCGGTCGAGAATGCCATCCATCCTTATAGATTGCATAGTTGTTGAAGAAATCCCGTATTGGTCAATATTGGCAATATAATCTTCAATTTTGTCAGGATTGATAGACACCATATCCTTTACATTTCCTCGCGCCGCACAACCAATTCCAATAATGTCTTGGCGGCCGCAATGAGCTGTTTGGTATTGTGAAGGTGCATCTCGTTTGGAGAAAGTCTCAGCGATTGTATTGTGATATCCATGTTTGGTCATGAAATCATAACCAAACTCCCGCATCGCCAAAAGTTGCCACATCGTACCGGGCTGTTCCAGTCGTTCCTTGATGATAAGTTTATGCATGGGCCGGTAAGGTAGATAGACGGTGCCAAATAAATCGGCCTCTTCGGGCTGGTATTGATTGACCAGAGTATCAAGGTCATCCACAAATCCATCAAAAGTTTGTCCGGGCAGATCGTACATCAAATCGACACAACGGTCGCCTTTGTAATTTATCTTTTCCATATTGGTGAAAAGTTCGTCAATATCTTCTCGGCTATCCACTCTTCCGATTTGTTTACGAAGCACCGGATCAAATGTCTCTATCCCAAAAGTCACCCGGTCAAAGTCGAAGTCTTTCACGAGTTTTAACTTCTCTATATCTTTGAAAGACCTTGGCTCACCCGTAAAAGTTTTTTCAATCACGTCATAGTTCGGGACGACCTTTTTCAAATGGGTAAAGAGTCTTTCCATTCCTTTATGAGACAAAGTCGACGGTGTACCGCCGCCTATATATATCGCCGTAAAATTTCGGGCTTGGACATAAGGCTGCGCCATATACCAATCAATTTCCTTTATGAGGTAATCAACATAAAGATCGAGCCTGTCCTTTGACTGGCGCGGATAATGATTCTTATTAAAATTGCAGTAATGACAGAAGGATTTACAATAAGGCACATGAATATACATCATGATGTCGTCATTCAAATTGCCTCCCTCATCTTTTAATTTGAGTAGGTTTTCATTCACCTGCTCCCTTGTTTGCCAATCCCAATCCATCGTTCCGAAATTAGGCATGATGAAATGGGTGATCGCATAGAGCCGATCAAATGGCGTGGGCTGCGGCGGGTTTGGGCCGTAGTAATTAGGCGTAAAATCTATTTTTGACATTAGGTGCCTCTTCGCGAAACGAGTTGAAAGGTTTGATCCTTTGGTGGTATTGACGCTGTCTTCAGGCAAAATGCGACAGTCTCTTTGGCGGCACGAAAACAGTTTTCAATCGAGGCGCCTTTGATAAAATCGCCAGTGACATATAGACCAGGATTGTTAGATTGTGCGGCCTTTAGCATTTCTCTGAAATTAGCCTCATTTAATGTGTAAGCACAAAGGCCCCGCCGCCAAGATTTGCGTTTCAAGGCTTGGCAAATATTTCCGGTTAGATTAAAATAAGGGGCAGCTTGCTCTTCAGCGATGGACAAGAGTTCATCATCCGTCAATACATGCGAGTTCAAGGCTTCAGACGCGGAACCACTAAATGTGTATCGCACAACATTTAGGGCCTTCGTCCCGTAAGCCCCGATATTACTTAAAGCAGAATTGGCCGGAAAAGTGAGCGCCCGTAATTCCGCATTAAAAACAGGCCGCTTATACTTGGCGACAATTACAGTGACTGGGAAATATCTTGCCTGTCTTAGTGTTTCGGAAAACACTGAAAAATCAGAACTTAATAGGTCTGCAGCGGCGTAGGACGGTAGGGCTAAAATAACTTTCGGATATAGCGACATAAATCCGAGGCCAGTAACAGCATAAAATCCATTCGTTCTCCGAAGCGCTTTTACCGGTGTTTGAAGTTTCGTTCTTATATTCTGATCGGCTTTGAAAGCCGTAAGAATTTCCGAAATAGGGGATTTTAGTTGTTCATATTCATCTTGCAACATATGCAAATGGGTGCCGAAATTTTCTAAAGCAATTTCATCCGGCTCTGCCCCGTTCATCCTTACTGTCAATGCTCTGGCTAGAGATTTTGAAAATTTAGGAGAAAAATAATCTGTAATGGTTTTGGAGCGATTTTTGCCAAGAGTTTTGAAATACGGTCCTAACACATCGCCATTTTTCCTCTCTGCTTTCACCGCTTTCAAAGCACTACGAAGTTTCCACAAGTCCGCAGGTGTTGCAGAACGCAGCAAAGTTAGTCTCTGCTTTGTTCTGTTTTCTGAATTAAACGGTAAAATCTTTCCATTCGAGAGTCGCGCGGAATTCAGGCCAAAATATTCGTATTTTGCAGGGCCATAATACTCTAGGAATTGCCTGAATTCCTTATACTGATATCCAATATTTTTGCCGCCAAGGCAGATTTCTTGACCGTTCAAATGAGATATGGCCATACGACCACCAAGGCGGTCACTCGCTTCATAAAGATCAACTTGCCACCCTTGCCGCGCGAGATAATGCGCCGACGCCAAACCAGAGACGCCCCCCCCAATTACCGCAACTTTATCGTGTGTTTCTTCACTCACGCGGAATTTCTTTCGTAACGCGCCAGTAATTTATGGTGAATTAGTTTTATATGGCTCTGATAATGAACGCAGGCCTTACCATTCTGGAGAAAGATACCGTCAAATGATAACGATTGAAGTTTGCCTCTTCGATAAACCGGATTAAACATACGGCACTCAATGAATAGATCATCTGAGAGGTTGATGAAGCCGGAAAATCGCATATCGCAGCCTTCCAACACGAAACAATAATCATAACCGACTTCATGGAAAAGATGTGGTATAGCCAGCCCTAGCTGACGACCGGCTTCAATAATATATAATCCGGGCAGATGTTCCCTCGAATGTTCGAAAAAATAATTATGGTCAGAAACTATTTTCACCTTGGCCAGATAGACGGTTTGGCCAACCTCATCTGTTTGCGGCAAGATAGATGAAATAAAGACATTTTCTTTAAATTGCTTATGCACGTCGGCTCGGCTCACAGGAACAGATACAGGAATCAAGCCCCTTTCACCCCTCCCCTCGAACCGCGTTGTCATTACCGACATTCCTCACCTCACAACTTTATAGTGTGATAATTAATGTCAACTCTTTCAGGTTGTCAATAGATTTATTGCAACTTTTTAGTGTATCATAAGAGAGGTCCCGCCAGACGGAGTATATTTTCTTTCCAACGAATTGATAAACTCCGTTTTTTCCATTGCGCTCGATCAATGAGATGGGAGTTTTCTATATAATCTTCTACAAGTCGTGATAGGGCTATGTGGAAATAGCGATCATAGACTGCCATTGTTATTTCAAGGTTTAGGTAAAAGCTTCGCATATCGACATTCACTGTTCCGACGAAACTAATATCATCATCAATTAAAATAGATTTTGTATGAAGCATTCCGCCTTGGTAACGATATATTTTCACACCGGCCCGGAGCATTTCGGAAAAAACAGCCTGTCCAGCGAAACGGGCCATGAGTGAATCAACTTTATGGGGAAGGATTACTCTGACCTCCAACCCTCGCTTTGCCGCATTACAGAGGGCCAACACGATCGCTTCATCCGGAACAAAATAGGGGGTGGTGATGGTGATGCGGGTCTGCGCTCCGAAAATGGCTGAAACGATGACTTCGTATATGAGGCTTGAATAGGACTCCGGGCCAGAAGGTATGAGTTGTAATACAGCATCCCGAGCAAAATTCTCATTCGGGGTATACTGCGGCAACTTCATTATATCTGATTTGTCAAAATCGGTTCCGACATGATCAAAGATAAAATCTGTATTAAAGACGACCGCTAGAGACGCCACAATATTCCCCTCCATCCGGATCATGATATCAACCCATGCTCCGACATTGGCGTCTCGTTTAAAATAAACCGGATCGGCTAAATTTAAACTACCTGTGTAGCCAATAGATTGATCTATAACGATAATTTTTCGATGATTTCGTAAATCCGTTCGCTTCGAGACCGACTTTAATATGCCAACGGAAAGAGAGGCCTCTACACGAACGCCGACCTGCATCATACTACGCGGCCAATGACTATTAAGAAAAGTTTTGCTTCCAAAATCATCTGCCAATATGCGGCAGTCGACCCCGCGCTTGGCCGCGCGAATGATGGCTTCTAAAACTTCATTCACCCGTCCTTGAGGATCAATTATATAAAACTCTAGAAATAAGTGTTCTTTAGAGGCATCAATATCTTTTATGAGCACGTCAAAAAGAGCGTGTGCATCCGAGTAGAGCTTTAACTTATTTCCAATGGAGGGATGAAAGCCGGTTTCTCTGGAAATCACTTTAGACATATGCCTAAAATAATCTGACACCTCCAGCTCTTCTCTTATAGTCTCCGCTTCATCAATTTCATATGCATCTTGAAAATGCTGTCTTATTTTCGGCCCTAATTTAAGACGTTTCCGTCCCAATCGATGATCACCGAAAAGGAAGTAGATAAGAAGACCGATTACAGGTACCGCTGCAATAACCATCAGCCACGCCAATGTTGTATGAACGGCAAGACGGCGACTAATCACTCGAAAAGAGAATACAACAACAACCAAAATATGTAGAAGCAATGTTATCGGTGCGCCGAACATGTCGCCTCCATTTAAAATTTATAGTTTCTAATTGTTCCGATTAAGTTACCCTATCGAGAACAAATCGTTCCTTTAGCCGTAAAGCCCTTATGCAACTAAAAATCCTGACATGGAACATTCAAGCGGGAATTGGCACGCAGGCTGTTCACCAATATGCGTCACAAGCCTATCGACAGGTCTTACATACCCCTGCCAAGAAACGCACACTCAAACAAATAGCCCACGTGTTAAAAGATTATGACCTTGTGGCCCTCCAAGAAGTTGACCTTGGCGGAAGACGCTCAAATTTTCAAAACCAAGCGGATTTATTACAATCCTACGCCAAATTTCCTCACACGGTCGCACAAGAGAATCGAGTCGTTGGTAGGGTATCACGTCACGGAAATGCTATTTTTTCCAAGCATCCTATTTTAGAAACACAGGATCTAAAACTACCGGGAAGCCGTTCAGGTCGAGGAGTATTAATTGCGAAAATAGATTTACCAACTCCGGTATATTTCGCCAATACGCATTTAAGCTTAGGCCTCGCCGACCAAAATCTCCAGACAGGGTTTATTTCTGAAAATGCCCCTATTGATGGGATACTTATCATTGCCGGGGACATGAACTGTGGATCCAATTCTATTCCGATGAAGTCTCTTTCCACAGAAAGAAAGCTAAATATTTTAACCGAGCCGCATGACAAGAGCTATCCGAGCTGGAAACCCCGCAAAGATTTCGACCATATACTTACGGATGAAAAATTAGGACCTGCAAAGGCAAATGTTGTAGACTCATTCTTGTCCGATCACCGTCCCGTTCAAACGACTCTAAATTTGAAAAGCTAATCCTCTTTTACTGAGGAACATTCGTTTCCTTTAGACGTAAAATTGCCGTGTTAAGCCTTTCAAATGCATTACAATTCTAGCTGCAAGAAAGGAGACAGGGGAATATGGCACTGACTTTTAAAAAACCGGCTTTACTTATTAATCTGTCCTCTGGCAGCGCCAGTGACATATCGCAAGATGTGGCGGCGAGGTTGGAAGAAAAAGGGCATGCAACCCCAGAGTATTTTGTTTCCGAAGGTGCCGAAATTTCCCAACAGTTTGAAGCGTTAAAATCTTACAAACCTGACCTTATAATCGTGTTTGGCGGCGATGGGACTTGCCGCTCGGCCGCACATATAGCTCGAGAGTATGATATTCCGTTAATTGCTCTGCCGGGGGGAACCATGAACATTTTCCCTAAAGAATTGTATGGGACAATCGAATGGGAAGAAGCGCTGGACTTGGCTTTATCGCAGACAGAACCACGATGGCAAAGAGCTGGCATGTTAAACAACACCCCGTTTTATTGCGGCGCCATTATCGGTGCGCCCACCCAGATGGCAACCTTAAGAGAGAGTGTGCGGGACGGGCAACTCTCAGAAGCTGTCACAGCTATTCCTAAAGTGGTCCAATCGGTAACGGAGGGAAAAACATTTTCCTATCATGTTGACGGAGAGCAGATAGATTTTCAGGCAAATGCAATCCTTCTCACGCTTCCGCCACGGATAGAGGGCGAAGATTACGCATCAGAAATAGATTTAGCTTCTGTCATGCCATTAAGTGTAGGGGAGCTTTTGAAAGTCGGGGCACAAAGCCTTTTAATGGACTGGCGGGAATCCGAGGATATTGACGTTAAAAAAATACAAACTCTTGAAATTGAAGGCCAAGGGAAGTTTGAAATACTTTTAGACGGCGAGGCGGAAATTATTCCGGCTCCCATTCATGTATCGCAAGAAGAGAAAGGCGTACGTGTTATGGCGCCGACCGCGATTGTACCGTAACTTCATGGCTTCACTAATTTCAAGGACCCTATGACATCCATAATTCAATTCGCAGATATTCACTTCGGAGTCGAAGACCAAGAGGCAATGGGCTGCGTCAAAGCCTGTATTGAAAAACTAGAGCCGGATATTATTGTTATTTGCGGGGACATTACTCAGAACGGATCGGACGCGGAATTTAAGTCTGCTCATGATTGGATTAAAACTCTGAACGGCCCAAAACTCATTACGCCAGGTAATCATGATACGCCCATGTATGGCTTAATAGAGAGGTTTACCCGTCCTTTTGCTAAGTACAAAAAGTGGATTGAGCCCTTAAGCGTTCCCCACTTTACCAATAGTGACGTCACCATTCTTCCCTATAACTCTTCACGCGGCTGGCTCTTTGGATTTGATTGGTCGCTTGGCGCGGTGAATCTGAAGGACATGGCCAAACTTACGGATGAAGTGAAGCGATTAAGTCAAGGCGGTGTCGAAATGATTATGGCACATCACCCATTGATTTATCCTGAAATGTCTCCTCTCCAAAAGCTTACAAAAAATGGCCCAGAAACCCTGAAATATTTAAGCCATCGAAATGTGGATGTGGTTTTGACGGGACATGTTCATGTCCCTTTCGCAATTGAACGACAACCTAATGAAACGGAAGTCATTTCTATAGGAGCGGGAACTCTTTCCACGCGGCGTAGGGATAAGCCCGCCAGCTTCAATCATATTTCAGTTGATCAAAAAATGATCAAAGTCAGTGCTATTGACTTTACAGATGGAAAGTTTCTAACCACTGAAACATTCTCTAAACGGGTCGACGCGTTAAACAGTCGCCGCCCCCTTAAACCTTCTAATGAACGAGATGTAGGCTATGACAAACTATCCTGATACTGCGCCTAACGAGCACGAAGAGCACGAAAAAATAGTGCAACACATCGAGAGTTTGGCCACGCTCATGGACAGTCAGTTTAAATTACCCGGCACAGGCATAAATTTGGGCTTGGACGCGATTGTTGGTTTAATTCCCGGTCTGGGCGATACGGCGAGTTTAGGGGTTTCCGGCTATATTGTTATTCAGGCTGCCCGCTTAAATTTGCCGAAACGAAAGCTATTTCGAATGGGGTTTAATATTTTCATTGACTGGCTTATTGGCCTGGTGCCTCTCATCGGCGACATTTTCGATATTGGCTGGAAGGCTAATAAGAGAAATGCAAAAATGACACGAGAGCTTCATGAAAAGAGGAAACGGAAAGAACCTATCAATGCACTTCCCCGTGCCTCATCGCAATCTTAATACATTGAGCAAAACGCCCTCCGCTGTCATAAAAAAAACCGCCATAAGGCGGTTTAATTATAAATATTTACTGTTACTTACTGAGGGTCAGTATCATCGTCAGGACTATCTTCCTCAGGCTTCTCCACATCTATCGTTGGAAGCTCAACAGTTGTTTCTTCAGTTCCGGTTTCTACCGTCGGCACTTCAACTTCGACTGTCTCGGACTCAACATCAACTGTAGGAACATCGACTTCTGTTTCCCGAGTTCCGATTTCAACATCTGCCACGTCAGCATCGAATTCAGGCATATTTCCGTCTTCAACAGCTACATCGACATCAGGTAAACGGGCTTCTTCAGTTTGGTCGACATCCACTAAATAAAGGGCTGCGACGGCAACACCGATGATAACGACGGCGCCAATTGCAATACCAGCGATCTTGCCGCCGGATGACTTTTCATTGTATTCATTACTCATAATTTCTCTCTTTCTTTTATCTATAGTTATATCGTATTAGCGTTTTAAGCAGATGATTTTGGTCCGACAAAAAACCATACTATGAATCCGACAAGTGGGAAGATCACAACAAATAATGTCCATAGGACCTTAGCTAAAGTAGATGCACCTGAACCAAGAATGTTAATGACCGCCCAAATTATTAGAATCAAGTGAATTAAACCAAGTAATCCTTCGAGCATAATTGTTCTCCATTATTATTGCGGCATGATCGCCGCATCACACCTACTAAACATTAACATCACGGAATGGTTCCCGGATTTTTAATTCATTATAAATTAGGAACATATTTTAAGCTTAGTGCGTATTTGATACCCATGTAACATTTACTTTGGATCTAAGAATGCAGCCTATGCCAAAACTCATGCGGTATAGCGAGGACAGCGAACCTGGAATTTCCCGACACAGGCGGGGTCGAAATTTTTATTACAAATCCCCGGACGGTAAAACGCTCGAAACTGACACTGATCTTGTCCGGATAAAAGCACTAGGCCTGCCACCTGCTTATGAAGACGTATGGATTTGTCTTGATGAATTTGGGCATTTACAGGCGACAGGGCGTGATGAAAAAGGTCGAAAGCAATATCGCTATCATAATAATTGGTCAGAATTTCGGTCTGTTCAGAAGTTCGATAAATTAATAGATTTCGGAAACTACCTGCCTTCCCTTCGACGTAGAGTCCGACGAGATCTTAGAGAAAACACAGCCTCAAAGAAATATACGAGTGCAGCTTTAATCCGATTGATCGACAAAACGTCGATGCGGATTGGCAATCAGTCTTATGCTGATGAAAATGGAAGCTACGGCGCCACAACCTTACGACGCAAACATATCAGCTATGAAGAAGATGAACTTATATTCAATTTCAAAGGAAAAGGTGGGAAAGAAGTGAGTTTTAGAATGAATGATAAAATTCTTCATCAAACATTGGAAAAAATAGATAATCTGCCGGGCCATCGATTATTTCAATACTTATCTGCCTCCGGCGATATCTGCGCCTTAGATAGCTCTGACGTAAATCAGTATATTGGGGAAGAGTTTTCAGCAAAAACATTTCGTACTTGGCGCGGAACTGTTGCCGCTTTCAAAGCCGCTGCCAGAACGGATAATCTGACTATAAAAACAATGAGTGAAGCGGCCGCAAAGGAACTACATAATACGCCAGCCATATGTCGACGTAGTTACATCCACCCTAAAGTCATTGATTTAGCCACTACCGAAAATGAGATTAAAACGAAGAAAATTGACGAAGGGAAGGATTCAAGCAAGCGAGGGCTTCGTAAATACGAAGCTCAGTGTCTAAACTTTCTTAGATCTTAGAGAATTAATTCAACAGCTAAATTTTGGTATCTTAAGGAACCAATTCCTCCAATAGAGGCTTATTAAAATTATAAGTTAAGTAATTTATATTTTAAGGAGCATAAAATGCGTTTTATTTTACGTACGATAGCCGCCGCTGCAATTTCTCTTATCGTGAAAGAGGTTTTAACACGGGATGCCGAAACATCTGAAAATGACATCCCAACATCTCCCCCCTCAAGGAAGGTGAAGTAACATCTCTTTCTCTAAATTCAATGACTGGATGGGCATGGCGCCAATCAATGCTGCCCTTATATTTCTATCAATCATCGGTGCATACGCAGCGCTTGTAATCCTCACAAGAATTGCAGGGGTTAGATCTTTTTCAAAGATGAGCGGCTTCGATTTTGCGATAACTGTTGCGATTGGCTCTATTTTTGCTTCAATCGTAATGGGCAATTCTGTTTCTTTGATTCAGGGCGTGGTTGTCTTGACAATTTTATATGCTTGTCAAATCGGCTTTGCCGCTATGAGACTCAAATTGGATTGGTTTCCGAAATTGGTCGATAACAAACCAAGGTTAATTATGATCGGAAAAGAGATCCAATATGACCACCTTCGAAAAGCTAAAATGAGTGAAACGGATTTGATGGCCAAACTTAGAGAAGCAAATGTTGGAAATTTTGATAGTATTGAGATTGTGATCGCCGAGACTACGGGCGACGTCTCTGTTCTTCACCATCAGGACAAGGCCCTTAGTCCGGGTGTCTATAAAGACATACTCGGTGCAGAGCGGCTTCCTTAACCTTCTTGCTGGTCTCTAGGGTTGTGATAAATTAGATTCCAAAGGCCAGCAAAGCATCTGCTAACTTACCAAACGCAGCTTGATTAGCTCCTTTTACGTAATCAACATGATCGCTATTTTTTCCATGGTTTTTGCAATCTTCGTGAATGCGATGCATAATTTGTTTAAGCTTTTCATCCATTGTCTCGAAGTCGCCTTTTTCAAAGGCCGCATTCTGACTCATTTCCAATCCGCTCAAGGCAACTCCGCCAGCATTAGACGCTTTGCCGGGGGCATATAAAATTTTGCTCTTGCGAATAACTTTTGCGGCTTTGGCTGTGCAAGGCATATTCGCTCCTTCTGCCAGAGCTATGGCTCCATTTTCCTTAAGTTGTTTAGCATCTTTTTCATGGAGCTCATTCTGCGTAGCACAAGGTAAAGCAATATCCGCCTTGATTTGCCACGGCGTTTTGCCCGCTGTAAATTTCATTTCCCCAAACTTTTCTGTACAAGCCTCTAGGCTGGCTCCAGATCTCGATTTCAATTCCTTGATGAAATCAATCTGATCAGGTTTGAAGCCGGACTTAGAATAAAGAATTCCATTACTGTCAGACAGGGTTAAAACTTTCGCGTTCAACTGAATAGCTTTTTCAGCTGCATGAAGAGCTACATTCCCCGCACCGGAAATCAAAATTGTTTTCCCGTTAATTTTATCCAAATGCGCGTCAAGCATATTTGAGAGGAAATAGATTAGGCCGTAACCTGTGGCTTCGACCCGCACGGGGGAGCCGCCATAGGACAATCCTTTTCCCGTCAAAGTTCCCGAAAAGCTATTGGTCAGCTTCTGATATCGACCATATAGATACCCGATTTCACGCGAGCCTACATTTATGTCCCCCGCCGGAACGTCAGTGCGCGGGCCGATGTGACGATAAAGCTCATCCATGAACGCCTGACAAAATCGCATTATTTCTCTGTTAGAACGCCCTGACGGATCAAAATCAGACCCACCTTTGCCACCGCCCATAGGAAGTCCAGTCAAAGCGTTTTTAAAGGTTTGCTCAAAGGCTAAAAATTTTAGGACTGAGAGATTCACAGTAGGGTGAAAGCGAATTCCTCCTTTATAAGGACCAATCGCACCGCAATTTTGTACCCGCCACCCCTGATTTATACGAATGTTTCCGCCATCATCTTCCCAGCAGACACGAAAGGTAATGATACGGTCGGGCACTGTTAGTCGCTCGAAGATACGAGCTTCTTGAAGGCGTTTGTCACATTCAATCACATCCGTAAGACTTTCTCCAACTTCTTGAACAGCTTGCAGAAATTCATCTTCCCCATTATTTCTACTGTTAATTCGCTCCATAACCTCAGACCAATCATAGGCCTTTTCTTTAGAATTCGTTTGAGTGGTTTTTGAATTGGTAATATTGTTTTTTGGCATAAGATCCTCAGTATGTGTGAAAATCCTACGCAGCCTCGCTTCAGGCGTTCCTAAGTTGTGACTAAATCTATCGGTTAAGACATCACATTAAAGTTATGATTCGTTTGGATAACTAGCAGTTCAGACTCACATGAAATGGAACACAATCAAAAAATGGGCGTAGATTTTATAAGTTATGAAACAAGAAATCGCTCATAAATCGATTTTAATCGTCGAAGATGATCCTTTTATCGCAATGGATCTGGAAGATACTTTTGTCGATGCTGGATATACAGTTATTGGGCCGGTCGCGGATGTCGAAACTGGCTTGTCCCTTATAAAGCAATCCAGACCTGACATTGCCACACTTGATTACAATTTAGGACATGAAAACAGCGTACCCATTGCAAATGCCTTAGAGCAAATGGATATTCCTTATATTTTCCTCTCCGGGCAAATGAGCCGGGTTATAGAAACCCATAACATTCCGGCGCAAAGCATTATTGGTAAGCCATATGTGCCTTCAAAGCTTTTGGGGGTCATAGCTTATATGATGCGAAAAGCGACACCTGGAACCAATCTAGCATTCGGTTAGAGCTAGCCATTCTGCTTGCCACACGAGTTCGTTTTCAGGGAAAACCTTGGCACGAACACCGGATGGCGGGGAAGGCCGTTAACACCGGGCCGCACCAAGGCCGCCACGCCTAAGAGCGCAGCGAGGGAAGCTATATGTTTCTGAACCGAGACTGCATTAACCTATGATATTTAAAATGTTTTATTTTTAGTCTCTTGGAAACGATTAGACTGCTAGCCGCGTCCGGCAATCCAATCTTGACCATGTTCCTGCTCTAATAAATACTCTGGATCAGCGATCATTTTTTGAGACATATTATAATGCTTTCGTAGCTCTGCCTTATCAACTTCTGACGGCAAAAGCTCCTCCGCGGCCATTTTTAAGTTTTCCAATTGTTTCAAAACGCAGGATTTATGGTCATCCGTTCTCACAATAGACACAATTTCCGTCAGAACTGTCATCATCTTGATGGCAGTATTTCTATCTGTCGCGACATAGGCTCTAGACTGATTGCAAATAGCATCTACGAAACGTTCGAATGTAACTGGATAAGCTATCAGCCTTAAATTGCCTTCCTCGTCATGCCGAAATGGACTTGGATACTCGCCTCCGGCAAAACGTTTCATGGCGCTGTGGAACCAATTAATGCAGTTCATAGCCGTGAAGGGATCGTTCACCCCCGGAGACAGTGCCCGCGCCAAGATTTCAACCAACTCATCTGCCAGAAATAGAATATTTTGATAAGCTGACCGAGAGTGTCCTGTTGCAAACCCGTTCAAAAAGTCGAGTTTTTGCTCTTTAGTCAGGTTGTCTTTTGACCAGACCCGCACCAAAATATCGTCCTTTGTGATAAAATCCCCGGGCCGGTATTCAATTTTTGCCACAACTCCTAAGTCCGAGCATAGCTTCAACAAAGCCTCCTCATTCAGCGTTTGAACAAATCCTTCAAAACGGGACCGGATGATTTGGGCCTCGCTTAATTTATATTCACTCAAATCCACTTTTTTATCATTCTCTGAGCGCCCGATATTCATAGGGTAACGCGTCTCTATATCCTTAGACAGACGCCGACCGACCCGGCTTGTGATATTACCCACATTGAGTGTCTCCGGAATGTGGTGAATGAAATAGATCAATACTCCGACACTCATCAAAGTGAGCCCCATAGCAACAAGCAGAGATATATTTGGGATAAATTCAGTAATGGCATCTTGTGCATCCGTGCCGTCCCCAGTTCGGGCCACCCGCAAAATCAACAAGCAGTAAATAAAGGTCGAAGTAAACGTTCCCAAGGTCACTTGGTTGCCGCGGTCACGCATGAAATTCCCGATGAGACGAGGGCCATATTGACCTGCTGCGCTGGTTACAGCCACCATAGTGATGGAAAAAGTCGTGGCAGCGACGCCGATCATGGATCCAGCAATTGTGGCCAGTATAGTTCGAGCTCCTGTGGCCTTATTTGATAGAAAAAAAATCGAATCGTCCGAAACTTTAAGACCATAAATTTCGTCCAGAGCAATCGTCACATATGCAAGAAAAATTGCACCAAACGCCATGAGGCCCGGTATGAAATAATAGCTGCTTTGCAAGTCCTGCCAAATTTTGATTAGCCGTGCGCTCATAGTCAGGACTTCTTTTTAGAGAATGGTGCTTCAGATGACTTTTTCTGAGAAACCGTATTCTCTTTGACGTTATTTTTTCCCATTACTTTATATCGAGGCTCTGGCGAGGTTCCATCACGCGGCGTAGGCCATCCTTCGCGCTGACCCGTTCGGTCCCCATCAGTTTCCTCGGTTTGGTCGTGTATAAGTTGGACTTTAGTATCATACGGCATATCAATTTTCGCCTTATCCAAAGCAAGTTTTATAGCTCGTAAAACACTGGCACGATTCGTAACGACATCGCCTCGAGGGCTATCTGTCCACCACCTAGCCCGTATAGTCACCCAGCTTGCAGCCAAGTCCCAAACGAAGGCTTGCGGCTCGTGCGAAGTATCAACGCTTTCAACACTCGAAATTGCCTTCTTAATAACGTCGCAAGCCTCATCGAGATCGTCTCCATATCCGATCCCGACATCATATTGATCCCTACGCTGACTTTCTCCTGTCTTGACCAAGACTGCATTAGTATAAATTTCGCTATTGGGAATAACAGCTCTCTGTCCGTCATATGTCTTGACAATTGTCGCCCGGGTTTCGATTTTTTCAACCGTCCCCTCAAAACCGGAGGCCTCGATTTGATCTCCAATTTCAAATGGTTGCCGTAATAGCAGTAATAGTCCGGCCAGCCAGTTTTGCAGAATATCTTTGAACGCAAAGCCGATCGCAACAGAAGAAACCCCTAATCCGGCAATCAAGTCGCCAGGTTTAAGGGTTGGAACGACGATTGTTGCTGCAATTAAAAACCCAAAAAGAACAATCACCCATTTAGAGAACCCGCCGAGAACTTCCCCAAGATTCCCGCGATTTCGGCTTTTGCTTGCTTTCAAAATAACGCGGCGCAAAATCATGGCCGCAACGAAAAATAGAATGAGAACGATAAGAGCGACAACCATATTTGGAAGCGATTTTATGAAGCCATCCAGCCAAGCATCAACTCGTTCCAATGCCATAGTCGGGTCAGCATCTATCTCCCCAGGAACATCCTCTACAACACTATCCTCAGTCGGCGTATTCTGATTTTCTTGAAACATATCAGACCTTAGTCACTTCCGAGTGTGATTTTAAAACAGCATTGCCATCATTTTGCCTAATATAATACGCCGGTTTTTCTTGGCTAGCTTCACGCGTCACATCGGTATCTTTAATTCTCAGAGTCACTTTTTTAGTATAAACGGTATCGATTTTGCCGTTTCCCGCTCCATTACCCCACTCCCACTGAACTTTCGTTCCTTCAGTATATACCATCATAATCTTTCCTAATTATGTGGCTTACGCTCGGAAGTTTTCGGGGTTCCTGAATTTATTTTCATGAAATGCAGGCTAAAAGGTTGGAAGGAAGGAACCGAAATAGGCTCTGTCAGTTAGTTAGGGGAGACTTGATACTTCAAACTAACCCACTTACGAGACATGTTAAAACTTTTTTTCTCCAGCACCGCCCTTATCCCGGTAATCTTACTATCCTTGAATGTCCAGGCGGAGAGTAGTGCAAGCCAGACAAAAACTGAAAGTCTAAGCTATAATACATCGGTTGAACAAAAGATCGAAAAAATGAGCAACTGCCAATCCGGTGAAATTCCTGTTTATTTTCACGATCAATTTATCACGCAGCATTCTGCTGAATTGTTAAACACGGCTTCCGAGGTGACGACTAACTGTGAAATTAAAGCGTTAAGTGTCGTCCTCTACAATAACGACGAAACATCAGAAATGATGGTAGAGCGTGAAGATGGAATTAAGTCTTATCTAGAGGCGACTGATCTCAACGCCCCTATTGATGTCCAAGTAGAACAAGGCGAAAGAGATTCCCTCTGGCTTAATGGGCGCCGCGCGGTTATAGAAATAAAACTCAACCAAAAAACAGATCTGGTCGCTACCAGCTAAACGTTTAAGTCAATTCTTATGAATCCACTTATTAAGCGCGTTGCGCATTATGCCGACGTAGGCCCTAAACATTTCGAAGGGTTGATAAACTTACCTCACAAAATTGAAGTTCGGAAAGCCGGTCAAGAAATAGTCTCCGAAGGCGATGTTATAGATTTTGTCTTCATTATCGAATCCGGCTGGGCGATCCGGTTTGACTTACTGGATGATGGTCGTCGTCAGATCTTAAATTTTATGTTGCCGGGAGACTGTTTTGACATGATGTCATTGACCAATGCCAAATCAGATCACAGCGTGTCAGCAGCAACTGACCTGACACTTCGTCGACTCAAAGCCTCGGATTTTCTTTCCTCCATTAAACAAGAGCCCGCTCTCGCAGCGGCGTTCTGGTGGGTTGCTGTGCAGGAGGAAGCTATCCTTAGAGAACAAATTATAAGGGTCGGTAGGCGCTCAGCTAAAGAACGAGTGGGACACCTGATTTTAGAGCTAAACCGTCGCATGGCTGCCACAACGGGAAAATTAGAAAATTTTCTTTATTTACCTGTACCGCAATCCTTACTTGCAGACGCATTAGGCCTTTCTGTCGTCCATATTTCCAGAACCCTGACAAAATTAAAAGCCGAACAGCTTATCAGTACGGACCATAACGGCATTCAAATTTTGGATCGACCAAGGTTAGAGAAAACATCCAATTTTGACAGTAAATATTTGCATATGGAAAAACTAACTTTTTAAAAGAAGTAAGCATAAAAAAAGCCCCGCTCGAAACGGGGCTTTTGAATTTCTGGAGATTACCTTTATCCGTGATGGAAAAACAGCGCTTGGCTGATAGCAGCTTTCACATTTTCCGGACGGAAAGGTTTACTTATCAAATAAGCGGGCTCTGGCTTATCACCTGTTAACAGGCGTTCGGGGAATGCCGTAATGAAAATAACCGGGACATCGTAATTCCCTAAGATGTCTGTAACAGCATCAATGCCCGAACTTCCGTCAGCAAGTTGAACGTCCGCTAACACAATGCCAGGTTTCTTGTTTTTGGCTGCTTTCACCGCTTCTTTATGAGTGGCGGCAATAGCGTCTACACTATGACCTAATTCTTCGACAAGCCCTTCGATATCAGCTGCAATGATGGGCTCATCTTCGATAATAAGCACATTTGTTCGCAACTCTTTTTCGATATCCGCTTCCGCTTGCTCAAGGAGGGTTTTGGATTCTTCAGTTGAAACTCCCATGATCACGGCAATCTCTTCGACCGACATACCTTCTAAAGCGTTAAGTAAAAATGCCTGACGAGAAGTTGGCGTTAATTTGTGGATCCTCACGGATTGCGCATCCGCACCAGGAACATCGTCCGATTCCAGCTGCGCGCCCGTAGTATTCCATATTCCAAGGAACATTTGAAAAAGAGCGATTTTAGGGCTTAAGGAATCGTCCATATCGACGTCGCCGGCGACGAGGGCTTGCAGTGCTGTCCTGACATAAGCATCCCCTCCGGTTTGTGTCCCTGTTAACGCACGGGCGAACCGCCGCAAATATGGTAATTGCGGCGCATATTTTTCAACCAGACTCATAATCTTCCCTTCAGAATGTTCTGCAAACTTTACTTCGTTTAAAACTTAAATGATTAAAATGTAAATTACACTTATTGCACATACGCAATGGGAACCAAGTAAGTTCCAAGGCGTATCTAAAAATTAACGGGTAAAAGAAGGGCCTTACACGAATGACGCAGAATGCGAATAAACCAGATAACAAACGTGCCAAATCCGGCGAAGAGTTTACCAAGGACCCGTTGAAAGATAAAATTGGGAATAATTTGCGCCAACTTTACGATAATGTTGTCAATGAACCCGTCCCGGATGACTTCCTTTCGCTTTTAGAGCAAGCGGATAAGGGCAAGTAAAGTGGCTAAAAACATTGATGAAAACAAAGAAAAGCTCGCTTCGGGCTCAACCCCTTACGACCCCAATGACACTGCGCCTTGGGCGCCCCTTGATGAAGAGCTGTTTCGCAAGGAGCTAACTGAGCTTATCCCGCATCTACGAGCCTTTTCTAGATCTCTTTGCGGAAACGCCACCCTTGCGGATGATGTTGCACAAGACGCTATGCTTAAAGCGTGGAAATCCCGCGACAAATTCAAACCGGGATCTAATTTAAAGGCCTGGACCTTCACGATCCTTCGCAATCAGTTTTATTCTATCAAACGCCGGTCTTGGCGCGCGACCTCGCTCGATCAAGAAGTTGCCGAGCAAACGATTATGGCGACTGCAGATCAAGAGAAGTCTGTTCAATTAAACGAGCTTCGCCGCGGATTGGATAGTCTTAAAGAGGATCAGCGCGAAGCTCTTATCCTCGTCGGAGCTTCAGGTCTATCATATGAGGAAGCCGCCGAAATCTGCAATTGCGCCGTTGGTACAATAAAAAGTCGGGTAAGCCGGGCACGAAAAGCACTTGAAGCCGTTATGGAGTCAGGAACGTTTAACACCCAAGCTGATAAAGTTGGAGCAATGGATGCGATCAGCTCCATTTTAAATGAGGCTGACACCATCGCAGGAAGATAAGTTTCAGACTACGGGAAATGCGGGGAAGGCTAATCTTGGAAAAAACTACGACGAAATTCTCAATGACTGATTTGAGGGTACGCTTCGGGGCGATCTTAGGCCTCTGCTTGCTTCCGATTCTTATTTTTTCTGTGATGTTGTCAGTCCAAACGGGAAGCGCGCTTTATGTCGCCATTTGCCTTCTAGCTTGGTGCTTTGCCTATACGGCTATCTGGTTTTCAACCGATAAACTTATACTCGCTCCGTTGCGAAAAATACGTCTTGCTTCCATGAGATTCACTAAAGGCGATTTTGAGGCTCGGGTCGCAGATTTGAATAGAGTCCCCGAGCGCATCTCTTCATTAGGTATGACATTTAATCGAATGGCCGAACATATCAGTGAACGCGAGGCCAAGTTGCTAGACAACCTCATTGAAAAAGAAACACTTCTCCGAGAAATCCACCATAGAGTAAAAAACAACCTCCAAATCATTATATCGCTTTTGAATATGCAGGAACGAAAGCTTACGGATGTGGCGGGGCTGGAAGCGATCCAAGAAACGCGCAGTCGTATAAATGCCATCGCGCTTGTTCATAGAGGGCTTTATGAGGGGGATGATCTGCGGGTTATTCGAATGGATGTCTTTTTAAAACGGCTTATCGCCGAGCTCCAAACCGGGTTGGAAGCCGAGGAGGCAGGCATTGACGTAGACCTAGAAGTGGGTTGCGATGCGATGGAACCTGATATTGTTATTCCTGTCGCTCTCTTCATCGTGGAAGCCTTAACAAATTCCGTTAAACATGGATTAGCCGGAGGCGGCACTGTTTCAATCAACTTGAGAAACGAAAATGAAGAAATCACTGTTTCTGTCGTGGATGACGGACAAGGTGTAGGTTCAGCTCCGGTGACAGGTGTTGGTTATAAATTAATGCGTGGGTTTGCTCGACAACTCGGCGGCGAGTTTAATATACAAAAACGAAAAAAGGGTCACGGCGTGACCCTTAAATTTCCTTTGAAAGACGACGCCGTAGATTAGGCGAACTTGAAGGATGTTACGCTTCACCCTTTAATTTCATTAGGGCCGTCTGAGCGCTTTTCAAATGATTTTCTTCACCGCCCTGAATACCTTCTGCAGACCCACGGACGAGGGCTTCCTCATCTTCGATCCATTGCTCAAGGAGTTTTGTTTTCTTCGCATCGCTTAAACTGTCATCTGCGATTAACGCATCTGGATTGTCGTATTTTTCGTAATCTTGTTTCATAAAAATTTCCTCTCTGAACCTATATGAATACTTGCTCTGTTTGTTCCGTTTTATAGAGGTTTTCTTGGAACTTAAATGCTCTGTTTATCGTTAGATTTATATAATGGCGCAACCCTGCGCGTAATAAACAAGGAGAATTATTATGGCTACTTCAAAAAGTTCCTCAAAGAAAAATGTTGTCGCACTTTCAGGTAACGACGAAAATATTGCTGACCAACTTGAGACTCTCAGAGGTGACATCGCTAAATTAGCTGAAACTGTTAAAGTGCAAGCTAAAGCAAGTGCATCTCAGAAAACCAGAGCTGTCAAAGATGTTACCGCAGAGAAAACTGAGATTGCTAAAGCGCGATATGATGAGCTGACAAACAAAGCAGAAGCATCAATTAAAGACAATCCGCTTACATCTATTGCTATTGCAGTCGGAGCAGGCATGGTTCTTGGCGCATTGTCACGCCGGTAATCCCGAATGCTAAGAAAAGCATATTATTTGATTTCATTATTGTTGAAATCTAGAAAAGTGGTCTCGAACAAATCTAGGTTCGGGATTATTTTTTCTTATATATTAATGGGTATAGGAACTGTATTTCTGACCTGTGCAGCTTTTGTCTTCATTCAAAGCCAATATTCAACGGATATCGCTTTTGCAGTTTTGGGAGTTGTATTTCTAGTTGTCGCTTTTACACTTTACTTTATTTCGAAGAGAAAGTTAGAAAAGCCAGATACTGAAACGCCTATAGGTCTAGAAGACGATCCACTAAGCGCATTCCTACCAGACGTTATAAAAGAAAATGAAACAATCAAAAATTTAGTTTCGCAAATTTCGCATAACCCTATTATGGCTACATCTGCAGCCGTGACTCTAGGCGTATTGTTATCACGCGAGTTTTTTGAGGATTAATCTAATGAATAAAAAACCAGATCAAGTTGAAGAAGTCGACGCTAAAAGCGGAACCCGTGTCAAAGGCATGACGAGTGTTCTTGGATTATCTATCACAGCGATCATAGTAATTATGGTCATTGTTCTAGCGGTTTTTGTTTTGTAACAACACATATAATAATTGAAAAAGGCCTGTTCCAATAATTTGGATAGGCCTTTTTCATTCTGTCTATTTACATGATCCCACTTTATTAAGCGGGATCATTATTTTTATCGCTTAAGCTGCATTTCCGATAGAGCGATCATGCTGACCCTCACGAATTTCTTCGATAATTTTAGTATTAAAAGCCTCTAAGTCATCTGGAGAGCGGCTTGTAATAATGCCATTGCTCACGGCGACTTCTTTGTCCACCCATTTGGCACCCGCATTATGAAGGTCATCTTGTATTGATGGATAGGAAGTCATCTCCCGACCTTTGACCAGTCCTGCACTAATAAGTATCCAGGGCGCATGGCAAATCGCAGCTATAATTTTACCCTGCTTTGCAAAATTTCGGACGAGGCTTTTCACAGATTCTTCTGTTCGGAGGCTATCCGGGTTAGCTAACCCACCTGGTAGTACCAAAGCGTCATAATCATCAGATTTGGCATTTCTAACGAGCAAATCCGGTTTAATTGAACGGTTGTCCCCTTCACCAGCTGAAATTTCCTTCATTTCCAAAGAAGCTAACTCAACCGTTGCGCCTTGCTTTTCCAACGCTTCTTTCGGTGAGAACAACTCATCTTCCTGAAATCCATTTGTCGCAATGATTAGGACTTTAGCATTTTCAATCTTAGTCATATTTATCTCCATGTTTCGGAATGAAACCGCGGGCACACCGGAAAGATGTGTCTATTAGGCGCGCGATGCCATAATCTGGCGTCTTAAAAGAGAAACGTGAAGTTTAAGATTTTGTTGCGTTAAAGATCATCAAGTCAAGGTGAGTAAGAGCGTTCATTATAAAGCCTCTGTTTCTAGAGCCCCATATCAGACGCTTTCCAGACACATTCAAAGGTCATCCCCCTACTCTTCCATTGAAGATTGGGATTACCTTTATAAGTCGAACGCGTCATTTTCATTAAAACCCGCATTCCAAAGCCTGTCGTTTTTGAAGGAGGCGTAATCTTTTGCGAAGCTGTTTCGTCCCATAAGAGTTTAAATTCATTGCGCGCTTTATCTACTTTCATCTCTATTCTTAAAGTGCCAGATTTGCCAGCCTCCCCATTTTCCGAAAGAGCGCCGTATTTCACAGCATTAGTCAAAAGCTCGTTCAGACAAAGGCATAAGGTCTGAGCAGCAGACCCGTTTAAAACAAAAGAATCAATATCACTGATTACACGGGCATCGTTGTCTAATGATGCAAGAATTTCTTTTGCAATTTGCGAAGCCGTTGCGCTTCTTGTCGCGGACCGAAGAGTTAAATCATTAAGGGAGCCCAGGGCTTGAATACGTCCCAAGAAAGCTTGCTCTAACTCTTCAATGGTACTTGCTGAACGCAACGCCATCCGAAACATTCCGCTGATTAAAGATAAGCTGTTTTTCACTCGATGGGCCATTTCATGAGCCAAAAGTTCATTATGTTCTCTAGCCGCCATAAGATCCGAAATGTCTAAAAGGACACCAACCAGAATAACTTCACCGTTCTCAGATCGGATAAACTTACCCCGCCCATCCACCCAAATGGTTTCCCTCTTGGCATTCCGGATTCGATATTGGGCCTCATAAAGTGTGCCGTGTTCCTTGGCCGAAGCAATTAGCTTTTTAACCAGAGACTGATCTGCCGGGTGTATGGTTTCAAAATAATCTTTTGCAGGGAATACATCCTTTTTTTCCCATAGTCCTGTAATAGATCGCGCAACATTATCCAACGAGCACTCATTTCGTGTGATATTCCACATCCAACGCCCGATTCCAGCCGCTTGAGGCGCAATTTCATACCATTCTTCTTCACTCAGGGCGTTGAAACTATTGGACATATTCGGTATCCATTGACGTTATATTTACCTAGTGTTTTTACATTGTAATGAAACGGAACAAACTGATTATTTAGATCGTTCCGCTCGCGTTATAAAAAGGGCCTTTAAATTCTATGTCAAAGTCTGTTCTCATAGTCGAAGACGATCCTTTGATCGCGATGGATATGGAGGACTTTTTCGAGTCAAAGAATTATGACATATTAGGCCCAGCTTTCAATGTGGTTGAGGCCCTGAATTTACTAAAAGAGAACCGCCCCGATTGCGCAACTCTCGATTATAATTTAGGGAAGGAAACTAGCGTTCCGATTGCGGACATTTTATACAATTCAAATGTCCCATTTGTTTTTGTAACTGGACGGCTTGCAGAGATTAAGCGCGAGAACAATCTGCCTTCCGCGCCAGTGTTGACGAAGCCAGTACACTATACAGAAATTTTGGCCCATTTCGACTAAGATAGCCCTCTATTCCGGACCTCAGCTAAACTTAAAAGTCCCGTTTCCATTTTAAAGAAAGCGCCTGCTCATTATCGGACTGTACCCGGGAGCGCAAAGACAGGTTTCGCCTGACTTCCCAATCGATAATCGCACCGGAAGCATTATCCCCTCCTCCGGAAAAGACCTGTAAATAGACATCTTTGGCCAAGTAACGTCCGCCAGTGATTTGCGCGGACCCATCATCATTAAATCCAACACTCAATTGTCCAACGCCTAGCGCATCACGTAAGCCTCCTAACAAATCAAAACCGCCGCCATTTCCGGAGAATTGCGCCAAAGCGCCAGCAAGCTGCGCCGCTTCTACTGCTGAAAGTTCTGTAGCCGACCGGCCGAATAATAATGCGGATAGAATCTCATCATCAGGACGCTCCGGCGTTGAGGAAAGCTCAATTTCTGGCTTCTCGACGGTTCCTGTAATTTTAACGCCGGCGTCAAGGTTCTGTGTTTCAGTATTGGCGACAAAATTAATCTTCGCCGTGGAGACAGGGCCATCAAATTCGATCACCCCTGACTCGAAGTCCAGCTCCTTTCCCGCAAGTTTATAGCCCCCCCGAATAACACGTGCTTCTCCGTAAATTTCAGGCTCGAGCGCAGTGCCTTTAATGTCGGCGTCAATAGACATCTCGACGTCTAGTCCCTGGCTTCGAATGAAGATGCGTCGGGGCGCTGACACCTGAAGATCTAGCGCAACAGGATAGGGTGCGGCTTTGGCTTTAGGCGCTTGGGTTTCAGGCGGCAGATTAATTTCTTCGACATCTATCGTCACAACGCCGGGGCCGCCGGCGACAAATTGTTTAACTTCTGCGCGCTCAATCGTAACGTTGCCTGATAGCGTTCCTTGCTCTTTTTCAGTTTCAAAAGCCACGTCTCCAGAGACACGGCCTGATAAATCTTGGCGATCCAAAGCACGAAAGCTTTGGGCCTTAAAATTAGCTTGGCCAATGGGGACACCAAACTCACCGAGTTTGAAATTACCTGTCCCAGAGAAACGCCCTTCATTTCCATCGGTCAGAGACAGGTTTTCTAGAGACACATTATCATTGGAGAAACGAAATAGAAATTCTCCCTCTCTGATTTGCGTCCCGAGTTCGATCATTTCAAGTTCTATAGCCCTGCCGCTGGCCTCGCCAGAGATTAAAGGCGAGCCGAGCGTGCCGCTAACGTCTAAATTTGCCTTTAACTGACCCGAGAGCCCAGCATCCTTTGGAGCTATTAATCCCAACACGCCATTCGCGGCTCCGTTTGCAGAAAGTTTTGCCTTTAGCGGAGCCGTCATGTTTGGGCGAATTGACAAGAGGCTATTCTCGCTTTGGAGAGCAAGTGAACCACTCCCGTCGAGGTTAAACGCATCTTCTGAGAGCCCTTTTAAAGTCCAGTCCAAATCTGCCCCTCCCAGGTCACCATCAAATTTAACCGTGAGCCCTTTTCCTTTACTGCGCTCAAACCCTCTCCAGTCCGTTAGGGTAATATCAATTTTCCCTTCTGGACGGTTGTTAGGGACGCTAAGGTCAAGGGTCATTGCTAATATCCCCTTCGTATCCGCAAGGATATTCCCGACAGGAAGTGTGCTGATGGGCAACCCTTCCACAGTGGCAACTAAACGTTCTTGCTCGCCTCTTTCGTAATTTAAATTGACTCTCCCATCAGACACTTTGAGAGCCGCCCTTATGAGAGCATTCCCCTCCCCATACTCGATTCGAAGCGGTTCTATTGCGCTAATTGGGACGCGGCCATAAGCGGCCTCTGGAGCGAAAGTCACGAGGAAGTTATTATTTTCATCTCGAGACGCTGTGATAGGAGTCTCTAGTTTAAAAGGGGTGTCTACGACTTCGCCGACGACTTGTCCTGCCGTCTGCATATCGCCTGTCAAATCAGATAAACTTCCTTTCAACGACGCTTCTAGATTATCAATCTCTATCTGTTTATACGCAACATTTTTGGCACTTGCCTCCAAGACAAGTCCCTGTTCGCCATTTAAGTTATCAAGCTCCAAATCAAGTCGCGCATAGCGTCCGCCCTCTTCCGGTAAATCTAGCGAAATTCGGCCTTCTGCGATGCCGTTTTCAGGCAAGGCCAACTCGCCATTTGCCGTGAGATGGCCCACAGAGGCCTGAAGGTCAGCAAGACGAAGGACTGTTTGAGTTGAAGAAAACTGAGCGGAAACCGTCACATCCCCATACTCTGATTCTGCATCAAATTGTATTGGGCCTTTCGGCGCTTCGAGCACATCCTGAATCTCTGTACGCAATCGGGCTTTGGAAAATACTCGATCATAAGCTGAAAGCTCAGCTGTCGTAGCATCCAAACGCACATTCGGAGAGGCTCTGCGGCCCGAAACTGTCCCGCTAACAACTGTTCCTTCTGCAAGAGTAACGGATTTAAAAGTCACCGCTTCTTTGAGCGAGGCCTCCATATCCACGTCCATGACTTCTGTGATTCGACCAGAAAATGCGGCTGTCACCCCATCACCATTCACGAGGCCACGCGTAAACTCGACCCCACCTTCAACGGGGCGCGCAGCGATATCAAAAATCATCATAGAGCCAATAAGAGCATTCAAAGGCTCCTCCATTTCGGAAGTGGGAACGAACCGTCCATCTGCCGTGATCGCGGGGGCGCTATTAGCTGTTTGCACAGCTTTATAGTCAGTTGTAAATTGGCCAGACGGAACTGTTCCTATGGCGTTTAAAGCTAAATTTGCTCTCCCTGACAGGGAGTAGGTCAACGGGTCCAGCGCAAGACGACCAGCGGTCGTTGCCGTATCTTTTCCACTGGTCACTTTCGCAGAGTCTAAGCGCAAAGATTTTTTCTCAAGATTATATTGACCCTTTGCCATGAGCTTTAGAGAGGAGCTAAGCGCCAACGGTATATCCGTTACTAAATCAATGCCTTTAGCTGTAAGGTCTGTTTCAAAATCTGCAATTTGGCGGTCTTCGTTTAATGATAGTCGAACTGGGCCTGAGAGAGAGGAAGCACGGCCTTGAGGCGTAATAAGAGAATTTACAATTATACCTCCCTGAAACGACATCTCTGCCGCGCCTGTCACATCCCCGTTTAGCTCCACACCGCCAAGCTGATATTCTTTCGGAAGTTTGTAAAATCGTGAAACATCTGGAATATCGGCGGAGATCTGAGCATTCTGAGGCACGAAACCTTCCTCCGGCAAATTTCCGGCGGCTATAATAGACGCGCCGCCTGCCTGAACAGAGAGATCAAAAGGCTTTTCTCTTTGCTCTCTTAAAAGGGACAAATCACCAATTATACGGCTATCAATATCGCGGGCTGGCGCTAAAAGTGGCCAGTTTTCTGTTTCTGCCGCCGCAGAAATAGATAGCTTTTCTTCCGTCCAGTTTCCAGCCACATCCATTACAGGAATGCCGTCGAAAGCTAAAGATATATCTCCTGCACCCGTTTCAACATCACCGGTTATTTTTCCATTGCCCGTTACAGTTTGTCCGTCCGGCGCCTGAATCAACGTGGCAATTGTCCCGCCCGGAAGTCCGGTTAGCCCAAACTCGCCTCTCATCTCGCCTTGAGGAGAGCGGTTAAAATCCAATTTAACCGCGTCGCCTTCTACGTCTGTGCGAACAGCGTCCAAAAGCGCTTTCATAGAGCCGTCCCCGGTCAAGGCGTATTTTGCCTGAAGGCGCGCAGAGACAGACTGACCAATAACGGGCTCTTGAAGGTTTAATGAAGGTGTTGCGAAATTTTCAAGTGTGACCATTAATCGGTCGTCGGAGGGTTCCGAAGCGGGCGTCTCGTTTAAAACGGGCTTCCGGCGTATGTCGATATCCGCAATCGTAAGGTCTTCAATATAGAGATGATTGTCGATGAACTTCAGAGGCTTCCATTTAAAATCAATGTCTTCCGCCTGCGCCCAAACGCCGTCTTTATCCCGTATTTTCAGAGAAGCTATTGTCAATGACTTGAGTGGGTCGCCTGAAAGACCTGAAATCTCGACACCTTCAATAGGGCCAAAGCTACGAGAATTTATTTGATCTTCAATAAACCGCGCCCCAGAAGGCGTAGTAATGTAAACGCGGAGTCCTAAACCCAAAAGCACCAGCAGAGCGATCAGCAAAAGCCCTCCGCCAATCACCCATTTCTTCCAAGAGGTATTTTTAACTGTTTCAGACATTAAAAAGCCTGTCCGATAGAGATATAAATTTGAAAAGCGTCATCGCCGGGACGTTTATTTATGGGAAAGGCGATATCGGCGCGTATCGGCGCGAAACTCGTGAAGTATCGAACGCCAAACCCTGCCCCATATTGAGTCGTGTCAAAATCTGGAAATTCCTCACTTCCGACGGTGGCCGCATCAATAAAGCCAACAAAACCGAGGTTGCCGTCAAATAGGCCGTCATGCCCACGATACCGAATTTCCGCGCTTCCTTCTAAAATGCTTCGCCCGCCAATTGTTTCGCCTTCCGCGTCTCTTGGCGAGATAGATTGGTAGCTATAACCGCGAACAGAGCCGCCTCCGCCGCCATAAAAACGCTGATTTAAAGGTACGGCCGCAATACCTGCGCCAAATATGGAACCATATTTTGCCCGGACTGCCGCAATAAACTTTTCACTTACCTTTTGATAAGTGCTGCCGCCAAGTTCTCCGATAACATAAGCCCCTTTGTCATCGCCGAAGTTGTAAGTCGGCAGCGCATTTGCCTCGACAAAAATACCTTTAGACGGATCAAATATATTGTCTCTGCTATCGTAAACAGCCCCGCCTGTCGCCTGAACCAGATAAGACCTCGTTTTCGTCGCGTCATCTTCTTCAACTTTGAACTGAGATGCCTCGACCCCAATCCCTGCACTTACTTTGAATTTTGAGCTGATTTTTTGCGTCATAAGAGCATCTATTCCGACACGTTCCCCTCGGAAAAACTCAGAATTTTCTCGGGCCGCCTCAGCGGCCAGATCAAGCTCTCTATCGACCCGCCAAGCATAGGGAATATTATAATCAACGCCGAGGCTTTGGAGGTTTGTTTTGGCAATAGCTGTCAGGGTTAAGGTCTGCGCGTAACCAATAAAATTACGGCGCTCATAGCTCGCCGACACACCGCTACCGTCCGCGGTGGAATAGCCGACTTCTCCGGAAATTGTATTCTTATCGCCCTGTTCAATGTTTAACAAAACATTCCGGGTAATTGTTCCGTCGGCATTTTCCGTTCCGCCTTCTTCAAGGCTTGCAGTTGCACTCTCAAAAACGCCTGCGCCAATGGCACGCGAGGACAATTTATTTATTTTACTTTGCTCATAAAGTTCACCGGGCTCGAAAGGGGAAATCATGTCTGGCCAACTTTCTTTAATATAAGCCGACCCTGTTTGCTTAATCTCTCCAAAGCGGGTTTTACGTCCCGTGGATACAATGTAATCGACCGCCATACTGTCTGTCGCGTGATCTACTACTGCCTTGCGCGGCAGGGCTTCAACGTCAGGATACCCTTGTCCTTTAAGCTTATTCACAACCCGAAGTTCAGACGCCACCACTTGGGCAGATATAGCTGGATTACCCTCATTGTCGGATACCATTTTTCTCAACGCGTCACTACTTTCCGGGACATTTTCCCCGAAATTAACATCTAAAGTGCTGAATTGAAATCTGGGCCCTGGCTCTATCAACAAAACGGGGGTCAAAGCATCACGAGATTTTTCATTACGGTCGCCCCAAGAAAATCCGTCCTCGGAAATCGTACCAATCTGAACATCAATCACGCTTTCGTAATAACCTTGGGATCTCAAAATTGACTCGGCTTTTTCAACAACTTTTCCGGCTCGGCGGCGCGCCTGAGCCGTTGACCGCGGAGCTTCGTCAACCTGCCCGATAGTCAAGATCAATTGATCTCGTAGCTCTTTCGGCAAGTCCCCCTGAACCCGCGCCAGCGGTTCGTCTGCCCAAGCCGTATTTACGGCGGCAAAACTACAACCCAACCCAAGCCAGATGACAAGAGCCGGATGTGACATGAAAAATCGCTGAAAAATAACCGAAGTCCTTCAAATCCAAAATACAATCCGAAGACGGATCCCAAAAAGATAATGCCTGAACCTTTGTACGGTTGCTATTATATTTGGCATATTCACACAGCGCTTCACCTGAACCGCAGTGAATTAAAAGTTACATTACAGACGGATAACAGCCAGTTACAAAGTCAGGAGCCCTGAATTTGCTTCTTTACGTTTTACTCCGCTTCAGTTGAGTAGACGATTTTATAAAGTTTGGTCTTCAAAGGAAAATCCAGCATCAATATAATAAAGACCGGGTAAGAATCCTTCAACCTAGAGCCCTACCGCTCAATCAAAATTTAGCTGAGTAGATAATGAGGGATAAGTCTATCAGCCCGAGTATCGGTATACTAGAGAACTCATGGATCTAAGTATAATGGCGCACCGGGGAGGATTCGAACCCCCGACCCCTTGATTCGTAGTCAAGTACTCTATCCAGCTGAGCTACCGGTGCTTAGAGTGCGCGTTTTACGGCGCGGTGGTCGCAATCTCTTGCGAGGGCGCGTTAAAGCGGAATTGAGCGGGATTTGCAAGAGCTATTTCAGTGATTTTTCGCCAATCACTGTAGAGTGTTAGTTGTCCTTTGCCAAATGCACGCCGCGCATTAAGGCGCGAGCCACACACCGGGCGGCTGCTCCGCCAAGTTCGGCTAAAGCGGACGCTGTTTCGCAAGCCACACCTGCGCTGGAGAGTGCAAAAATCGTATCACCGTCAAGGGGGGTGTGGGCGGGCTGTACAGCCATCGCAATGCCGTCCTGCGCCATGATGGCTAATCGTTTGAGCTGTTTCTGAGTCAAGGCAGCATTGGTCATCACGGCGCCAATCACAGTCGATTGCCCGGCAGATTTCAAAAACGCCAATTTCGTATCAGAGGCCTCGACAAATTTGTAATCCGGCGAAGGACGCTGTCCGCCAAACTCTCCATCTCTTTCATATGGCCAAGCCCAAGGACACTCTGTTCCGGGCATATAAGGAGATCCAACGGGGTTAGCCGCGATGATAGCCGTAACAGTTAATCCATCAATCTCTTCGGAAGCCATACCGAGGCCGCCCTTATATTGACCCGCTGTGGCGCCAAAGCCTGCTCCGGCCTGTCCTTCCTGAACGTCTGCCCCAGCTGCTTCGCAAGCTTCTAATGCCAGCCGCCGAAAAGGCGGCTCTAGCCCCCAGCCTTTATCACCGCCATTCGCATTATCAAATAAAATTGCGCTAGGCACGATGGGCGAGACCGGCACGGGCGCCGGTCCTGGCGCATAACCAATTCGCTTTTCGCCCAGCCACGCCGTCACGGCATCCGCTGCCGCCAATCCGTAAACAGAACCGCCAGATAGAACCACGGCGTGAACTTTGTCTATCAGGCCGCCATCCTGCAATGTCATAATTTCCCGGGTGCCCGGTCCACCGCCGCGCACATCCACGGCGCATAATGCGGGGGAGTCAGGTAATATAACCGTGACGCCTGTCTTGACATGTATGTCATGGGCTTGACCAATACGCACGCTGAGAATCGAAAGAGCAGAAGGTAAAGTCATTACTTTTTCTACGTGAGATTTTTCTTCTTTGCCAGCGCGGTAATATATCTGTTCTGGTGCTCAAAGCTTAACGAACAGATGTTCTCTCCCACTCGCAATCTAGTGCAGAGCCTCGTTCGCGTTTTTCAAAATAAAATGGACAGCCCGCAGAGCTTGAGGCCCTGTCGGAACAATCAAGAAAAACGCCAATAAAATTTTTCTAAAAGCAGACAGTTCTGGGGCGAGGGTTTTTGAGGAACGACCATTACATTTAACACAGTTTAGAGAGGGGCGCAGCGATCTCAGTATGCCAGGCGTACGATGTCAAAGATCTGGCGCAAGTTTGATGTCACACACACTCCTCAGTCTCGTCATCTCTAGCATCGGTAGGTGACGAGCACTTGTCCATGAACAAAAGAACGAGTTTGAAATCACCCTGAAAGCGAAAAGTCAGGACTGTTCTCTTATTATTTCTCATAAAAATGATACAAATGGCATTACTTTCCTGAACCGGACAGGTCAGAGCATTTTTGCAACTGAGACCTTGCATCAATTCATATTGCTTCTAAACCTAAGTCTCGTTATGGGGCCGCCATGTTTGATCTAACTTTATTCGTCAGCGCCTTTGCGACGCTTTTTGTGGTTATCGACCCGCCGGGATGCGCGCCTATTTTTGCGACTCTCACACAGGGCACAACCAAATCCCATCAGCGGGAAATGGCGTTCAAGGCTGTCACCGTGGCAGCCATTGTCCTTATTGGTTTTGCCTATGGCGGCGAATGGTTGTTTGCGAAGCTCGGCATCAGTCTGGATGCACTGCGCCTTGCAGGCGGAGTCATGCTCTTTATCATCGGCTTGAATATGGTTTTCGAAAAACGCACGGAAACCCGGGAAGAACGCGCCGAAGATCTGCTCGAAGAAATTGAGAATCCAGAAGATATCTCTGTTTTCCCTATGGGCATTCCTATGATTGCAGGCCCCGGCACAATGGCAACCCTTCTGCTATTAATGAGCAATACGACAACAGGTGGGCAAGAGTTTTCAATTATGCTCGCCTTGGTCATCACGCTCCTAATCACTCTGGCGGCTTTTTTAGTCGCCGGCCCATTGATGAAGCTGATGGGGAAAACATTTACCAATGTGCTGACCCGTCTACTTGGTGTTTTACTCGCAACGCTGGCGTCGCAATTTATCATAGACGGGGTTAGCGGCGCGTTAGGTCAGCTCCTCCAATCATGAGAATGTCTGTTACAAAAAAAGCCCGCTGCTAGCGGGCTTTTTATACTTAGTTTTCTATGTCTTTCTAGCGAGCGCTTAATGCCGCGGCGAGTTCTTCGCCTTTTTCGTCCCGCAAGGCGGCACAGAGCTCAATAGACTCAAGTGTCTGAGCGAGGCTGCGCTCATACCCGGGAATAACGGCTGCATTTTCCGTCATGAAATCACGGACTTCATCCCGGCGCTCCAGCGAACAGAAATAACCGCCAACGCTCGGCATACCGCCCTTACGGACATCCGGCACGCGGTATGTAACATATTGAGTGAAATTACCTTTAAGCCAATCCCAAGTCATGTCTCCGAACTCTTTCGACCCTAATAGACCGTAGATTACCGAATTGGATTGACGCCCTGTCAGAGGGCCGTTCTTATCCAGAGCCAAGGCGAGAAGCTTATGCGCAACCTCATCATCCTGGGTTGACGTCAACGCGCCGAGTGCCGCGCTTTTTTCAAAGGGGGACCCATTTACAACTAAGTCAAGTAGTGGATCGTAAGCTTGTTCACCGCTGGATTTCATCGCTTCATCCAGAGCCAATCCGAGCATATTCGGAGCGACCGCTTTTTTATCGGCTTTTTTCTTTAGCCCGAGATAGCTCTTGCCTTTCTTGGCCATGGATTTCGCGAGAGCTTCGTCTTGTCCGCGATTGACCAAAAGGCTTGCCAAAGACGGGGCAAGAAGGTTTCCTTCGACCGTGTCTTTGCCGGCAATACGGGCATATCTGTCAGAATAATTTTCCTGAACATAACGCGCGAGGTTATCTTCCGTCCCGTCCAAATCATCCCCCATAAATCCGATAAGGGCGGTTGAGCTGGACGCAACATCATATTCCGGATGCGCCGCCAGCTTGGACATACCGTCGAGAAAAACAGAGGATTCCACCTCTCCGGCGCGGAAAGCCGCTTCCAGGCTATCCTGTAAGGTCAGAGCTTCGCGGGTATTCAGACTATCAATATTCTGAATTAGGTTTGTCCATCCTTCACTATCCAATGTGAACCGGTAATAGCCGGAGCCATTTTCATTGAGCGTCACCCAATCCGCCACCTCGCCCACGCGTGGGGACGCAATGGTTCCGGTTCGCTCTTTAAGAAGTTCGCAGCTTTTGACAGTTTCTTCCCCATAGCCGAATTTGGCACAAACGGGAATTTGCCAAAGCTGACCCTGAGACGTTTTGGAGCCAAGCGGCGCGTAGCGTGACTGCGTTAGCATAACCGCGCTTTGAGGTTCAGTGCCATCCTCTGTTGTGGCCTCCAACTGTGTCACCTGCCCGGAAACCAGTGGCAAGCCGGGTTGGTCAACAAAGCTTTTCATAGCCGAGGCAACGTCAGGATTGCCGGAACCATCTGAAATAGACCGGAAAAAATCATTGCCAGTGGCCACATCGTCAGCATAGCGTTTCATGTGAAGACGGACGCCATCTCGAAACGCCTCTTCCCCGACAAAGGATTCAAACATGGACAAGACTCCGCCGCCTTTGCGGTAAGTAATGCTATCAAACTGATCCATGACATTTTCAGAGCGTTCAAGTGGCTCGCGGACTTTCCGTGTTGTGGACAGCGTATCGGTGTTCATAGCGCCCAAAGCAGACTTTAGGGTGTTCCGGTCATAATTACCTTCAGGCTTCCACATTGCGGTACCTTTGTTACCGGCCCAGGTTGCAAAAGCTTCGTTCAGCCAAATGTCTTCCCACCAGACAGGCGTGACCAAATTCCCAAACCATTGATGGGCAAGCTCATGAGAATGTACACCAGCGTAAGAGCGTTTCTGAGAAAGCGGTGGGTTCTCGCCCAGTAACAATAGGGACTCACGATAAACAATCGCCCCGGGATTTTCCATGGCGCCGAAGGCGTAATCAGGCGCGGCAATAATATCTAGCTTCTCATAAGGATAGGGCGTTCCGAAATACTCTTCGAGAGCAGCCAATATGCCCTGCGTATTCTCAAGTGCATATTCCATATTTTTGCCTTCGCCGCGGGCAGCGATCCCGCGGAGGCGAAGATTGGTTTCGCGTATAGATGTTTTCGGCAGGGAACCGTAATCGACAACATCCCAAGGGCCAACGCCGAAAGCGACCAGATAGGTCGGGAGCGGCCGCGTGCGGGCAAAGGTGTGATTTGTCCAAATTTCTCCGTTTACTTCAACATCTTTTGTGCCGAGTTCAGGCGTATTTGCGTAAACGACCTGATCTTTCGGGGCCATAATGGACATATTAAACGGCACTTTGAAACGGGGTTCATCAAAGCTTGGAAAGGCTTCTCGCGCGCCGAGCGGCTCAAACTGCGTGACGATATAGGCATCTTCGCCGCGGCGAACTTGGTAAGCGGAATTCAAAGCCTGATTATAAGGGGTTTCATACTCCATCACAATAACCGCCTCACCTTGCGGCAGTTCCGCTTCGGAGGTTAGATAAGCCACACCTGACGGCGCGTCTTCCAACGGCACGGCATTAAATTCGAGCGGAAAGGATTGGTCAGCGCTGTAAACAATTTTTGCGCTGGAAACGGTCATTTCCTTGGCATGAATCCAGATTTTTTGAGTAGACTCTTCTAGCTTCACATCTATGGAAACTGTCCCGCTCATACTATCGGCCTGCGGATCAATTCTGAGCTGAATATCATAAGATTCCGGCATCACGGTGTCCGGCAATTGCGCTTGCGGAATGTCGCTTGATTCGGACATTATCTGGCCTGCATCCATCATCGTATTTTCAACTTGGTCAGAAGGCTGAGTTGATGAAATTGTTGACTGGGCATAGCCCGCACCCGGCGCCAGGAGAAATCCGACAGATACCAAAGTGGCGAGAGAGAAATGTTTCAGAGATAGGCGCTGTATCATAAATGGTCCTTTGTAGATTTTCTTTCTGATAAACGATAAATCCGGTCATTGCTAGAGACTTAGTCAGAGCACTTTGAGGAATTTTTTCCTCCTTTGGACGGAGTTTCCCCATTACATTCCATATAAACTATCGCCAGTTTAAAGGTTATGGTATAACAACACAGCATGAGTATTGAACCGCAAAATTTGGACCATGGGGAGGATACACGTTTTGATCGTCCCGACCGGCGCGGACGGCCTGGACGTTTACCGCCGGAAAACTCCGCTCGAATTACGCGCCGCATTACGGCGCTAGCCGTCGGCATTGGCATTATTTTAATGGTGGGAAAAGTCCTGCTCTGGGAAAACACCCATTCTGTGGGCGTACTGGCGTCCCTAGTGCATTCCGGTTTAGATATGTTTGGAGCCATTTCAAGCTTTATCGCTGTGCGTTTCGCCGCCAAAAGGCCGGACGGGCGATATCGTTTCGGGCGCGGAAAAGCAGAAAGTTTTTCCGCTGTGTTTCAGGTCTGCCTCATTGTTTTCGCCGCCTCTCATCTTTTGGAAGAAGTGGTCGAGCAAATTGGGACAAATCATCCGCTTACGCATTCCGGTCTCGCCATTGCAGCGATGGTTCTATTTGTCATTATTACGGGCTGGTTACTCATCGCCCAAAGCTGGGCCATCCGGGCAACAGGGTCTATCGCAATCAGAGGGGACCGCGCCCATTATACGGCGGATATGTTTGCAAATCTTTTTGTTATTATCGGTTTGGCGATTTCCGCCTTTACGCCTTTCGTTTGGGCCGATGCCGCCGTCGGACTTTTTATGGCGCTTTGGCTTCTTTATACCGCCTACCGCGTTGCGCGCTTGGCATGGGCGCAGCTTATGGATATGGAACTGAGCGAGGAAGAGCGGTCTTTGATTATTCGGCTCGCTATGGCCGACCCGCGCGTCAGAGCCGTAACCGAGCTGCGAACCCGGGCGTCAGGGCCGCATATTCATATCCAAATGCGATTAGACCTTGATGAAACTCTCTCGCTCTCACAGGCACATGAAATTGTTTTAAAAGCTGAAAAACGGCTTATGGGAGATTTTCAGGCAGCCGATATTCTTATTCACCCTCACCCGGTTGGATGCGGCCATTCTCATGGCAATCGGCGGTTTTTTTCCGATACCCTGCCTGAAAAACCTTAGCTGTATTAAGTCTTCATTACCTATATTTAGTCTATCTCAAAGGGATGCGTACTCTTTATCATTTCGCCCTACACCCCGCCAGCCGACAGGTGCGAATTGCGCTGGCTGAAAAAAAATTGAAGGTCCATGAAAGCCCGATTAATCCTTGGCAATTAGATCAAGGAGATTGGAGAGAATTTGAGAAATTGACGCCGGAAGGCGTTCCACCTACCCTTATTGACGTCATCCCCGGCGGGAAAGTCGTGATAACCGGGGCGCGCGCCATATGTGAATATGCCAATGACGGATCCACGCGCCACCCATTATTGGCAGAAAATATTGTCGAGCGCGCCGAAGCGCGCCGCCTCGCAGATTGGATGGACCAAAAGTTTACGCAAGAAGTGGATGCTTTGATTTTGCATGAAAAAGTTGAAAAATCTGTCGCGGGTTTAGGGTCCGCCGATACCTCTGTTCTGCGCGAAGGCCGCGCCGCGCTCGCTCAGCATCTGGGATATTTTTGCTGGCTTCTGGATCAACGCGATTGGCTAGCCGGACGCTATTTCAGTCTCGCTGATATTGCTGTTGCCGCGCATATTTCCTGTCTTGATTTTCTCGGCGAAATTAGTTGGCGCGATTGGCCAACTCTGAAAGACTGGTATCAAAAGGTAAAATCGCGGCCTTCTATGCGCCCCCTTTTAAATGACCGAGTTCCTGGCTTTCGCGCCCCTCGCCACTACACCGATCTAGATTTCTAAGCGTTGTGGCGTCGCAATCAGAACATAACAATACCAAAGACGCACTCACGAAAGCAAACCTTTCCAAAGCCGTTCTAAACCGGGTTCAAACGCTGGGTTTTACAGAGCCCCATATCGTTGACCTTAACGGTTTCGGAGCTAAACCAGGAAACTATCTTAAGGAGTTCGTCGCCAAAGACCATCACGGAACGATGGCTTGGATGGAAGAAACATTAAAGCGACGATCTCATCCGCAAAACCTTTGGTCAGAGGCCAAGACGGCTATCGTTTTCGGAATGAATTACGGACCGGAGTCCGACCCTTTATTGACGCTCGAAGAGCCGGAGAGAGCCACAATTTCGGTTTATGCTCGCAACCGGGACTATCATGATGTCATGAAGGGGCGTCTTAAAGAAATTGCGGGATTGATTGCCCGTGATACGGGCCAAGACGTTAAAATATTTGTCGACACCGCTCCTTTAATGGAAAAACCTCTCGCTGAAGCTGGAGGGTTAGGATGGCAGGGCAAACATACTAATGTCCTGAGCCGGGACTATGGATCTTGGCTTTTCATCGGCACAATATTAAGCGCGGCAGAGTTGACTGCTACACCCCCGGAAATTGATCATTGCGGAAGCTGCCGCGCTTGTCTCGACATTTGTCCCACGAACGCCTTCCCAGCCCCGTATCAACTTGATGCGCGGCGCTGTATTTCTTACCTTACAATTGAGCATGCCGGCCCTGTGGAAGAAGGCTTGCGAGAAAAAATGGGAAATCGAATCTATGGCTGTGATGATTGCCTCGCAATTTGCCCTTGGAACAAATTTGCCGTTATTGGGAAAGAGACGAAACTATCGGCGCGTGATGACCTGAATGCCCCTAAATTGGCCGAGCTTGCCATGCTTGGGGAGGATGATTTTCGCGTTCATTTCTCCGGCTCTCCCATTAAACGTATCGGATGGACACGATTTCTCCGAAATGTGCTTTACGCTATAGGCAATAGCAGGCGAGCAAATCTTAAATCCGTAGCTAGAATGTATGTGAATGATGCCGATCCTGTCGTGAAAGACGCCGCGCAATGGGCCACGAAACAATTGGAAAGCGTTTAACCCTAACTTTCTTTACTCGGGCAACTCTAATTAATTAGGGTTTGCTTTTTCTTTACACCTTCCAGCTTTAATCTGCGCCGTGAGGCAAACTGGGAGGTTGCAGCGGAATGGGAAAGCGGAATGCGGCACCTCTAAATTTGCGTCGGGCGGATAGACACGCCTCTATTTGGGTGCGAGGATTTTTATTAATTACACTTTTAGCCATGATCGCCGGCTTTTACTTAAGCCCTCTTGGAGCCTTCCTAAACCTTTTTGCTATCATTGCCTGGTTGAGCGTTGGCGTAGCAGCCCTGCGTCTTTTTGCGGTCAGACATTCGAAACCCTATCGGCCAAAAGCCTCTCCAGATACCAATTTTCCTTTCTATTCTGTCCTTGTCCCAATTCTTAATGAAGACAATATGGTCGGTCCTTTAATGAACCGATTGGAACGTTTGGAATATCCAAAAGGTAAATTGGAAATTTTCCTCATTTGCGAAGAGGGTGACTCGAAAACCATCAGAGCCGTACGCTTAAATTTACGGCCGCCCTTCCATTTGATCATCACGCCCAAAGGAACGCCTCAAACCAAGCCGCGCGCGCTCAATTACGCTCTGCAATATGCCAAGGGCGAGCTTATTACGATTTATGACGCAGAGGATAAACCCCACCCAGAGCAACTGAAATCGGCTTGGGCGGCTTTTCTTAAGCGACCGGATTGGGCGGCGCTCCAAGCCCCATTGGATTATTACAATAGCCAAACAAATTGGCTAACTCGGCAATTTACTCTGGAATACGCCGCGCTCTTTCATGTCTGGGTTCCCTTTCTCGCAACGCTCGGGGCACCGTTTCCTTTGGGCGGTACGTCCAATCATATCCGCCGTAACGCTTTAGAGGTCTGTAAAGGTTGGGACGCTCATAATGTTACCGAAGATGCGGATTTAAGTTTTCGTCTAGCGGCGCTAGGCTATAAAATTGGATTTCTTGACTGCCCAACAGAAGAAGAAGCGGTCGCGAACCTTAAAGATTGGCACAAACAACGCGCGCGTTGGATGAAAGGATATATGCAGACCTGGATGGTGCATATGCACCGCCCCTTGAGACCTTTCTCTTGGATTGGCGTCATGCGTTTTCTTACTCTTCAATTTACTTTGGGATACACATTATTGTGCGCAAGTGTCTTTACCCCTGCTGTGGTATTTGCCTTGATTTACCCTATCCTGCATTATATTTGGGGTTTCACTCTCCCCTTTTCTTTGCCGTATTTATTAGCTTTAGGACTTAGCCTGGGCGTTGGAATTCTTATCGGGATGGTAGGAGCCATAAGGGCCGGAAAGCCGGACCTCATTCTGTCCGCTTTATTCATGCCGCTTTACTGGATTTTACTTTTCTGGCCGACCGTAAGGGCCTTGATCGAGTTGTGGGCCAGCCCTTTTCACTGGCATAAAACGCCGCATGGTGTTAGCCCGCCGCGGGAAAACAATACCAATGACCTAAGTAGCGCCCCTGCGGAGTAAAATGCTATGATCCGGACGCATGATTTAACGATTACCCTGGTCGCCCTACTCATTTTGCTGGCGGTTGGCGCGCTAAGCTTTCGCAATCATTTCGCCGAAAAACCCTCCATCAAACCGCACCGCCTTCCCTGGATGATAATCTGTCTCGGCTGTATCGCGACAGCTTTTATGCTGATTGTACATTTGGCAAATTTAATGGGGTTTGAAACGGGACGGCGGTAACATTGAAGTCAGGCAATTGTTAAATACCCTTAAGTTCAATGAATTGAGTGCTCTTTGAATTAATTTCTTCTCTAGCAAGCCAACAAACTCTAAGAAAGTTATTCAAAAAATATTCGGCCATTTCTCTACAAACCATTTCGTTCCATCAAAAGCATAATGGTTTTCATCGACCTTAATCAGAATACCTCTATTCTCAAAAGTCACATAAAGATTTTCCGGGCAGCCTATATCATAACGCTAATACGGCTCACTTCTAAACATTTAAGAAAACCTGCTGGCAAAAGCATGTCCAAACGAGCCAAGTCGAAAAAATGACAATAGGAACTCATGGCAGAGGCAAGATGACCGACTCGCCTTACGGAGAACTTTATTAGGCTAAATGGCCTTCTTGCAATTTGGTTCGCAATTTGTGAGGTTATTAAAACCTCTGAAATCACTAAAAAGTACAACTGGCATCACAGCAACCGTTTCTAATCCATCTATATCGCTGTAGTATTCTATAACTGTAACTTTCAATCATTCGCTTTTTCGGCGAAGATTTGTAGCCTTTATAATTTAGTCCCTAGATGCTTTGTAAATGGTGCCCTGGAGAAGACTAGCATAATTTATTTTTACCCTAATATATCAATATCTTGCACTATTAAGAAATTTTAGGCCTACCACGCGGCCTACCAAAATGACAATTGGGGCTTGCCGGCGGCTAGCTCTTGAGGAGTTCGTTTAAACGAACTTTCGCAACTCGGCGAAACGATGTATCACTGATTCGTCGCCGAATGGTGACCAGGGCTTTGTAACTCTGATATTAGCGGTTGGCATCGACCGCAACGATGCCTCTCTTGACTAGGGTCGGGGAGGCTATGACGTATGTCCAGGCGGCCTTCTCGGAGGTAGCTAAAGGTCATGGCGGCTGTCTAATATCAGCTTACAAACTCCCCGGTCACCAGGCGGATCGCAACCTGGAGAAAACAAATGCCGAAAAGAATTGATAGTGAATTGTCTAGCGTCGAACGCGCAAGACTTCGTAAAACCTATGGAGCAGAGAGTACTGAGGAATACCAAATGGTCTTGTCCCTCCTTGGTATGATAGTCCATCAGTACGAGCAGTATGGTGTCATCAACCTGCCTCACGCCATGATACTGTTACAGGTGGGTTTTCTCGATTTCTGGAATTATGAACGTGATGACCAAGTCGCAGAATTTGAAGTGGTCGAAATCACCCCTCGTTTTCTTAGAGCGATGAGAAAGGTGTATAACGAAACGGTAGGCTCAGAGCCGAATATCAATATTTCCGCTGAGCCTGATCCCTACCTGAGAGATTTCGATGAGTTTGGCGATATCGCAGAGGATAATCCCAAATACCGAGACACCCCCAAATATGCTGCTTGGGGTGAAAGCTGCTTTTTAATGACCAAAGAGCGATTAGATCGAGAAATTAACTCAGGGGACTGGAACAGACTTTTGCATCGGACCCCTTATCGTCCAATGAAACTTAGTAGCTGAAGCCATTAAAGCAATCGAAATACAGTAACCTCACTAAAGGAGATTTTTAACCAAAATGTGAAAAATGTTTTCCATTACTTGGGTTTCGGGTTTGCTTTGCAACAAAAAGGGGTTCGTAACCAAATGTGTTTTTATGCCCGCCAGTCACTACCACAAAGCCTTTTATATTAATATGTTTTTGATAGTTTTCTGAGTAAATTATTTGATGGTACGCCGCTACAGTGGGAAGGTAAGTAGCAAAATTTATATCGCAAACAATTGCGTAACATTCGTTTGGCGAACAGCACCAGAGTTTGACTAAACTGAGTAAAATTCTAACCTGAATGTCAATATAATTTGCCCCCCACATCGTGAAAGACGCAGTAAACTCTACCAAATTGTCGACCCACATTTAAGAGACTAAACCCATGGTCCATTTCTAATGTAGCAACGTTCTAATTAAGGGATGGCGCGAGATTAGACTAGTCAATCAAACCGGTTTTGCGCCGTTCTTCGAGAAACGTTAAGAATTTCAGTCAACTCGGGAGTGGTCACTCAACTATCCCCATGAGGTAACGCAATCGCCTAAGTGTCAAATTTACTATGAATACTGAGCGGGTAGATTCTCTGCTAACCAACCAACGAAAAACTCTTCACATTGCACAGTATTCGCGAGCTTAAAGAGATGGAACCTTCCTCAACAACGGCACGATTTAGGGGAACATCAAACTGCGTACTAGAAAAGAAAAGGCTTTCTCTACGCTAGCCCATGGCAGTTTCCAAAATAGAAACGGCATTCCTAATATCATCCTCGCTCACGATTAGCGGCGGTGCTAAACGCAAGACGTTATTGCCTGCGACTCCGGTTAAAAGACCTTCTTCGCGCGCTCTTGCTTGAAGGCTTTTAGGTCCATCAGTCATTTTCAACCCCATCAAAAGTCCCTTTCCTGTTACGCCTTTAACCTCTTCCGGGCGGGACTTCGCAAGCGCCTCCAATTCTTGCTCCAAGGTTTGAGACACCTCATAGACCTGCTCAAGAAATGCCGGATCTGAAATCTTGTCCCAAACAACATTTCCAACGGCCATGGCTAAGGGATTTCCGCCGTAGGTAGAGCCGTGGGATCCTGGCTGCATGGCTATGCCGACCGCCTCTGTCATTAAACAGGCGCCAAAAGGAAAGCCTCCGCCAATCCCTTTCGCAAGACACATAATATCCGGAGCTGAATTTTCGGCCCATTCGTGGGCAAAAAGTTTTCCCGTCCGACCCATACCGCATTGGATTTCATCATATATCAAGAGAATGCCGCTTTCATCGCACAATTTGCGTAGGTTTGTTAATTGGACTTCCGGTAACGCGCGTACGCCGCCTTCCCCTTGCACAGGTTCTATCAAGATAGCTGCAGTTCGTTCGGAAATGGCGGCGTCCAGCGCGTCAGCATTTTCCCACTCCACTTGAATAAAACCGGGAAGGCGGGAGCCAAACCCTTCAAGATATGCCGGATTACCCCCGGCATTGATTGCCGCAAGAGATCGTCCGTGAAACGCCCCGGTGAAGGTAATAATCTCATGGCGGTCCGGACTGCCATTTAACCAATGAAACTTCCGGGCGGCTTTGATGGCTGCTTCAATGGCTTCTGTTCCAGAGTTACTAAAGAACACACGATCAGCGAAACTACGTTCGCACATTTTCGCCGCCAGTTTCTCCGCGGCCGGAACCCGAAACATATTTGATGTATGCCAGAGTTTTTCAGCTTGCTCCTTTAAAGCGGAGACCAATACGGGATGTGAATGTCCGAGGCTCGAAACAGCGATGCCGGAAATAAAATCCAGATAGGCTGCTCCGTCATCGGTGAAGAGATGCATACCCTCACCCCGCTCGAAAACGAGTTCTGGTGGACGGTAAGTAGGCATAATGTGCTGACGAGGATCGGTCATGATCTAACTCCTGATACAGTTTGGTAAATTTAACGGGATGAGCGAGAGCTGGGGAAACCAGTGGCTGGCAAACGATTTGCCTTTTCCGAAATCTGACTCGCTTGGGGCCACGCACAATAATCGGCGGCGTAATAGGCCCCTGGACGGGCATTGCCGGAAAGACCTGGCCCTCCAAACGGCATACTCCCGCTTGCTCCGGCCGTCGGACGGTTTCGATTGAGAATACCGGCCCTCATTCGAATATAAGCCTCGTCCCACAAGGCCTCATCGTCACATACGAGGCCGCCGGACAGTCCATATCGCGAATTGTTCGCTCCTATTATAGCGGCCTCAAATGTCGGAACCCGGAAAATTTGAAGAAACGGAGCGAATAACTCTTCATCTGGCACTTCGCCAGCGCTGGTCATATCAATGATACCTGGGCTAACAAATGCAGCCCCTTGATTGGTTTGTTTCATTTCTCTTATCAGGCGGCCGCCATTGTGTCTCAACTCGGACTGAACTTTGACCGCTGCTCCTGCAGCATGTGTGGAAACGAGGGGCCCCATAAAGGCAGTCGCATCCCCATAATGACCAATCTTAATTTCATTACTTCGAGCCACCAATGCCTCGATTACGTCATCACCGAATGTTCCTTCCGGCAGGAATAAACGTCGGGCACATGAACACCTCTGACCAGTCGTAAAAAAGGCAGATTGGGCAGCGATATCGGCGGCGGCTTCTATGTCGACAGGGTCCCAAATTATGAGGGGATTGTTGCCCCCCATTTCAAGAGCCAGTATTACTTCAGGGCGTCCCGCAAAGTATTTGTGGAAGAGTTTTCCTGTCTTTGCCGAACCGGTAAACAACACGCCCGAAAGAGGGGTGTCCAACAAGGCTTGCCCGGTTTCTTGTCCCCCTTGAACGACATTTAAACAGCCTGCCGGTAGCCCAGCAGTTTTGAAAGCGTCTACGATCAATTCAGCAACTGACGGCGCAAGTTCCGAAGGTTTGAATATACATGTATTGCCAGCCAATAGGGCTGGCACAATATGACCGTTGGGGAGGTGACCCGGGAAATTGAACGGACCGAAAACCCCCATTACCCCATGAGCCCGATGCGAAAGCCGATTAGAGCCGAAGGGTGTAGGTGATAATTTATCGCCGGCTCGTTCAAGCTGTGCTGCGATTGATATCGCTACTTTGCCTTTCATGGCCGCAACTTCGCCCCGAGCTTCCCAGACGACCTTTCCCATGTCTTGGCCTATAGTCTCAGCAAACTCATCCGACCGAGCCTCAATCTCTGCGGCGTAAGCTTCGAGAATTGCCGTTCGGTCGCTCTGCGGTCGGCAGGACCATTCCTGGAATGCCGAGGAAGCCGCGTCATAAGCCTCATTTACCTGCTTAGGAGTGGCGGCGTGACCCGACCACACAACGTTGCCGGTAGATGGGCAAATTGAATCAAAAACGTCACCTTCTCCCTTCTGCCATTGTCCATTAATGTGAATACCGCGCCCCATTTTCATATCTCATACCTGTTCGAGTTGTTGCTGTGAGTTTGGAGAAAGCAATCAAGCCAGTACATGTCGGACTTCATCGCCACATTCGACTTGAAGGGCGTTTTTGAAAGCGTCGTTTAGAGCTATGCCCTCTGAGTTTACGCCGGCCGGGCCGCGCACTAATCGGAAATTTTTGAGGTCGCCATTAGCGATCAACCTTTTTTCAGCGTCAGCCCCCTCCGACTCGGCGACCACTTTCGCAAGTTGTGAATTCTTCACCGTTTGAATGTCGTCCAAGCGGGCAATGACCTGCGGCCCGGCATCAAAGACATCTACAAAGCCTTCAAAACGGAAACCTTCCTGAGCCAGCATGCGCATGGCTATTGCGCTCGTCGCATGGGCTTTCCCAATGGCTGCCTGAGCGTCGGACGGAAGTAGATCCAAATATATTGGAAACTTCGGCATTAAGTTGGCAATAAACTCGACGCCTTTCACGGCGCTCATTTCATCGGCCACGGGAAAATCGACGCCAAAAAACTTCTTTCCGACTGCGGTCCAAAACGGATTAGATCCGTCCGGCTCTTGCCAGCCACGCATCTCTGCAATGACATGCTCGGAGAACTGTTCTGGAAAAGAAGCCATGAGCATGTATCGTGCCTGCGCTAAGAGCCGCCCAGCTCCACCGCGACGCAAATTAGGAGACACTGCCAATGTGCCAATCTCTGTCATTCCTGTGTAGGAATTGGAAAGGGTCAATACCTTGCAATCAAGGTTGAGGCCAATCGCCTCGGAATGCTGTATGAGTCGATTTACATGGTAGGAGAAAAAGCCATATGGCCTGCCGATTTCCGGGTAAACTGCGGATACACCCAACAATTTTTTGGATTCGGTATCCTCCAAAACCATGAGATACTGGGCTTCGGAACGAGGCATTTTACCCGCAAAGCTCGCCGCAGCAGTTTCAACTTTCGTCGCCAGAGCATCTCGATTGGGCGGGAAAGTCGTCATTCCTGACCCGAGCGACTTCGCTAGATCTAAGACCGCGTCAGTGTCGGATAGCTGTGCGGGGCGAATAATCCACATCAAAACATCTCCTGACAATCAGTTTTCTGATTGGTTTCTTTCATCTTGTTCGGCATCACGGGAACGACCCCCTTTTGGCGGTTCTAAAAATCTAAAAGGAAACACACACTGCATTAATTTGCATTCGAATGCAACACTAGTTTTCGATTGGGTTTTTAAAATTGGATCGCTTTTTGAAAAATGAACCGAATCTGGAAAGGCGTTCCAGCAAACCCATTCTAATAAACATAGTGAGCGATTTGTTTCGGGAGGGTGACAAAATCAGCGTGACCCACCTACCCTTAAAGCTACAATGCCTAACGAAAATTAGTAAAAAATTTAATTTGAATTGAAATTGCGACAGTACCTGGCAATGACTTGATCGCAAAATTAATCCGAAGCTGTGAATATAAAATCAATCGTGATTGCTCTTTCTCCTTGATCAAACCCAAAGCTGATAATGAAGCTCGTGCTCAAACCATAAAATCTAAAAACTTCTTTTGCATTCGAATGCAAATATGTTATAAGTCTAAAAATTTTAGCTAGGAGTGAAACATGGCGACCTATTTAAAGCACGGTATTGATGCTGACGTGAAAATGAAATCAGACGCGAAAGTGCGTGGAATTGTCGAAGGCATTCTCGGTGAAATTGAAGAGAACGGCGACGCGACAGTTCGGAAGTATTCCGAAAAATTTGACAATTGGTCGCCGGACACCTTTCGCCTTTCCCGCGCTGAGATTGACGCCTGCTACGACGCCATTTCGGAGGAAGCTAAAGCCGACATCCAATTTGCTCAAACTCAGGTTCGAAATTTTGCGCAGATTCAACGCGATTCCATGAAGGACGTAGAGGTTGAGACCCTTCCCGGCATTGTTCTTGGCCACAAACACGTTCCAGTGAATGCGGCCGGCTGCTACGTACCAGGCGGGAAATACCCTCTAATCGCCTCAGCACACATGTCAGTTGTAACAGCAAAGGTCGCAGGGGTTCCCCGCGTCATTGCCTGCGCCCCGCCTTTTAACGGAAAGCCCCACCCTGCAGTCGTGGTCGCTATGGACATGGCAGGAGCTGATGAAATTTATTGCGCAGGCGGCGTGCAAGCGGTCGGCATGATGGCAATCGGCACAGAGACTTGCCCCCCTGTGGACATCTTAGTGGGCCCAGGCAACGCATTTGTTGCGGAAGCAAAACGTCAACTTTTCGGACGTGTTGGAATTGATCTTTTTGCAGGACCAACGGAAACGTTGATAATCGCGGATGACACATCCGATGGAGAAATTTGTGCGGCAGACCTATTGGGTCAAGCAGAGCACGGAATTAATTCTCCGGCGGTTCTAATTACCAATTCCGAAAAACTCGCGAATGATACAATCGCCGAAGTTGAACGACAGCGACATTTACTTTCCACAGGCGATGTTGCTGGAAAAGCTTGGGATGATTACGGTCAGGTTATTCTTTGTGAAAGTTATGAGGAAATGGTCGGGATGGCCGACTTCATTGCATCCGAACATGTTCAGGTCATGACCAAGGATCCGAATTACTTCAAAGAAAACATGACCAATTACGGCGCGCTATTTTTGGGACTTGAGACCAATGTCGCTTATGGGGACAAGGTCATTGGGACCAATCATACACTACCGACGAATAAAGCCGCGCGTTACACTGGCGGCCTATGGGTTGGTAAATTTTTAAAAACTTGTACCTTCCAACGCATTACAGAGGAAGGATCTGTTATGATCGGTGAGTATTGCTCCCGACTTTGCGCATTAGAGGGATTTGCCGGGCATAAGGAACAGGCGGATATCCGCCTTCGTCGTTTTTCCTGGCAGAATATCCAAGGTCTGGACAGCCTTCCCTCTCCGCGCCAATCGACTTAACAACTGAACTTCAAATCATCTGAGCGCTCTTCAAATTGGAAAAATGGCGCTCAGACGTTCGACAAATTTTAACGGCTCAAGCCATCTGTAGCCGATGGGGCCCGTATATTCGGGTTGAGATTGATTTGCTTCGCAGAGCGAATGGGGTAAAAGACTTGAATGTCGTCTAAACCCGAAATTAATTCCCGCGCAACGAGCTATGATGTGGCCCGATTGGCAGGCGTATCGCAATCAGCGGTATCCCGCTGTTTCAAACCCGGCGCGTCCATTTCCAAAAAAATGCGAGATAAGGTTGTAGCCGCTGCCGAAGAGCTTAATTACCAACCGAATGCCATAGCGCGCAGCTTGATTAGTCAACGCTCGCATATGGTTGCCATATTGATCTCCTCGCAAATCAACTTCTACTACCCCGAAGTCTTATTTCAGCTCTCGGACCGATTTTCAAAAAACGGCCTCCGCGTTTTACTCTTCACAATAAACGGGGAAGAAGACGTCGCGGACGCGATTGATCAGATTTGGCAATATCAGGCAGATGGGGTTATCTCTGCATCCGCCTTATCAATTGAACAACACCAATTATTACAAAGACGCCAAATTCCTGTCGTGATGTTCAACCGCTATTTTTACAATTTGCCTACAAATACAATTTGGTGCGATACAGAATCTGCGGTTAACGAGATGATTTCTCACTTAAAGGATTTCGGTCACTCAAAGTTCGGACTGCTAAGAGGGCCCGACTATTCCATGGTTAGCCAAGAACGCATGCGGCTTGTGCGACAGGCAATTGACACACATGGCGGCCAAATAGTCTCTGAGTCTGAAGGGAACTATCGGTATGAAAGTGCCGCCGCAGCGACACAGGAATTGATGCAACACAGAGTTAAGCCCACCGCGATTATTGCCGCGAATGATATGATGGCAATGGGGGTGTTGGATGAACTAAAGAATGTGATGGGAAAATCTGTCCCTGCGGATGTCTCTGTTGTTGGCTTTGATGGCATTTGGGCCGCAAGCTTCGCCTCTTATGAATTAACGACTGTTCGCCAGCCAATCGGCCGCATGGCTGAGGCCGCCGTTGAAATGATAGTTGACCGGATTGAAAAGCCCACAACATCAACGGAAAAGCGTTATCTGACAGGTACATTTGTACAAGGAACATCTACCGGGCCTGCAAAAGCAAAATAAAGTTTTGTTTGCGAATGCAAGAATGCTAAACTTCGTCTAAAATTGATGTGAAGTTATATCATGATAATCAGCAAAGACCGCATCTTAACGACCCATGTGGGAAGTCTTCCCCGCTCCAAAGCCGTAACGGATTGCGTGTTCGCCCATGAAAAGGGCGAGCCAATGGACGCCGCAAATGAGATAATTGCAAAGGCTGTTAAAGACATCGTTCAAAAGCAAGTCGAGGCGCGTGTCGATATTGTCTCAGACGGAGAGATGAGCAAGATTTCCTATGCCACATACATCAAAGATCGTATAACAGGATTTGACGGCGACAGTCCGCGTTCCGCCCCTAAAGACCTCGAAGACTTTCCCGAGTTTCTAAAACGTCAGTCCAGCGGCGGAGGCACACCAACATATCGGCGTCCGTGCTGTATTGGCCCTATAAAAGTTAAATCCATGCAGCCTTTGCAGCATGATTTAGATAATTTTGCGGCCGCTCTCGAAGGAGCAGATGTCGTTGAAGGTTTTATGAATGCCGCCTCCCCTGGTGTCATCGCGCTCTTCCAACCCAACCATCATTACAAATCTCAAGAGGAATACCTTGAGGCACTGGCCGAGGCTATGCGCCACGAATATGAGGCTATAGTCGATGCTGGCTATATTCTTCAATTGGATAGTCCTGATTTAGGGCTGGGCAAACATATGATGTTTAAAAACGAGCCTGAGAACTATGCCAAACTTGCGGGAGCTCACGTCGAAGCCCTAAATCATGCTTTGCGTAATATTGATGGGGCACGCGTCCGTATGCACATTTGTTGGGGTAATTACGAAGGGCCGCATCATCACGACGCCGCCATGAGCGAAGTCATGCCTGTAGCGCTAAGAGCTAAACCTCAAGGCCTTTTGTTTGAAAATTCAAACCCCCGTCACGCGCATGAATGGGCTGAAATCGCAGAAATGGATATTCCCGAAGATAAAATCCTAATCCCCGGCGTGATAGACAGTACAACTAACTTTATAGAGCATCCGGAGTTAGTCGCGCAGCGCATCGAAAGGTTTGCGAGCATCGTTGGGAAAGAACGAGTCATAGCAGGTTCAGATTGCGGCTTTTCAACGTTTGCAGGTTTTGGGGCTGTTGATGAAGATATTGTCTATGCCAAGCTGAACTCCATGGCCGAAGGTGCGGAGATTGCCAGTAAAAGGTTATGGGCTTAGGTTCGCGCTTGCTCAAAGGCGCGCCATGCTTCCATAAGTTTATCAATATTAAAGTCCGGCTCCTTCGCTGGACCAAGTATAATTTGCTCGCTCGCCAACAGAGTTTGAATGGCTCCGTTTAAGTCAGGCAAAACAAACTCCGGAATAATAGCCGCGCCATGCATATCTGCGTGAATGAGATCTCCCGGTTGGACCTCAAGGTCAAAAACTGTAACCGGACAATCAAGCTCTGTGACATGTACAAACATATGGCTTGGCCCAATTGAACCTGCCACGACAGGAAACCCCGGTGCATGATCCGATAAGTCACGCATCACGCCGTTTGTCAGAGCGCCAGATATGCCTAATCCTTTATGAACGTAAGTGTGCACTTCACCCCACCAGGCGGAGACACAATTCGGCGCGTCAATATCTTCAACCACGCAAACTGTGGGAACATCTCCTCCAGCCATATATTTAAAGTACTCAAGTCGCCGGGCTTTGATAATATCAGGAGATTCCGTCGGCGGCTTGATTCCAGATAATTTAGCCGTGCGCGCATAACCCACCATTGCTTTAGTTTGGTTCATTGCTGAAACAGGCGTGCCGCGCGTAAATTTATCAAATCCGCGCCTGCCTTGAACGACTTCAATAGCGTTGCATATTGTTGGCGTATCAAATTCCGCCAAATTCTTGATAAAATCACTCATAGCCCAATCCTGTAAAATCTATTCGCCACATTAAAAAACATATTCTCGCGCTCGCTTTTGGAATAATTTTTTGTAAGGGTCAAAAAGGCTTGGAATGTATCAGTATAACTCGCGTAAAGCTTATCAACGGGGAAATTAGAACCAAAGGCAATGCGTGAAGGGCCAAATATATCTATTGCTCTCAGCACACGTTCGCGGAAGCTCTCAACCGTCCAGTTTAGGTCGAACATACCCAACCCTGAAACCTTGCAAATCACGTTTTCATGTTCGCTAAAGTCCCGCAAACCAGCTTGCCAGGCCTGCATACCCTCCTTGGAAAAATCCTGTGGGCTACCCGCATGGCAAATCGCAACCGGGAGGCTCTCTATGGATTTAAATAATTTTGCCGCGGCGGGCAGAAGTGGCGGCGTAAGTTGTAAATCGAATGATAAATCTCGTTTTTCAAGCTCTTTCAACCCCGCTTTAAAAGCCGGGTTTTGTAAAAGTGCATTCGTTCCGTTTTTAGCATCTTCGGTTGCATCGCGGCCGACGATTTGACGGATGCCGCGAAAATTAGAAAATTCTTGTTGTTTATCCAGTTCAAAAAAAGCGGTGTTTTTAGTTAAATCACAAAACCCAATAATAGCATTTGCTAGGCCATATTTATCGCTTTGGGCCTGAACAAACTCCGTTTCTTTAATGCTGTCTTCCGGGGCGACTCCGCATTGTATGTGAACACTACCAATAACGGGTAGCTCAGAAATATCCTCTCTGAGCTCAGCAACATGATAGTTCTTCTGGATAGGAGCCGGATCCCCAAAAAAACGAACGACATTCTTCTCAGCCAGCCATGTATGCTTTATTTGGTCTAAGTCCCAAAGATGGTGATGCGCGTCTATGATTTGCTTAACCATCTCTATACCCCTTCCTGACGAGCGCCTCTTTTCAATCCAATCAGGATTGCGCTCGTTTCATCGAGCCGTCCAGCCGCCATCGACTAAAAGGCTGTGCCCCGTCACCATTTTAGACGTTGTCAAATAAAGAACAGCTTCAGCGACATCAGATGTCTCTGCGATTTTCCCTAAAGGGATCATCTCTTTTACAAACCCCATGAACTTTGGATCATCCAACATAGGTTTTGTCAGCGGCGTCTCAACGAATGTCGGCGCGACGGAATTTACTCGGATGGCCTGCGGGGCTAGCTCGACGGCCATGGCTTTCGTCAAACCCTCAATCGCATGTTTTGTCATGCAATAGACGGTTCGTTCGGGTGAACCAATATGCCCCATCTGCGAAGTGATATTGACGACACATCCTCCGCCGTTCATTTTCTTAACGGCTTCACGACTAATGCGGAATGTCGCGCGTATGTTCATGTCTAGAACAAAGTCTAGATTTTCGTCGCTCACAGATTGAAACGGTTCAGGACGGTTAACGCCTAGATTATTAACGACTACATCCAGACCATCCAGTTTGCTAATGCGCTCTAATATATCGTCTTGAGTTGCATCACACTCCCAAATCACCGCATTTTCCCCAAGATCTAATTTTAGATCGTTTAACTCAGGAGACGGACGCGCGCAGGCGATGACACGCGCCCCGGCATCGCTCAATGTCAAAGCGATAGCCCGGCCAATCCCGCGGCTAGCCCCGGTAACAAGTGCGGTTTGTCCTGAGAGAGGTTTACTTTGCATTTAGTCTCCTATCACCCGCACAAATGTTACGGTCTCCTGCCCGGCATTTTCAAAGCGTCTTGAAGCCTGTTTAGGTATAGTTGCGGTGTCTCCGGCTTTTAAATCCCAAATATCATCATTAACAACAAGACGAAGCTCCCCTTCATGGACGAAAATAACGTCAGGTTTATTCAATTTGTCATCTATGATTTCTTCTCCAGCGTTTACTCTGTATTCAGAAACCGAAAATCCATGCGGCCACCCAAGCTTTGCATCTTCACCAATTAACTTTCTTCGAGAAACGGAACCTTGTTTCTCCGTAAGAACGTCCTCTTCAGACATGATACAACATTCTCGCAAGTCTTTAAAATCATACTTATCGAGAGCTTCAATTTGTTCCCGAGTTGTCACGGGCATAACCTTAGCGTCCTTCGGAACAACCTCGCCTTTTGTCGTATCGATCAAAGAGCCATTTTCCAACAAGACGAGCCCATAATCCTTTGCCATATCGAAAACTTTTGGCGCCCACAAAACACGGCCCGGATCATCGCCGCCAAGCACAGCCCACAAATACCCCATGTCCTCACCAACATTTTCAAATCCGCGAAAAACATTCGTAGGTATGGAAATTAGGTCACCTGGTTTTAAGATTATCTCTGTATCATCTCCAAACTCCCCCATTGTAAACGCCCATTTCCCCTTATGAATATAAAAGACCTCGGCTGTATTATGACTGTGTTGGGAGTTGGTGCAGCCGGGGGGCTGGCGTGCGCCGCCAATATTAAACCCATGCGGCTCCGCGATATGAATATGTTGATCCGGGTTTTCAGAGACGCCAGGACCGATAATTGTGAAATTTTCTTTTTTATCTGACCCCGGAGTTCGGGAGTCTATGAATGCGCCCAAGCATGGCACTAAGTCATCATATCGTACTATTCGAGAGTCTGCCGCAATAGCATTCTCTTCTTTAGAGGCAGCTTCCATCTTAAATTCTCCTTCAAATTTCGTATAAGAGTATATTTTTTGCATTCGAAGTCAATTTTATTCTTTTTAGCCAATATTGTTAGGCTAAATGTTGTTAAAGAAAATTGACGGTAGAGTTTTGGTGTTACTCTCGAGTATAAGATACTCTTGAGTTATCGTTCTTTATCTCGGCCAGCGAGGTATAGTGGGATCCACGAAAAATTGCATGTCATCAAGAATGTCGAGACCCATCTGACAAAGCATATGCGGAATATCGATCATAACCCAATTATCGATAATTTTGTCGTTCTCATCAATACGATACCAGTCTGCAACCCGCATATCGATTTCACGTCCGCTCGGCGGGAGACCCAACCATTGTCCCCCCGTATGCGTCGCATGGAGTGACGGCCACCCGGCCGTCACGGCAAAATTGCCATCTCCAACTTGGATATAATGGCCAGGTGCGTCTTCCGGCCCGTCAGGGTCTCGCGGAAAACCTGTGCGGTCAGCAAATGCCGTCAAAAATAGTCCGCCGTGATAATCTCGAAACCCGCGAAGTCGCCGGCTTGAGCCAATTCCGGCCGGTCCATACCAGTTCATATTTTCGTGCCAATGGGGACTGTGCCGAGATTCCGCTTCCGACTTTCCTTTAATTTCGTCCGCACTCGGTAGCCCCATCTGCATCTCATAGACGATCTGCATGACCTTTTTACCTCGTTCAAGATCACAGCCATTTACGGTTGCTTGAGTATCGCAGGGAGGAAACGGCCATTGCTCCGCGGTTCCTGGCATTTTCCGCAAGGGATAGAGACCAACCTGGCGCATGAGGTCAATGATATCGAGTAGGATATACGCCTTTGCGAGCTTACCATCTCGGATAACCGCGTTGAAGCCAAAGCGAAGAAAACAAAGTCCATGGCTTGGAGGAATTCCTATCCAGAAATCTTCGAAAGAGCCCATCACATGGCCCCAGCTACTAACTAGCTCTCGGCCTTCATATTCTCCGCCTAATACATATGCCAAGCGTTGTTCATAATCCGGAAACGCCGCTTTCAGAGGACGCCAGAACTGTGCAATAGCCGACGCTGTGTCTTCGAAATCGTCGTAAGGGTGAAAAATCTTCCAGACGCAATCCTCATGGCAATAGGTTGATACCACCTCCGGAATTGCAGAGGAGTCAGCTTCTGCCATGCTATGCAAAAACTTAGAGAGTAATTGCTTGTTTTTTATATGGTCTGTCACTTCGTTTACCTTCTAACTTTGTTTTCTAGATTTACTGGGGTTCCGAGCCATCCCCTGGCAGCGTGACGGCCCCAACCGTAGAAGCGGCGTCCGCAAGTTTTTTAGCGTTCAAAGCTTCTCTAGTGGTATCGTGAGTGCTCTGGGTAACACGAACCATGCTGTAAAATATTACAGCGATCAGTCCCGGAATGGTGGTCAACACGAAAGCCAGAGCGAGATTATCAAGCACAACACTTGAGACCTCTCCCGGACTCGCTTTATCGGGAAACGCGATGAGCGTGATAACCCACCCTGCGAGGGCCGTGCCAATCGCTTGATCGATACGCGCAAATAGAGTTCTAGTGGCGTACAAAACTCCTTCCTGCCTGACACCGTATTTTAATTCATTTTCATCGGCGATATCAGCGAGGGCCGAATAGACAGTTGTGGTAAGCAAACTATATGGGGCGTGCTGGAGCACTGAAAACGCAATTAATATCCAGAGTATTCCAGGGGTAGAAGAACTCAGTATGCCAAAATATCCGAGCGCGACCGGAATCGCCGGACCGACACCGTACATCAGCAGCGCCGCCGCACCGGTCCACCGTTTGTCAAAGCGTTTATGCAAGCGCTTCACAACAAAGGCCGCGAACAAATATCCGCTGAAACTCCCCAGAACAAACCAGGTTATTTGATCATTGGTAAGCTGCCAAAAGAACGTCGCGACGTAGATCCATAAACCGATACGCACACCTACCATCATGGACTGAAAGAAAAACCCAATAAGCAAAACGACATAATTGCGATTTGAAAGTGCCCGCAATATGTCGCGTAAAAACTCTCGAACACTGAATGAAGGCGCGTCGGGAGTGTTCTGCCGAACAAACGGGACGCGCTTATAGGTTACAAAACTTGAAAACGCTAAGCAGGAGATAATTATAGTGGAAATTGCTACCGAGAATAACGGCCACCGATCCGGATCAAGCGCTCCATTAGGAAATTCTGACGTCGCTTTGAAAAAAACGCCGAACGATAAAAGCCAACCTGCCGAGTCTCCGACCCACATCAGAAATGTGTTGTAATTCATGACACTGGAGCGTTCGAGATAGTCGTCAGAGAGCTCGCCACCAAACGCCAAGTGCGGGGTGTGGAAAAGCGACATCATTTGTAGAAGCAGAGTATTAAAAATACCGAGCCAGATGAGTTCTGTTGTGATGCTCAGGCCGTCGGGGGGATTGAATAATGCAAAGAAACATATCGCGTTCGGCAAAATAGAAGCAAACATGAAAGGGTGGCGCCGCCCAAAGCGTGTTCTGACACGATCAGACCATGAACCGACAATAGGGTCAAAGACAGCATTGACAATCAATCCAATCGCTAAAACGAGCCCGACCTTCGCGGCAGGTACACCCACAACCTGATTGTAGAAAAGCAAGAGGAAGCTGCTGGTCGTGGTGTAAACAATGGCCTCGGCCGTACTTCCGACACCGTAAGCAACCTTAAATCCCGGCGTTAATGGGGGAGGCTTAATGCTCATCGTTTTCCAATTTCTTTGACATTAATTATCATGAAACTCCCCCTCGTTTGATTTTATAGTTTTGAACGCACCAGAAATTTAGCAAGGACGATGTTATTTAACCCGCGAACGCCACGGCTTGCTTTCGACAGCCTTTTCACCCGACACATCCTGCACGACTGAGTGACTCGCGAGCTTTTCGCCATCTGTTTGAAATCTTGCGGCGACATAGCTAAAGCCCGCCGTACGAACGGTCCCAGAACTAAGCCTGTGGACGGCAAAAAGAGCCGCACCGTAATTTCGGTTGTTAAATGCACGCAATAGAAAGGCTCTGGTCCGATAATCGAATTGACCCTGCCCCGCCGTTCCGCGACGAGATATTTCCCGACCAATCATTTCGACATGTTGAAGAACTTCTTCATCTAGTTCCGGATAATCCGAAGCGGAGACAATAACGTCACCCCGCTTCTGATTCATGTCGGGGTCAAAAGGCACGCCAATAGCCGGCTCTGCCTCAATTGGCTCTCCGTTAGACAAGCACCAGATCCGACAAACATTGTCGTTCAATATGTCCGCGAACAATACCATTTCACCATCAAAAATAGCGATATTTGAGGCCGATTCGATGACATTCGCATTGTCTGAAACTCCAAGGTCCGACTTGCGGAAGGCCGAAACTATAGCTTCCTCACCATAAAATTCGGCACCAGACATCTCTAGCCGACAGGAAGGAACTAAATGCCCGTCCGGCCGGTCGCCTCGAGCTATAGTGAAAAGTGTTTGGACAGCACTCATGCCCCTAATCCTCCTTCGATTTGGCGCAGGATCGCAAGCTCATCAAACACGGTTATATCTTCCATGACTTTACCTTCCCGCAGGCGATAATGTGACACCGCCATAACCAGTAAATCTTTCCCGGAAGGGTCGCCCCAAACCCCTTTTCCGTTATGAACTCCAGCTAAGGACCAACGGAGAGCCACTGATATATCCCCTCCCGGAAGCGGCCTTGCCGCCACGTGATCTAACGTAAATGAAGGCTGATGAAGCGCACCGCGCAATTGCGTCATACACCCCACCCAATAGCCGCGACCATAGCCATGACGGTTGACAGGCCAGCGAACTTCTGCAGCTGGCGACAAAGCCTTTGCAGCGTCACCATATAGATCTTCGGTAAGAGCCAAGGAAAGCATATTTGCCGGCAATTCAGCTGGATGGTTATCCTGAATGGGAACACTTTCACCCTTGCGAACCTGAGTAATTTTTTCCGTTCGCCATGAATGCCGATCCTGCTCTCCTTCAAGATCCGTTTTTGCTTGCGAACGCGCGACTTCCCAAGGGTCGAGCCCCACCTGCCAAACCGCCCGCAAATTGTCTCGGACCAGCCACTCTTCAATGATCTTGTTTTCCTTGCATAGGCAGTCTGCGATGGTCATCGCGCCGGCCTCACGCCGCGTCGCCGAGCCTAGTGTCAAGTCCTCACCAAAGTGTGTGGAGGTACTGACAATACGGTGCGAGCTGTAAAGCTCACCATTTCCTTCATCACTCCAAATGACATCTTCACCGATGACTTGTCGATCGCTCGACATAGAAAGAGCGCCGATTGTCCCCTGAACAACTATTTCTATACCTGATGCGGGACCCGCGAGCGTATGCATTACGCAATCTGCTCCATAATGGGTGCGACAAAGTCCGATATTCTTCTCTTCCCAAATACGATGGGTACAGCGCAATATATAATCAACAAAGTCACGGTAGATCGGTTCGTATCCTGGCAAATCCTGCCGCTGCGCCCCCTCTTCCATAATATCATCGAAGGTGCGCCCGACGGGAGAACGCACGTCCGGCAGGTCATCCCAGCGGGTCATGAGCGATACGCCTGAGACAACACACCCAATTCATCAAAAACCATCCATTCCTCCACGATTTTATCTCCGGCAAACCGCATATGACTGATCCCCATCATAAATACCGGCTTTCCAACAGGACATTCGCCGAGCACCCCACCCCTTTGCGTAGTTCCCTCATAGACCCAACGGACCGCAACGATAACGCCGTCCGTTTCTTCACTGTGAGATACATGTTCCACCCGCATGACGCCGTCGGGGATCGCGGTCTGAACATGAATTAACAACGCTCCGATATTCCGGACTCCCTGTGCGACACGCCCACCGCCGCCGTGAACCACTGCATTGGACGAATAATACTGATTCAACCAATCAAGTCGTTTCAAATTCCATAAGTTATGGAAGAGATGGCGCGCCCAGCCGTCGACAGTATCATTTGGAATATCCAATTTCTTTCGAGGGACTTGCCCTGTTAACCGCGTTTCCGGATCTATAACAAACTGGTCGAAACTGGATCTCTCGGCGACGCGTTGTGCGACCTCTTGTATATTAAACCCGAGCTGACGTACTTGCGCTCCTGCATCGCGAACCAACCATTCGGTATGAATTTTGTTGTCCCGGCTAATACAATCTGCGGCGAAACGGGCTGCCAAACGACGTCCTGTTGCTGGGCCCCATGCGGTCGGTCCGACATTCGTGCATCGACTAAAACCCAGATGTGACGTGTAAAAGCCTTCCTCCTCATCCCCGCTCCAAGCCACATTCAAATGGTGTATCTCCCCATCCGGAAACGAGTTAATTCCAGCAACAGTAGAAGCAATCACTTCCTCTACAGATCGAACAACACCGTAAGATGAATAAATAACGCAAGCATGATCATAAGTGTCGTACACACGGCCAATGGCTCGCTCATACCAAATTTCATCTGTAATACCCACGATGTAGTCAACAATATCGACATATTGCTCGTCATAGCCCCGCATAGGCTGGTTCCGTGACCCCTGGGGTATGACCTGGTCAGCTTCACCCCGTTGCCGGACTTTTGTCACCTCCGGCCGGTCAGGTAATGAAAATGGTAGAGTCATTTTTTCTCCTCGCTAAGCTGCAACATGGCGTGATGAACCGCCAGCAGACAATAGAAATCGGCTCGTGAGTATAAAATCAAAATACACTTTCAAGCCGCCCCTTTCTTCGATTGAGTTTAGTGTTTCGCATATCTTGCATTCGAATGCAAGAGCGGTTTATACAGAGGTGACCACATCAGATTAGGTGCAAAAGGACGTTTTGGGAAACCTCATGGCTAGACATTATCCAGTAGTAATATTGCCCGGACACATGTGCGATCAGCGAGCTTACCGTCCACAAATTGATTATCTTCAGAAAAATCACGTTGTCCAGGTAGCAGATTTAACGGCGCATGACGACATCGCGTCAATGGCCGAAAATACGCTCCGAAATGCTCCTGATGAATTTATGCTATTGGGACATTCCATGGGAAGTATAACCGCCTTGGAACTACTACGTCAGGCGGAACCGAACCGCGTGAAAGCGGCCGTATTAATGTCGGTTAACCCGCGAAACGAAACTCTTGAGCGAAAAGCTGGCCGCGAGAAAATCATGGAAGAAGTCGAAAAGACGTCAGTCCAACAAATTATTCGGAAACAATTTGCGCCTATCTATTTCCACGGAGACAGGCCCGATTTGCGTTCCCTATCTATTAAAATGGCAGTTGATTTGGGGCCCGAGGTCATGAACCGACAAGCGACCGCATTGATGAATCGACCGAACAACATTCCCTTACTGAATGCCCTTCAAATTCCGGTTCTTTTAATTGGAGGCGAGTACGATTCTCTTGTTCCCGCTGCAACTCTTAAAAATACCGCGAGAAAAATTCCGAATGCTGAACTCATTATATTAAATGACGCCGCCCACTTCCCAGGACTAGAACGGCCAGAGATTACAAATAACATTATCGGAACATGGATTGCACAAGTCGAAAATCAAGCTGACCTTTAAAGTCCGGGTCAGTCGCAAAGTTATCTAGATATTAAGGCAAGTGAAAGATTTGAATAGTTCACTTAGTCACATTCATTAACACTCTAAAAAAAATGGCCGGCAACCGTGAAGGACACCGACCATTTTGCGATAACGTTTAAAACCACTAATATCGGAAACCAAGACGAATGCCATAGGTACGGGGGTCGCTATACGTTCCCTGAATTTCGCCGTTACTTCGCACAGTTATTCGGCCCAATGTGGCTTCGTTCTCTATGTTATGAACAAACACCTGAGCACTTAAACGCCCACTTCTGGAATCCCAAATCAACCGCGCGTCTGTTTTGAAAAAGCTTTCTTGCTCAATATTGGGAGCAGAAGGCGACAGCAGATAGGACCCTGTCCACTGCGTATTTAATTGCGGTGTCAAAAATCCGGCTTTCCCAAGGTCAAACTCATAAGAGGCCCCAAACTGCCCAGACCAATCCGGCGTGTTTTGCACGCGTAAATCCGTTGGAATATAGGCAAAGTTAAAACTCTCTATCCCAGTCTCTATGAAATCCTCAGGGTTGGTTTGCGCATTCGGGAAATACCCGCCGCCCACACCGTAATTCTGAGGCGCGGTCGGAGGGAAGGCACCGCTACCGCATGAAGGCTCCGTGATATAGAAGCAGCTAAAGTTCGCCGGGCTAAATCGAGGGAATTCATCATATCTGGAATGAAGGTAGTTAACAGCCGCATTTATCTTTAGACCCTCAAACGGTACAGCGACCATTGAAAACTCAGCGCCAGGAGCGTCTTGTTTCCCGACGTTAAAAATCGTTGTGACATTTCGCGGTTGGCCATCAATCGTAACGGCCTGAGTGCCCTGCTCCTGAAGGTCGGTATATTTGTTGTAAAACGCCGCAACGTTTACCTGCAAACGACCGTCGTAGAAACGGTTCTTCGAGCCAACCTCAAATGCTTTGACGCCTTCGGAGTCGAATGTGGTGATCGTGCCGGGTGAATTTGCAGCGGTTACGCCAGCGCCAAAACCGCCGGAATGTCGCCCCGTATTATAACTGGCATAGACCATGCTATCTGGCGTTATCTGATAATCGGCCGCGATACGATATGTGAAGAAATCAAATTCGCGTTCTCCGCATAGCGTATAAAAATAGTTTGGCACGACCGCGACGGCTTCGTCACTTTGGCCCGTGGATATGCCTTGAGAAGTAAAGCCGCCACAAGTCGTATTAAAGTCGTCACTGTAAAAAGGATTCACAGCATAATAGTTTTGAGGGTCTGAAAAGCCCTGCGCCGCGGCGTACTGACCAGCAAAAACTGTCCCATTATCAGGAGACTGAGTAATGGTTTTATACTCTTTGTCATCAATTGTGTAACGCGCGCCGAGCGTAAGCGTCAGCTTATCTGATAAGTCGTAAGAACCCTGCCCGTATATCGCATAAGATTTGGTCTTGGCTGCTGCGACGTTCCGGAAATCGAAAAGGTTTCCTGTTGTGAAATTGACGCTACAAGCGGAGGGCGGAGTAGTGAAACTAAACTGACAGCCATTGCTTGACCCGCCAATACCGCCGCCTGCGCCATAATAGACGGGTAGCCCCTGCGCAGCAGCTGTCGCCGTAGAATAATTGCGGTTCAGATAATAAAAAGAACTTCCGTCGCGCCCCTCCTCTTCCAGATAAAAAGCACCAAGCGTGTACTGCAATGGGCTATCAGGACTCGCCGATTGTAGCTGAAATTCTTGGGTGAATACATCTGACTGAGTCCCCGCCGAGAAATATTGCAAAGGAATAGGCACCCCATCGCCATCGCCGCCTGCGACGGTATCAAACTTGGTGTAAGAGGTAATGGACCGCAACTTAATCGTATCGTTCAAGTCAAAATTTATAACGCCGCTGTATTGCTCCTGCTTGAGATCCTCAAACGGCACAGCATCATAGACTGACCCGTAAGGTCCGGGCAGCGGAATACCGATATCAGCACCGTTCACATCCGGAATATTATCACGCAAAGCGTTCGTAAACGGGAGAAGGGTTCCAGTGCCGACATTTAGACCATTAAAACCACCAAGCCCCGGAGAGGTGCCAGTAAAGGTATAAGTCTCGCCATTAAAGTTTAAGGAGCCACCGGGCGGCGTTATTAAACTTGGGTCGACAGCGACGCCAACGACTTTACCATTAGCAGCGTTAAAACCCGCACCGCCCCGCTCAAAATAGCTGCCCCGCAGCAGGATCTCTAATCTGTCGTCGAGTGAGGGTGGAGCCCACCGTAAAGTTCCGCGGAAATAATCTTCGTCTTTATCCTGAAGGTCAGCATCTTCTGATACAACACTTTCCAAAAATCCGTCTCTTCGCTCCACTGCCCCAGCCACGCGTAAAGCCAAACCCTCCGCAATCGGTAAGTTAGCAAAACCTTCGGCCCGAACGCGATCATAATTTCCGAGAGTGAAGTCCAATCCACCCTCTGAAATATCGGACGGAGCCGCAGTCGTTAGAGAGATGTTACCCCCATAGCTATTCCGACCAAAAAGCGTACCTTGCGGGCCTTTTTGAACTTCAACACGTTCAAGATCGACAAGCGCGGCCGTCGCTTGCTGAGGACGGGCTTGGTAAATCTCATCAATGTAAAAGCCGATTCGTGGATCGGAGTTTAACCCGATCGCCTCTGTATAAACCCCGCGGATAGCCGGTCGTTGTGCAGAGCCTGTGCGGGCAAGCCTTAACCCTGGTACGACCTGCTCCAAACGACTTACGTCACTAATGTCTTTTTCGAGAATTTCTTCCCGGCTAATCGCGGTTACCGAAATTGGAACATCCTGAAGATTTTCCTCGCGGCGTTGCGACGTAACAATCACCTCATCCACAGCCGAAGTTGCTGACCGGACCGCGGCTCCTTGCTGCAGGTCAGCCGAAGCTGATGCACTATCAGTCTGCTCAGCATTCTGCGCGACCGCGGCCGTCGACATAGCAATTGCTAGCGATGCGGCACTCGTCGTGAGGCCAAGAGTTCTAATCGAAAATAGTTTGTTCATGCGTACTCTCCCTACTACATGACCCCTTCGATATTTCAAATTGCATTCGAAGTCAATTCTTAAATTTTTTGCCCTCAGAAAGCAATCGTAAATTGCTAAGAGATCATATTCGTGAATAGGCGAGCAAGTTTACCCCTTTCTCTCGACACCTATTGACTTCGAAGTCAATCTCATCGAAGCAGGTTTTGCGCTCGCTTCGTGCTCGGAACTTATTCGAGAGTTAAATAGACGGCGCAGGAGAAGTTGTTTTGCTGAAACGTTCAAAAACTCGACACGCTAGTGAACTAAGCCTTACCCTTAGAGTAATCGCCTACCTTTCCATTTTGATTGGGTACGTATTCTATTGCTACAACTACATAGTTTTAGGGTACGTCCGACCCTATCTCGTTTCCAAAGTCGGATTTACAATTGCCGACACAGCCATCATCTCAATGGCCGGTAATATTGGCGTGACAGTTGGGGCTATTTTCTGGGCCGGCTTTATTGCCCGTGCCGGACGACGAAAAACAATCGTAATTATCGCAGTCGGCATTGGCGCGCTCGCCTTAATTCAGGCGTCGACCAAAGTTTTAGGCGTGTGGATTGGCTCGCGCTTGCTGATGGACGGGCTTTTGGGCGGATATTACGTTGTCGCAACCAGTTTAGTCGTCGCTCTCTTTCCGGCCGCGAACAGAGCAAAGCTCGTCGCGCTTAATTCGGCCATGTATCCCGGCGCGAATATATTAATCGGCGTGCTTGGCGGATGGCTAGGCGAGGAAAACTGGCAGTTTTTACTATGGCTTGCAGCCGCCCCTCTTCCGATTTCCATTTTTCTCTTCTTTGCCGTCCCGCCCGATAAAACGTACCATCCATATGACGAAGATGGAGAGGAGAATGAAAAACAGGCGACCGGACGCTGGAGCGAAATGTTTAGCCCCCAGCTCCGCTGGTTGACTGCAGGCTGCGTATTGCTCTCAGGCATTGACTTTAACGCCTATCAACTTTTTCAGGGATTCCTGACTATCTACATAAAGATTACACTTTCCATGTCCGCTGCCGCGATGGGTACCATCATTGCCTTTACGAGCGCCGGGGCCTTTATCGGGAACTTTGTTTGGGCTGTGATAGCGGATCGCTATGGTCGTAGAATTCCCTTCATAGGGTACGTTATTGCGGCAGTCATGGTCCTCGCCTTCATCCAACCCAACCTCAACCAGTACCATTTATCGGCGCTCGGCTTTGTTTTCGGTTTCGGAATGTCCTGTACGACGGCATGGGGGGCGTGGTTCGCGGAGCTGTTTCCAATTCATCTGCGCGCTCACGGCGCAGCCCTATTCCATGCCGGACATATCCTTGCCCTGGGGTCGCCCCTGCTTGCTGCCTATACTGCCGAAGTTTTTGGAATGCGGACATCCATGAGCTTTGCGGCGATGGTTTACTTAGCGGGAGCAATTCTGTGGTTTAAAATGCCTGAGACTAAGGTTCCTAGATCACAGCAAAAAGAAATTAATTAAATTATGTCACTTAACCTTTTAGAGCCAAACACTATGCAACCCTCTATCACCGACCTTCCATTTGAGCTTCCGGACCGTCCGAGGGTCAGGCGAGTACGAAAATGTAATACCACGCCAAGTCGAGAGCGCACTCAACCCATGCAGGGGTTTGAAGATCGCTTTACCGACATAGTGGATTACATCGTACGAATTACCGATGAGATTTGGCAAGACCGAGCTGTTGGCTATATCCACGATACCTACGATGCCAATTGTGTGATTTATTCCAGTTATGGCGTGACTCGCACTGCGGACGCAGTCGTAAAATCCACCATTGCAGGAATTGTCGATGCACCAGACAGCGACACCAATCATCTCAATGTTGCGTGGGACGGTAACGAAACTGATGGATTTTATACTGCCCATCTTGGGTTTGGGTTTGCAACAAATATCGCCCCTACTGACTATGGCGATGCAACGGGTCGACGGTATTTCCTTCGCTTCGCAGCAGATTGCATTAGCGCGGCCAATAAGATCCATACTGAATGGCTTGTTCGAGACAATGGCGCCATGGTGCGCCAAATAGGTCTTGACCTTGACGAAGCGGCACAGCGCGTGGCCGAAAAAGATATAGACGAGCCTTACATCATAATGCCCCCAGTGCCTGGAGCAGAACAAGAGGAGCTAAAACTTTCCTCAGTCGAGTCGTGGGCCCACGAATTATTCAACGTCCTTTGGAATGAGCGCCGGTTTGATAAAGTGGGGAAATTTTATGCACCAAACGCTATAGTTCATTCCGGCGGTGGACGCACCGTGCAAGGAATACCGGCTATTTCAAATTTACAACTCAGTATTTTAGCTTCGATTCCTGATGGTAAAATGCAAATTGAGAATGTCTGCTGGTCAGATGAAACCGACGGCATAATTGTTGCTGTCCGCTGGGTTCTAGTCGGCACTAGCGGGCGCGGCGGGATTCTCGGCCACAAGCTCCCTGTAGGCCGCCCGGTTTTCATGATGGGAAGCTCACATCTCAGACTTGATGGTCCAAGAGTTGTTGAAGAATGCACCGTATTTGACGAGGTGGCGGTGATGGCAATGGCATATCGTTGATGACCCTCAAAAAGAAAATTGAAGCGGCCTTGCGCAACCCAAGCCTAATAGCGGCGGCGCGCGCCTTAACGGATGACCAACTCGATATTGCGGAACGGTTATTAAAAGAGCGGCTACATTCGGCCCCAACTGACGTGGCGGCCATTCGAATGCTCGCGGAAGTCGCAGCCAGGTTGGCCCGTTATCGTGATGCCGAAAAACTACTAGCCAGAGCCTTGCAGCTTGAACCTGATTTTCATGCCGCAAGAGCGAATTATGTTACAGTTTTGCATCGCCAAAGCCAATTTACCGAAGCATTAGCAGAAGCAGAAAAACTCATTGCAGCCGAGCCTGGAAATCTAGGGCACTTGGCTCTGAAAGCTGCCGTTTTAGTCCGCACCGGAGAGTATGATTCTGCAATTGAAGCCTATGAGAAAATTCTTTTCCGCCACCCAGGTCAATCACGCCTATGGGTGAGTTATGGGCACGTTTTAAAAACCGTCGGGCAGCAAAAGAAGAGCGTGAATGCCTATCGAAAAGCTATTGAGCAAACACCTTCACTAGGCGACGCTTGGTGGAGCCTCGCGAACTTGAAAACAGTAGCCTTTGAGACTCATGAAATTGAACAAATGCACGAGGCGTTAGAAGATGTTCCAACAAAGGCTGATGGCTATCATCTGCATTTTGCTCTAGGCAAGGCGTATGAAGATAGATCGAACTATCCGTCCTCATTTCATCACTATGCTCAGGGAAATAAAATGAGGCGGTCTGAGCTTCCCTACAATGCAGATAACACAACCCTGCATATGGAGAATACGCGTAAACTGCTGACGCATGAAGTCTTTCAACAGCGTCAATCAGGGGGCCATCCGTCCAACGAACCCATCTTCATCGTCGGACTACCACGTTCCGGGTCCACTTTGCTTGAGCAAATCCTGTCCTCACACAGCAACATTGAAGGCACTATGGAGCTACCCGACATAGGGACTATTGCTGCAGATCTTGGCGGACGTTATTCCGACGATAAAGGCACCTCAAAAACCGGATATCTTGAGCGACTACTTTCGTTGAGCGACGGAGAGCGGTTCGAACTCGGGCAGCGATATTTGGATGGCACACGAATACAGCGCAAAACTCATTGCCCTAGATTCATCGACAAAATGCCGAATAATTTTGCGCATATCGGCCTGATTCATTTAATACTTCCCAACGCGACAATCATCGACGCGAGACGCCACCCGATGGCAAACTGCTTTTCCGCGTTTAAACAGCACTTTTCTCGCGGACAGGGATTTACCTACGATCTGAAAGATCTTGGACGCTACTGGAGCGATTATACAAAACTTCTGGATCATTACGACAGGGCACTCCCGGAACGAGTCCACAGAGTTCACCACGAACATTTGCTGCGAGATCCGGAGGCTGAGATCCGCGCTCTTCTCTCCCATGCAGAATTATCGTTTGAAGACGCCTGCCTATCGCCCCATCTCAACGCTAGACCGGTTCGCACAGCAAGCTCCGAACAGGTGAGACGCCCTATTGCGTCGAAGCCAGACGAAGTGTGGCGTTACTATCAAGAATTCCTTGAGCCGCTAAGGCGCGCCCTAGGCAATAAGATTGATCAGTACCCCTCCCCAGAAGCTCTCTAATTTGGTCAAGATTGAATATTGCATTGGAATGCAATATTTGATAGCAAAACTGAGCAATTTAAGAATATATTGCATCAATCACACGCTGAACTTCAGCGAAGGGGACACATAAATGACTGATTTTAATATAAATTCTAGCAGACTCGCCTTGCTTGCCAGCACAGCCTTTATTGTGACTGCGACATCAACTGTGGCCTTTGGGCAAACTTCAGAAAATAGACAAGTGAATGACGAAATTATTGTTACATCGCAAAAGCGAGCTCAGTCATTACAAGATGTGCCGGCAAGTATTACGGCCCTGACAACCGACAAACTTGAAGCCCTCCAAGTTCGAAATTTTGACGACTATATAACTTTTTTACCGAGCGCGAGTTTCACCACCGGGAGCACCGGCGTCCCGGGAAATAGCTCCGTTTCGTTCCGCGGAATTGTTACCGATGGGGGGCTTATCACCTCTGGCACACTGCCAACTGTCGGTACCTACCTAGATGAGCAGCCCGTGACCTCCATTCTCGGCACTGTCGACACGCACATATACGACATTTCCCGCGTCGAGGCTCTCGCCGGACCGCAAGGCACACTCTACGGCGCCTCGAGCCAAGCAGGAACGGTTCGCATCATTACAAATAAACCAGATCACACTGATTTGTATGGTCGGGCGGATGTCGAATTGAATAAAATATCAAACGGTGACTGGGGGACACAACTTGAAGGCTTCATCAACGCCCCTCTGGTTAAAGACCGTGTCGCTCTCCGGGCTGTCGGTTGGTATGAACATACCGGCGGCTATATTGATAATGTTCAAGGCAGCAGAACCTTTGCGAGCTCGGGCATTACTCAGGACAACTCTGAATTGGTCGAAGAAGATCATAACGATGTAGATAAAATCGGCTTGCGCGCGCAATTGGGTATTGATTTGAACGAAGACTGGACTGTCACACCTTCGATAATTGCGCAGCAAACTAAATGGGATGGCAGCTTTCAATCTGACGATGACAAGGTTGGCGAGCTAGAAGTTGCTCATTACTATCCAGAATTTGGTGAGGATAGCTGGTATCAACTTGGAGCGACCATAACTGGGAAAATTTCGGATTTTGAAGTCACCTATGCCGGTTATTACATGCAGCGTGATATTGATACGCAGAATGATTATTCAGACTATGGGTTCTTTTATGATCTTGTCGCTGGCTCGGGGGCGGGTATCGTCAATAACGCCGGAGAACTCATCGACCCGTCACAAATAAATACCAACACATTCAATCTTGAAAAATTCAGTCACGAACTTCGCATAGCAACTCCGCAAGAAGAGCGAACCCGTGCTATCGCAGGCCTATTTTATCAAAGCCAATCCCAACGCGATGAAAACAATTATTTGACTCCCGGCTTCGCAGATAATCTTTCTATACCGGGTCGCCCAGGACAGGTCTGGCTCACGAAGCAAGATCGGGAAGACCGTGATTATGCAATTTTTGCGCAAGGTGAATTTGACGTCACAGAAAAGTTCACGATAACTGGCGGCCTGCGTGGGTATAAATTTGACAACTCCTTAGTAGGCTTTTTTGGTGTGAACACGACGTTTTATGGAACCGGCGTGCGTCAATGTCTGGGCCGTGAACAGGGTGGCGGCCCATTCGGGTTAGGCCCCGTTGTCGTCCCCGGCAGCCCATGCACCAATCTCGGCGTCCTCAATGAGGATGGGTCAGTTTCGCCAAAGCGATCTGAAGGTGATGGGTTTACGTGGCGTGCAAACGCAAAATATGAAATATCGGCAAACAATCTGGTTTTTGCGACTTATTCAACAGGATTCCGTCCCGGCGGGGTTAACCGCGGAGGCGATGCAGAACCATTCGACGCTGACAAACTCATCAATTATGAGGTCGGCACAAAGAACAGCTTTTTCGATAACCAACTGACCTTGAATGCCACAGCATTTTTGGCAAATTGGAAAGACGTTCAGATCAGCTACCAACCTCCCGGAGGCGGCGGTGTCGTATTAATCGGAAATGTGGGCCAAGCGAGTTCAAAGGGTATCGAGGGCGACATGACCTTGCGGCCCATGCAAGGCCTTTCACTTAGCGCGGGCGCCAGCTTCATCGACGCAAAACTGGATGAACCCTTCGTTCTATATGGTCAAATAACTGCGCCTGCAGGTCAAAAATTGCCGCTCACGCCCAAATTCAAAAGCAACCTAGTGGGACGGTATGAATGGTCACAGGGTGATAGCGATGTGCACGTTCAAGTCTCCGGGGCTTATATTGGCGAGAGAAACCCAGTTGTGACAACAAGTGACGTCGCTAAAACAGGTTTATTGCCAGAGTATTTTACGCTTGGCGCCTCTGTCGGCTGGGCCCTCGATGAATGGGATGTAGAGTTGTACGCTCGAAACCTCACCGATGCCCGCGGACAAAAAACAAGAAACGCGCGGTGTAACATTAATATTTGCGGACCAACTGCCGCAGATCCCGTCGGAGAAATCTACCGAATTTACATCCAGCCACGGACAATTGGTCTGCGTGTCGGACGGAACTTCTAAAAAATTATTCCTTGCGGCTTGGAAAGAGATTCAGAGCCGGAACGCAAACGATAATCTTTAGGCCTACCTTTAGCACTCATTACCACCAACCTACTTTTGGTAATGGGTGCTTATGTATGCCGGGGTAGATGACCTTATCGATTTTCAAAGGCCTTTTTAATTCTCGAGATTAGTTAATCTATTTTCGTCACCCCTTCTGATTGAACTTCTATATTTTAATGAGACAACAGAAAGGTGCATGGCGAGATCCAAACTCAGCCAGCGCATTGTCCGCCAGACGAGGAAAATTAGTCATAAAATTAATTTTCGGACCGGCAAATTCGGGTCGCTATATCGCGAAGCTAGAAAGCACTCCGAAACTTAACCGCCGCCCGATTGAACAGCATTCATCCGCCCCAGGACGTCCAATCCCTGCATGGCGAGATAGTTCAAAATATCGATAAATATCCAATTTTCGGCGATTTTCCCGTTTTCCACCCGATACATATCAATTACACGCATATCAGCTGGCGCTGGACCCTCTGTCATACCCATATATCCACCTGAGTTTTGGAGAGTAAGGTTTGCCCAACCAAAAAAACCGCCAAAGTCGCTCTCTGCGAGCCGGCAGATATGACCATTAAATTTATAACCTTCGGATAGAGCGTTATCGAAGGGGATACAGTGCTGCCGAATATATCTTTCGATCGTGTAGGTGGCGCCAATTCCGGCAGGCCCCCACCAAATCATGTCTTCGTTCCAAACTCGAGCCAATCGGTTTGCTTCATCTTTGTTGTGGAATTCCGCGCCTGGATTGTTCAGCATGGCATTGATGGCCGCCAAAGAGTTACGTCCCTGCTGCGGATCTTGCTTTTCATAGCAAAGTCCAGTGTGCGTTCGCGGCCCGGGCTGGACTAGCATCGCGCCAGTTTGAGGCGGAAACGGATTCTGATCCGCCTGCATCATCAAGTGAGGGATATCACAAAACATCGCCGTTTCGACTATCTTGCCATCCTTAACTCGATTGAACTCACAATATCGCAGCATCACAATTCGAAATGTTGGTCGAATGCCAAGCCAGGGTTTATCAAAGAGACCCATTAGATGCCCCATCTCGACAACCCATATGCTGTCATAGCCATCTATTTCGTTTAAGCCTGCGATAAATATATCTGGACGACGCTGTAGAGGCTTGATCGCATCCATCAAAGGGCTCCAGAATAATTTTGCAACGGCTTCGGGCCCCTTCTGGTCATTGAAAGGGTGCATCCCCCGCCAGTGCCACTCGGGCGAAACAAACTTAGCTAATGCCTGACCCACGTTCTCTGGTGTTGATTGATCAATGGCATCGTGAAACTCCTGAACGAGCTTTTTTTCTCGTTGAAAATCATCTTTGTCTTTCTTCTCTCTCATACCGCTTGGCCTTTAAATTATTCTTTTATCTCCTGACGACGACCCTACCAAGTTTGCTACATAAAATCATAAAAATAATTCAATTAATCCCGCAGATTTTAAAGTCAAACTCCTCCTAAAATTAGAATTTTAAATATGGACCTGAGCTCAGTTTTGATTAGTAATACGGCTCCCTCTCCTCCTAGAACTACACCCTCTTAGTATGATTAATAAAACTAGGCGCGTGCGTTATCGAATGAATTCAGGTCTCTAATTTACAAAACAAAAAATTAAGAAGCGAAAGAAATGCGTTCAACGGTTCCGGCGCTAAATCTTAAAGCTAAATGATTTTGAAATAGCATCAGCAGCAAAGTTACAAGCGCTCTCAGGATGATATTAAAAGGGCAATTTGAGTTGACTATCTATATTAATCCTAGACTTAAAACCGGATCCGCAGCGTAGATTCGCTGTTCGTCGTCTTACAAATCAAACAATTCAAACTAATCAAGCCAAATCGGTCGGCTTGAAGCTTCAACTTTTTAAATATCAGAAAAGATCCATTAATTTAATCCTATCTGATATTTTCCTTTGCGTCCAAATCTGGCAGCATTTCATAAACTTTATGATACAGTTGGATATCTGAGCGTTGACCATAGAATTTCTACACTATGCCAATCGTAAAACATCCCCAAACCGGACGTTAGCCTAGCGGGCTATAACGCCTCTAAATCTTAAAATTGAATACGCATTTACCTCGGAAGCGGCTTTAAAAATTGCATTCCATAGCTCGACCAATTCGGGAAACTCAGCTTTAAGTTCTTCAGGGGTGCCGCCATCTGACATTCTTGAATTGAAGTTTTTCATTACCTGAGCCTTCGCTTCGACAGATCCGCTATAACCACCCGTAGACCTATCAAAACCAGTCCAACGCACACGTGTCAGATCGCCGTCCACAGTTAAGCAGCTTCGTCCTAAAAAAAGCTCTATTCCAACTGCATATCCATTAATGTTGCTCTGGTGCAATCCTTCAGGACCAACAGTTGGATAGTTATTGGCTAGATCAATATCAGGCAGGCAAATCGGTCGGATTGTAGATGGCATTCCTATGTCTAATATTTGGTTGCGTGCTTGATGACCTGCGATATCATTATCGAATACCGCAATAACTCGAGATTGAATTTTAGCGCCACCAAAGGCCTTCAGAAATTTCACTAGATAAGAAGCCCCGCCGTCAATATTTAACGGCCCATGATCAAAAAATTCAAAGTATCGTGCCATTTCCGGAAATAATGCGACCAGTGATTTTTTCAAAACGATAAGGTCTGAGGACCCTTCACCCATGATAATAATGGGTTCCAAATGCCTCGGTTCGATAAAGGCACAGTGTTTGGCATTTTGAACTATTTCAGAACGTTCTTCTAAGTAGCCTCCGTGTTCTAAAGCGCTGAAGTCAAGAAATAGGGTTTTGCTGTCCGACAATGATAATAGGATGGCTCCAATATTCAAAAGCGTGTGTCCATCAAACCATAGCCATGAACCAAAATGATCTTCCATCAATCGATAGATTGAATCGTGAGGTTTTTCTTTAATTTCCTCGTAAGTGTATCTGGTTGTTAAATACTCTTTCGTTTCGGCCTTCCAACCAGCAAAATTAAGAGAAGTTAATTGCTCTAGTTCGTAAGCATACCGATCACCATCGCCGTCTTCGATGGATTCGTTAAGTTCTTTTATTCGTGCGGTACGCCAGTCATCGAAACAGTTTTCGATTATTTCGGGAGTGATGCCCATGACGTTAAGGCGTTTCCACGCTAATTCTGTTGAGATACAAAATTTATAAAGAAGAAATTGTTCAATTTCATCTTTGTCATCATCATCATTGATATGTTCATGGGGGTCGAAAAGTACAACCACATCATCTTCTATCTCTATATATGTTTGTATATCTTCTTTTTGGAATAAAGACGTCCACAAATCTGGAATAAAGGACTTGTTATCCAAAATATCTATATCGTCTAACATCAACGATGCATAGCTACCCATAATTTTCCTCGTATCCTCATTGCGAACCTCAGCTTAGAGGCAGGAGCAGTGGCTTTTGAAGCGCACTAGATGGCTTTCTTGGGAGTTTCATTATCTGGAGTGGCGTCTATGTATAAAATTTTGATGTGTCTCTCTTGCGAGCCTAAAAATGGATACTCAATTGCTGTATTTCTTAATTTGTGTACCTATCACGCCAATTGTATCAGCGACATTCTTCAAAAGCGATGCGCCTTGCAATACAAAAGGTGCATCTCTATCGATTTGAATTCTAGTATATGAGTTTTCGATATCCTTAGATGCCAAGTGAGCATCCGCTCCACGTAAATCATAGACACCATATAAAGGCGCCATGTGTGACTTAGCAAAATCCTTTGATGTGACGGATGCAAGTAAGCTTTCTAAAAGTTTGAGCGTTCCTAGCTCAGAATTATCAAGCTTTAATATTTTCATCAAAGATTTTTTATTCATCCTCTCAATAGTGTATTTTACTGCATCCTTACCAAGTCCCCGCAGTCCATTTTCATCCAGTGACCTAAAGCGATGGAGTCGCTTCTTTATTTCCTGAATCTCAGCATGCTCTTTAAAAATGTCTGTTTGGTATTTTTCGTTACAGCACTCCCTTAGCCATTCGACAGCACGACTGATTAAAATTTCCGGAGATTTTGTATCAGCAGGCTCACACTTCATCTGTGCGCTAAGCAATTCAACGCTCACGCCTCCATCAGGCCGGATGTTCTTGGCTACCCATATTTTACGTTCCCACACGGATAACCTAGCAACGTCATATGCATACGCATTTATATGGCCCAACTGATTGACTCCAAAATGGACTCCTCGTGAAGGGTCGCCAGCCAATGCTCCCGTTTCTGCGGAATACCATTTCAAGCTACTGCCTCGGCGGGCCAGGAGGGTTTCAACTAGACTTGCATCAAACCACAAGTACTTGCCCACAGTCTCATCGTACAAAGTTTCCAAATTTACTTTTTTTCCACTTGCATCAAGAGAGACGAAAAAGTCTTCTTCTGGCTCACTGGACCCCAAGCGTTCAGACCCATGAATTGCATCAATCCATTCTGCCCTCCAGAGTTCACCCTGTACTCTGAATAGAATATTTTTCGCTTCGCGGGCGCCTTGTCTCGATTCACCCTCTGTGTTGTCATCGTTATGAATTGAGAAGTCAGGAATATCTTCGTGAGGATCGACATCGGTTCTACGTGCAGTAAATACCGCCCATGTGCTTCCAGGAATATCGCCCGTCTCGTCTATTTCATGGCACCTTACTTCGCATCTATTATGCTCTTCATTAATGATTGAATTATCCTCAGGCCAGTCAAAATCAGGATCGCTTGGAAGAACTGCATCTCTTTCACGGTAATAATATAGCCGCAAAGCCGCTTTGCGAGCTGCAAGATAATCCCGTAAATATTCCGTACGAATTTCTACAAACGTTATTACCCCTTTTTCATTTCTCTCGACTCGAATTACTTCTTCGTAACCCGCATGAGGCTTCAGCCACTTATTCCCTTCTAGGATTAATCCATATGCGAATATAAAATCCTGATTTATTTCGACATTAGGTGGATGATCAGAGTTGATTGACTGTGACAGAACCAATCGAAAACCAAGATGCTCATTCGACCATCCAGTAAATGCATCAGCTTTAAAGTAATGTCCGTCCGAATTTATATAAGCTGAACTGTTGTCATTGGAATATTGACCCCAATCTACTTTCTCGGCTTCTTTTCTATGTTCTTCAAAAATAACTGCCGAACCAACAACTAAGATTTCGCTACTGTACCCTAGCTCAGGATACGCCCCGTCTTTATGAATATTCTTGAAACCATAGACCGGAACCCAGGCAGCTTTTGAGAAGTAACGCTTCCTTACGTCACCAAGTTCAAACCACTCTTTGCTTAACTTTTTCACAATAAGAACCTTATTTATCAAACATCATATAAAATGGCGCAAGGTTCGGCACAGGCTATGAAAGAACCTGGCGCGCTTGATGTTCACATCCCTTTAAGCTTCGGCGAGCTTTGGTAGTATTTCCTTCATTTCGAGATAGTTGATATCTGAGTTTTGCCATTTTTTCATATTGTCTATTTGGTAAGCGTACACCATCACCTAAGATAACACAGCCCGTAATTGGGGCACCTTTATTGATGATAGAGCGCTCCTTAGAGGCCTTTATTCTTAGCCCCCTAGACACAAGTGCTTTCTTGATTTTCCAGATATCTTTTTCGTGCACGATGAGTCCTGAAAAAGTTAAATCGTCGGCATAAAGACTAAACTCATAACCTTGTTTCTTTGCGAGACATCCAATCTCGTTCCACGCATCGCAATAAGCCCAATAGGCTAAAATTGGGCTACAGGGACTCCCTTGAGGAAGTGCTCCGTTCCTGCACGCAAGCTTTGCAAGAAGTGCCGCGACGTTTGGAGGGCATTGTAGAATTGTTTGAAAAAACCAATACACCCGCTTTTGTGTGCATGATGGGAAAAAGTCTTCAATATCCAGCAACCGAAAATGCTTTTGCCCCACGTGTAGCTTGGCATTGTCAACGTATGAACGGCCCTTCCGGGGTGAGTAAACGAAGTCTGGCATCTCTATTCGACTGAGAAGGTTCTTGAGTCGTGCTTGAACAGCTTTCAACGCAGGATTTGGGTCAGCCACATATCTAGGTGAGCCATCCTTCTTTTTCTTCTCAATATCACGGTAAAGCGTCTCGGTTTTGTTAGCCATTTCTTCGAGAGCCTTAAGACTGGCAGGAAGTAAGCTAGCCAACTTGTGGACAGAAGGACAGCGATACAACGGTGATTGCTCTAATTTGTAAGCTTTGCCAGCAACCATTTTATGACCTTTCCTCGATTGCTTGGAGGAAGCGAATGATTTTCGTAGCAATTGCTCCCCTCGCCTTTGCTATACGGTTGGCTCTCCCTTCAGAATTCTCAACATTCTCCGCAAAAAACATGATTGACGAAACAGGAACATTAAAATTTTCGGAGTAACGTTTAAGAACATCCATCGAAGGCGTCTTCGTCCCACTTTCCAGCTCGGAAATATAAGAACGCCCCACACCTAAACGCTCAGCCAAGTCGACTTGCTTGAGGTCGTGAAAAGTGCGTAATAATCTAAGAGCTTCATTGAGCATAATATCTATCTATCTCGCTCGTAAATTTTGTATTCCAGTCTACACTCTACCCACTATTGGGCCAGTGTTCGCGAAGGAGAACGAACACCCGCAAGATGAGCGGCCCTATGTTTAGGGCCAGGCGGATCAGCCACGGTTTGCGAAAAGGTCTTAAAGACCAAGCAATTAGGCGTTTCAACTTTGAGCGCGGCTCTGGCGGTTCACTATCCTTCGGTTGAAAAAGTCCATCGGACATATTCTTACTCCTCTGTTGGCCGTCAGAATTGACGGGTCACTTCCCAACAATGAGGCTTTGGACATCACAGAGCCTTCGACCTTCTTACATGTGCCCTCTTGGTCACGGAGGGGGCACACTTCGCCGGGTGGGCCGTCCTACCCACGAAGGGAGACGGGGACCTGATCCTAGCAAGTGGTGGAGACTGCGAGGTCCCCTTGAAGAGCGAGTGTTATTTTCTCCCTTCCAGGTGTAGTAACTTAAATTACCGCCGAAATGGCGTGAACTGCCTCCCTTCTATTTGATTCGTTGAATGCATCAAGAACTAATGTCGCTTATAGCGACATTTATTTCATATCTCTTACGTCTGCTTTGCCCCCTAAGCAGAAATAGACCATCGATCTTTCAATAAAGAACACCGCAATAGCTAGTACCCTATTCATCACCTAAGACAGATATACCGCAGCTGGCCAAAACTCCGCTGTCTCATCATAAAACGCCGGCGGGCGCGTTGGGTCCGAAGGTTCCCCTTTCGGTATATAAATTACTAGAGCTTGTCGGGCCCGCGTCAGTATAACTCTGTAAGCATTTATCAAATATGTCTTACGCGCCTGTTTGTTGACGTTCTGCCATCCGGTTCCCCTAAAGGCAAAATTATTCCAGGCGCCAGAAAGATATCGGAGGTCCACATCCCAGCAAACACAAGCCCAGTCCACCTCTAGCCCCTGCACATCGAACTCGGTGGCAACTTCCTCAAGGTGGTATGCTGAGCGGACATCTTCTGGTCCGTTGAGAAACCAGTTTACCGCATCAATACTGACGCGGATATTCAAGCCCTCAGGTCTTAATCGATGGGCGCCAGAGGACGCCATTAACCCAAAGCGTTCACTGCCCCTTGCATGCTCCCTGAGCCACCTACGTGCAGTTTCCAGATTTCGTGTCAAAGCGATAGGGTAACGCCCTCCAATCGTTTTAAGAAGGCGCGACGCCTTACGAGCATCATTATTGAGCACTGCAGCAACAAAGTCCGATAAGGCCTCCACCCTAAAGGACCTCATAGAGACTCCTAGATGCAGATCCGGTTGCCAATGAATTCGAGTGTCGGCTCTCAAAGCCAACTCACTCCTTGCAAGCCCGTAATGCGGATCTGTAAGACGGTCTGAGAGATGCACATTCCATTCGGTAAATCGTCCCTCTAAAGCCCTTATCCATTCCGAAAGCCCCGCTTCGCCAGTGTTGATCTCTTGGCCACCTCCGACAAGGCAGATAATTAACGACCAATCCTCATGACGATCCATCACGTCAATTAAAAATTCAGGTTCGGACTTATTAAAATCGGTCTGCCCTCTTTTGGCTTGCATGAACTTAGTAGCCTGATGTTTGTCCCACGCTCTTTGCGCTTCATCGAAGATAACAATATGCTCAGGCGGCGCCTTGGGATCCTTAAGCGCCTCATCTCGAAAATGATGGATATTCTGAACAAAGCTTGAAACCTCGCGCTTAGCGTCTGTTTTCGCGCACCCAGTCCGCTCCTTCTGATCACGTGCAAGCGCTTCCCTTAAAACCTCGACAAGAGGCCCATTGCCCGACAGAAACACGGCCGTTTCGCCGTCCGGTCGGTTGGCAGTCTCGGTAGCCATGTTCAGACCAGCTAGGGTCTTCCCTGACCCTGGCACGCCGGTTACAAAACAGATCGTTTTCTCACCTTTCATATGTGCCGCAGAAATAATATCGCGAAGACACTGCGAAGTCGTATTCAAGTTTTTTGCGCCCGCATCCGAACGGGCAATTTCTTCAACAGTATGGTTCTGATACAAGGCTTGAGTCGCCTCCACGATAGTTGGGGTAAGAAGATATCCCGATACAGCCCAGCTTTCGCCATCGAGAGTTCTCGTTAACGAAAGCGCTCGAGCCTGATCAAGCGAACTTTCGATCAAACTCTTCAAACCGGTTGATGCGCAAAAAAACTGGATCTGCCACCTGATCATCTGCCCACTCAATTTGAGAAACTCCGCGGCTTTTGGCCTGCGTCGCAACTAAAATTGGAACGATCGGCAAGTCATGGGAGCCCCTGTGGAAGTTTTTCAGGTCTAAGGCGTAATCATGCACTTGACGAATTGAGGCACTATCAAAGGTCTCTGAGCCCACCTTAAACTCGAAAACAAAGACGGTGCCTTCCAACAAAATAACAACAACAGCTCTCTTTCCCATTCTCGGAATCGAGAACTCGAAAAAAAATTTCCCAACGTTAATCTCAGAGAGCTCATCCTTAAGCAGTTTGGAAGTGAAGCTTGGTAATAGGAAACGTTCAACATGCTTGTAGAATAGACTTCTCTACTCAAGACAAGACATAAAATTCCTGCCCAGGATTTTATGCTTCAATTGCCTCTAAATTCTAAGTTCCATCTCGCCCCATTGAACACATATGCCAACCTTAAAACCTTCACACAAAGCTAGCAGTTTTTATAATCCTCAAGGTTACGCTAGAAACAGTTGCGTCTCTTAGAATCCCTTGATTTATCGAGAGTCGGTAATTTTGACCCTAATTTGCATGTAATCCTATGCAATGTTATGCAATCCTAAAATAGTTTGCATGGCTATATTCCTTAATTAATTCAATCACTTAAGTAAGCAAGAATGCAAAGATGCAATGATGCCGGGGGTTCTACGTGTATAACGCACACATACACATGAGGCCAACCCCGTAAAAGATTGCATCTTTGCATTCTTGCTTGAAACTGAAAATTTGAAAATCGTCTGGTTTTCGGCGGCTCAAAACCAGAGGCCGACTCTCAAATCTAGTCTTACCAAAATCTATTTTTGGCGTTTTGGCAAGAGGCAGGTTTTGCAAGCCGCTAAATTCATCTCGTGAATTTTGGTTTTTCGACGCGCTAATGGTCTTGTGATTTCAAAGTTATTTTTGGGTTCCGGACTGCCTCTAACCCGACCTTTGGGCGGGCTCGTCGTCGAAAACTCCAAAACCTCTCTCTATGTGAAAAATCAATGCTGAGCCAACTCACATACCGCGTTTCATCTTTGGGTCCTTCCTGGGGGAAAACGCAATACGGGTGGGCAAGGCATTGGAGGTTTTTTCTGAGGTCCGTTTTCAACATGGGTGACAAGTGACAAATTACGGTGACAAAGGTGACAAATACGATATTCAAATTTGCGAAGAGTCGGAACCGGTGTTTATAAATTCCGAAGGGTCGACGCTTCGACGCCCGCTTGCGGTGTCTTTCAAGACGGCTGGCGCAATGATCGACAGGTCCAGCCGAACTATCAAGCGCATGGTCGAACGCGGGGATCTGGTCGAGCTTCCAGGATATGCTCTGGTGACATATGACAGCCTTGAGACGTGGGTCAGACGGATGTGCCGCTCAGAAAGTCAGCCCATTGCTGCATCACCTCGCGGCGACGCTCCAAAGCCGTTAACCGCCGATACGCTCTCTCCGTCTCGTTGCCGATAGCATGGGACAGAGCCAGTTCAGCCAACTCTCTCGGGACCCCGCTCTCTCCGCACCAGTCTCGGAAGGTCGATCGCAGACCGTGAGCCGTAGTCTCTTCAAAGCCTACGGCGCGTATCGCCTTCCGGACGGTGTTGTCAGACATGACTTTGGCCCGGTGGCCTGGAAAGTATAGAGATGCTTTTACTTTTTGTTGCTTCAATAGCTCTAGCGCTTGCTGTGACAATGGCACCGAGTGGTCTAGCCCTCGCTTCATCAGCTCACCCGGGACATTCCAAACGTCTGCCACAAAATCCATTTGCTCAACTGATGCGGCTCGTGCTTCGCCGTTTCGAGCGGCCGTCAGCAGGACAAAGGCAGCGCAGCGCGCGCCTGAATGATTTTCGGCCATCAAGGCCTGGTAAAGCTTGGGCGCGTCCGCAATGGCAATGGCGGCGTTATGCGTCGTCGGAGGCTTCTTTCGCGCCAGCACGTGTTCAAGATTGCCCTTCCACCTTGCCGGGTTGTCCCCCTCTCGCCAGCCTTTTACGGTCGCGTAGTCGAGAACCATCTCAATCATAGACCGGAAATAACGCGCGGAGTGATTGA
>CAJXPX010000004.1 GCA_913058335.1 uncultured Hyphomonadaceae bacterium
GGAGGTTGGCTTAGAAGCAGCCATCCTTTAAAGATAGCGTAACAGCTCACTGGTCAAGCGTTCCTGCGTCGAAAATGTACCGGGGCTTAAGTTATTCACCGAAGACGCGGATGCACACTTTTGTGTGCGTGGTAGCGGAGCGTTCCGTAAGCCTGTGAAGGGGTCCTGCGAGGGGCCTTGGAGGTATCGGAAGTGAGAATGCTGACATGAGTAACGATAAAAGGGGTGAGAGACCCCTTCGCCGAAAGATCAAGGTTTCCTGCGCAATGCTAATCAGCGCAGGGTTAGCCGGCCCCTAAGGCAAGGCCGAAAGGCGTAGTCGATGGGAACTCAGTTTAATATTACTGGGCCATTGGGTGGTGACGGATGACGTGTATCGTATTTCCTTATTGGATTGGAAGTGCGGTGAAGTTGTCCCAGGAAATAGCCCCCATTTAAGACCGTACCCCAAACCGACACAGGTGATCAGGTAGAAGATACCAAGGCGCTTGAGAGAACTCTGCTGAAGGAACTCGGCAAATTACCTCCGTAACTTCGGGAGAAGGAGGCCCACCATAAAGGCAACTTTTTGGTGGGGGCACAGACCAGGGGGTGGCGACTGTTTATTAAAAACATAGGGCTCTGCGAAGTCGTAAGACGACGTATAGGGTCTGACGCCTGCCCGGTGCTGGAAGGTTAAAAGGAGGAGTGCAAGCTCCGAATTGAAGCCCCAGTAAACGGCGGCCGTAACTATAACGGTCCTAAGGTAGCGAAATTCCTTGTCGGGTAAGTTCCGACCTGCACGAATGGCGTAACGACTTCCCCACTGTCTCCAGCAGAGACTCAGTGAAATTGAATTCCTCGTGAAGATGCGAGGTACCCGCGGCTAGACGGAAAGACCCCATGAACCTTTACTACAGCTTCACAGTGGCATTAGTCATGATTTGTGTAGGATAGGCGGGAGACTTTGAACCGTAGGCGCCAGCTTGCGGGGAGTCGTCCTTGAAATACCGCCCTGATCCTGATTGATGTCTAACCGCGAACCGTTATCCGGTTCCGGGACCCTGTGTGGTGGGTAGTTTGACTGGGGCGGTCGCCTCCCAAAGAGTAACGGAGGCGCGCGAAGGTAGGCTCAGTCCGGTCGGAAATCGGACGTTGAGTGCAATGGCATAAGCCTGCCTGACTGCGAGACTGACAAGTCGAGCAGAGACGAAAGTCGGTCATAGTGATCCGGTGGTCCCGCATGGAAGGGCCATCGCTCAACGGATAAAAGGTACTCTGGGGATAACAGGCTGATGACGCCCAAGAGTCCATATCGACGGCGTTGTTTGGCACCTCGATGTCGGCTCATCGCATCCTGGGGCTGGAGAAGGTCCCAAGGGTATGGCTGTTCGCCATTTAAAGCGGTACGTGAGCTGGGTTTAGAACGTCGTGAGACAGTTCGGTCCCTATCTACCGTGGGAGTAGGAGTTTTGAGAGGATCTGCCCTTAGTACGAGAGGACCGGGGTGGACATTCCTCTGGTGGAGCTGTTGTCACGCCAGTGGCATTGCAGCGTAGCTATGAATGGACAGGATAACCGCTGAAAGCATCTAAGCGGGAAACCCCCCTCAATACGAGAGCTCCCTTGAGAGTCGTTGTAGACTACAACGTTGATAGGCTGGGTGTGGAAGCGTGGTAACACGTGGAGCTTACCAGTACTAATAACTCGATTGGCTTGATTCATTTCAGATTGTTTCTTGGCCAAGCTAGCAGCCGCTAGCGAACAAGAAACGTTGGCGCTCATACGCGTGGACATATATGTTCCAGTTTACTGGCATGTTCATGTAATGATTGCTGGACGATATCTTTACTATTTAATTTCTGACATGCATTGACCGGGTGGTTATTGCGTGACGTCCCCACCCGATCCCATTCCGAACTCGGTCGTTAAGCGTCACAGCGCCGATGGTACTTTGTCTTAAGGCACGGGAGAGTAGGTCGCTGCCCGGTTTATACATTTCAGAAACATCCTCCATAACGAAAATTAACATAATCAGCGTCGCGCAAGCGGCGCTTTTTTTGTGCTTAAAATCTAGGCCTTCTCTCATTCAGATGTTGTGACTTAAGTGTAACGCTAATTAAAATAGGAATTATATCCTTTCCACTCGACTCCCCACTATGTTCCTCTTATGTTCCTTTGGCTTTCAGGATAATAGAGGCAAATATGAGAATTTTAGACAATATAAGTAGTCTCTATATCGATTTTGATGCTTTTTTTGCTAATGTGGAAAAGCAGCTTAATCCTGATACATGGCATTACCCTGTTGGGGTGACGCCTTTTCCTTCCGAACATTCCAGCCTTATCGCCCAGTGTTACGTCGCTAAAGCCTATGGGCTACATCGCGGGATGAAAGTGAGTGAAGCCAAGGTTATCTGTCCTGATCTTCGCGTTATAACGGCCCGGCACAATGTGTATGTAGAAATACATCATAAGATCATTGCGGCTATTGAAAAACATATTTCAGTCAAGAAAGTTTGGTCTGTTGATGAAATGGAATGTGATTTTGGAGCGCGGGATGATGAGTCTTGTCTCAGTCTGACCCGAAAAATAAAGGCGCAGATTGCCGAGGACATCGGGCCCCATATTACGCCATCAATTGGTCTTTCTTCCTGTAATTTATTAGCAAAAATCGCAGCAGAAATGAAAAAGCCCAACGGGTTTGAAGTTCTTCACCCACGGGACCTGCCAGGGAAGTTGCTGGAAGTCCCCTTGCGGGACATTCCGGGAATCGCGACGAATATGGAGCTGCGACTGAATCGTGCCGGAATCCAGACAATGGAAGACTTCTGGAATATCTCCGCCAAGCAAGCCCGGGCAATCTGGCGAAGTGTTGAAGGCGAGCGAATTTGGTGGATGATTCATGGGTATCCGGTCGAGAAAATCCCTCCTAAACGGTCAATGTTTGGCCATAGCCGTCAACTTTCAGGGGAGTGGACAACGCCGAAACGGGCTGAAGATTGCCTACGCCTCCTCACAGCGCAGGCGGCGCGCCGAATGCGTAAAGAAGGATTTTTGGCAACGAAGCTGAATATTTCCCTTCGAACTCTAGATGAAAATAGAATTTCCAAAGAAGTACGCTTTTCTCCGGCGCGGGATGATTACACTCTGTTGCGAAAAATGCGCATGGCCTTCTGGGCATGTCTCGACATGGCTCAATCAGACCGGCTGCGCTTTGCGCGGCCTGGCACCCTCAGGGTGAGGCAGGTTCACATCACCTTGCATGGCCTCACAACGAAGGGGGCTTTTACCGACAATCTATTTTCAAAAACAGAAGATCGGAAAAAGCAGGATAATCTTAGCCGGCTCTCTGATGTCATTGATCAAACAAATCAAAAATACCAAAGTAACATTTTAACAATAGGGCCACAGGAGCAACCCCCGGGGGATTATGCCGGCGGAAAAATAGCCTTTGGCCGTATTCCGGATGCGATGGCCTATGCAAAACGGGTGCAATTAAACGGAAAGGATAAACGCCGCCCCAAAGCGTCTTAACCTCTGTAAAAAGTCTGAAAGAATAAGGATTTAGGGCTTGAAGGAGTGAACGCGGAGCCCTATATCACGCTTCTCATTGACGCGGGGTGGAGCAGCCCGGTAGCTCGTCAGGCTCATAACCTGAAGGTCGTAGGTTCAAATCCTACCCCCGCAACCAATCACAATCCTTTTAATGATCCTTTCTCAAAGAATTAGCTCTTGAATAGGCTGTCAGGGGCGCGTTCTCTACAGGGCAATTTGCCAATTAGGGTTCAAAGGCATTGGTTTCATTGAAATAATTTCCAAGACTATCGGCAATTACCATCTCCTCTCATCGGATTTGAGACCGTCTAAATTTGGTATAGCGCTCCCAAACAGAGGTGATGCGGCGAGTAAAATTCTACTTTAGATCAGGGGCTGAACCTTGACGAGACTTTACATCAAAGCCTTTGGGAGCGACCCGTTTAAATCGCGCTCCGGAACACAAAGACAAGATGGGCGTTTTTCTCACACTCCCCAAATTCACATGGAGAAATAAAATGGTATCCAGACGCGACTTCATTGAAAAGGCTTCAGTCGGAGCCGCAACCATAGCTGCCGCCCCTATATTGATGGGGGGCGCTCAAAAGGCGCAGGCCCAAGCGAGCGCTCCTGTTTTTGAACAATCCAACCGGACAAAAGGCGGGAAATGGCGCTCCAGATTTCGGTTAGGGCAGGGCGGCGCACCAATAGGCGGCTCCAGCGGAATAGGTCTGAGTGATGAACAGGCCTTGGCAACTTTAGCCAGTTCCTGGGACTCCGGCATGCGATTTTATGATACATCTCCTTGGTATGGACTCGGATTAAGTGAACGCCGTTTTGGAATGAGTCTGCATCGTAAAGTCAAATCAGACTATGAACTTTCAACCAAAATCGGACGCCTTTTAACGGCGGCGCCAACCCCGCCTGAAACGGCCTGGGCCGAAGCGGATTCGTTCGATTACACATATGACTACAGCGCGGAAGCCACCCGCCGCTCCGTCGAAGACAGCCTGCAACGTCTTGGCATTTCCGCGATTGATGTCATATTCATTCATGACCTCTCACCTGATAATGGCGATTTCACAGGCTCGGATTATGAAGATTACATGCAGCAAGCCATTCAGGGAGCGATGCCGGAATTGACGAAAATGCGCGAAGAAGGCCTGATCAAAGGCTGGGGTATGGGCGTCAATACATTGGACCCCATATTGCGCTGTAATGAAGCCGCCGATCCGGATTTGCATCTGGCTGCCTGTCAATACACTCTGATGGACCATGCCGAATCCTTGGAGAAACTTTTTCCGAGTTGTGATCACCGCGGTATATCTATTGTCGTCGGTTCTCCTTTGAATAATGGGTTTCTGGCCGGAGAAAACCGATATAATTATAGCGGCGAAATTCCCGAAGGGTTCAAAGCAAAACGTGCCCGTATGGCGGCCATAGCCAAATCTCACGGCACAGACCTCCGCACCGCGGCGCTGCATTTCTGCTCTGCGCCCGAAACCGTTTCGACGATTATTCCGGGGGCAAATAAACCGATCCAACCGCGCGAAAATGTAAAGTCCATGCAGACCGATATACCGGCCGATTTATGGGCAGAATTAAAGTCTGAAAAACTGATTTCGGAGAACGCCCCAGTTTAACCCAAAGGAGGGCGCCTTAGGGGGCCTAACTCGTCTCTTCATCAAAGCGGACGTCTTTTATTAGGATGACCGCATAGCTAGCCTCCGAGATTGTCGGGGGCTCTTGCTTCAATGAAACGATTCACATTCACGAAACTGCTCTTGAAGCGTCAAATTAAGGGCGGGGTCTTTCTCCCTCTGATACTTCCTAATTATCACTTTCATCTCTTCCTTCTAATTATCACTTTCATCTCTTCCTTTTCATTTGTTTTATTTTTTAACCGGTGTTGGAAAAAGGGGCTGTCTGCGAGGTGTGAGGATGAACGGGGAAACGTGGAAGCTTGGAATAGAGTTTTTACATCCCCACGTCTTACGGTCGTAAGTCGAAAGGCCTCGCAGTAGCGTCTTTTTCCACTGAGGGCCGAAGCAGATAGTCGAGACGTGATCAGCTCTCCTCAGGCCGCCCAACTCACAAAGCGTTACCCTTGCTCGTCCAACGACAAACGCTATCCGATTACCAGTCAGTCAACGTGCACTTGACCTGCCCGCGCAATCGAAACATTTTTCAGTTAATCCAAAAGCGGGGCCTTTAATCCCGTCGATCAAACTAACACGTTTAATATAGCGCAGGAATTAAAGGTGAGGATCTATCTCTTGGTATTTTTGTAAGGAGTTGAAAAATATAAAGGTTTTAAAAAGATAAACACGGATCATCCTTCATCGCGATATTTAATCTGTCATTCCCCGACTTGATCGAGGAATCCATGAGGTGAACTTTGCGCGGGAAGAAAATTCATGTTTTATCTTAAGAGCGAATAAAAAACAAAATGGAGAAATTCGAACATCTTGAAGCGGCCCCGTATGGATTACCCGGCCAAGCCGGGTAAGGACGGAATATTATTGTTCCTCTTCCCGAATTTTATGATTTCATTTTCTTGCCCCCAATCGAAATTGACGACTTTCTTGCCTCGGCGGCCGCATCCGCTTTTTCCTGAGTTCTGTCTTTTTTGGGTTTTTTTGCTTCTTTATTCCCGCGTTGATTATTTCCTTTTGCCATGACCGGACTTTCTAATACCCGCTCGCGACCTGCAAAATGACAGGCTCTAGAGTTCAACTCCACAGGGGAGTTTGAGCGGAAAGCATATCCTCTGCTCAATTAGAAAATTAGCAAGGGGGTTGCGCAGATACCAAAAATTGCCGGAGATGGATTGCCGGAATGGGGTTTCGCTATGACGCAGAAGGAAAAGTTGACGGGCAATGAGAATCACGAACACAGTAAATTAAATATGAGAAGCATAAAATTAACAGCTTGGGGAGGTAGCAAATACTATGAATGACTTACTAACTTTATCTTTCGAGTTACAATCTGTTCTCGTGTTTGGCTACTTCGGCTATTGTATTGCCTCTATTGGGCACCGTTCAAGCCACACATTTGAAGATAGAGTTCTACAAATACTATCATTTGGCTTTATGAGTTTAGTGCTTTTTAAGTTTTTTCAGTGGTTGGCCAACTTATGCCCGCTATTTAATGGGGTAGTTATTCAAGATGTAATGGGAAAATTAATACAGGCTTTTATCATGCTAGTTTTTGCTATATTAATTTCGGCTATTTGGAAAACGAATGGCAAACGAATATTTAGTCAAGCTCTGAAAACTTTTGGTGTAACAAACGAAGATGACTTCCCCTCAACTATAGCTTCAATCATCCATGGTCATTCCAAAATGACTTGGGACTATATTAATTTGCACATGAAAGATGGACGAACAATTCAAAGTGATATGTCAATGCTGGGAGCTGGCAAAACTCCAGGAAATATTCCACTGCTTGACGACGAAGGCAATGTGGCGATCTATGTAACCAAAATTTTTCGTTCTAATGATAATGGAGTTGATACTTTCAATCCCAAAAATGCTTCGGGTTCATTTAAATTAAATTATTATCCAAAAGAGCAAATAGACAGTTTAGAAATATGTTGGAGAGTGCCTACTTAGTAGGCTTATTTGAGCCAGCGCTTTGAGAGCCACTTTGTCCTTGAGACGTAGTAGGGCTAGCAGAATTTTGACAATTCCCTAAGCTATTATTTGGCTTGACAGTGACCTTTGGGCTGGAGCTGTCGCCAATATAAACTCTTTTACTGGATTTTGATTTTTCGGTCATGCTTAAAATATATAGACAAAAGAAAACAAATCAAGAACATAATAAAAAGATTTTCGAACCAACTAATAAGATGAACTCTTCCCTACTTGACCATTCCGTTAGATTACTCCCCAAACCCTGAACTATGACGCTTTTTTACGAAAATATCGAGCATATCTTCGGGGAAGGTATCGTTGTGAAGTTTGCCGTTTCTATCAAACCACTGGCAGGCCCACGCTTCGGCGTCTGCGCCTTTGATCGTCATTTTCGGTCCGCCGGATTTAAGGCGGACGATTTGGCCTATTTCGAAAATTTCCATTTTGGGACTTTCTGTCTCTAATTAATTGCGGGCGACTTTAGCGTAATCTCATGCGTAGTTGCGGCTTTTATCAGGCCTTATCAGTCGCAGAGATTTGGTATTTAACGGGTTCAGTAAAAACAAATGTGCATAATCCTTCGCGGCATAGCCGCTCCGGCGACTCGTTGCATTTAATCCCCCGGATTAAATGCGGTCACGAGTCGTCCATTTTGAGCGCCGCGATAAAGGCTTCTTGCGGAATCTCTACCTTCCCGAATTGGCGCATCCGCTTTTTACCCTTTTTCTGCTTATCCAGCAGTTTGCGTTTCCGGCTGGCGTCTCCGCCATAGCATTTTGCGGTCACGTCTTTGCGCATCGCGGCAATAGTCTCGCGGGCGATGATACGTCCGCCAATCGCGGCTTGCACCGGGATTTTAAACATGTGGCGCGGGATGAGGTCTTTGAGCCGTTCCACCATTTGGCGTCCCCGGCTTTCGGCATTGTTTCTATGGACGAGCATAGAGAGCGCATCGACCGGATCGTCATTGACCAAAATGCTCATCTTGACCAAATCGCCTTCGCGCAGGCCAATGCCTTGATAATCAAAACTGGCATAGCCTTTGGAAACGGATTTCAAGCGGTCATAAAAATCAAAGACCACTTCATTGAGCGGCAGCTCATATTCGACCATAGCGCGTTGTCCAACATAGGTGAGCGCCGTTTGAATGCCGCGACGGTCCTGGCAGAGTTTCAAAATCCCGCCGAGATAATCATCCGGCGTCATAATTGTGGCTTTGATCCAAGGCTCTTCAATATGTTCGATGTTCATCACATCCGGCATGTCGGCGGGATTATGAAGCTGGATTTGCTCGCCGTCGCGCATGCTTAAAGTGTAAACCACGGAAGGGGCTGTCGTAATAAGATCAAGGTCAAATTCACGCTCGAGACGCTCTTGAATAATCTCTAGGTGCAATAGTCCGAGGAAGCCGCAGCGGAAACCAAAACCGAGCGCGGCGGAGGTTTCCATTTCATAGGAAAAACTGGCATCATTCAGGCGCAAACGGCCCATCGCGTCGCGCAAATCATCAAAATCCGCCGCATCGACGGGGAAGATTCCACAGAAAACCACGGGCTGGGCCGGTTTAAATCCGGGCAGGGCCTTTTCGGTCGGGCGTTTATCTTCGGTGACGGTGTCGCCCACGGCGGCGTCTGCGACTTCTTTGATAGAAGCGGTAAAGAATCCGACCTCGCCCGGCCCAACCGAGGCCACATCTGTGGGTTTGGGTTTGAAGACGCCGACTTTATCAACCGTGTAGCTCGCGCCCGTATTCATCGTGCGAATGCGCATGCCTTTTTTAATCGTGCCTTCCATAACGCGGAACAGCACGACCACGCCCATATAGGTGTCATACCACGCATCGACGAGCATGCCTTTGAGCGGCGCGTTCGCATCCGCTTCGGCGGGCGGGGGGAGGCGGCGCACAATCGCTTCTAGAACGTCTTCAATGCCAATGCCGGATTTCGCCGAACATTCCACCGCGTCTGAGGTGTCCAGACCGATGACATCCTCGATTTGGGCTTTCACTCTTTCTGTATCAGCGGCGGGTAAGTCAATTTTATTGAGAACCGGTACGATTTCGTGGTCATGGTCAATTGCCTGATAGACATTGGCCAATGTCTGTGCCTCGACCCCTTGGGAGGCATCGACAACAAGGATAGACCCTTCGCAGGCAGAGAGCGAGCGGGACACCTCGTAAGCAAAGTCAACATGACCCGGCGTATCCATCAGATTAAGGATATAGGTCTCGCCGTCTTTGGCATTATATTCAAGGCGAACGGTTTGCGCCTTGATGGTAATCCCGCGTTCTTTTTCAATATCCATATTGTCGAGCACTTGCTCGCGCATTTCCCGGTTCGTCAGCCCGCCTGTCACCGCAATCAGACGGTCGGCCAGAGTGGACTTTCCATGGTCAATATGGGCCACAATAGAGAAGTTACGGATTTTACTTTGATCGGTCATTGCGGGTTATTTAGCGTAAGGCGTAAGAGAAGCAAGCACCCTCTGCTGTGCCAGCGCTTTGCGTAAGAAACCTCGCAATACATGATAGGCTTAGCCGATATTTCTTATTGGAAAAATCGATTGGCTCTATGGACATATATTCGTTAAAAATATCTCCTATACTCTAAAAATAATTAATCGGAGAAAGCATATGGAACATCAAGTCGGAACCGCTGTTTGGGATATTAATGAGAGCGAGCAGGAGGGCCGCTGCCCTGTTATGCACGGCACGAACAAAAGAAACTCAGGAAATGTCGCGGCGAACCGCCATTGGTGGCCCAAAACATTAAATGTCGGCATGTTGCATCAGAATCCCAAAGAAGGGAATCCGATGGATGACGATTTTGATTATCCTTCTGCCTTTGCTGCGGTGGATCAGGATGAGCTTTACGCCGATATGAAAAAAGTTCTGACGGATTCAAAAGAGTGGTGGCCGGCGGATTATGGCCATTACGGGCCGTTTTTTATTCGGATGTCTTGGCACGCCGCCGGGACTTATCGCATTTATGACGGCCGAGGCGGCGCCTCAGCCGGTATGCAGCGTTTTGCGCCCTTAAACAGCTGGCCGGATAACGGCAATCTCGACAAGGCCCGGCGTCTGCTATGGCCCATCAAGCAAAAATATGGCCGCGCAGTCTCTTGGGCTGACTTGTTGGTCTATGCCGGTAATGTGGCGCTGGATGATATGGGACTAAAGACCTTTGGCTTTGCCTTTGGCCGTGAGGACGTATGGGAACCTGAGCAAGATGTCTGGTGGGGCCCGGAGACTGAGTGGTTGGCCAATGAGCGCTACCGCGGGGACCGGCAGTTAATGGAACCTTTGGCCGCTGTGGTTATGGGTTTGATTTACGTAAATCCCGAAGGGCCAGAGGGCAATCCGGATCCTTTGGGATCTGCACGCGACATTCGCGAAACCTTTGCGCGTATGGCGATGAATGATGAAGAAACCGCGGCGCTTACTATCGGTGGACACACATTTGGTAAAACCCACGGTGCCCATGACCCTGAAAAATATGTCGGCCCAGAGCCTGAAGGCGCTTCCATGGCGGAGCAAGGCCTTGGCTGGGCACAGGAAAAAGGCGACAAGGCCGCCAGTATGACGACCTCAGGTCTTGAAGGGGCCTGGACCGCCAATCCAACCAAATGGGATAATGGCTATCTGGATGTCCTACTTGGTTTTGAGTGGGAGCTGACCAAATCTCCCGCAGGCGCACATCAGTGGACGCCGAAAAAAGGGCAAGGCGCCCCCGAAGCGCCTGACGCGTCTGATCCCTCCAAAACGCGGCCTTTGATGATGTCGACCGCTGACATGGCGATGAAAATGGATCCGGAATACCGCAAAATTTGTGACCGATTCCACAAGAATCCGGATCAACTGGCGGATGCCTTTTCCCGGGCCTGGTTTAAACTCCTGCACCGCGATATGGGACCGAAAGTCCGATTCCTTGGAAAAGACGTTCCCGAAGAAACGCTGGTCTGGATGGACCCTGTGCCGGAAGCCACGGGCGAGCCGCTCTCTGATTCAGAGATTTCGGCGTTGAAGGAGACCCTCTTGTCATCCGGCCTTAGCGTTTCTGAATTAGTTTCGACCGCTTGGGCGTCGGCCTCGACCTATCGCGGGTCTGATATGCGCGGCGGAGCAAATGGCGCGCGCATTCGGCTTGCACCGCAAAAGGATTGGGAAGCAAATAATCCAAAACAGCTCTCCAAAGTTCTGAAAAAACTCGAAGCCATTCAAAATGATTTTGCCGGAGACGTGTCTATGGCCGATCTGATTGTTCTAGGCGGCTGCGCCGCCGTTGAAAAGGCCGCCAAAGATGCCGGTCATAATATTTCCGTCCCGTTTACGCCGGGCCGGACAGATGCCACAGAGGAAATGACGGATGTTGATAGCTTTGCGGTTCTCGAACCCACGGCTGATGGGTTCCGCAACTTTATACGCGGAGAGCATTATCGCCAAGCCGAAGACATTCTGATTGATCGCGCTCAACTTCTCACTTTGACAGCACCTGAAATGACGGTCCTCGTGGGCGGCTTACGCGTCCTGGGCGCAAATACTAAAGGTGATCACGGCGTTCTCACTGACAAGGTTGGACAACTAACAAATGACTTCTTTGTCAATTTGCTCAGCATGGAGACGGTTTGGTCTTCCACAAATAAAGACGAGAGCGAATTTGAGGGCAAAGATCGCGCCTCCGGAAAAGTTAAATGGACCGGAACAAGAAATGATCTGGTCTTTGGATCTAATTCGGTTCTTCGCGCGACCGCCGAGGTTTATGCCTGTAGCGATTCAAAAGAAAAATTCGTTAAGGACTTTGTGGCCGCATGGGACAAGGTCATGAATTTGGATCGCTTTGACCTGAATTAAATCATCTTATCAAAAGATAATTAATGTAAACCGCTCGCCCTTTTGGTCGGGCGGTTTTTTATTTAGAGCGATTCAGGCAATCCATCACGGATAATATCGGCCAAGGCTTGTATCGCCTTCTGTCTTGGGAAGCGTTTCCGATAGGTGAGATAAATCTGCCGCGAGGCGCCTGCATCCGTAAGCTTATGTGAAGAAAGATCCATTTCGGAAATCCAGCCACCGCGCATGGCCAAAGCCGGGACGAGCGTGACGCCCTGTCCGGACGCGACAAGATTGATAAGCGTTTCCAAACTGGTGGCCCGCAAGCTTTGTTGTCTGCGTTTTTGCGCGGGACGGCAAATGGACAGCGCCTGATCCCTAAAACAATGCCCTTCGGTCAGCAAAAGGACGTCTTCATCCTTTACGTCTGCCATGGACGCTTTTTCAAGACGTGCCAGTTCATGGTCCTTTGGAAATAATAGCCAGAAAGGCTCTACATATAGCTCTATCGCATGAAGACTATCGTCTATAGGGGGCGTCGCCAGAACCGCGACATCAAGATCCCCCATGACCAGAGCTTCGTTCAATCGATCCGTAATATCTTCGCGGTATTGGATCGTCATATTAGGGAGGATCGTTTGGAGCTTTGCGACGAAACGCGGAATTAAATAAGGCGCAATTGTGGGAATAAGACCCAGCGATAAAGTCCCCGCCAGAGGATCTTGCGCCATAGCAGCCACGTCTTTTATCCGTTGCGCTGCGTCTCTGGCGTCCCGGGCGATCGCAATTATCTCCTTGCCGATCCCGGTCACGCGAATGCCTTTGTGACTTCGTTCAAAAAGGGTAACGCCCAATTCAGCTTCCAGTTTTTTAATTTGGCCTGATAAGGTGGGCTGGCTGACATTGCAGGCCTCGGCGGCTTGTCCAAAATGCCCAATATCGGCGACCGCGCAAATATAATCTAAATCTCGAAGGTTCATATAGGTAGCTTAGAGGATAGAGAATAACTATCAAGATGATAGAATCAATCGATTATACAAACCGACTTCGAAACTATATAGTTTAAAGGGTGCTTTTAAAAGACGCACCTTATCTCAAGTTCCTTCCTTTGCTTGAGCCTTGAACCCGAAACTTTGCAGCCCCCACAAAGTCTCGGGTTCGATATTTCCCAGCCTATTATCGACACTCCCGGACAGTTCTTCTTCACATTAACTCTTGCTCATTACAGCGTATTTTTGTCTTTTATTAACTATAAGGACGGACGTTGACCTCAAATAAATGAGGCCCCTTATGTTCCACTCCGTCTTGAAGTCTGTCACGACTTTTTCCGCCACTATTCTGCTGCTTTCCGCTTGCGCGACCGCGCCGAACAATCCCAACGCCAATAGCGATATCCGCAATGCTCAAGCCAAGTCAGAGGCTCAGGCAGAAAGTTATGATGAGAACGAAGTCGTCGCCGCGATTTCGACCCATCTTGGCGTAACCAGTGAAAGTGCGGCGTCTGCAATTGAGCGCTTGTTTAAAGACCGCGGCCGACCCACGGCTTATATTACGGGCGAAGAGGGCGGCGGCGCGCTGACCATTGGCGTGCGATACGGCAAGGGCACGCTCTGGATGAAAGATGGCCGCACAGAGGAGGTGTACTGGCAAGGCCCGACCATAGGTTTTGATGTGGGCGCCGAAGCCGGAAAAGTTTTTACCCTTGTTTACGGATTGGAAGATCCGGTAAATGTCTATCGGCGTTTCCCCGGCGTGGACGGCTCGGCTTACCTCGTTGCCGGTATGGCGATTAATTATCAGGCCGCGAACGGCATTACTCTCGCGCCTGTCCGCACTGGCGTCGGCCTCCGTCTTGGCGCTAATGTCGGCTATACGAGCTATACAAAAAAGCGGAGCATTCTGCCGTTTTAGTCAGAGGCACATTTGATAAATCAACTGATTTATCGTTTTAATGGGCCCTATATTTTGGGAGGCACAATCTATTGCGTGTATTAGTTCTTGGCGGCTATGGACTGATAGGGCTGGCAGTTTCAAAACTTCTTTTGGAACAGGGAAAACAAGTTACCGGGTTGGCCAGATCTGCCAAAACAGGTAGAAAATTTCTTCCCGAGGCAAGTTGGATATCAGAAGATATTTCCAAATTGACTAAACCCGAAGACTGGTCTGAAATTCTCAAAAATATTGATGCTGTTGTGAATGCTGCCGGTATTTTGCAAAATGGATTAAATGACAATGTCGCGGCAACACAGCGCGATTCAATCATGGCTTTGATCAAAGCCTGTGATCAGAATGGGGTTGAGCAATTTATCCAAATTTCTGCACCGGGCGCCACCAGCGCGGCACAAACCCTTTTTTACAAAACCAAGGGCGAAGCGGATGAGGCGTTGAAAAAAAGTCGTTTGAAGTGGACGATTTTAAGGCCCGGCCTTGTCATTTCGCCGAACGCTTATGGCGGAACAAGCCTGCTGCGTATGTTGGCTGCGTTTCCGCTCATTCAACCGCTGGTCATGCCAAAGGCGCTGATTCAGACAGTCTCGGTTCACGATGTAGCTTATGCTGTTTCGGCCGCCCTTGGGAAAGATAGTTTGGCTGGACAAGATTTTGACCTCGTCGAAGAAAATGCCAAGACACTTACCGATTTAATTCTGAGTATTCGATCTTGGCTGGGGTTTTCCAAGCCCCTTTTTATAGTACCTCTCCCGAAATGGGTGGGAGGGGTCGTTTCAAAAATAGCTGATTTTGCAGGGTGGCTAGGATGGCGTTCGTCGTTGCGTTCTACATCTCTGAAAGTGCTCACTCAAAATGTTACGGGTGATCCGGCTCCTTGGAAATACGAGACGGGTCACGTCCCGCAAGGCTTGAAACGAACTTTGCAAGGACTTCCTTCAACCGCGCAGGAAAGACTCTATGCGCGTATGAAGCTCCTATTCCCTTTGCTCCTTTTTATCATGTCCGCTTTTTGGCTTACCTCTGGCCTAATAGGTATATTTCAACATGATAAGGCAGTGAAAGTTCTTGAGGGAGCCTTGCCTGAGACAGCGGCGATTACATCTGTTTGGCTGGGGTCTGTGATAGATATTGGCATCGGACTTTTGGTTCTGTTCCGGCCTTTGACCCGCCTTATTAGTCTTTTTTCCGTGTTAGTGGCTGCGGGTTATCTCGCGGCAAGTGCCGCCTTGACGCCGCATCTTTGGGCGAACCCGCTTGGGCCAATGGTGAAAGTCTTTCCTGCTATTGCGCTCGCCCTCGTCATCGCGAGTTTGGCAGAGGAGAGATAAAGATGTGGGTTGATTTTCTAAGATGGAGCCATGTCATCGGCGCCGCAGTCTTGCTCGGAACCGGTGCAGGTATCGCTTTTTTTATGGTCATGGCGCACCGCACAGGCGAGGTAAAACTGATTGCTCATACGGCCGGAATTGTTGTCGTCGCAGATTGGATTTTCACGGCTTCTGCTGTCATCATACAACCCATAACAGGGGTTTTGCTTGCGAAGTCTATCGGGTGGCCTTTAATGCAGGGCTGGGTGTTGTGGTCGCTTTTATTGTATATATTTGTCGGCCTGTTTTGGTTGCCTGTGGTCTGGATACAAAAACAGATGAGAGATTTAGCCCGGGACGCTTTGCGCAAAGGTCAGACATTGCCGGCACGATATTTCAAATTATATCGGATATGGTTTGCCTGTGGATTTCCGGCATTTTTTGCCGTTTTGGGGATTGTCTGGTTGATGGTGTCAAAACCTGCTTTCTAAGAGTTTTTCTGAGACCTAGTTTAGATACATTTTTCACTTGTCAGAATTAGGGGGGAGGGTGTTAGTCTGACCCATGGGAAATTGTTGCGAACCACAGGTCTTCACCGGACTCTCCAAAGGATATAAGCGAGCGCTTATTGCCGTTATTTTAATTAATGCGGTCATGTTCTTTGTTGAAATGGCCGCCGGGTTCTCATCTCAGTCACAAGCTTTAAAAGCGGATGCCCTCGATTTTGCCGGGGATTCTGTAACCTATGCGATTAGCCTCGCGGTCATTGGCGCAGCGGTAAGAACGCGGGCCTTGGCCTCGCTTTTCAAAGGCGCATCTTTGGGGCTCATGGCTTTGGTCATTCTGGTGACAACAGGTCTGCGGTTTTTTGAGGGGGGTGCCCCGGAAGCTCACACAATGGGATTAATTGGCACGCTCGCCTTCTTGGCCAATATGGCAAGCGTACTTATTCTTTTGAAGTGGCGGGACGGAGATTCAAATGTTCGCTCTGTTTGGCTCTGCTCGCGCAATGACGCCATCGGGAATATCGGTGTAATTTTAGCTGGCTTTGCGGTTGCCTTTACCGGGTCTGCTTGGCCCGACTTGATTGTTGCCGGATTAATGGCCGCAATATTCTTGAAGTCCGCCGCCTCGATCACGGCGCAAGCGAGAGCCGAATTGAAACAGACCGAAAGCAAGGCTTAGCCTAAGGCCAGCCGCGTTTATAAGTCGAGGGCCGAAATATCAAAGAGATCTGCCATCACCGATTCTGTTGTCGGCCAACGTCCTGCACCTTTGCCTCGAATGCGGTATTGATCGCCATCGTCAAAATCAAAGACAGCATGGGCCTCTTCGCCTTCGGCTTTCGCCAGGAAATTATTCAGGCTGAGGTCCTTTAAGTCCAGACGCGAAGAGAAGCCGTTTGAGTCTTTCCAGACTGTGGCGATACGTTTTATTGAGCCCTTTGGGGGGTCAGTGGGATTGAAATTTTCAATCGAGTCACGGTGGATGTCGTCGATTGTGATTTCTTCGTCAAAGCCGAGCAACGCGACCAAAAGAATTTTTGCCCCCGCATCAGCTCCGTTCACATCATTTGACGGGTCAGCTTCGGCAAACCCTTTTTCCTGCGCGTCAGCCAGAGCGTCTTCATAAGAACGTCCCTTGCTGATTTCCCCGAGCATAAAGTTAGTCGTCCCGTTGAGTAACGCCTGAACGCGTGTAATGCGGCCTTTTTCGCGTTTGCACATTTCCAAAACAGGCATACCGCCCCCGGCGGAGGCGGAAAAGAGTAGCTCTACACCTTTACTCTCCGCGAGATTAATTAAGTCGCGTCCGCCCTTGGCGATGGCCTGTTTATTAGCGCTGACGACATGCACGCCGGCCTCGATCATGGCGCGCGTGTTGGAAAGCGCTGGCTCTATGCCGCCGGAAACGTCAATAAAAATATCAGGTTTAGCCGACAGAAGGTCGTCAAATTCAGTCGTCATCATCTCAGGTTTATAGCCTTGATCGATATATTTCTCGATATCGCGGACCATGATTTTGGCCATCTCGAATTTCTCTGGGGAGGCTTTCATCCGCCGAAATACGCCGCCCCCGACGACGCCGCAGCCCATCATGGCCACACGTAGTTTCTTGGTTTTCGGAGCCGCAGAGAGTGCGCCTGTTTTCGGGCCGATGGTCGTATAAAGCGGGAGGCCGGGCCGGCCGATGCGGAAAGATTGCTCGTGTCTTTTGGCAAATTCCAACGCCTTTGGCTCAATGAGGGGCCCGGCAACCTTGGCCAGATCATCCCAACTTATATCACTGTAACGCTCAGGGCTTTCGCCGGATTGTTTCGGGTCGCGGGCATAAACGCCGTCCACATCTTTGAGAAGCAGGGCCGGAGAATTTATTTGTTCTGCTACAAAAAGAGCGGTCAAATCCGATCCGCCCTGACCGAGAAGGACCGTACGGTCTTTCTCGCCAATAGCGACATAGCCGGGCATAACGACAATATCATGATCTTTAAGATCTTGGAGGAGCTGTTCGGAATCAAGCCCTGTTAGTTCGGCTTCTGTCGAGCTTCCCTTTGCTTTGAGCCCCAGATCGCGGGCCTGACGGACAAAGGCCGGGGCGCCAATACGTTCCAGCGCAAGCGCCAAAAGGGCGGCGGAGCGGCGCTCGCCAAGTTGAATAAGCTCCGGGAGGTTTTTTGCTTGTCCCTCGGGGCCAACTCTTCGGGCTTCGGCTAATAAGACGTCGCTTTGGTCGCCCTGCGCGGACGTGACCGCCACCACATTCTGGCCCTGTCGGTAATGCCGGTAAATTTCTGAGGCGGCGTTCGTATAATCTTCAAGCGTCCGTAAAACGCTATGGCCAAAGTTGAGAACAATAACGGGGACAGGCATGACAAACTTTCCGCAATAAATGACAGCTTAAACAAACAGTGCGGTTAAGGCCGCCATCCCTTCAAGTCAACAAAAGCAACCTCAAAAGTGGCTGTCACGGAAAGATTTTACCGTAAATGAAGCGGTAGGCTAATGGCGAGGCACAGCATTGCTGATTAGGTTTAAGGGGATCGCATTCGTGTCCTTGCTTTGGCGGAGGACAATTCGCGACTGGACATCTGAGATGAGGTCGATGGAGAGAAGCGTTTCACGCAAGAAATCTTCGTAAGAGTGCATATCTTTTGTCACAATACGCAGCATAAAGTCTACCGCCCCGGTCACGACGGCGCATTGGATAACTTCGGGCATTCGCGCTACAGAGTTTTCGAACTTTTCCATATTGGCGCGGTTGGGAAGCCCAAGTTTGACCGCGACAAACACTTCGAAATCCAGCCCAAGCTTAGAGCGGTTCAAAATCGTGACGCGGTTTTCGATAATGCCAAGTTCTTCCATACGCTTGATGCGGCGCCAGCAGGGCGAAGACGATAAACCGACCTGTTCGGAGATATCTGCAACGGATAATCCGGCGTTATTTTGTATTAAGTGAAGGATTTTGGCGTCGATGTTGTCAATAATTTCGGGCATGTGAACCTCTGATATTAAGAATTTACGCAAAAAATTAGCGTAAGTACCGTATTATAACTGTAAAGCGTTATGATTATAGCGTGATTTTTGGATAAATTACATTCCAAAGTCAATCTTTCCGCAACGATTACGATGGATTGCACGTAAATGTGATAAGAATAACGCGATAATCGCTAGAGGGACGTAAATGGGTCAGTCAGCTGAAAACAAAGCTCGAGCAGAGCGGAATCTTTCCAACCAATCAAAGCTCTTTGTACCGGAGCCGCAATTCCGTCCAGGGGACACGCCAGACTATTCCCATATATCCATCCCGACCAATCATTCCCCCAATCGACCGGACCCGCTTTGCGACGCACATGATACGGTCGAACATGCCCTGAAACTTATTCGGGTACTTCGCTTTAACGGCGAGACAGAGGGAGAGTGGAAACCAGACCTCAGCGCCGATAAGATGCGCGAAGGCTTGCGCCACATGATGCGCACCCGCGCGATGGATGAGCGCATGTTCACCATGCAGCGTCAGGGTAAGATGAGCTTCTATATGAAATCAACCGGCGAAGAAGCGGTCAGCGTCGGCCATGCCATGGCCCTACGCGACGATGACATGACTTTTCCAACCTATCGCCAACAGGGCATTTTGATTGCCCGCGGCGCGTCCATGAAGGAAATGATGTGTCAGGTTCTGTCCAATTCGGGCGACCCGCTGGACGGTAAATCCATTCCGGTTCTTTATTCTTTCAAAAAACACGGTTTCTTTTCCATTTCCGGCAATCTCGCGACCCAGCTTATTCAAGGTGTGGGGTGGGCCATGGCCGAAGCTTACAAGAATACGGACGGCATTGCCTCAGTGTTTACAGGCGAAGGCGCCACAGCAGAGGGCGATTTTCATTACGCGCTGAACTTTGCTTCTACTTACCGCGCGCCTTGCATTATTAACGTCGTCAATAATCAATGGGCGATTTCCAGTTTCCAAGGAATTGCAGCAGGACGCGGCGAGACTTTCGCCGCTCGCGGGACGGGCTACGGTCTTGCGACGTTGCGGGTGGACGGGAATGACATGCTGGCTGTCTATGCGGCGACGAAATGGGCGGCGGAGCGCGCCCGCAATGGCGGCGGCGCGACCATAATAGAACATTACACCTACCGCAAAGAAGGACATTCCACGTCGGATGATCCGTCTAAATACCGCCCTGAGAATGAGGGGGATGTCTGGCCTTTTGGCGACCCGGTTGAACGGTTGAAAAACCACCTCATCCATATCGAAGAGTGGACACAGGAAAAACATGACGCGCTGGCGGAAGAGTTGAAAAAAGAAGTGCGCGAAACCTTTAAGGCGGCTGAGGCCATGGGCTCTGTCGCCAATTCTACGCAGCTTCCTGACAATACGATGTTTGAGCAGGTTTACGAGACAGAGCCAGATCACCTTCTTCGTCAAAGAGAAATGTTTAAGGGGGAGATAGGCTAATGGCTAAAATGAGCATGATCGAAGCCATCCGTGATGCGATGGATGTAAAAATGACTGAAGATCGGGACGTCTTGGTTTTCGGCGAGGATGTCGGTTATTTTGGCGGCGTCTTCCGCTGCACAGCCGGATTACAGGAAAAACACGGGCTTCACCGCTGTTTTGATACGCCGATTTCCGAAGGCGGCATTGTCGGTATCGCTATCGGCATGGCTGCAAATGGGTTGCGCCCTGTCGCGGAAATTCAATTCGCCGATTATATCTATCCTGCATATGACCAGATTGCGTCCGAAGCCTCGCGTTTGCGGTATCGATCAAATGGAGACTTCACCGCGCCTCTTACTATTCGGACGCCTGTTGGGGGCGGCATTTATGGCGGCACAACGCATAGTCAGAGCCCGGAAGCCCTGTTCACACATATTTCGGGCTTGAAAACGGTTATTCCGTCCAATCCGTATGATGCGAAAGGCTTGTTGATTTCGGCGATCGAAGACAATGACCCGGTTCTGTTTTTAGAGCCAAAACGACTTTATAACGGCCCCTTTGACGGCGATCATCAGAAACCGTCCGTTGGATGGAAAAGCCATGAATTAGGCGAAGTTCCGGAAGGTCATTACACAGTCCCTCTGGCCAAAGCGCGTAAAATCACGGAAGGCAATGATCTGACGATCCTGGCTTACGGAACGATGGTTTGGGTCGCCGAGGCGGTCGTTAAAAATATGGGCATTAGCGCCGATGTCCTTGACCTACGGTCTCTCTTACCGCTGGATCTCGACGCCATTGTGGAGTCTGTGAAGAAAACAGGTCGCTGCGTCATAATCCACGAAGCGACCCGAACGTCCGGCTTTGGCGGAGAACTTTCCGCCCTTGTTCAGGAACACTGTTTTTATTACCTTGAAGCCCCAATTCAGCGCGTGACAGGGTGGGACACGCCCTATCCACATGCACAGGAATGGGCGTTTTTCCCGGGACAGAAACGCTTAACACGGGCCGTTAAAACTATTATGAAGGCCGCTTAAATTATGGGCGAATTTATTTTCAAATTGCCGGATATTGGCGAAGGTGTTGTCGAAGCCGAAATTACGGCTTGGCATGTTTCCGTTGGCGACAAAGTCGAAGAAGATGCGCCTTTGGCGGATGCCATGACCGACAAGGCGACGATTGAGCTGACCTCACCCGTTGAAGGCGTCGTCAAATCCCTTGGCTGTGAAGAGGGCGATGTGTTTTCGGTCGGAGGCCATTTGGTTGTTTTAGAGACGGAAGGCGACGTTACGGCAGAGGAAGAAAAAACAGAAGACACGTCCGAAAATGACACTTCAGAGAATTTGGAAAACTCTTCACCTGACACGTCGACGTCTTCCGGATCTGACGAGTTTATTTTCAAGCTTCCCGATATTGGCGAAGGCGTTGTCGAAGCCGAGATTACAGCTTGGCACGTCTCTGTTGGGGACGAAGTTGAAGAAGACGCGCCGCTGGCCGACGCCATGACGGATAAAGCTACGATTGAACTGACCTCTCCGGTAAACGGTAAGATTTTGGCGCTAGGCTGTGAAGAGGGCGATGTGTTTTCCGTCGGGGGAAACCTTGTGACCTTAGAGATTGAAGGGTCTGCACCTACGCCGGAAAGCACCACGAAAGACATTCCGGAAAAAGTTGAGACATCTGTAAAGTCTTCGTCCCCAACGCCGAAGACGCCGTCAACGGCCAAGTCATCTTCAGAGAAAGTACTGGCCAGCCCAGCCGTCCGCAAGCGCGCCATGGATTCCGGACTTGATCTATCGAAAGCAAAGGCCAGTGGCGGCGAAGGTCAGGTCACGCATAATGACCTTGATTTACTCGAAAAGGCGGTGGAGCCCGAAGACGGTGAAACCCGTATCAAAGTCATTGGCCTGCGCCGCGTAATCGCGCAGCGTATGCAGGAATCCAAACGTAACATTCCGCACTTCACCTATGTTGAAGAAATAGATGTCACCGAGCTGGAAGCCTTTCGGGCCCGCATCAATCAGAAAAAATCTGACGACAAACCCAAGCTGACGGTTCTCCCGCTTATGATCCGGGCGATGGCTGTCTTACTCCGTGATTGGCCGCAATTTAATGCGCGTTATATGGACGAGCAGGGTTATGTCTCGCAATTTTCCGATTTTAATCTGGGTATTGCGACGCAGACAGATATTGGTTTGGTCGTGCCTGTCTTGAAGAAAGCGCAAACCCTGTCCGTCTGGAAAATGGCAGAGGAGTTGAACCGCCTTGCCGAAGGCGCACGTAACAATAAGCTTAAACCCGAAGAAATGGGTGGCGCGACGACCACTCTTACCTCCCTCGGCCCCTTAGGCGGCATCGTAACGACACCTGTTATTAACCGGCCGGAAGTGGCAATTTTTGGCCCGAATAAAATCCGCCCTAAACTCGTGATGGAAGAGGGTCAGGTAGTGGAGCGCAAAGTCATGAACTTCTCAGTCTCCTGCGATCACAGAGTGATTGATGGTTATGACGCGGCCAAAATGATGCAGGACTTGAAGGCCTTATTACAAGACCCGCAAATGATGTTCCTGGCCTAATCACAGACTTACTTTTCTGCTTGGCAGACGCTCGCGTCTGTCCTATATGCCGCGCTTCGCACCGTATGGTGGGGTAGCTCAGCTGGTTAGAGCGCAGGACTCATAATCCTGAGGTCGGGGGTTCAAGTCCCCCTCCCACTACGGTGCGGATATTTTCCTAATATGAATGTCTAAATTTTTGTGTTGAGCTATCGAAAATCCGATTGCCAAAAAGATGAAATTATTGGAAACTCCATTGAAGGGTTGCGGGGAAGCGCCTTCAGGAGAAATTTGTGCCAAGAAAAGGGCGTGAGCGCTTTGTCGAATTTGATGTAGCGGATAGATTTGCCGGGAAATTCCCGTCAATCGGCGTTCAAATCGCATTTGGACTTTTTTGTTTCATTTTTGCGGTGTTGGCGCGCACGCTTGTCGATGAGGTTTTCGCTGCGGCGGGGCCTTTTTCTCTGATATATCCTGCCATTCTTATCTCTACGCTGTATGGACGTTGGCCCTCTGGCGTGACAACTTTTATACTTGCTTTTCTCCACGCTTGGTACGTTGTCTTACCAGCCCATTATTCCTTCTCATTCGAGACAGCAGGAGACGGCGCCCGTACTTTTGTAAATGGATGTGCGGCATTGTTTATTCTGCTTTTCGCCGAAATTTTCAGGCGCGGCATACGCCTCGCAACTCTTGAACGCGATCGTCAGTTAAAAACGACACAGATTTTAATCCGGGAGTTAGAACACCGAACAAGGAATAATTTTGCGATGGTGTCGAGCCTGCTGAATATGCAAAGCCGTGACCATCACTCCCAAGACGTTAAGCAAGCTTTGAAAATGGCGTCCTCCCGCGTGAATAGTTTTGCGGCTATCCATGATTCAATTTACAGCTCACAGGATTTTCGCGAAGAGCTAGATGTTTCCAACTATCTCAATTCGCTTTGCGAAAACTTGCGGAAAGCCTTTTCCTCAAGCTCAAATATTGAAATCACTCTCTCAGCGGTCTCTTTTCAGATGGATAGGGATAAGGCCGTTGCCTTGGGTTTGATTCTCAATGAAATTGTGACAAACGCTATTAAGCATGCCTTTCCAGACGGTCGCAAAGGCACAATCCATATCTCTTTTAAAGCTGAGCCTGAACAAGCTTGGATCTTGTCTATCTCGGATAATGGGTGCGGTATGAAGACGCGTAAGGCAAAATCTTTAAACGTCAAATCTGAAATATCAGAGTCTTCTGCCAAAGCCGACCTCCAGCCCGCCGCCCGTAAAGGGGCTAAAAATGGATTAGGGACGCGGTTAACAAAAACATTCGCGCAAACCCTTAATGCACGCATCGAAACGAAAAGTTCAAAAGACGGGACTACTTTCAGGCTCATAGAAAATTGCGACGAGGAATCTGAATGACTGCTTGGCTTTCAGGCCCTTTCAAAAGTTTAACCTGTCTTAAATAATTCAACATACCGTCGCTAAGTCGTCATGATTCTGACACGCAGGTGTCGTGAAAGTTTTGAATATCCCCGCTCAGTTATCAATTGAGGGGTTTTCTACATGTCACAATATCATTCGCGTCCTTTGCGTAAATTATTACTCACTTCATTGCCGGTTCTCGCTGTCGCTATCGCCTCGCAGGCTTCGGCCCAGTCGATTAGCGGTAAAGTTACAGATTCGACCGGAGACGCGCCCTTTGAAGGCGTGGTCATCAGCATTGATGATTTGAACCGGACGACCACGACGGACCGTTACGGGAATTATAAACTCTTCAATATCCCGCCCGGCAGCTACACTGTTACCTCCAGCTATATTGGGGCGGGCACGGTCAGTAATACGATTGACGTCCCCCCTGAAGGCACCGTTCTGGACATAATCGTTGGGGATAATGTTGACTATATCGATAACATAATTGTGGTCGGGACCCGCGCCGCTCAAGCAGGTGCTTTGAACCAACAACGGGCTGCAGACTCTATTTTGACGGTTATCGATTCTGACGGACTTGGAAACTTTCCGGACACAACCGTTGCCGACTCCCTCTCGCGCGCAGTGGGCCTGTCTATCGAGAACGATCAAGGCGAAGGGCGTTATGTCTCTATTCGCGGTATCAATACGGATCTGATTTCCTCTTCCATTAACGGTGTGCGCACACCGTCACCGGAAGATCGCCGCGGCGTTTTGCTGGACGGCGTGCCATCTGACTTACTCGATGGAATTGAAATTCAAAAATCACTGACGCCTGATGTGGATGCTGACAGTTTGGGCGGCGTTATCAATCTAAAAACAATTTCCGCCTTTGATCGGGGCGGCGTTTATTTCCGGGCAAAGGCCGAAGGACGCTATAACGAAATTTCGGAGACGATTTCTCCAAAAGGCACGCTGACTTACTCGAATGTTTTTGGCGAACGCTTGGGCGTAGCGCTATCGGCAAACTATCAGGACATGGACATCGAATCCCACAATAATGAGACAGGAAGCTGGGGCTTTGATGAAGAGGCCGGTGAGTTTTTTCTTAACGATGATTATGAGCAGCGTTGGTATGATATTGACAGGGAGCGAATTGGCTTGGTTGGTAATTTCGACTTGGACGTAAACGAAAATACCCGTCTCTATCTGCGAACCTTATTCAATAATTATACGGATGATGAGATCAGAAACAAATTTGAGTATAAAGACCTTGATGACGGGATGGCGACCTCGCCTTCCTCTTCGTCAGTCCCTATTAATGAGGTCGACACCGAAGTCCGGAAACGTAAGGAAGTGCGCCAAATCCAGACTTACGCTTTGGGCGGCACCACCGAAATTGAGACCTGGAAATTCGAGTATGAAGGCGCCTACGCTTACGCCGAGGAAGATGACAGCGATAACCACGATGTCGCTTTCAGATATGAAGATATTCAAGACAATAATGTCGGTGACCTGTTATTTGATACCTCAGACCCGCAACAGCCCTTATTGAGCGGAAGCGATGCGCTAAGTTCTATCTTTATGCCGTCTAACTATCTGCTCGATTCCTTCGAGGAAGAGCGGTCCATAAATCAGGATACGGAACTGAGTGCTAAGCTGGATATTTCTAAAGAGGCGCTTTTGGGGAATATGCAGGTCACTTGGAAAGCCGGCGCGAAAATTCGGGATCGCGAGAAAATCCGTGATGTGAATCTCGATATTTATAGCGGCGCGGAGGACATAAACCTGTCCGGTTTTGTCGGAAACGAGTTTATCGATAATTGGCGCCTTGCCAATCCTATGCCAGCCTATCCGGACGGAAATCAGACAAACAGTCTTCGCGGAAACGCTCAGGGCAATCTGGAGTTTGAGGATGATGATTCAAACTTTGGCAGCCTATCTGAAGATTTTGAGGTCAATGAACAAATCCTGGCGGCCTATGGCATGGGAACGTTTAGAATAGGCGACGCCACAATCGTCGCCGGGGCCCGCGTCGAGCAGACCAATATTGATATGACAGGGAATAATTACGCGGAAGAGGCCGATATTAACGATGTCACCGTTCTGAATTATGAAAACGATTACACGAACTTCCTTCCGAGCCTGAATGTTAAGTATGACTTCACCGACAAGTTGATTGGCCGGGCGGCCTATTACGCCGCTATAGTGCGTCCAGGGTTTGGCGACATGGCGCCGTTTGCCCGCCTGAATGATGACGAGGATGAGGCGGAGATCGGCAATCCAAGCCTTCAGCCTTATGAAGCGGACAATTTCGATCTGGCCTTGGAATTCTATCCCTCCAGCCTGTCTGTCCTATCTGTTGGCGGGTTTTACAAAACAATTGATAATGCTATTTATCAAGCCACATTTGATGTTGGAAACGAGCCTGGGCAGATCGATCTCTCTAGTTTGAATGCGGCCCAGCTTTTGACTGTTGAAGAAATAACCACTTCTATAAATGTGGATACTGTCGATCTTTACGGTGTTGAGTTTAACTTTGTTCAGGACCTTAATGTGGTCAGCGAAGTTCTGGATGGTTTCTTGCTTTCAGCCAATCTTACACTCACAGAATCCGAAGCAACTATCCCGGACGGTGAGGGTTTTCGCGATGTGCCATTCCTCAAACAGTCCGATTCAGTTTGGAATGTGGCTTTGGCGTATGACAAGGGCCCTTGGGATCTCCGCGTTTCAGCCAATTATCGCGGAGATTATCTGGATGAGTTAACCTCTGAAGGGGATCCGGGCGATCCGGAATACGGAAACCTTGATCGATATACGGACGGTCGTTTGATGGTCGAAGCTTCAGCAAAATATAAAGTTACAGATAGTCTTCAAGTCTATCTGGAGGGTAAGAACCTGACGGATGAACCGGAATATTACTATTTCGGGGATGAATCGCGTCTATCACAATATGACGAGTTCGGCACAAGCATCATCTTCGGTGCGCGCTTCACTTATTAAGGAGAGAGATTATGACAAACAACTATATTAGTAAGGCCTCTAAGGGTTTGACAACAAGTTTGCTCTTCGGACTTGCGTCCTGCGCCACCATAGAGGCAGAAGCGCCCTATGTGGCTCCGACAGAAGGCATGTTTCCTGTCACCGCGGCGTTTGAAACGCCAATCGTCGGCAGCGCGGGAGACTCTGCCGACGATCCGGCAATTTATGTCCACCAAAGCGGCAGCGGTTTCATCGCTGGCACTGATAAACAATTCGGCCTTCATATTTATACTTTGGACGGAGACGCCAGAGAGTTTTTCCCGCTCGGCACATTAAATAATGTCGATTTACGGGAAAACTTCAGGGTCGGCGGAACGCCTTACGTCCTTCTGGTTGCCAGTAATGATGAGAAAAAGAATATTACGGCCTTACTATATAATGCCGAAACAGATGAGTTTTTACCGGAAATGACGGCTGAACTCCCGCTTGAGCCGATGCCTTATGGGATTTGTTTGGGGCAGGTTGGCTCGGATTATCATGTCGGCATAACGACGAAAGAAGGTGTCTTTTATCAATACGCTCTTGTTTACGGAGCCGAGGGCTTCGCCGTTTCAAAGTTGCGAGAGTTCCCGACAGGCACAAAAACGGAGGGCTGCGTGTTTGATGACAGAACACAAGCTCTATATATCGCTGAAGAAATGGGAGGTCTCTATCACTATCCCGCAAATCCGGCTGACGGGGTGGCCCGGACCGTAATTGGCCGGCCCGGACAATACGGCCTTATGGGTGACCTTGAAGGTGTGACAGTTTATCCGGAGGGCGATGAAGGCGGCTACCTGATTGTGTCCTCCCAAGGAAATAATAGCTATGTCGCTTTCACCCTGCCGGATTACCAGTTTAAAGGTCAGTTTGAAATTGCCGAAGGCGCTGTGGATCGTACCACAGTGACTGACGGAATTGACGTCACGGCGAAATCAACAGAGCGTTTTCCAAAAGGGTTTTTCGTCGTTCAGGATAATCAAAACTCTGAAGATGCGATAGAAGGTCAAGAAAAGCAGAATTTCAAGGTCGTGGACTGGCGCGAAATTGAGGCCGGATTGAAATAGGTTCAGTAATTCCGCTAAAAAGAAAGCCGCCTTTGAGGCGGCTTATTTCATTTTATACGCTGATTTACCTTGGACAATACGCTGTGATTTACCTCGGGGCGCGCTTCGCGAGAATTCGCTGTAAAGTTCGTCTGTGCATATTTAAACGTCTCGCCGTCTCGGAGACATTCTTTCCGCAAAGTTCGTAAACCCGCTGGATATGTTCCCATCTCACGCGGTCGGCGCTCATTGGGTTTTCCGGCGGCTCTGGGGTTTCCCCTTTGCTGGCGAGCAGGGCTTTGCAGACATCATCGGCGTCGGCGGGTTTGGCCAGATAATCCACGGCGCCGCGTTTCACCGCAGAGACGGCTGTGGCTAAATTCCCGTAACCTGTGAGCATCACCATGCGGCAATCAGGCCGGGTTTTATGGAGAAGGTCAATAACGTCCAAGCCGTTTCCGTCATCAAGCCGCATATCCAGGACAGCAAAGGCAGGAGGGTTAGCACTGGCGAGCGCTTTGGCTTCGGCCACCGTTTCAGCGGTTGTGACCGTGAAGCCGCGCTGTTCAAGGGCGCGGCCCAGCCGGGTTCGAAAAGGGCCGTCATCGTCAAGAATTAACAGGCTGGCATCGTCCGGCAGGTTATATTCAGTCATATTTCAGGTCTCATCCTTTTTGACTCGCTCTCTATTGGCGATCTTTCTAATAAAACTTCTTACGTCTTACCCTATTATTGAGACTTATGGCAGGGTGAAAAAGGGTAAACTGATATGCATTGGTTGGGGCTCTTAAGGTCCCGGCGGCGCTATAAGTATTTTTCGGGGCCATTTTGCTTCAACCCGCGCTCCGCCAAGCGGCGCCCGAGTAAACCGCACCGTCCCCCCTGTCCGTTCTATTAGAGTGGAAGCGATGAACACGCCCAGCCCCAACCCGCCGGCGCGTTCCGGTTTGGTTTTTTGTCGATTTCTCATAGTGACATAAGGTTGCCCGAGCCGCCCCAATATTGTCGGCTCAAAGCCCGGCCCATCATCATCGATGGTCAAGGTAATATAATCTTCGGTCCAATGTCCGGTGAGGCTGACTTGATCGTGGGCGAAATCAACGGCGTTTTCGACAAAGTTTTTCATGGCGTAAACCAGCTCCGCTTGTCGACGAAGGGCCGGTTCAGGGCCGACTCCGCCCGTTTCAATCGCAATGTCCGGTTCGATATCAATGAAAGGCTCAGCCGCTTCTTCGAACAAATCCTCAATAGAAAGTTGATCATGGATGGCGTCGCCTTCATCACCCCGTAAAGACAGCTGCTCCAAAATGGAACGGCACCGTTGGGCTTGGGATAATAAAAGTGCGGCGTCTTCCGACAGGGATGATCCTTCGGGAATTTCGCGGCTCATTTCTTTCGCCACGACCTGTATGGTCGCGAGAGGCGTTCCGAGCTCATGCGCGGCCGCAGCAGCAAGACCGCCCAGCGCCGAGAGTTTGTGTTCATGGGCCAGCAGGGTTTCGGTGGCGGCCAAAGCCGCGGCCATTTTCCGGCTCTCTTTTGTCGCTCTCCAGGCATAGAGTGACGTAAAGATGGAGCCGACAATAATCGCGACCCAAACCCCGAGGCGGAATAATAGCGGCAAATCCAGCGGAGAGGCGGGGTCCCAAGGGAGGGGGCGGTAATGGAAAACCAAATAGAGCGACAAAACGGTCGCTAGGCTTGCGAGGGTCAAGAGGACAGGTTTAGATAATGTTGTGGCACTGGTTACAACCGGGGCCAGAAAGAGAAGGGCGAAGGGGTTAGTTATTCCGCCGGTCAGCCAGAGCAGCGCGGCAAGTTGGATAATATCAAAGCCAAGTTGCAGCAGCGCCTCCATATCAGCCACGCGGCGATCCAGCGGAGACAATGTGGTCAACGCCAGATTGACCATGACACTTGTTCCAACGACAATAGAACAGGCGAGCGCCGGAAGAGGGTAGTTAAAAATCTGGCTGACAATTAACAGCGCCAGAGCCTGCCCCCCAATGGCGCCCCATCGCAATAGAACCAATGTATATCGCCGCAAACGACCCATAGACCGCGCGGGCCGTTTGGGCGGGTCAGCCATCTCAACAAGGCCAAGCGGCAGGGTCGGGTCTAGAGTTGCGCTCACCGTTTTGTCTTACCATGCGCTAGTTTCAGCCCACGCGCTAATTTCAGAGCGTCAATCTGACAGGTCAGGAGGGATAGTGTGCAGGCCATATTTAGTCTATACGCGGTTGGAGCAGGCTTGGATATGCTAAGCCAAAAAAACTTTGACGACGACCTTACTCTCAGGGAACAATTATGCCTTTTGTTAAATTTGCGATGGCGAGCCTTGCCGTATTGAGCCTTTCGGCGTGTGGACAGTCCGACGGGGCCTCAACCCGTTCTGGACAGGCGGGGACAACCGTCACTTCTGGACAGGCAGATATTGGCGGCGCTTTTTCTCTGGTTAATCAGGACGGCGAGCGCGTGAGCGAAGAGGCCCTGATTGGAAAACCGCATCTGATCTATTTCGGGTTTACCTATTGCCCGGATGTCTGCCCGACAGCTTTACAGAAAATGGGGCAGGCGCAAAACCTTTTGGGCGAACAAGGTGATGATATTGGTTATGTTCTGATCAGCGTGGATCCTGAGCGGGATACAGCTGAAACTTTGTCTCAATATGTCGAGGCCAATGGATTTCCCGAAGGATTGCAAGGCTATACGGGTACGCCGGACGAAATTTCCGCCGTAAAAGCCGCCTATAAAGTCTATGCCACTAAAGTGCCGACACCGGACAGCGCCGCAGAGTACACGGTCGATCATTCAGACATTATGTATTTGATGGGCGAAGATGGAAAATTTGTTGATTTTTTCTATGGCCGCAGCACACCGGCGGAAATGTCGGCGCGTGTTAAGGCGCTTTTGGAAACGGGGGCTTAAATCGAGTCAAGTTCCCGTAAGTTCTAGAAAGAGCGCGGGCTTGCTATCTATTCCCGCCGGGCACCCATTTGACATCCGCTTCGCCTTGATCATTCGTCCAGCGGGCCGCAACAAAGAGAAAATCCGAGAGGCGGTTTAGATATTGTATTGCTTGGGGATTGACCTCGTCCACTTCGCCTAAAGCCACACAAATGCGTTCTGCACGACGACAGACCGTCCGGGCCTGATGCAAATAGGCCGCGGGGGGGTGTCCGCCCGGAAGAACAAAGCTCTTTAAGGGTTGCAGATCTTCATTCAGATCGTCCAGTTCTTCTTCGAGGCGGGTAACTTGGCTTTCTACCATTCGCAGAGCATATTCGCTATCCGCTTCACCTTCTTTCGGCAGAGGCGTTGCTAAATCCGCGCCGAGATCAAACAGATCATTCTGAATGCGCGACAGGCTGTCATCAAGCTTGCGGTTTTCCAGATGCAAGCGAACCAGCCCGATAACAGCGTTGGTTTCGTCGACATCGCCGTAAGCTCTGACGCGTATGGCCGATTTGGACAGGCGGGATCCGTCCACTAGACCTGTCGATCCATCATCTCCGGTGCGGGTATATATCTTGTTGAGTTTGACCAAGGATTAGGCTCTCGTTTTGACGTAAACTGTTAAAATAAGAAGGCCAATGGCAATGGCTTGACCGACAATTCGGCGGCGCATCCAAATGTTGGATTTCTCCCGATCTCCGGTTTTTTTCCCGCCCATGGATTTAGCCCCCATGACGAGCGTAAATAGAACATAAAGAAACGCAGCAAGTGTGAGCGCGTATAAAATATAGAGCATCAGGCTCTCCTTACAATTTTGCCGACCCTTATAAGGCTTAATCCACCAGAGGGCAGGGATAAAATTGCGACCAATTCGCTTGTCCACAATTTACTCTGTATCCTCCCATAGCAGGGAAGGCTTTGACACGATACCAGAGCTTTCCATAGGATTTTTTAGGATAAAGAGGCCAATATGATTTCCGATGCAGACCGCGCTGACCAAATGGGTCAGGCTACCCGCGAAAAACTAAAACAATTTATCGCCCGTATAGAACGGCTGGAAGCCGAAAAGGCCGAGCTGGCGACCGATATCCGCGAAGTCTATTCCGAAGTGAAAAGCTTTGGCTTTGACACGAAAGTTATGCGCAAGGTTGTGTCCTTACGTAAACAAGATGAATCAGAACGAGCAGAGCAGGAAGCGTTGCTTGATATGTATATGGAAGTCGTCGCTGACCAATAGGGGTCTTTATCTGACCTTACTGGGGCGTCATAACTGGGGCGCCATAAGCTTTTGAAGGTTTATTTGCGTCCGTTAAACTTTTCCTTTCGAGAAAGATAAATTAAACGCCTATACTTCTTAACAAATTAAGTGTTCCGCTTCTGTTCCATTTCTGTTAAACGGCGCCTATGTCCGATTATGACAAGCAAAAGTGGCAAGCGGAGCAGGCCGCGCGGGATGAAGCCCAAACGGCCTTTCGTGATAAAATGGCTAAAGCGCGGGAGCGCTCGGCTCGTAATGCCCGCCGCAAGGTTGCCAGACTCCATGCTAAATTGACCGAGCTTGGCCATATTAGCGATTTCGAGGATGAGTTTGGGGAGAGTGTGCTGGAGCGGCTCGAAACTTATGGCTCCGCTTTTCACGATCCGGAAAAAGGCCGCGCAGGTGACGCGCTATCTCTGGCACAAAAGCAGGTCGTATCGCGCATGAATAAAAAGGTCAAAGAGCTCAAAGCGAAGAAAAACGCTGAGAGCTTAGAGGAGGATCCGGAGTCAGATTATAGTCGCTCGGCCAGAAGCTGGGACTCAAAACCGAAAAAGGGTTTGGGCTCTAAAAAAGGATTTGGACGGAAAGACTATTCACCGCGGGTCAGGCAGATTGAAGAGGATATGCCTGAAGAACAGGCTGCGAGAAAACCGGAGGTGGATTTCAGCGATCCAAAAATAGAGCCTTTTCTGCCGGAATATGTACCGGAATCCCCGAAAACGCCCAGCGCTAAAAGCCGCCCTAAAAAACCGTTTCTTCGCTTAGTTGGCTCTGAAGACTGATAACAAGCAGAGCAAAGTCGCTTGTTTTAGGTACGCGCAAAAAATAACCCGCCCCACTTTCGTGGAACGGGATATTTGTCAGGAGAGACAAATCTTAGTTAGGCTCAGAGTCAGTTTCTAAATCAGTTTCAACATCAGATTTAATATCAAGATCTACTTCTGAGTCGTCTTCAAGAGTCATATTCTCTTGCAACTCTATGTCACTTTCCATCTCGGAATCCACCACAGGGTCTGTGTCTTCCAGAATAGGTGTCTCTGGCGCATCTGGCACGGAAAATTCAGTGTCATAAGAGGTTTCGGTGTCACCTGAAACCGCATTCTCGGTGGGATCGATGTTAAGCTCGGAATCTTCTACCTGCGGAGAATCTATAGTGACTTCTGTGTCCGACACGACCTCATTATCAAGGGCCGGGTTGTCGAGCATCGGCTCGGCATCAGGCGAAATATTGCTCTCAGTATCAATCTGTGGCGCAATATCCGATGACTCCATCACAGGGTCAGGCTCTGATAGAGTATCCGGTTCCAAGGCGAACTCGTTCTCATCAATTCCTATATCCGTTTCGGTCTGAATTTCCATTTCAGTGTCGGTTGTCTCATCCGTCAGGGCTGAGTCCGAATCGGTCAGGGGGTCATTTTCGAAGGTCTCGACCTCTATGTCGCCATTATCCGTCGTAACGTCCATATCCGTGGTATCGTCCATGGTTTCAACATCCATGGCGTCATTTTCCATTTCCATGTCTTCTTCTAATTCCATGGCATCTTCTTCTAACTCCATGGCATCTTCTTCTAATTCCTCAATGCCTTCTTCCACTTCCATAGTATCATCGGCCGTCATGGCGTCATCAGTCATAGACTTTTCGTCTTGCACCTGTGGGTCATTTTGGATTTCGGTCTCAGTGTCCAACTGGACTTGAGTTTCGGCATTTGGGGTTTCATCAAATTCATTGACAACCACACCAGAGTCTGAGGACTCGACGGCCCCTTTTACGTCCGTGGAGTCGGAAGGCATGACAACAACAGAGTCCGTTTCCAGAGCATCAACTTCACCTTTTACAGCAAAAGAGTTTTCATATTGATCGGAGGTAAAGCTTTCGCTTCCACCGGAAATCACGTTAAACTGACGTTGAGCGTTAGTGAGAGTTTTTCCTTTTTCCTCTTTATGCTTTGCGAATTCGGAAAATGATACTTGCCCATTGGCGTCGGCATCAAGTTCAGAAAATGTCGGAGGTGTGCCCCCGGCGAAAGCGCTGGACGCACCTAATATAGCCGTAAGGGCCATTGCGATGGACGTTGATTTTAAATAATTCATTTTGAAATCCTTTCTTAGCAGCAAACACCCCCAGTTGAGTGTGTATCTGATAGTACAATGCCCGAAACGCCGCTTTGTTGCGTTAAAAACTCGTTGGGTTAAGGCGACAATTAGGCAAAAATTATGGACGGTTTAAATCTAATCGGAAATAAAAAAGCCCGCCATGGGCGGGCTGGAGTAAATAGGATTAATTCACGGGGGTTTATTTATCGCCCCAGACTTTCATTTGCGGATTAGAACTTTTCTCTAGATCTGTTTCAGCTCCGGAATTGGTCATATTTGACTCTTGTTCTGGATTGTTCATCTGATTGAGGCCGGCCGGATTGTTATCCATAGGCATGTTCATGGTCTCCGCCGCTTCCATATCAGAATTGACTGAGCCCGATGAAGAAACCCGAGCTTGAGAACTTGATTGCGTTCGATATGCAGGTTGGTTCAGAACATCGCTAGACTGCGCCATTTGATACTGATCTGCGCTAAGCATCGCTTTCCCACCGCTCAAACGCGTAAACTCCTGAGCGAGTTGGGTCATGCTGGAGACGCCCTGTGATTTTCGCATTTTGCTATATTCTTTAAAGCTAACATTGCCATCTGAATCGGCGTCCAACTTTGCAAAATCACCGTACTCAGCATTCATCATAGCCGAAGTTCCCGCTGTCGTGCGGGTCGTGTTATTTAGGGACTGCGAGCTGTTCATGGTGTCTGGCGACATCATTTTATCGCCTTTGTCCTTCATGCCTTTATCTTTCATGCCTTTATCTTTCATGGAAGTCTTCGATTTATTCATTTTGTGGTCTTTATAAGCCTTCATGTCGAATTCTTCGAAATTTTCCATGCTGATAGTGGTTTGCTCACCTGCAAGACGAGTGAATTCCTGAGCGGCATCTGACGCAGTCACGCCATGGGCTTCACTGAAGTCTGCAAATTCTGTAAATGTCAATTTGCTATCGCTATTGGCATCAATTTTCATAAACACATCTTTTTTAGACATGTCGGCTTTTTCACCTTCCATATGAGACGATGCATAAGCCGGGGCCGCAAGTAAAACGGCGGAAAGAGCGGCGATGGCGGCGGAATTACGATAGGTCATTGAAATCTCCTTTTATTATTATGTGACGGTCGCAGAAAAAACAGTTTGAAGGGGGAGGAATGTTTTTCGCCTGCGACCGTCATATAAAGAACGAGGCGGGCACGTAATCGTTTCATTAAATGTCTGCAAGAAACCAAGATTAAAAAGAAACCAAGATTAAAAAGAGAAGACACCTAGAAAGTTACTCGATGGGAATGGCCTCATATCCGTAAATGGGTTCCTCTTTGACGTCTTGCACCTCTGACAAAGGTTGCGGTCCTAAGGGGATAGCCGCTTTAGGTGTATTTTTTGGTTTGAGGGCATAGGCTTGACCCTCCATCAAAAGCGCCAAGTTTAATTCGTCCTCTGTCAGGACGGCGTCCCCTTGGGCCGCGCGAACAAAATCCTGCGCCGCCTCGGTGGCGGAAACGCCTTGGGCCCTGGCATAGGCTTGATATTCAGAGAAATTCACGCGGCTATCAGAATTCGTATCAAGGTCAGAGAAATCTTTAGGAAGATCCCCAGCCAAGGCCGTCCCCGTTAAAGTCAGCGAACTTAAAAGGGCTAAACAATAAACAGGTAAACGCATGATGCCGTCCTCTCGGATTAAACCCGGTACTCATCGGGCAGGAGATTAAGTTTGGCACTGATAGCATCAAAAAAATAGGGCCGGATTGCGGCAGACCCCTCTTTGAAAGCTTACAATTCAGACAGGATAGAAGCTCTGGTCAATAGATTGTGCTAAGTTATGCAGAACGTACATCGTCCACATCCAGAGCATGCTCGCGAACCTTGCGGTAAAGCGTTGAGCGTCCAATTCCCAGTCGCCGGGCAATTTCGCTCATATGTCCAGAGTAATTTTCGATGGCGAATTGAATGAGGTCGCGCTCTACATCTTCCAAGCTCCGAAGGTGGCCTTCGCGGTCAAGAAGGTGAACAGCTTTGTCGACTTCTGAAGGCGTTGGCCTTAGCGTTTCCCGGCTTTTCGTTAATGAGGCCGAATCAAACTTCGGCGCGGCGGAAGCTGACGAATCTGACAGAGAGGGGGCGAGACCGGTAATTTGCGGAAAGTCCTGTGGGAACAGAGTCTCCCCATTTGATAATATCATCGCCCGGAAAATCATATTTTCCAATTGTCGGACATTCCCTTTCCACTCGTAATTTTGAAGCAACTCAATCGTTTCACGAGCCGCGCCGGAAACATTCAGACGCTCTTGAGCGTTAAAACGCTTGATGAAATGCTCTATCAGGGCGGGGATATCTTCGCGGCGGTTACGTAGAGGCGGAACGGCAATCGGAAAGACATTCAACCGATAATAAAGGTCTTCTCGGAAAGAGCCGTCAGAGACACAATCTTGGAGGTCACGGTTCGTCGCGCTTATAATCCGGACATCGACCGGGGTCGGACGTTTCGCGCCGACCGGATCGACTTCTCCTTCTTGAAGGACGCGCAGGAGCTTAACCTGCATATCCAAGGGCAGCTCGCCGATTTCATCCAAGAAAAGCGTTCCCGTATGGGCTTCTTGGAATTTCCCTAAATGTTTAGCGTTTGCCCCGGTGAAGGACCCTTTTTCGTGGCCGAATAAAATACTTTCAACCAGATTTTCAGGAATAGCCCCACAGTTTACTGTAATGAAAGGTCGTCCCGCCCGGTCCGAGGCGCCTTGAATGGCACGCGCAATCACTTCCTTCCCGACTCCGGATTCTCCCGTGATCAAGATAGGAATATTGGCTTTCGCGCCGCGTTCGCCCATGGCGACAACCGTGCGCATCGCTCCGGCATTGCCGATCAAATCATCAAATTGCAGACTGCCCGCCGACGTTTTTTTTAATCGGGTGACTTCGGTCACGAGCGTATTCATTTCAAGCGCGTTGCGGATGGAGACGATTATGCGTTCAGGTGAGGCAGGCTTAACGATAAAATCGCGGGCGCCTGCTTTCATGGCATTGACGACCGTTTCGATAGAGCCTTTCGCTGTTAGCACAATAACGGGGAGGTCGGGGCGTTTAAGCGCCAGCTCATCCAACGTCTCCATTCCGTCGCGACCCGGCATAACCAGATCCAGCAACATAACATTAACCTTGTCCGAATTGGCGCCAAGCGCGATTTCCAGAGCCCCGTCCCCGTTATCGGCTTGTAGAGTGGAAAAACCACTTTTCTCGACCACGGCCTGTAAAAGGCGTCTTTGGGTCGGGTCATCATCCACAATCAAGACAGTTTTGGCCATCAAAATACCTTCTACTCATAAATTTGTCAGCCCTCCCCAAAGGGATAGGAGACGCCGGGGGGTGTTCGTAAGAATATGGGACAAACAGGTGAATATTTGGCCAAAGGAAAGGGTTAGCAGGGAGTTAAATACAATTTTGAGGAAAAATATGCCCCTATAGGGCTTTGGCGCTATTGTCGGCTAGAGAGCCGCATGATAGCACAAGCGAAATTTTGACCTCGTCCAACATAACTGGACAATGGGGTTGGCAAACGGAAAAATAAGACTTCAGGAAAGAAAAATGGCAGCTGGTTCTTCAAATTACAATCGCGGTGAAATGAACGTCAAAGCTCAATCCGGCACATTTGGCGGGTTTATGGGCATGACTAAATATGGCGGCGCATTGGTGGCTCTTATTGTTCTCATGCCGACTTTGGTTTTTGCGGTCGGGGTGAGCTGGTTTAACGCTCTGGTTATTAGTGTCGTGGTTGGATTTCTAATTGGTTTGGCGCTTAAGTTTAAAGCCATGTGGTATGTGATATTGGTCGGACTTGCCTTTTTTGTGGGTATCATCTCATTCTTGTTGAGCCTGTTCGGGGGGTAACCCATTTTTTGCCCAAAGCCGCAAAAGCGGATCGGGCCGATAGATTAAGACTTTAATCGAAGGGGATTTGTCTTGCATATAGCCGTCATAAAAGATTCCGGGCCAGCCGAGCACCGCGTTGCCGCGACGCCGGATACAGTCAAAGGATTCGTGGCCGCAGGCCATAAAATCACCGTCACCAAAGGCGCTGGAGCCGATGCCGATTTCGCTGACGCTGCCTATAAAGAGGCAGGGGCAACCCTTGCGGCCAGTAATGCGGCCTGCGTTAAAAATGCGGATATTGTTTTTTCTGTAAATGGCGCGGATGCCAAATTGGTTGGAAGCCTTAAAAAAGGCGCCGGAATTACCGGAGCCATGAGCCCGACCGATAACCCGAAATATGCTCAAGCCTGTGCCAAAGCAGGTGTCACGGCTTTTGCTCTCGATTACATTCCTCGTATTTCCCGCGCACAGGCGATGGACGTGCTGTCTTCGCAGTCAAACCTTTCAGGTTATCGCTCTGTCGTCGAAGCCGCCGGAATTTACGGCCGCGCCCTGCCAATGATGATGACCGCGGCGGGCACAATCGCTCCGGCCAAAGTTTTTGTCATGGGCGCAGGCGTGGCGGGATTACAGGCGATTGCAACATCGCGCCGTCTCGGCGCTGTAACGACGGCGACTGATGTTCGCCCGGCTGCCAAAGAGCAAGTTGCCTCCCTCGGCGCAAAATTTGTCGCCGTGGAAAACGAAGAATTCAAAGCGGCGGAAACCTCTGGTGGATATGCCAAGGAAATGTCGCCGGAATACCAAAAGGCTCAGGCTGAGCTCACGGCGTCTCATGTCGCCAAGCAGGACATTGTCGTTACCACGGCTCTCATTCCCGGACGCCCGGCGCCGAAATTGATTGATAAAGCCATGTTGGATTCCATGAAGCCCGGCTCTGTCATTGTTGATCTGGCTGTAGAGCGCGGCGGCAATGTCGAAGGCTCTAAAAAAGGCGAAATCGTCACAACCAAAAACGGCGTTCATATTGTCGGCTATCTCAACTGGCCATCCCGTATGGCGGCGGATGCGTCCAACATGTTTGCCCGTAACCTCAAGGCTTTCTTGCCTTTGGTCACGTCCGAAGACGGAGCTTACACGCCGGATTGGGATGACGAAATTATTAAAGGCTGCGCCCTGACTAAAGATGGCGCTGTGGTGCATGAGCGTTTGCTAACGCTGACAGAAACGGCAAAAGCGCCGGCCGCAAAGAAGCCTGCCGCAAAGAAGTCCGCTGCCAAGAAGCCCGCTGCAAAAACGCCCGCTGCAAAAAAAACAGTGGCTAAAAATACCGGCAAGAAGAAAGGGTAAAATATGACTTTCGCTCTCATCATGGCGGGAGGCGCCGCCGTCAGCCCGATCGTTTTTCAACTGACTATTTTCGTTCTGGCGATTTTCGTCGGGTATTATGTTGTCTGGTCGGTCACGCCCGCCCTTCACACGCCGCTTATGGCCGTCACCAACGCGATTTCATCCGTGATTATCGTGGGCGCTTTGATCGCCGTTGCGGCCGGGGCGCAAGGCGGCTCTCCCGTCTCGACCTGGACCGGCGCGATTGCCGTGGCGCTTTGCGCCGTCAATATTTTCGGCGGCTTCCTTGTCACCCAGCGTATGCTTGCCATGTATAAGAAGAAGGCGAAATAATCATGCCTCACCTCTCTGCTAATCTTGCCGCTGTCCTATATACGATCTCAGCGGTCCTCTTCATTCTTGCCTTGCGGGGGCTAAGCTCCCCTGAAACGTCCCGCCGCGGGAATTATTACGGCATGGTCGGTATTGCGATTGCAATTGTGACAACCTTCTTGGTCGCCGGTATGGGCGGAACAGGTTTCCTATTCGCTGGAGCTGGCCTTGCGGTCGGCGGTGTGGCCGGCGCGGTGATTGCGAAGAAAATTCCGATGACGGATATGCCGCAACTCGTTGCGGCGTTTCACTCCTTGGTCGGTTTGGCGGCGGTTCTCGTGGCTGTCGCAGCGTTTTTCTCGCCAGATAGTTTCGGAATCCTCACAGACGACGGCACTATCAAAGCCGGGAGCTTGCTCGAGTTATCCCTCGGCGCGGCCATTGGCGCGATTACCTTCTCAGGCTCTGTCATCGCCTTTGCCAAGCTAAACGGGAATATGTCCGGCGCGCCGATCATGCTGCCCTTCCGTCACCTGATTAATATCGCTCTTGGCCTCGGCGTGGCTGTGCTCATTGGGATGTTGATGAAATCCGGCGGTTCGGATCCGACAATCCTCTGGAGCCTTGTTGCTATCACCTTTATTCTCGGTTTTCTGCTTATCATTCCGATTGGCGGCGCGGATATGCCCGTCGTAGTCTCCATGCTCAACAGTTATTCCGGCTGGGCCGCGGCCGCGCTTGGTTTTACACTGGGCAATATGGCGCTTATCGTGACCGGCGCGCTGGTTGGCTCTTCGGGCGCCATCCTGTCCTACATCATGTGTAAAGCCATGAACCGGAGCTTTATTTCCGTCATTCTTGGCGGATTTGGCGGCGATACCTCCTCCGCCGCAGGCGGCGATAAAGAACAGCGCCCGTTCAAACAGGGCTCTGCCGAAGACGCGGCGTTTATTATGAAAAATGCGTCGAAAGTTATCATCGTCCCGGGCTATGGCCTCGCCGTGGCGCAAGCTCAACACGCCATTCGCGAAATGGCTGACACGCTGAAAGAAGAAGGCGTCGATGTGGTTTACGCTATCCACCCCGTCGCGGGCCGGATGCCGGGCCATATGAACGTGCTCCTCGCCGAAGCGAATGTCCCTTATGATGAAGTGTTCGAGCTGGAAGACATCAACTCCGAATTCTCAAATGCGGATGTGGCGTTTGTCATCGGCGCGAATGACGTGACCAACCCGTCGGCAAAAACAGACCCGGCAAGCCCGATTTTCGGCATGCCTATTCTGGATGTCGATAAAGCCGCCACAGTCCTCGTCGTCAAACGCTCTATGTCCACAGGCTATGCCGGTATCGACAATGACCTGTTCTATGAAGACAAGACCATGATGCTCCTGTCAGACGCGAAAAAGATGGTCGAGAGCATTATTAAAACGCTTTAGGGATGGCTTAGTCCAATTCTGAATTTAAAAATTAAATATACGTGCCTATGGTTCACCCTAAGGCGCGTATTTTTTTGAATTGGGGCGACCCGAACCAACCTAATCCTCAACGTGGTCCGGTAAATTCTCGCGCTTAGTCGAGGCCATGTCGTCTAACTCTTCCTCGGTCATTGTCTCATACATTTCGACGGACGCGCCTTGGAGTTCGCTTTTCTTGATTTCTCCGCGTTTGGCAGAGAGCGCCGCGCCGGCGGCCTTTTGTTGGGCTTTTGATTTGGCTTTCATATCGGTCTCCTTGGATAGAAAACCTGTTTCCATTCTATTTGGTTCCAACCTTCGACAGAGACCTTGTCAGAGGGATTTCAATGACGTTAAAGACCTCTATGTCTACATCCCCTCTCTCTCTTCAAAATGTCTCCAAAAGCTTCGGCGGAAAATCCGCCGTGAAGGATGTTAGCTTTACAATTAAACGCGGCGAAGTGGTGGGGTTTTTAGGCCCGAACGGAGCCGGTAAAACGACGACGATCCGTATGGCGCTCGGCCTCATCCCGCCGGACATGGGCGATGTGGCGTTGTTCGGGGAAAAGCCCGGTGAAAACGCCTTTGGGCGGATTGGGTTTTTGCCCGAAGAACGCGGGCTTTACAAAAAGCAGACCGCCCGCGAAAGCATCGCCCATATGGCGCGCCTCAACGGTATCGGGAAAAAAGAGGCTTTCACCCTCGCCGATGACCTATTGGACCGCTATGGTCTGTCAGAGGCCAAACGCAAAAAGAACAAAGACATGTCCAAAGGCATGGCGCAGAAGGTTCAGCTTCTCTCTGCCATCGCGCATGATCCGGAATTTTATATTCTGGACGAGCCGTTTTCCGGCCTCGACCCCGTCAACCAACGCGTGCTTGAAGGGATTGTCAGCGAGATCGCCGGACGCGGCAAAACCATTATTTTCTCGACTCATGTGATGGAACATGCCGAGCGTCTCTGTGACCGGATTATCCTGATGGGGGGCGGCCAAGTTGTCTTTGACGGCTCCACAGAAATGGCTTTGTCCAAAGCGCCGCGCCGTATGGTAATCGCCTCGGAGGATGACAGATTACTGGAAATCGTCAGGCCCTTTGCCGAAGACGTAGAAAAGCGCCGGGACGGGGGATTAAACGTGATACTAAAAGAAACCGCACAGAGCCAAGCCGTTTTAGAGCGTTGCGTTGCTGAAAAAATTAAGCTCACCCAATTTGAGCCGAAACAACCGACTTTGCATGAGGCTTTCGTGGCGCTGGTCGGAGATGATGTTCGCGCCGATTTAAAAGCCGATATGGCACATGACCTTGCGCAGACCAATCCCGCTCAAGAGGAGGCATAAAGATGTCATTTCTGCCTGCTGTTAATTTACGCCGCACCTTCCTTATCGCTCGCCGGGATTATCTTGGCTATATCAAGACATGGGGATTTTGGATTTCCTTCTTGATGCCTTTCATCGGCATGGGGTTTGGTATTGGTTTTGCCACGCTCGACGTGGAACTGTCGCCGCCGCGATATGAAACTATTCTTGATGAAACGGGTCAATATGCCGACGGCATTTTGGCCTTGCACGAGGAAAAGCAGAGGAGGAAGGTCGAGCTTTTAATTAATGGATTAGGCTCTACTCTCATGTCTGATGAGCAAGAATCCGATATTCGTGAGACCTTGCAACAGGACGGGTCAGTAGCGGCCAGAGCGCAAATTGAACAGAACATCCCCTCTCTGAAAGGGCAATTAAAATCCCTAAACAGTAATGTTAATTTTGTTGACCCCCCCGCTCAGACGTTAGAGGCCTCACAAGCATATTTGACGGGCGAGAGACTCCTCCAAGTGGACGGCAAAGCCCGGCCTTTAGACGGTCTCCTCTATATTACCCAAACAGAGGACGGACCCAAAGCGGATTATTGGTCCAAGAATATAAATGCCCCTGACCTGAAGAACTTGGCAGGAGACTATTTTGAAAGCCGCGCAGAGGAGAATTACCTCGCAACCGGGAATTTGACGCGCGAAGGATTAGCGGCGGCCAAGAAAGGCCGCCTGGAAGTGGAAAGTTTTGATCCAACCAAAGTCGCCAATGAAACAACCTCCCAAGCTGTGTCAGATGCAGATAAAGTGCCTTATTATGTTGCGGCCGCGCTGTCGGGTTTCCTATGGCTTTCGGTCTTTTCCGGCGCGTATATGCTGCTTACCTCTATGCTCGAAGAAAAGTTGAATAAGCTCCTTGAAATGATGCTGGCATCGACCCGCTTTTCCGAAATTATTTTCGGGAAGCTTCTGGGAGTGGCAGCCCTAACCCTGACAGCAATGGCGCCCTATATCCTCTTGGCAATCTTCGCCGGTACAGCGATAGCTCTTAAAGGCGACAGTGAAATGACGCAGGCCTTCGCGCAAAGTTTCACGCCGAAACTTCTCATCTTTTTCTTCATCTTTCTCATTTTGGGTTATATTTTTTACGGGGCTTGCTTTATCGCGCTCGGCGCACTTAGCCAATCTATGCAAGATGCACAAACCATGACTACTCCCATTGTTATTGTGTTGACGCTCTGCGTACTGGTCGTGCCTCTGGGCCTCGCCACGCCGGACAGTCCTTTATTGCGACTGGCCAGCCTCTTTCCGCTATCGGCGCCTTTTGCGGTCCTCGTGCGGCTGCCGTCTGACCCCCCGCTCTGGGAGCTTATTTTATCTGCGGTTCTTCTCGCTCTGCTTTCACTTGGCGTGGTCTGGACTGCGGGCCGTGTCTTCCGCTACGGCGTGCTGTCCGGCTCCGGCATGAGCGCGATGACCGGCTGGTTTAAACGGACCATATTGCGACAAAGCTAGGCCGCGGTGTCGCATAATCTGCGGCATAAAGTGACCAAGAGGTGACAGAGCGGCCCTGCCGTCCTATATGGGATCTATGACCGAAACAGGCCCATCTCCTCGTGAGCGTATATTACAAGCGGCCCTGCCTATGGCCGCGTTCGAAGGATGGACGGATAAAATGCTCCGCCAGTCTGTCAAAGCCGCTGGATTGCCGGACGGCGCCGAAGCTCTTTATTTCCCAGAAGGTGCGCTTGATTTACTGGCCTATTGGTCAGAACAGTTAAATAGGAAAACAGAACAGGCAATGGCCGCGCTGGACATTGAAAATATGAAAATCCGGGACCGCGTGACGCAAGGCGTTCTGGCAAGATTAGAAGCAATTCATCCCTTTGAAGAAGCGGCGCACCGCGCTTTGTCTCGCTTGGCGCTTCCAGATACGCTTTTGGGCGGACGGCTTAGCGGGCCGGGCCAGCTCTGGGCGGCGGCGGATACAATTTGGCGCGCCATTGGCGACACTTCGACGGACGCGAATTATTATTCCAAACGGACAATTCTGTCGGGCGTTATCGGGACGACCCTGCCAGTTTGGCTTAACGATGACGACCCTGATAAATTGAAGGGGCGCGAGTTCCTCGACGCCCGAATTGCAAACGTCATGCAGTTCGAAAAATTTAAATGGCAGCTTAAATCGAAAAGCAAAGACTGGCCGAGCCCGGCGAGCGTTTTAGGCTCTCTGCGTTATGGCGGACTGCCAAAGTTCAAACGCCGCAGACGGCGCGGATAAAAAATGCTGCACCCTCTCTTTGTGTCTATGGTGTGACTATGGCACGACCCGATTGACATGTGCCATTTTACGGCCCGCTCTAGCTTCTTTTTTCCCGTATATATGAAGGAAAGTGTTGTCTTCACGGGCCAGATTTTGCCAATCATTCACATCTTCGCCGATTAGATTAGTCATAACAACGCCGTGTTTTGGATCCGTGCTGCCGAGAGGCCATCCGGCTACCGCGCGGATGTGTTGCTCAAATTGATCCGTACAGCCCGCATCTTGCGTCCAATGACCTGAATTATGAACCCGTGGGGCAATTTCATTGACTAACAGGCTACCGTCCTCAAGTTCGAAAAACTCGGTGGCCATAACTCCAACATAATCCAGAGCTTCCATAATGCTTTGGGCGAGAGTTTTGGCATGTCCCAAATCCCGAGGCGCAGGGGCTGTGCTGGTGTGTAAAATATGATTCTTGTGAACATTTTCGACTAACGGATAGGCCGTCATTCGTCCGTCCACGCCTCTGGCGCAAACGATAGAAACTTCGCGTATAAAGGGGATGAAGGCTTCGACAATAACGGGATGTGCCCCAAGTGCTTCCCAAGCGTTTTCTATATCGGTCTCATTTTGAAGGATCGCCTGACCTTTACCATCATAGCCAAACCTACGTGTTTTTAGGACGCCGCTCCCGCCGAGGCGGCGCAAAGCCCGTTTTAAATCAAATATGTTTTCAACAGTTTCAAAAGGGGCAACAGGGACGCCGGCCTTTTCGGAAATAAATTTCTTTTCAGTCAATCTGTCCTGCGCCACATTCAGACAACTCGCGCTCGGATAAAGGGGTTTCAATCGCGCGGCTTCCAAAGCAGTTTCAGCTGGAATATTCTCAAACTCATATGTCAGTACGTCGCAGCCATCTGCGAAGGCCTTCACGGCGTTTAAATCGTTATAGTCTGCTTGCATATAGCTATGCGCGACTTGGGCGGCGGGACTGTCTCCGCCAGTGGGCGCGAAAATATGAGTTTTCAAACCAAGCCGCGCCGCCGCGAGGGCCAGCATCCGGCCCAGTTGGCCACTTCCAAAAATTCCAATGATAGAGCCGGGCGGGAGAGGGAAGCCTGTTTGCACGTCTTAACCCTTGGGATCGTGAGCAACTGACTGGGTTTGCTCGGCGCGCCAGTCATTGAGGCGCTTGGCAAGAGCGTCATCCGACAGGGCCAAAATAGAGGCGGCGAGTAGGGCGGCATTTTTCGCGCCGGACTTACCAATTGCCAAAGTGCCTACGGGGACGCCGCCGGGCATTTGCGCAATAGATAAAAGACTGTCCATGCCCGAAAGGGCTTTACTTTCAACGGGGACGCCTAAAACGGGAAGAGGCGTCATGGACGCTGCCATGCCCGGTAAATGCGCCGCGCCGCCCGCGCCGGCAATAATAACTTTATGGCCCGCCTCAGCGGCGCCTGTTGCAAAATCATATAATCTTTGAGGGGTTCTATGGGCCGAAATCACTTTAGCTTCATAGGCTATCTGCAAATTATCCAGAATTTTGGCGGCATGTTCCATGGTCGGCCAATCGGACGTCGAGCCCATAATAATGGCGATAGGAGCAGTTTTAGCGGTCATGACTTTGCAGTCCCCATAAGAGTGGCTGGAAAGCGATATCTTCTAAAGGATGGCCCGCGAGAATCCAACCGACATTTTTAATCTGTTTACGTTTCCTTTAGACCGCCTCTTTTCCGTTTCTTAACTCTGGGCGGCTAAAGACGAGAGGACATTATTTTTCAGGAGACCCCATCCTATGCCACTTAGCCGCGTTTCCAGCGCTTTAAATGAAGCCAGCTTTCGCGCGATTGACCGGACAGGTGTAACGGAGTCCCAGCTCAGCCAAGACAATATATCCCTTCAAGCGGAAATTACGCGGCTTCGTCACCGGGTTTTAGAGCTAGAGCGCGCGGCGGATACGGACCCCCTTGTACCCGTTTTCAACCGCCGGGCCTTTATGCGCGAAGTGACGCGGGCTCAAACAGTTATGGAGCGTTATGATATGGTGAGCTCGCTCATTTTCTTTGATCTGAACGGGTTTAAAGCTATCAATGACGCTCACGGTCATACGGTGGGGGATAATTTGCTTAAGGCTGTCGGCGATGTTTTGCTTAACGGTGTCAGACAATGCGATATGGTGGCGCGCCTCGGCGGTGATGAGTTTGGCGTCCTCTTGTTTAAATCGTCGCCGGAAATTGCTCGCGCGAAAGCGTCGACCCTATCGTGCCGAATGAGAGAAGAACGAATCTTCACCGGAGATCGATATGTCAATATTTCCGCGTCATGGGGAGTCGCGCGGTGTGATCCCGGCATTCCGGCTGACGAAGTCTTACATCAGGCTGACCAAGCAATGTATGAGGCTAAACGCGCCCGCCCAAATCAGCTCCAGACCGCCTAAGCAATGATGTCCGGCGTGATTTGGTTTTCCAGATAGACAATCTGATCTTTCATTGAGAGTTTTACTTTTTTCATGCGGCGCAGTTTAAGCATATCGGCGGCCCCGTTTTCCGATAAAGCCTTGATTTCATCATCAATCCGTCGATGTTCCGCGCGCAAACGATTAAGCAGAACTTGTAGCTCCGCTTGGGTTGGCTCTAATGTTTCATCATTGTCGGCGTCTGGTGTCTCGTTTGACATTAGATTTTAATAAAGACTTCCGTGGAAATGGGCAAGCTGAACAGGGTTTAATGTCAGAAATTGAATTCAATTAAGACTCGTGAAAAGTTTTGTGCTATAGAAAAGAGGCTTAAGTCACCTAACCTAAGGAGATGTGAATGGCATTATCAGCGCATTTGACCCAACTAAATTCGAAACACGCCTCGCTGGAGCAAAAGATCCAGGACGAAATGCGAAGTCCCATGCCCGATCATTTGCGAATATCACAGCTCAAAAAGCAAAAACTACAAATTAAGGACGAGATCTCAGACAAACAGGTTCTAGTCTCTTAAATTTCTTAGATTTGATGTTATACGGGCTCACCCTTTGCGGGTGAGCTTTTTTATTGGGAGGCACTATGTCTGATCAGGTTTTTATTGTTACAGGGGCCGCGCGCGGTATTGGATTTGCCTGCGCACAGCGCCTGGTTGAGGATGGCCACCGCGTCGTTCTGGCGGATATGGATACAGACCAAGGCTATCGCGCAGGCGAAGAACTGGCAGAGGGCACGGACCGTGCGGTCTTTGTGGAATGTGACGTGTCTGACAAATTGGAAGTGCATAATTTGATCGCTGAAACTTTGGGCGCGTTTGGACGAATAGATGGACTGGTCAATAATGCCGGTATCGCCATAAAAGGCGGTGCGTTGGATATGAGCGTAGAAGATTTTGACCGCAATCTGGCTGTAAACCTTCGCGGCGCGTTTTTAATTTCCAAAGCCGTGGCCAAACATATGGTCAAAGAAATAGAAGACCGCGAAGATAGATCCCGTTTGTCTGACCGCCCTTACGCTATCGTCAATATGTCCTCTATCAATGATACGGTCGCGATACCCGATTATCTTGCCTACACAGTTTCCAAAGGCGGCTTGCTACAAATGACGAAGGCGATGGCGTTGGAGCTCGCGCCTTATGGCATTCGCGTGAATGCAATTGGTCCCGGATCCGTCAAGACGGATATGCTCGACGGGATTGCCGGAAATGAAGACGCTATGGAGAAAATTTCAGCGCGCACGCCTCTGGGCCGGTTGGCTCTACCGGATGAAGTGGCGAGCGTGGCGTCTTTTCTGCTTTCAGAAGATGCAAGCTATATTACCGGGCAATGTATCTATGTTGATGGCGGGCGGTTGGCGCTTAATTACACAATGGAGAAAAAAACGCTCTCATAAGAGCGTCTTGATAAACCTATTTTCGGGGTTTGGTGGTCCCGAAAATTTTCCTCCAGCCGCGTCCAATCGCTGACCCGCGTTTTGACAAAGCCTCTCCGGCCTCATCAAACTCTTCCCCCAGCCTGTCCGTGATGGGATCGACATTTTTTGTTTTCCACCGATTAACCGTCCGCAAAGTCAAGAAGACAAGCAAAGCAATAAGACCGAGAAAGACAATATTGAACCAAGGGATTAGCAGAGCGTCAGGCCCGCTGACTTTTTTGATAGAGGTCGCGTTCGGAAAGATTGAAAACAGTTTTATTCGCCAGCCATAATGACGAACCGCCACCCATTGGTCTTTGTCTCGGGCGAGATTCGCGGCATTGCCAGACACATCGCTGCTGTCGAATTTGAAATAAGGCGGGAAAGACCAGCCTGTATCCTCGTTTCGATAGGTCATAGAACGTCCATTTTTCTTGACCGTATAAATGAAACGCACATCTCGGGTCATTTGCGCGTTTGTACCAACATCGGGCCTATCCCAAAACGGCGAGACATCAGAAATGTCCATACGCTTCACATCGGTATCGACAATCTGAACGATGTCTCGGTCAGGCAGATAATAATGCGCAAGAACGGCCACGATGATAAAGGCCAAAAAGGCAAAGAACCATTTAACTGTTTTCATAAGACTCTCCCGAAATCATCTGGCCTAAATTTATCCATATTGCGCCAGCCAGGCCAAGCCTGCAAAAATAGCGAGAGGGATAAAATAGATTCCTAAAAGCATTTTAGGACGAATGGAGCGATTATATTGCCGTAAGCCCCGTTCCACGAAATCCTGTTGGCTCTCAACCGTTTCTTGTTTGTGATATTCACTGCGCAGCTTTTGCCGCTCTCGTACATTCGCCGTGACACTTAGCACGGCGTAAACCGCACTTAGAATGGCGAAAATAATGACGATATTTCTTATCCAGCCGACCAAATTTAATTCCCCTTACCCTTTTTTGATTTTCGAAAATTTTTCTTGCGGTAGTCTTTATAGAGCTCTCGAAAATCCTCGTCTTTTTCATTATGGGGTTTAAGTTTGTAAAGGCCGTCTTTCACAGACGCTTTTCCCCAAGGGTTTGAAAATTCTGTTTTGAGCTTAGGTTCGGGTTCTTCCATAGCGGGTTCATCACCGAACAGGGCCTCCCGCGCGCCAACCTTATCCATCGCATATTCCTGCGCCAGAAAGTCAGAGACATAGTCTTTCTTCGACTCCGGCCAGCTTCGATAGGCCTCATAGAAAAGCGCTTTATGACAGATAAAGAGCTGCCGAAAGTCAAGGCGGGAGAGGTCGGATAAAAGCATATTCACCAGATCGCGATTTTGATGCTGGCTAGAGCGTAAGCAATAGAAAAAGGCTGGGTGCGTTGGGCCCATTTTCGGAGGACGCCCGCCCATACTGGCCCAGCGCCAGACGTCCATCAGTCCGTGAAATTCTTCCGGCATATCTTCGGCAAACCGGCGCTCCAAATGTCGAATGTTTTGACGTGATAATCCGCCAAGATCATGGCCTTGTTCGGCTGCGACAGTGATGGTGATGAAATCCAGCTTTTGCTTGATGATGGCTGCGGTGGACTGGTTAGGCGCTTGAACAATTAATTCGCTCAGATCTTCATCACGCAGGAAATCTGCAATGTCTTCGCGATCGTCAAAGGTTAGAATTTGCTCAATCGAGAGGTCGTCCAAGCCTTCAACCCGTTCCCGCGCAATGACAGTGGGGGTCTCTGCATCCCGGAAAATATAGACTCCGCCAAAATGGCTCGTATAATAATTCCCTTGAGCATAAGTCTTATTGTCGAGCGTCACAGGGTTACGCTGAATATTGCCTGTGCGTTTGGCCAGCTCAATCATTTGCGCGATTAAGACATCGTCCCACCAGGCATCGTCTTCTATTATGAATTGATCTATTTTCTCAGAAAGCTCATGCGCCTCCGCGACATGCTCGGCAATCGTATCGGCTTCGATTTCGATCTGATTGATGTGCAGGAGATCAGAAGGCGACGATATATGAAAGACCGAATTCATTAATTCCCCGGCCACAGCCTCGCGCGCGGTCAGGGCAAAAAGCTGATTTTCATTTTCCTGAATATAGCGCCGCAGGATAGAGCGGGAGGTCGAAAACTGTGAATTCAGCAAGGGGGCTTTCATCTGCTCCGTGCTGAGCAGGATGAACATCTGATTACATCCTTTGGGATTCAGATAGAGCGTATCGCCAAACTCATCCCCGATTTCGGGTGAATAGCCGACCATGTCGATATGAAATTCCGTCAGCGTCGTCTCTCGGTCAATGAGGTGTTTCAAGGCGCGGTTATAACGCTCCACCAGAACCGGAGAGGACACTTCAATCAAATTGCCGAACATCAGGCCTTTTTTGACGAGACGCATCATGTTTTGAGCCTGAGACGATGAATGAATAGCCCTAAAAGGAGCGCCGCAATCAACTGAGCTATGGGAGGTTGAAATGCGTATGCTAAGGCGGAAGGAGTGTCTTGATTAAAAAATGAATGCCGTGTCTTAAATTGACTAAACGCATGAATTGCGTTGATAATGAATAGTGTCGCCCCGCCAGTGCCGATGGATACTAATAAGCTAGTCTTAGAGCTTGTAAGGCTGAAAAATTTTGGCACCTGAAATGCGACCCAAACACTTAATAAGACAAGCAGAGAAAACCAAAAAACAAGCCAGGTAATTTCATGTGGTATTGGCATCACCTCTTCTCTCCCAAATACCGCTTTTTCGCTTCTTCCTGCCGCCCATAGTCCCGCACCATATTCTCAATCGCGATTTCATCTGACTTATCGGCGTAGCGAAATTCTGAGTCGGCGTAGCGGTTGATTTCCTGAATGACCATGTCGACCGTGATCGGTTGGGACAGGTCGGCGATCATTTTTTTCTTGGTGTCATAATCTTTGGTCAGGAAGAGATCGGGTCTTTCCATCCATTCATCGGGGAGTTCGAAATCCATGGCGCGGACTTTGACCGCGTCGGTGATATTTTTAATCGCGCGTCCGGTGAAGCGGGAATCGGCTTCCTGAATGCCCTTCAAATAGGTGCCGAGTTTGGCAATGGTGTCGAGCTTGCCAATGTCCTTGGAGACTTTGTCATAGACCTTAATCAGGCCGTCCTCTTTCGGACGGGCATAGCTGTCATAGCTCGCGGCAACGGCTTTTTTAATTTGCTGCGCGGCGAAGAGGTCATGTTTGCCAACGGGAATATCGTGGTTCTTGCCCATTAAGAGGTGGAGAATGTCGATATAGTCCTCTCGCGTTTGCGGCCCATCCACCAGGAACCTCGCGCCCGCGCGCTGGCGCAGCGCGTCATCCACATTTTCGGGATAGTTGGAAAACATACCGAAGGTGCAATTCCCGCGCACTACCGTATTTGCGCCGGCAAAGCTTTCCATCAAGACGGCGGTGATTTCGAGCTGACCGGCAGAGGACTGGCGGTCGCCGCGTTTTCCTGCGAGCTGGTCAATATCGTCAATCGTGCCAAAGCCGATGACGTTGGGGTCAATCACATTATTGATAAAGGCCTTGGCGTTTTGCGCGGATTTCCCCTGATAGCTGTCGATGGAATCGGTGGACAGGTTCTGATAGCGGAAGGCATAGCCTGCATTGGCGCAATATTCTGAGATTAACCCGGCCATCATCTGGATGAGGGTGGTCTTCCCCGTTCCCGGCGCGCCGTCGCCCATAAAGGTAAAGATAAACCCGCCAAGCTCGGCAAAGGGATTTAATTTCCGCTCGAAATCATAGGCCATCAGCATTTTGGACAGCTTCATGGCCTGATATTTTGCAATATGGTTGCCGACCACTTCATGCGGTTTTTTAAACGTCATGGTCAGCTTGGAGCTTTGCGCGCGGGCAAAGGGCGTAAAGCCGTTAATGTCGAAATTATCGGCTTCGACGCGGTAGCTGACAGAGGTAAAGGGTTTCAGGCGGGGCAGGTTTGCGGCGCGCAGCGCGACCTTGTCCATCAATTTTTCGAGGAAAGCTGTGACTACGGGGACGAGCTTGTCTTCGCTGTCTACAAACAGCGCTAAATCCTGATCGATTTCCCATAGCGCGCCAGTGAGCGCGAGCTGCGCATTATCTGTCAGGACTTCTTCGACATCACTGATTTCGGCGTTCAATTCCGACCCGTCCGCATGGGCAGAGGATAAGAGGAAACTCGCCATATTGGCAAAGACATGGAGGCTGATCACGGCGGAGGCGGCAAGGCCTTCGGTGAACTCGGCTTGTTTGCCCGCGGGAAGCTTGCCTTGAAGGTTCTCTGTCATCAATGCGGAGAGACCCGTCTGTTCGGCATATTGATCCGAGACCAGCAAAGCTGTTGCAAGCGCGCGGCGAAGGCTGTGCAGCACATTGGCTTGTTTCGGACTGATAAGGCTATCGCCGTCATCGGCGTTTTCTACGCGGGCGATTAAATGGACGCCTTCGGGGCGGGCTGTGGATTGCGTCACAAGGCCGGGTGTGGTGGAACGAAACCGGCGGCGCGTGCCGATACCCGGGGAACGCTCTTTGGACGCCGCAGATCTGACGTCCTGTTTTTTCGCCAGACGCGGGGTGTGATCAAAGCCGTCCAAAAGCTGCTCCGCCGCCGCATATTTTTCGCGGATTTGCGCTTCTTTTAATTCCATCAAATTACCGGAGTCCGACATTTATATCCTAGCTATAACTTAAAATTTTTGTATTTTCGCCCACGACATATTTGCGCGTGCCTTGGAAAGCCTGTGCGTTTTTTTCTTCGAGCACTTGGTAGGCGCGGTGGGGCAGAATGACCGCACGCTGGGTTTCAGTTGCGCCGCTCTCCGCTCCGCCAAGAAACTTATCTAATTTATATATTTGTCGCGTGGCTGTTTTGAAAATACCGGTTTTCTCTACCATTGTGTCCTCTGACAGGAGCGATTCCACAGTCCAAGCGAGGGCCCAATCGCTGCCTTCTTGGTGGCTGGCATCGGCTAAGACATCGCGAATTGGGCCGTGCTGTTCGGTGAAATCATGGCTATACATGGGTCCGAGGTGGAACCGCCGAAGCAATTTCGGGTGAAGCGTGTCAAAATCCGTATCAAAGCCTTTAGCGATAGTCAGGAGTTTTAGCCCGGAAACGGCCTGCGCCATCAAATGACTTTGAACGCGAGGCCAGCGTCTTTCGTCATGGGGCAGGGCGCGAGAGGCCGTATCTTCCAACTCCATTAAATAAATCGCGGGAAGGTTCGTTTGGCTGTCATAAGCCGCCCAATGGACGAGGTAACTGCGCCGTCCGCTATTCATATCTTTACCGACCCAGACAATTTGGGGGTGGTTTTGCGTCAGGAAGAGGTTTTCTTCTGCCAAACATTCATAATAAATCCGCTGGCTCATCGCATATTGAAGCTGCGTCGGGGACGAGCGCTGCGTCAGGATATGGTTGACCATATCTTTCTTCAGACGGTCCTGAGCGGGCAGTGACTTTAAATGTTTTTTGGCTTGGGTGGCATCCGACGCCATTTGCAACACTTCACCAAAGACCGGAAAACCGCTTTCGGTTTTATCTATGCTCATGCCGCTCGGCTCCGATCCTCCGATCCGGTGGGACATCAGGAATTTATAAGACAGAGCGGTGAATGTATGGGTGAGCGAGTCGAGATAAGTCAGAAGAATTTTGGCTTCTGCGGTGGTTATCAGTTTTTCTTTATTGGAGAGGATAGTCACCTCGGAAAGGTGACTCATTATCCGTTCAAACTTTGCGAAATAGCGCCGGGTCGCCCGGGCGCTATCGAGCATTTTATGATCGAATTGTAGGTCTTGAACGACAGACACTTATTGACCACCACCTTGACCATAGGCATTGGCATCATGCTTCTCGACAATTTTTTCAAATCGCCGGGCAAACCGCTCATCTGCCTTGGCTTTTTCTTCGAGCACTTTACGGGCAAAGACAATGTGGTCTTCGTGAGCTTCCATCATTTCGGCCATTTTATTATTAGTGGCCGCGCCGATGGCAGACATAGCGACTTGCGCTTCTTTATCTGTGGCCACACCAATTTCGTTGATTTTATGTGCGACATCTTGTTGTTGCGCCGTTTTCAAGGATTTGGACAAGGCATCATAAAGAATGACACGTTGCTTCGTGTCAGTTTGCAACTTGTTAATCAGCACCATTTGCGTGGCGGCTTGGTTTTGTAAACTATCGACCCAAGTTTTTCCCTTTTCGATATATCGTTCCAGCGTCTGCGACTCGGCCAGTTTGACTTGTTCTTGTTGGGCGAGGTCATTGTAATTGGCGTTGACGGCGGCCAGCTCGCTTTCCAATTTGGCACGTTTCTTGGCGTCCTGCTCCACCGCAAGCTTGCCTTCAAGCTCGATAATCTTCGGATCCATAGACAGTAGCTCGGCTTTGATGTTCTCCAAAGTCGTGACAGCGGCTTCGCGGTTTGTCAGGGTCGTGCCAAGATTGGCCTGAACTTGATCTTTGTGCATGTTCAATTGGTTCAACTGATCCTGAAGCATAGTTTGGATCGTGTTGGATTTGGAAATCAGATCCTGAAGCTTGTCTTCAATAGACGCTGTTCTGATCCTCTCAGAGCGCAATGACTCCGATCTTTGTTTGGAAAAGAGACCCACAAACTTTTCCCAGCCTGTTCTATCGCGCATGGCGTCAAAATCTTTGGAAAAGCCGGACGTAACATCGTCAAGGCCCAGAATTAGCTCGGCGATATTGGCGTTCATTGTATCCGCATGGGCATGGACGTCGTCCAATGACGCATTTTCGATATCTATGGTGATATCAGAGCCCATTTCCATTTTTTGCCGCGCTGTGTCTATCTTTGAAGATAGAGCGCTGATTTTGGTTTGAGCTTCTGCAACTTCTTTTTTGGACTGTTCGATTTGGGTCTCGAAATTGGACATCGTCCCCCCTTTCACTGTGATTGTTCTGCCTATTAGACATAGGTAGAATTTTAGGATTTACAATCTAAAACCGTTCGAAAATTCGTCGGCTTTATGGGGGGTATCGACGATTTCCCGTGGAATTACACGGAGAAAGTATTTACGAAAAAAATGCCAGAAAAATGAAAATAATTGTCCCGATAGCGAGCGCGATGGACGTTTGGCGACGATAGGCGGGCGCTAAAAATCCTACTAATAGTCCGCCAAAGACAACAAGTATCAAACCAATAGCGACAAGTTTTTGATATAGTTTAAACAAAGAGGGGCCGTGGCCTTTGTGAAGTTCCATCAAACGGCCTTGGAGGTCAGGAACTTTGCGCGTGGCGGTTAGTCCGTCTGGAGTTTGTCTGAATTCCAAATGAGTCCGCGACGTTGGCCGCAATTGAATAACTGCGCCGCGATTGCGGATATATTCAAAGGATTGGTCAATGTCTGCAGAGGCGAGGAGTGCGCGCACATCGGCGTCTAAACGAGGGCTTTCGAAGTTCAGTGTGGCTCCAGAGGGTAATGGGACGGGCTCAGATTTGAAAGAACCGCTATTGCCTAATAAATAAAGCCCGCCGGAGACAGCAACAAGTAGAAAGGCAGGCGCCAAAAAGCCGGCAAACCATAAATGGGCTAAAACGAAGAGACGGCGGGCTTTCAGAGAGGTCATATTGGGCTTTCAATATATATTTCTATTAAGATTAGAGCTTAGTAGAGCGTTGGAGAGGGTATCAGGCGTCAAATTTCCCTGCCATGACGGCATCAATTATCCGGCAGGCCCCTTTAAAGGCTTCGTCTATTGAGAGGTGGGAACTATCAAGGTAATGAGCGTCCTCTGCGGGTTTTAGTGGCGCGTCTTTGCGGCCCATATCACGCGCGTCGCGCTCTTGAAGTTGGGCGAGTACGGTCTCAAAGCTAATCTCTTCGCCATATCCGAGTAATTCCTTGTGGCGGCGCTCTGCCCGGATTTCTGGCTTCGCGTCCACATAGAGTTTAACATCGGCGTCAGGGCAGATAACGGTCCCGATATCGCGCCCGTCCAAAACAGCGCCCTGATCGGCAAAATCCCGTTGAAGATCAAGCAGCGCGGCGCGCACGGCAGGATGAACTGCGACTTTTGAGGCCGCCGCCCCGATGGGGCCGCTTTTCAGGGTTGGGTCAGAAAGCATTTCATCGAGATTTCTTTTTCCGAGGGATTTCGCCGCTTTGGAGGCGTCTTTTTCTATATCAGGATCCCCTCCGGCATCGAGCGTAGCCTTTGCCGTGGCCCGGTAGAGCTTGCCCGTATCCATATAGGCGAGGCCATAATGCGCCGCCAAACGTTTGGCGAGCGTGCCTTTGCCAGACGCAAAGGTTCCATCAATCGCGATTATTTTCGGTGTCTCGGTCATCTTTCAATATGTGCCCCAAGCGAGGCCATCAAGTCAAAGAAAGTCGGAAAACTTGTTGCAATCATCGCCGCGTCATCAATTCTGACAGGGTTTTTTGAGGCCAGACCCAGAACCAGTGCGCTCATGGCAATTCTGTGGTCGTGATAGGTCTTGATTGTGCCTCCGCCTGCGGGCGGTTTCCCGGCGCCGCCTGTGACAGTCATGCCATCCTGCGTTTCGCTCACTGTGACGCCGTTTTCTGAGAGAAGGGCCGTCGTCGCCGCAATCCGGTCGCTCTCTTTGACCCGCAATTCGCCGATTCCCTTCATAAGGGTTTTCCCGGTGGCGAACGCGGCGGCGACTGCCAAAATAGGATATTCATCAATCATGGAGGCCGCTCGGCTTTCCGGTACGGTCACGCCGTTCAGGCGAGAATGTTTGACGTGAATATCGGCAATTGTTTCCCCGCCGGATTTCCGAAAGTTATCCGCTCTCAAAAAGGCTCCCATCTCGTTGAGCGTGTCAAACAATCCCGTTCGGGTCGGGTTCATCATGACATTTTCAACTAAAATATCCGAGCCGGGTGTTATCAGGGCGGCGATAATCGGAAAGGCGGCAGAGGACGGGTCTCCGGGCACTTTTATTTTCGTAGCTTTCAGCCGGGCCGGGCCGGTGACGCTGATATGATTGCCCTCTGAATTGGTTTTTACCTCTACAGGAACGCCAAAGGCCCTTAACATATTCTCGGTGTGGTCCCGTGTCGCAACGGGTTCAATGATTGTGGTTATTCCTTTGGAGCCAAGCCCCGCGAGAAGTAGGGCGGATTTTACCTGCGCTGAAGCGTGGGGCGGTCGATAATTTATCGGTTTAAGAGCGCCGCTGCTTTGGAGCGAGATGGGAAGGCGGCCCGGCTCTCCAGCTTCTGTCGTGCGGGCCTCGGCGGAGACTCCCATTTCCCGGAGCGGATCCAGAATGCGGTTCATGGGCCGAACGGACAGTGAGGCGTCGCCTGTAAAACGCGCCGAAAGTTTATACCCCGCTGCCGCGCCCATAATCAGGCGCACACCCGTTCCCGCATTGCCGCAATCAACGTCTTCGGCGGGAGAAGAAAACCCTTTGGCCCCAACCCCTTCAATGCGCCATGTGCCTTTATCGTCTTCTGTGATCTTTGCTCCAAAGGAGCGCATCGCGCCAACAGTGGATAATATGTCTGCGCCGCGCAATAAATCCGTCACTTCTGTGACGCCTTCCGCCATAGCCCCGAAAATGATCGCGCGATGGGAGATTGATTTGTCTCCGGGGGCTTTCACAGTGCCCTTCAGGCCCTTTGAAGGGGTAGAGGTTGCGGGGGTGGCGAGTGAGGACATATAACAGCCTGACATCCATTGGCGGTTGACTTGAATAGCCGAGCCGCTAAGACGCGGATTGACCAGCGGGAGACGGGTTTTACAACGCCCATCCATCCACGCAACAAAAATATTTTTTATCGCAGAGCGGCGCAATCCACACTCTGTGAAAGAGGAAGGACCGACCCTATGGCGAAGAAGGTTGATTTAGGCACCAAACGTGTTTGCCCGGAATGTGATGCAAAATTTTATGATCTCGGTAAGGATCCGGCCCTTTGCCCGATCTGTGCGACGGAAACCGCTTGGGACCAATTTGTTGTGGCGCCCATCCTGCCGTCCTCTCAACTGGCCCCGGAATCTAAAAACGAAGACGATGACGACGACGATGAGGATGATGAAGATAAAAAAGATGTCGATGAGGATGATGTCGACGAAGAAGAAGAAGCCGCGAAAGAGCTAGAGCTTGACGGAGACGATATGGCCGTTGTCGGTGGTGCATCTGGGGATGATGATGATGACAAGCCTGGCTATGACGGTTATTCCGAAGATGAAGACGAAGATCAAGATGCCGCTCTTGTCTCTGACGATGACGACGACAATGAAATGCCGCCGCCTGACGATGCTGATGAAGATGATGAGCCGGAAGAGATTGAAATCTAGTCAGCCCTCATTTTGACGAATTAAATTCCGCAGGACGGCATTTGCCGTCTTGACCGCTCCGGTGCCGGAGATTAAACGGCGCAAACCTATCCTGAAAGGGGCCTTAGCTCAGTTGGTAGAGCGCTTGCATGGCATGCAAGAGGTCAGGGGTTCGACTCCCCTAGGCTCCACCAGAGGTTCGTACGCCGAACCTCGGATTTCATATTTTCCAAATTCCCGCCCTCGCCAATGTTTTGCGCATTGGGCGCTTCCCGAAATGGAAAGCGCCGCCCTTCGGCGAGATGCGGCGCCACATATTATGCGAGCACAGGTTCTTTTTTCGCCATTAAAGGCAGAAGAGAGGGAAGTAATTCGTGTGACGGATCAAATTCCGAATAATCGCAGAGAATTTCCTCGCCTTTCTGAATGTCACGGGTCGCATAACCGACGACGATTTCTTTGAAGTCAGAATTAGGATTTTTCGAGTGGTTCATGAAACGACCATTATCGGCTTCCAGAACCAGTGTTTCTGGCTGATCATGTAACGGATAAGCATAGCGAGTCATGAATTCTTGCATGTGAGGTGGAAACTCTTTCATTTGAGAGGCATCAACCAGACGGTCGAATTTTGTATCAAGTTTCCAGATGAGGTCGCCCGTTTTAATAGTCTCAGCAGCGAACACCCCAACCCCTTCAATGCCGCTTGGCGCGACAAAGCTACGAATAAGCATCATTGTATTTGGTCTCCGGTAACAAAAAACCTAATGCAAAGCCGTTAGTCTGGGCGAGAGCTTCGCTTATCCCGACTTGCTCGTTCTTTGTTCAGACCGTTATTTGATTCCCGTTTTAACGAATTGGCAAGTTAATTTTTATCGGATCAGGAAAACTATAACTCTTAAAATTATGCCGGGTTAGTCCGCCATGCGATTAATAATCGCTTTGGCTTGCTTACTGATCTCCGGATGGATTTTAGCGTAAGCCATTACGGCTTCGAAATAGCCGATTTTACTACCGCAATCATAATCCTGACCTTCATATACAAAGGCGTGAAAACTCTGGTCGTCCATTAGCCGGGCCATGGCATCGGTAAGCTGAATCTCCCCGCCTGCGCCTGCTTCTTGGTCTTTCAGCAGACTCATTAGTTCAGGTTGCAAAATATAGCGTCCTGTAATTTTAAGGTTTGACGGCGCATCTTTTTCCGCCGGTTTTTCAACCATACCGTCCATTTGGATAAGATTTTTTGACCGGTAATCTTCTCCGGATTTGGGTTTGATAACGCCGTAGCTGGATACCCGGTCTTCCGGGACGGCGTCGACCGCAATGATATTGCCGCCGATCTCATTATAGACATCCATCATCTGAGCGAGGCAGCTTCGCTTGGACTGCACAAGAACATCCGGAAGGAGAACGGCAAAAGGTTGGTCGCCGACAATGTCACGCGCACACCAGACGGCATGCCCCAAACCTTTGGCGGCCTGTTGACGGACAAAACTCATAGAGCCTTCGCGCGGTTGTTTTGATTTTAACTCATCTAGAATTTCGTTTTTCTGCTTCCGCTCCAGTGCGTCTTCAAGCTCGTAAGCGCTGTCGAAGTAATCCTCTATGGCGCTTTTTTGACGGCCGGTAATGAAAACGAAATGCTCAATTCCGGCTTCCAAGGCCTCATCCACGACATATTGAAGGGCAGGGCGGTCCACCACCGGGAGCATTTCCTTTGGCACAGTCTTTGTGGCAGGAAGAACGCGCGTGCCGAACCCCGCAACGGGTAAAACAGCAATTCTGACGGGTTTATGCGGTTGGTCAGGGCTCATAATCGGCTTCCTATAATCTAGACGGGCCGGCCTATATTGGCATAGGTGAAACCCTGCATTTTCATTGTTTCAGGACGGTAAATGTTCCGAAGGTCAATAATTATAGGCGTTTTAAGCAGAGATTTAATCCGCTGTAAATTCAGCGCTCTAAATTCGTCCCACTCCGTAATGATGACCAAAGCGTCCGCGCCGTCTATCGCTTCATAAGGGCCCTCGGTGTAAGTCACGTCAGAGAACAAATGCTTGGCCTCTTTCATGGCTTCCGGGTCATAGGCGCGAATGGTTGCTCCGCCATCTTGCAGTTTTGGAATGATTGTTAAAGACGGCGCGTCGCGCATGTCATCCGTATTTGGTTTAAAAGCGAGCCCCAGAACCGCAATGGTTTTGCCGGAAACATCTCCGTCCATCGTTTTTATGACTTTATCGGCCATGTTGAATTTACGTTTCTCATTCGCGTCGATCACGGCTTGGACGATGGTAACAGGCGTTCCGGCCTCGGTCGCGGTTTGGGTCAGCGCTAAAGTATCTTTTGGGAAACAAGATCCCCCATAACCTGGGCCGGCATGGAGGAATTTGGAACCGATACGTTTGTCCAATCCAATCCCGCGCGCGACTTCTTGCACATTGGCGCCTACGGCCTCGCAGAGATCTGCCATTTCATTAATGAAGGTAATCTTGGTCGCCAAAAACGCATTGCCTGCATATTTGATAAGCTCAGACGTGCGGCGGCTCGTGAATAAAATAGGGGTCTCATTAATGAAGAGGGGACGGTAAAGAGCGCGCATTAAGGATTTTGCGCGTTCGTTTTCTGTCCCGACTACAACTCTGTCCGGACGTTTGAAATCATCAATCGCGGCGCCTTCCCGGAGAAATTCTGGATTTGAGGCGACAGCGTAACGCTCGGACTTAACGTGCTTGGCTATAATGGCTTCAACTTCATCCCCCGTTCCGACGGGAACGGTTGATTTCGTCACGACAACCGTAAATTCGGAATCTCCGGCCGCAATATTCTGAGCAATTTCTTCGGCGGCGGCATAGACGTAAGTCAGGTCAGCATGTCCATCGCCGCGTCTTGAAGGCGTTCCCACGCCGATAAAGACAGCATCTGCCCCGACCATAGCTTCGGATAAGTTTGTCGTAAAAGACAGTCGCTTGGCCCGGACATTTTTGGCAACCAGACTATCAAGGCCTGGCTCATAAATCGGAATGCCGCCTTCATTGAGTGTGTCTATTTTCTTAGGATCTTTGTCGACACAGATCACCTCATGGCCGAAGTCTGCAAAACAAACACCGGACACCAAGCCAACATAGCCCGTACCTACCATCACAACACGCATATGCTCTTTCCTTCTATTTATGCTCTTAGTGTGTTAAATGTGTCTATAGGGAAGAGACCCCCTGCGTCATAGCGCCATTTTGACTTTTTCGCATGAAAGCCTCTTATTAACACATGCCTGACGCTGACCTCAGTTTTCCGATGATATTGGCGTGGGCCGCGCCTCTTTTTGTCGTGAGCGTCGCTCTGGAATGGTTTTTTGTACATCGCAAAAAATGGGCCGGTCGGTACAATATGCGGGATGCTTTTGCCTCCATGACAATGGGGGTTGGGAATCTCGCCAGTGATTTGGTTTTTGGCTTTTTGAGTCTGGGCGTCTTGCTTCTGGCGTGGCGGTTTCGATTATTTGATTTGGGACACAGCCTTCCGATAATAGTTTTAGCTTTGGTTGCGCAGGATTTCGTTTATTACTGGAAACACCGGATTGCCCACCGAGTGCGCTGGTTCTGGAGCGCCCATGTCGTTCATCACAGCTCGGAACACTACAATCTCACCACAGCGCTAAGGCAGCCTTGGAATAACCATTTTACAGGGCATGTTTTGCTGTCGGTTCCTTTAGTCTTGCTTGGTTTTCATCCTCTTTTGATTGGGTTTGTCGCCAGTTTGAACCTGCTCTACCAATTCTGGATTCATACAGAGTCGATCCATAAAATGCCAAATTGGTTTGAGGCAATTTTCAATACGCCTAGCCACCACCGCGTCCATCACGGAACGAATCCTCAATATCTTGATATGAATTATGCTGGAATATTTATCATTTGGGACAAATTATTTGGCACCTTTGTCGGCGAGCAGGATAACGTCAAAATCGCTTATGGTGTGGTCAAGCCGATTGAGACATTCAACCCGGTCAAAATCGCTTTTGTCGAGTGGGGAAATGTCTTCAAAGATGCGGCCGGAAAAGACCTTACTCTTCGCCAGAGGCTTGGCTATATTTTTGGCCCCCCGGGATATTCTCATGATGGATCGCGGCAAACATCCGAAGATATCAAGCGGGACTTTTATGCCCGCCGGAGCGAACAGGATTACCCTAATCCGTGAAACAAGGCGCGTTGTTTGAGATTTAATCCTTTGGGAGATCCTACTTTAACAGTGTTGCCGCTCTTGCGCAGTGTAAAGGCCGCGGCTTCAAAGGCTTCATAGTCCCGGCTGAGTACCGTGCTGACGCCGACCATGCGGGCTTTGATGTTTTTTCGGCTCACGCTTAGATCAAGATAACCACTGACAAGAGCATTATAATAACGTGCATCGGCATTCGATTGCGTGAGCAGCAAATTATGATCTGCCGTGGCATCCCCAAGATAAGCAAGCAGGGTCTGAGACGAGACGGAAGACGTCACTAATTCAATCCCGTATTTATTGTCTTGATTTTCAGATTTTAGCTCATTGACCCAAAATTCATGCGCGTCTCCAGTCAGGACGACCATATCATTAACGTCGGCATTAGATAAAGCCTGGTAGAAATTTTCACGTGCGACCGGGTATCCGTCCCAGCTGTCTGGATAGACGGGCAAGGAATATTTCGACAATGTCAAAAAGGCCCGAACCCCGGCCCAGTCTTTTTCAATTTTTACAAGCGACGCTTCGTCAATATAAGGCGTAAAATCCGGGGTTAACAAACGTCCCATTATGACTTGATTGACGAGGAATCTCCAAGGTTTTCCGGCCTGTTTGGACTCTTTAAAAGTGTCGATAATAAAATTTTGTTGATCGGCGCCGAACATTTCCCGGCTGGGATCATAAAGCCTGTCTTTTTTGAACTTATCCGCGCCGCCGGGGGCGGTAATTTCGTCGAGATAATTCTCAACGACAATTTGTTCAGCCCGCGCGGTAAGGCGGGTTTCGACACAGACGAGACTGGCGAGGTCGCCCCATTCAAATGCCCTGTAAATATCGGAGCGAGAGCTGCCAAGTTTTGGTTCGCGGAGCGGCATCCATTCGTAATAAGCGCGTAGCGCGGCTTCTTTTCTATCTGCCCAATTCCCTTCCCCTTCATTATGGTTTTCTGCTCCGCCTTTCCAACTGTCATTGGACGTTTCATGATCATCCCAAACGGCGATCATAGGCATCTGAGCTGTGGCATCCTGTAAATTTGGATCAGAGCGATACTGTGCGTGACGCCGTCGATAATCGTCTAAGGCAATGATTTCATTTTTTGGGTCGTGAATACGGTCTGCCAAGAGAGGTGAAGGGTCGGCTGCATATTCATAATAATAATCCCCGAGATGAATGAGGGCGTCAAAGGGATTTTTTTTGGCTTCACGTGCAATGTGATCATAGACATTAAAATAGCCGTGCTGCCAGTTGGCGCAGGAGACAATGGCGAAGCGAGCTTCTTCCGTTGGCCCGTCCGGCAAGGTTCTCGTGCGCCCGATAGGAGAGACAGCGCCCTTGGATCGAAAGCGGTAAAAATACCATTGGCCGGGTTTGAGGCCTGTGGCTTCGACTTTGACCGTGTAATCTTTAACGAGGCCAGTTTTTATTTCTCCCTTGGAGGTAATTGAAGCAAAATCTTCACTCTTTGAAATCTCCCATATAACGGAAATATCGCCTTTTTCCTCCGGAGTGATCCGGGTCCAGAGCATGATGGAGGTCGTAAACGGATCACCGGAGGCAATGCCGTGAGAAAATCTGCCTGTACGCGTTTCGCTCCGTGCTGTGAAAGGGGTTCTCTTTGTGTCGGAACAGGCGGCAACTGATCCGCCGGCCAAGCCGCCTAATATGCCGCGCCGGGTCGGAAGCTTTGTGAAGGGTTTTGTCATGAGTTTACTAACTTATATCTTCTGATCAAACTCGCCGATTTCAGGATGCTTGGCGAGGCGGCGCTCAATGTCGCGAAACATGCCGATCATATTTTCTTTGGATGCCGGGCTTTCAACGACAACGACCAGATTTGGGGTGTTAGAGCTGGCCCTCATCAGGCCCCATGTTCCGTCTTCCAGTGTCAGGCGAACGCCATTGACCGTATTCACATTGACGATTTTCTGCCCTAGAATAGTCTCCCCGGCCTTGGCGTCTTCTTGCGCCTCGGCAATGATTTTACCTATCACGGCGTATTTTTCTTCATCAGCGCAATAAGGCGACATGGTCGGGCTGCCCCATGTCAGGGGAAGATCGCGGCGGAGATCCGCCATGGACTTCTCAGGATTACGGTCGAGCATTTGCAAAATGGCGATGGCGCTGACGAGGCCGTCATCATAACCGCGCCCGATGGGGGCGTTGAAGAAATAATGTCCTGATTTTTCAAATCCCACCAAGGCGTCGAGGTCATAGACGCGGCGTTTAATGTAGGAATGACCGGTTTTGTAATAGTCCGTCTTTGCGCCATTTTCGATTAAGACGGGATCGGTGTTATATAATCCGGTGGACTTCACATCGACGACGAATTGCGCGTCTTTATGGATTGCAGAGAGGTCACGCGCGAGCATCACGCCGACTTTATCGGCAAAAATTTCTTCCCCCTCATTATCGACCACGCCGCATCGGTCGCCATCGCCATCAAAGCCCAGCCCGACATCGGCGTCGTTCGCCTTGACGGCGTCAGCCATAGCGTGAAGCATTTTCATATCTTCGGGGTTTGGGTTGTAGTTAGGGAATGTATAATCAAGCTCGCACTCAACGGGCACAACCTCCGCGCCTATCGCAGCCAAAACCTCCTCGGCAAAAGCGCCTGCTGTGCCATTTCCGCACGCCGCGACGACCTTGAGTCTTTTTTTGAGTTTGATGCCTTTGGTCAGGTCTTTGATATAGGCGTCTCTGACGCCGTCGACATATTTATAGCCCCCCCCCGCGCGAGGCTTGGACTCGGCATTTAAAACTATGTCTTTCAGACGGGACATTTCATCCGGACCGAACGTCAGAGGGGCTTCAATCCCCATTTTCACGCCTGTCCAGCCATTTTTGTTATGGCTGGCCGTGACCATAGCGACCCCGGCGGCGTCCAGATGAAACTGAGCGAAATAGGCCATAGGGGACAAAGCGAGACCGATATCCAAAACTTCAATGCCTGCATTCACGAGACCGAGCATAAGCGCTTGTTTAATTCCAAGAGAGTAATGACGGAAATCATGACCGACCGCGATTTTCGGATCGACCCCGCGTTCAAACATTAAAGTCCCCAAGCCTTCTCCAAGGGCCTGAACTCCATAGAGATTAAGTTCTGAAGGCTTCTCCTCAGAAGGCAATCCAAACCACCAACGCGCATCATATTCGCGAAAACCGGTCGGTTTAACGAGAGGCTGCGTTTCAAATTCAATCGTGTTTGACGCTATGGCAGGAGAAGGCTTCCGAGTCATAATAGTTCCGTGAGACTTGTTTAAGTGCCGAGACTTTTGGTCTTTACAGGGGCGCGTTTCAAGACTTTTAACGGGGACCAACCAAAGCTTCGCAAAAGTTTTGCAAGTCCGATTTTGCGTACGGCTTTAGTTTGCTCGGATTTGGGGCGCTTGAAAAACCCATCTCGCATTCCGCGAAAGGTTGGCTGGAAACGCCCCTGTCGAAAGGCTGACCACAATAGAACAAATAAATTTGTCGCGATATGGGCGGGCCCCAAGAAAATGAGTAAGGGCAGGGGCATGTTCTTAACAAAAGTCCAGATTCGGTTTCGCGTGCCGTAATAAACCGCGAAATCAGAGGCACGTCCTGAAATGCCGCTACTGACATGGTCTATTTTTGCCTTGGCGCTTTGCACACACAGGCCGCCGTCAAGGCGCATCCGAAAAGCAATATCGACATCTTCATGGTAGCAGAAAAACGTCTCATCAAAGCCGCCAAGTCTCAGGAAGGTTTCGCGGTGATAGACAGCTCCGGCTCCGCAAGGGCCAAAACACTCGCGATCAGAGACAGACTCAGCGGGATGACCAAATCCTGCCCGCCAAGCCAGACCAAATACATGGTATTCGTCCCCTAAGCCGTCAAAGACTTCCGCCTCCAGCGCCATATATTGTGTGCTGCCGATCATGGTGGCTTCAGGATAGTTCACGCTGACATTCTCCAGTTTTTCCAACCAGTCGGTCTGGGCAAACGCATCCGGATTTAAGAGCGCGAGCCACTCTCCTTTGGCTTGACGGGCGGCAATGTTATTGCCCTTGGCAAATCCCGTATTTTCGCCTTGTGGCAAAAGCGTGAACCGTTCATCCAATTCTGGCAGAGAGGTGAAAGAATTATCCGTCGATCCATTATCAACAATAAAACACTCAAAATCTGTCGTCGTCTGCGCGGCGACCGAGGCGACGCTTTGCGCCAGCCAGTCTCCGGCGTTGTAGTTTACAATAATAACAGAGAATTTTGGAATCGGACCGCTCTACTTTTGATGGCTTGTTATAGGGTTTGAAGACTGACCTGTCCTGAATCAAATTCAAGGGAAAACTTAGGGAGGCCGATAATAGTGAAATCATATAAAGAAAACGTTATATGCAGTTGACGTTGTGCCGCTTTCAGACTAATGGCCCTCCAAACCTTAACTTTTCCCAAAGAGGCGCCAGAGAGGCGATATTGATATGAGCAAGTCTGATTACATCGTCAAAGACATCAGCCAGGCTGAATATGGCCGTAAAGAGCTGGACATCGCCGAAACTGAAATGCCTGGCCTGATGGCTTTGCGTGAAGAGTTTGGCGCCAAGCAACCTTTAAAAGGTGCCCGTATTGTCGGCTCTCTTCATATGACAATCCAAACGGCTGTCCTGATTGAAACCCTGACGGCCTTAGGCGCCGATGTCCGTTGGGCGTCTTGCAATATTTACTCAACCCAAGACCACGCCGCCGCCGCTATTGCTGCCGCAGGCATCCCGGTCTTTGCTATTAAAGGTCAGACACTGGAAGAGCATTGGGACTATCTTGATAAATCCTTCCTTTTCGAAGAGGGTCCGAACATCATTCTGGATGATGGCGGCGACGCAACGCTTTACATTTTGATGGGCGCTCGGGTCGAAGCCGGCGAAACAAACCTTATTGAAGGCGAGCCAGAGTCCGAAGAAGAAGCCGCTGTCTTTGCCCAAATCAAAAAACGCCTGGAAGCCAGCCCGGGCTGGTTTACAAAAATGCGTGATCAGATTGTTGGTGTCTCCGAGGAAACAACAACAGGTGTTCACCGCCTTTATGAATTGTTTGAAAAGGGTCAATTGCCTTTCCCGGCCATCAACGTAAACGACTCGGTCACCAAGTCTAAATTCGACAACAAGTATGGCTGTAAAGAATCTCTCGTGGACGGTATCCGCCGCGCCACAGATACAATGATGGCTGGGAAAACAGCTGTCGTTATGGGCTATGGCGATGTCGGTAAAGGCTCTGCGGCGTCTCTTCGCGGCGCAGGCGCCCGTGTGAAGGTCACTGAAATTGACCCAATCTGCGCACTCCAAGCTGCAATGGACGGATTTGAGGTCACAACCCTCGAAGATACGCTTTCCACGGCTGATATCTTTGTTACGACGACAGGCAATAAGGATGTTATTCGTCTTGAGCATATGCGCGAGATGAAAGATATGGCCATTGTTGGCAATATTGGTCACTTTGACAATGAAATTCAGGTTGCGTCATTGAAGAACCTGCAATGGACAAACATTAAAGACCAAGTCGATATGATCACATTTCCTAAGGGAAACCGTATGATCCTTTTATCTCAAGGCCGTTTGCTCAACCTCGGTAATGCGACGGGTCATCCGTCCTTCGTGATGTCAGCTTCGTTTACAAATCAGGTTCTGGCGCAGATGGAACTTTGGGAAGATTCCAAAGCCTCCGAGCGTAAATATGAAAACAAAGTCTATATGCTGCCAAAGCATCTTGATGAAAAAGTGGCCCGTCTTCACCTCGAAAAAATTGGCGTGAAATTAACAGAAATGTCCAAAGAGCAAGCCGACTATATCGGCGTTTCGAAAGATGGCCCTTATAAGCCGGAACATTACCGTTATTAGGCGACATATTTATATTACATGGCGGGGCGATATCGCCCCGTTTCACACTTTAAAATCCAGCTTCCCTCTAAAAGCCTCTTAATAATAATAAAAAGCGAAGAGCCTTAAAATCTGAAAGGTGCCCAAAATGGCCCGTAAAACTTACCACTTCACGTCTGAATCCGTTTCCGAAGGTCATCCCGATAAGGTGGCAGACCGTATTTCGGACGAAATTGTTGATCTATATTTCCGCAGATCTATCGCAGCCGGCATGTCCCCATGGGAGGTCCGCGTTGCCGCCGAGACGCTCACAACCACGAATAAGGTGGTGATTGCAGGTGAAACCCGCGGTATGGATGTGTCTAAAGAGGATGTTGAAGCCGTCGCGCGAGCCGCCATTAAAGATATTGGCTATGAGCAATCCGGCTTCCACCATGCTCACGCTGACGTCGAGGTTCTGCTGCATGCTCAATCCGTCGATATTGCGGCGGGTGTAGATGAAGGCACCGGCCTTCACACCGAAGAAGGCGCGGGCGACCAAGGCATCATGTTTGGCTATGCTTCAAATGAAGTCCCGGAAGCGCTGATGCCTGCCCCGGTTTATTACAGTCATAAAATTCTGCACCGCCTGGCGGAAGTTCGCCATTCCGGCAAAGAATCCGGACTGGAACCTGATGCAAAGTCACAGGTCACGGTCAAATATGAAAATGGTAGACCGGTCGGCGTATCAGCGATTGTGCTATCGACTCAACATAAAGAAGGTCTGACCTCTGCCGATGTGTCTGACATTGTGATGCCTTATATTCGCGACGTTATGCCGGAAGGCTGGATCACGGATAAAACAATTTTCCATATTAACCCAACCGGTAAATTTGTGATTGGCGGCCCGGACGGAGATGCCGGACTGACAGGACGTAAAATCATCGTCGACACCTATGGCGGAATGGCGCCTCACGGCGGCGGCGCTTTCTCTGGTAAAGACCCAACCAAGGTTGACCGCTCTGCAGCCTATGCGTCTCGCTACCTTGCGAAAAACATTGTTGCGTCCGGTCTTGTGGACTGGGCAAACATTCAGCTTTCCTATGCGATTGGTGTATCAGAACCAACTTCCATTTACGTAGAGCTGGACGGGAAACATTCTGCTCTTGCCGAGCGCTTGGAAGACGTACTGCCGAAGTTAATGTCTTTAACACCTCGCGGTATTCGCTCTCATCTAAACCTCAATCAGGCAATTTACGCACCAACCTCAGCCTATGGTCACTTCGGCCGCACCCCGACTGAAGAGGGCCATTTCTCCTGGGAGAAAACGGATCTTGTCGAAGCAATTAAAAAAGCCGTTTAAGGTATAAACAGCTAATTTTTTGTCGCGATAGACAGGGCCCAAAAATCACCCCATAAGACTCCCATAAATAATGGAGAGTATTATGGGGTTTTTCGGAACGATAATCATTGGGTTTTTGGCGGGGGTTGTCGCGCGATTCCTTATTCCCGGAAAAACACGTCCGGGCGGCCTTATCATGACAACGATAGTCGGAATTTTGGGCGCTTTACTTGCCGCTTACCTTGGGCGTCTGCTCGGCATATATGAAGTCGGAGAGCCCGCAGGCTTTATAGGCGCTGTGGTCGGTTCTATCATTCTCTTGCTGGTTTATGGAAAAGTGACCAAGGGCTAGCTTAAAGATTGTTACAAACCCTTGTTTCGAGCCGGCACTTAAAAGGCTTTTTTAATAACCATGACTGAACATGTGTCTGATAACCTCGTTTGTGTCGCCGCGATTGCAGGCGCCTTTGGCGTAAAAGGGGAGGTGAAGCTCAAACCTTTCACCGAGACGCCTGAGAACTGCGTCGCATATGGGCCTTTATTGAATGCAACGGGGGAGGTGGTTCTTTCGCCGAAAAGCCACCGCGTGATGAAGAATTTTGTGGCGGTTACGGCGCCCGAAGTTTCAACTCCCGAAGCGGCAGATGCTTTGAAATCAACAAAACTTTTCGTATTTCGCGATATGCTTCCTGCGCCTGAAGAAGATGATTTCTACTATTCCGACCTCGTGGGACTGGACGTGAAGTCAAAAGAGGGAAAACGCATAGGGCAGGTCGTGGCCGTTCATCAATTCGGGGCTGGCGATATGCTGGAAATTGCTCCGCCTATGGATAAGAAAACCAAAAAAATGCCTGCCAGCTTTTTTCACCCTTTCACCAAGGCCGCTACGCCGAAAGTGGATGTCTCTGCCGGCCGCCTTATAATTGTTCCCCAAGAAGCGGAATAGCTTGCCCGAAGACTTTAAGAATCTCTGATTAACCGGAATTCATAAATTCAGTTAGAGCAATCTTCGATTTCTTTGCTATAGAAGAGTTGTGAGTGTTGAACCCAATATAATAACGAACCCGCCAAAACTCATGCGGGCGATACGCGCGGCGATGGCCGGAACCGAATCGGTTCAGGGCCGATTGGACGGGTTTGTCACGGCAATTTCCGCCGCCATGCAGGTCAAAGTGGCCTCGGTCTATCTGCTTCGAAAAGGCGACGAGCTGGAATTATCGGCGACGAAGGGCTTGAAAAAATCAGCCGTTCATAGAACCCGTTTGAAGCCCGGTGAGGGCTTGGTGGGCCATGTTTGTTTGACAGCTCGCCCTCTTAATTTAGCTGATGCGCCCAGCCATCCGCTCTTTTCTTATCGTCCTGAAACAGCGGAAGATCCGTTCCGTTCCTTTCTTGGCGTGCCCGTCTTACGCGGCAGCCGCGTTCTCGGGGTTTTGGTGGTTCAGTCCGAAGATGCGCGAAGTTTTAACGAGGAAGAAGTCGAAGACCTCTTAACCGTTGCCATGGTGATCGGTGAAATCATTGTAGATGATGAACGCATCGGGGGGAAAAAAGCGGCGTTGAAAGGTATTACACTGGCTGCGACGAAGCCGGAAACCTTAAAAGGAAAAGCTTTTGCCGACGGCCTTGCGCAGGGACACGCTTATCTTCACCTTCCGCCCGTTCCGCCCTCTAATTTGTTATCAGAAAATATTGCTGCAGAGGAAATCCGACTGGAAGAGGGCATAAAAAAACTTCGCGCCTCTGTTGATAATATGGTGTCTGGTGAAGCGGCGGGCATTTCCAGAGCGTCAAAAGAAATATATGAGACATACCGCATGTTTGCCTATGACCGCAAATGGGTCGGGCGTCTGCGCGAAGCCGTTCATTCCGGATTGAAAGCAGAGGCTGCGGTCGAACGTGTCCGCAACGAGCATCGTGCGCGTTTAATGAAATCCCGGGATTCCTATTTACGGGCCCGTCTGCATGATTTGGAAGACCTCGCCAATCGACTTCTAAGGGCATTGTCGGGCGAAGCTTTAATGCCAGGAAATAAAAACATTTCTGATGATGCTGTCATTTTTGCCCGGGAAATCGGTCCGGCTGAACTGCTGGATTATGACAGGACAAAGTTACGCGGCATTGTGTTGGAAGAAGGCGCGGCAAGCTCTCATACCTCTATCATTTGCCGGGCGTTGGGGATCCCGCTTGTGGGGGGCGCCGAAGGCGTTTTAGATTTAATCGAAACGGGTGATGACGTTCTTGTCGACGGTGAAACCGGGGTCGTGCACATACGTCCTCTGGAGTCGCAAATTTACGGATTCGAGCTTCGCCAGACGGTGCGCGGAGAAATGGCCAAAGCCTATGCCGCTCTTCGGCTAAAGCCTGCGAAAACAAAAGACGGGCTAAATATTTCTCTGCAATTAAATGCGGGCCTTCTTGTTGATTTACCTCAAATGGACCTTTCAGGGGCGGACGGTATCGGATTATTCCGCACCGAATTCCAGTTTATGGTGAGTGATTTCATGCCCAAGCTGAAAGAGCAGACGAAGCTATATCGGCAAGCTATGGAAGCCGCCGGTGACCGTCCGGTCACATTCCGAACGCTGGATTTAGGGTCGGATAAAATTTTACCCTATATGGATCCCGTGCCGGAAGAAAACCCGGCTATGGGGTGGCGATCCATTCGGATCGCTTTGGACCGTCCGGGATTGATGCGCTATCAATTACGCGCGCTTGTGTCGGCCGGAGCTGGCAGGCATTTGCGGGTCATGTTCCCCATGGTCACGACTGTGGATGAAATGATTGCGGCGAGGACTTTGCTGAACCGCGAAGTCGAGCGGGCTAAAAACTTAGCTCTTGAGCTACCCAAGAAAATTGAAATCGGCGTTATGCTGGAAACGCCGTCTTTGGCTTGGCAGGTCAATGCTGTATGCGATCATGCTGATTTTGTCAGTGTTGGGGCCAATGACCTGATGCAGTTTTTCTTTGCCGCTGACCGAGATAATTCCCGGGTTTCAGATAGGTATGATCCGCTTCATCCGGCGGCGCTCTCTATTCTCAAATTCATCGCCACGGGATGCAAGGTGAACAACACGCCTGTAAGTGTCTGCGGAGAAATCGCCGGACGACCCTTAGAGGCAGCTTGTCTTGTCGCTTTAGGCTATGAGACCCTTTCCATGCCAGTGACGGGGATCGGCCCGGTTAAATCTGCGCTTCTGGCGCTGAATGCAGAAAAGCTACGCGCTGAGATAGAGCCTCACCTCAATATAAATACACGCCTTTCCTCTTTACGGGACATTGTGGAAAAGTTCTGTGAAAAAGAAGGTATACCCGTTTAAATAATCAGGATTTATCATGCGATTTAAATATTTATCTTTCTTGGCTGTTTGCGCTCTTGCGGCGACCGCATTGCTTGTGGCTTGTGGAGATACGGTTTCGGAATCAGAAACCCAGGACGCTCTTTCTCAAGAGGCCGACACAACCTCAGAAAGTTCTCTCGTAAGGGACGGACGGATTGTTGTTTCCTCCTTGCCTAAAGTCAGCGAGCCGAATGCCTGTATATTGCCGATAACAATCACGAATGGTACAGAGACAGAGGCAACCATTTCAATGATGGAATTCACAATTACGGGATCAGGTCAGGATGACAGCGGAAATATGTTTGCGCAAAATGTTGCCCCCGGCGAGACAAATACGGCGCGCCTGTTATTCCCGACCCGCCAGTGCGAAGAGCTAAGCGTGATTACAGCTCCGAACCTGACTTGCAAAAGCGGCGAAACAGACTGTTCTAATTCTATCGAATTCGAAGCCAAGGACGGCCTGATTTTCCAACGTGGATAAAGCTCAATCCTGACCCCGCCTGGCAGGGGCAGTGCTAAACAGCTTTCGGATGGAAAACATAACGGTTCGCCCTAAGGGGTCGAGCGCATCTTTTTCATATCCAAATGGCACCTGTCCCGACGCGTCAGTGACAGATTGTTTTGAGTTGGTGAGGTTATCGATATCCAGAGAGAGCCGAAGATTTCGCCTCCAGCTTTCCCGGCTGACCGGACGTCCGTCGGATGTCCGGCCAAGGTCATAATAAAGCCTTAGATCTGCTTTCGCGAGAGGCGCGAAATAAAGATTGCCGAAGTCCGAGTTTCCCGCCGAAAGCTCTGTTCCGCTTTGATAAGTCAGGGACAGACGGCTTCCCATATTTTTGTGCCTGAAACTTAGCCGTGTTTCGACCTCATGCTTGGCTTCTCCGCCCTGTTGCCTTAGGCCCGCCCCGCCTAACAGATCAAAGATGGCGCCGTTCTCGCTGAACCTAAACTCATCTGTCAGGCGAAATGTATGATAGACAGAAAGTCCCAATTGAGTTGAACTACGATCTCCGCCTCGACCGCCGCCTCTTGTCCCGCCCGCGCCTCTATTCGGAGGTCTTTCTCCTCGTCGTGAGGAAGCATTGCCTTCTCCCTCTTGAGACGAGCCAAATCTTTTCCGCCAGTTGAACCCGGTTCGAAGAGATTCTTCATCGACCTGAAAAGCATTAACGGGGCGGGCATCCAAACTGAGAAGATTACCCAAACTATCCCGTGTAAGCCGGTCCGGGAAAGCCTCGGCAAGCTGCGGCGTTAAAAAAGGAAACGAGGTGATAGAGTTCCGGGTTCTGCGAGAGAGGTATCGCGTGTTGAACTGTAATTCCCGACTAGCACTATATCGCCCAGAGAGCCGAATATCACGTTGCTCTTCAGGTAAGAGGTTTGGATTTCCGCCCGTAATTCTATCAATTATAACGGGCTGACTGGTATCAAAGTCTGTGAAACGAACATTATTCTCAACAATGATTGGATTGCCAATATTTGAAAGGCTCGGAGCGTTTTGAGTTTGGTCAAGTGACCCTTCAAGAGAAATATTATTGCTCACATCCCAGCGCAATCCTGTGCCGTAACTTTCTAGAGTTCCCACAGACTCGACATCGCTCAACGCTCCGTTCAGGCGAAGTGATAAATTACCTCCCCGCTCCCCCCGGCCGCCGCCTGACCCAAATAACGGGATATTTGTTTCTGCGCTAAGTTCAGTGACGTGGCGCGAGAGGTTTATATCTGTTTGCGCAGCTTCAAATCGGGTGGTCGAGTCAAGATCTGTCGCCGTAAATTCAACTCCGATCGATCCCGTCATGTCTCCTGCGGGCAGAGCGAGAACATCTCCGTTGAGCCTTCCTTTGAGATTGATATTTTCCTGCTCTCGCTCGCTTAGGGATAGATCGGAGAGAGAAAACTTGGCAAAGGGATTAAGGTCGGTTTCATTGGCCGTGATCCGGTTTTGCAAAGGGTCAATACTGAGGGAGCGGTTTGTTTCTGTTTTGCCGGAAGCTTTGGAGTAAGCGCTTTCAATTGACCAACGCCAGCCCGGGTAGTCTCCAAAGACGCTGATCGTCGCCCCCAAGTCAGAGGTTTCACTTTTCTGTAAAATGGGGTCCCCAAATCGAAAGAGTGTGACGTCATTTTCGAAAGGGGAGAAGGTGTTGTCACTAGGAATGATAAAGCTGGAGCTAATTAACCCCCGCCGACTGTCAGACTGGGTGAAGTCTGTATTAAATCCAGCTGTCACGGACAGCCTTTCCCCGATAGGGCGAAAGTAACTTCCCCCTATAGAGAGCGCTTCCGTTTCAGGAAGAAGGTCCCGAAAAAGTCGCGTATCAACCGGGCCTGTTTGATTTGCGCCGGGGAGGAAATCCTCTAATAAAAGAGCGCGGCTCGGAAGCGGACGCGGAATGAGGGCCGAAAATACAGGTTGCCCAGCTAGGCCGGAAAGTCCGGTATCAAGTTCGGACATTCCGTCCTGAGCTATGAGCGTTCCAGCGTATGAAAATGGTCTGTCGTCATCGCTAAACGAAATATTCCTTTCTGTTTCGCCGAGATTGTTTGTAACTTCATAACTGAGATCAAGAGAGAGCCGCGTCTCATCAATTATTTTCAAATAATTTGCGCTGGCCTTGCCGGAGTTGCGACCACCTTCAGTTGACGTTCCTCCCTCTAATTCAGCCGTCAGGGCATTAAATCGATTTCGCAGAACAAAGTTCAAAACCCGTCGGTTGGGACTGGAAGAGAATTTAAGGGAGGCGTCAGGGGGCAGCACATCGACCCGGCGAATGGCTTCAGAGGGGAAGCTCCTGATCTGCCTACGACTTTGGATCGGGCGGCCATTTAATAAGATGATAGGAGGCTCAGAGGAGTCGGAGCCGATTTCAGCATTGATGGCCTCAATCAATTCCCCGATATCTGTTGTTCCGAGCGCCCGGATATCACTTGCTCCAAATTGAACATCCGGCGTTATGTCATCTACTGTTGAGAATTGCTGACGGGTACCCGTTACGATGATCTCATCTTCGACAAAAAGGTCATCCACAAAAGTTTCGTCGGGCGCTGTTTCGACCTCTGTGTCAGTTTGAGCGTGGGCAGCCACCGGCCAGAAGAAGGTTGGCCCGGATAAAGCCAAGATCAAGCACATAAGCCCGGCGGAGTTAGTTGCAGAGCGAGAACCGTTGGTCATGTGAAAAAGCCTATTATGCCGTGAAATTTCATCTTCACGACATAAACGGGTGAGGCTTAAAAATCCTTCGCAATATTCTGAGAAATGTCTGTAATAAACAAAGGAAGCTTAAAATTCTGCGCCGACGGCGTGTAAATGCGCACCGTTCACATTGAGCCATTTTTTAGATTTTTTCACATCATCATTTATCGATCCGCATACATCCCAAAATGCTTGAGAATGGTTCGCTTCCACCAGATGTGCGCATTCATGGGCGGCGACATAATCCAGGACGTAAGCGGGAGCGCAGATGAGGCGCCAGCTATAGCTGATATGGCCTTCGCCTTTGCGAGTGATGCAAGAGCCCCAACGCGAAGAGGTATCGCGCACGCTGACTTTGCCAACCCTCTTGCCAAGTTTCTCAGCATAATGATGGGTTGCGGCTTCGAGCTCTTCTCTGGCTTCGCGAATGAGAAAACGTCTGACCCGTCCAGGGAAGCTTTCCAAATCCGGTGAGGGCACGACAATTTTACGCATGACATTGTCTATACGAGCGCGACCCCGCCCATCCGGTTTTATCAGGCGGTAAGGTAGGCCGCGATAAAGAATAGTCTCTCCTGGCAAAAAGGGTTGAGGTGGCGGCAGGGTTTCGAGCTGAACATCTATCCAGTCCGCCTGCTGTAAGGCGAATTTCTGGGCTGCTTTGAAATGCCGTGCTCCGGGAACCACAACATGAACTTCGCGTTCCGATGTCTTGACCTTTAAAGAGATGCGCCGGGCTCTATCGCTCAATACGTATAGAATACGAGGATCATGGCTATCCCGTAAGGGAAAAGCTTCTTTTGACGGCGCGTCCGGCATGCTACCAGACAGCCATTGTCGGGCTTTTTGACCCGCCGACCCTAAATGTGAATGGACACGACCCATGACGACTTTACGAAAATCCCTTCTTGGCACTGCGGCGCTTGGCTTGGCCTCTATTAGCTTAGTTTTGGGGGCGTGTTCACCAAAGGACAAGGGGGAGAGCGCACAAATTTCAGCGGAAGCTGCACCGCTAGGTCTTTCAGCGCCCGATGAAAAAGTGTTCGCTCAATATTTCGATGTGGCTGAGCGCGATGTGACTGACGCCGAAGCAAGCCGAGCTTTGAAAGCTCTGAGGCTAGACACAAAAGGTGTGATGAGTTGGGAAAGCCGGCAGGGTCAGAACGGGAATTACGTTTACACGGATGTCACCTCAGAAACCGAAGATGGTAGTCTTACTATTGGCACGGCAGAATTATTCGGGGTCCACATGGTTGACGATGAGGCCAGTTTTGATCGGGCGAACTTCAAAGACATGATTATTAAAGGAGAAGATGTTAATTTGGACATTGGCGCTATGAGCGTGGCGCGCCCAAGCCCGAAAATGGCGCAAGCGATTATTAAAGCCCTGCAAAGCGGAGAAGGTTTGGATGAGTTGGAGTCAAAAATCGATGACGACGAAACCGTGAGTTTCGGAGCCATCTCTATTGATGATATCAAAGTGAGCGGCGAAGAGGCCAACGGAAATATTAGTCATATTGTCTGGGGTGTTGACGAAGAAAATCGCCTCGCGGATGGAAAAATCGGCAAGGTTGATTTCACCCTGACTGGCCAAAACCAAACGACCTCGAAACTTGTATTCGAAGGCGGATCCGCCCGCGGTTTGAATATGGATGCCTATCAAGACATGTCCCCGACGGGCCCCAATCTCGGTCTGGGTCAACTTCTTGGCCAGATGAATCTTTACGCTAAGCCCTATGACACGCTCGCTGTCGGACAAGGCAGTTTTACAAATGATTTTATCAAAGCGAGTTTTGAAGGATTTGAAGGTAAAGCGGTTGAAAAAGGCGGGGTGACAACCATCACCCAAGTCGGCAAACCTTTCCGCTTTTCTTTCTTAAAACAACCGGAAGAGCCACGCGCGGCGCAAGGTTATGATACGCTAAAGAGTCTTGGTTTTGACGAAATTGTTTTACGCAGTTCCCAAACGCAGATCCTGAATGAGAATGACGACAGTATAACGGTTCGCGACGGGCTGATTGATATGGAAGACGGATTTCGTCTGAATTATACTTACGAAGCCGAAGGTTTGTCTGCCATGGTCGAAAAAGCCAAGGTGGAACAGGCGAATGAAATGTCTGACGGAGCTGAGACTACGCCTCCGACAATAGAAGAAACTCTTAATGCGCTTGAGCCCGTTAAACTCCGCACAATGAAAATGAGTTTGGAAGATAAATCCATTGTCGAACGCGGACTCAAACTCGCAAGTGAAATGTCCGGCCAGTCTGAAGGCAACCTCAAAAAGCAATTAAAACTCGCCATCATGGCCGCGACTTTTATGGGCAAATCAGACCTTGAAAGTGAAATTATCGGACAGTTTGGTACGGCGGCAACTCAATTTATTGAAGAAGGCGGCACTTTAACTGTCTCCGTCAATCCGCCGGAGCCGATTTCTGTTAAGACACTGGCCGAATCCCGCGAAAATAACTTAAATCCAAAAGAGATTGGCTTTTCTGCGAGTGTAACGCCGCCAGAGGAATAACTGGGCCGATCCCGCAAATATTACGCTGGTGAAAAATGCCCAGATTTAGAGGGCTCAGCGTGATTAAACGTCAAATAAGGGAGGCAGTAGAGCGGATTTAAGCTGCTTATGAGCTATGCATTCACCTAAAGTTTTTCTCTAAACGGAGATATATTGTCGCTATGCGTAAACTCAAGCAATCCGCATCTTGAAAAGGGTACACATCTATCACATATAACACACATTAATCCGCCCTGAGTGCGGTTCACAATAGAATTTAGGTTCAAACCTTCGGAGTATTTCATGAAAGTCCTCGTTCCCGTCAAGCGTGTGCTTGACTATAATGTCAAAGCCCGGGTCAAGCCTGACCAGTCAGGCGTTGACCTCGCCAATGTCAAAATGTCGATGAACCCGTTTGACGAAATCTCTGTTGAGCAAGCTGTTCAAATGCAAGAAGCCGGGACCGCTACGGAAACGATTGTTGTCTCCATCGGCCCCGCTAAGGCGCAGGAGACTATCCGAACCGCTCTTGCTATGGGCATGGATCGCGGCATTCATATTCAAACGGACGAAGATCTTGAGCCTCTGGCGATTGCGAAAATCCTGAAATCTGTAGCAGAGTCTGAGGAAGCTGATTTCATCGTTCTTGGTAAACAGGCGATTGATAATGATTTTGGCACGACGGGCGGAATGCTCGCCGCTTTGCTTGACTGGCCTATCGGATCAGCGGCGAACTCCATTGAACAAGACGGCGATGCGATCAATGTTGTCAAAGAAGTTGATGGGGGCTTACAGACTGTGAAGTTACAAATGCCCGCGATTGTGACGACTGACCTTCGCTTGAACGAGCCGCGCTATGCGTCTCTGCCGAATATTATGAAGGCGAAGAAAAAACCCATTGAGGCTAAAACACCTGATGATTTCGGCGTTGATACAGCCCCGCGTCTAAAAACGCTGAAGGTCACTGAACCGCCTAAGCGCGAAGCCGGCATCAAAGTCGAAGACGCCGCTCAATTAGTTGATAAACTTAAAAACGAAGCAGGGGTTATCTAATGGCTATTCTTGTTGTTGCAGAACATGACAATGCGTCTTTGAAAGACGCGACTCATAAAACCGTCACGGCTGCCGCTCAAATGGGCGGAGAGGTTGATATTCTTGTCGCAGGTAAAGGCATTAAAGATGTCGTTGCCGCTGCCGCAAAAATCGACGGCATCCGCGCTGTTCTTGGCGTCGATCACGACACGCTGGAACGTCAGCTCGCTGAATCTATGCAAACTGTCCTCGTCCCTTTGATGGCCGATTATGACGCAGTCCTTGCGCCCGATACGACTACGCATAAAAACTATATGCCTCGCGTCGCGGCCAAACTCGACGTCCAGCAAATCAGTTCTATTACAGGTGTTGAGAGCGCGGATACGTTTATTCGTCCGATATATGCCGGTAACGCTATGTCCACCGTGCAGTCCACAGACGATAAAAAAGTAATTACCGTTCGGACCACGGCCTTTAACGCTGCAGGCGAAGGCGGTTCTGCCGAGACCAAGGACGGTCCGCAACCTTCCGGTGATTTCAAATCCGAATTCGTTAGCGAGAAACTGTCCAAATCTGACCGCCCTGAATTGACGGCTGCAAAAGTCGTGATTTCCGGTGGACGCGGTATGGGCTCCGGCGAAAATTTCGAATTGATCGAAGGCATCGCTGATAAGCTCAGCGCTGCGATGGGCGCGTCCCGCGCGGCTGTGGATGCTGGCTTTGTGCCGAATGACTGGCAAGTTGGCCAAACCGGTAAATCGGTCGCGCCAGAGCTTTATATCGCGGTCGGTATTTCCGGCGCGATCCAGCATTTGGCCGGGATGAAAGACTCCAAAGTCATCGTCGCGATAAACAAAGACGAAGACGCCCCGATTTTCCAGGTCGCCGATTACGGCTTGGTCGCAGATCTGTTCAAAGCGCTTCCGGAGTTTGAAGCCGAATTGGAGAAGGCTGGGTATTGAACCCGGCCTTAAGCTTTAATGTTATCAAGCCTCGCTTTTGCGGGGCTTTTTATTTTGGCGGGAACATAACGGGACTAGGATCGCTATTATAAAAGAAACAAAAAGCAGGATATTAATATGAGTATTCAACGCAAATTTTCTCTTGGCCTTTTGAGTGCCTTCATTGTGACGGTTGCCGCGTGCCAAGAAAACCCAGAGACCGGAGATCGGCAACTCACACAGATGCCTGACCAAGCCTCAGACGTTCAAATGCCAGATGATACCTCAGAGGTGACCTCTTCCGAAGCTACCAAAGCAACCGGCGCAATAGAGACTTCAGATCGTCTTTTGATGTTGGGGGTCGACGACCCTCAGATTTTGAAAGACTTTCTTGCGAAATTACGAGACGCGGCCAGTGCGAACAAGCGAGACGAAATAGCTGAGATGGTGAAATATCCCTTCTCAACTTATGAAATGGGTGAGGTTCAAAAAACCTATGAGTCTTCAGCCGAATTTTTAACGGATTACGACTCCGTGATAACTCCTAAAGTATCGGCGGCTCTCAAATCCGCAAATGCAGAATCCCTTTTCATAAACCAAGACGGCGGCTCCATTGACGATGGAACCGTTTGGATTAATAGTTTCGAGAACGGATTACGGATATATCGGATTAACGGGTAGCATTAAGAGCGTATGAGTTAATTAGATTTCCGCTTTGGTAAATCCGCATAATTCCCATCGCGTTTCTCGCTCTTGGCCTGCATAGCTTCCATCATTTCGGACGGAATGAGCATAGACATATTCCAGACAGCGATATTATCGAGCGCGTCTTTGGTGGAGTGATCACGGCCATAGGTGATGGCGCGTTTACAGCCATAGACCGCGAGCGGAGGGTTCTTTGCGATTTGCTTGGCTGTCTCCATGACTGCCTCCATCATCGTAGTAGGGTCTTTATAAACGGCATTGAACAGACCCTGAGCTTTGGCCTCGTCGGCGTGCATTTTGCGGCCTGTATAGGCAAGTTCGCGCACAATACCCTCGGGGAGATGATTAAGTATACGCGGAAAAGTGCCCACATCGGCGGTCATGCCGACAATGATTTCGTAAATGGAAATGAAACTGTCTTGGGTCCCATAACGCATATCGCAAGCGGTGATAAGGTCCACACCTCCCCCGTAGCATCCGCCTTGAATAGCCGCGAGAACGGGAAGGCGGCACTCTTCAATCGCGGTGAAACTATCTTGCAGTCGTTTCACATTTTCATAGAAAATTGCGCCAAAAAGCGGATCATTTTTATCTTTTGGTCCAGCTATATCATTGGCAAACATGGACAGGTCTATCCCGGCGGAGAAGACTGGCCCAGTCGAGGAAATCACAATGACACGAGCTTTAGAGTGGGTATCAATATCTCGGATTATTTTCGGTAGATCTGACCAAAACTCGGCACTCATGGCATTGCGCTTTTCGGGCCGGGACATAATGATGTGGGCGATATTATCCGATATTGAGACATCAAAACATTTATAAGTCATAGGCTTAGCCTTGGAGTGAAAAGAGAAAGCCCTTATCCGGAGACGCGTCTCCGTTCAGGACATCATTATACGTTTTAAGGAGGTCGATCACATCTGATGAGTGTTCAACCGTCAACCAATCGCTCGCGCTTTCAAGAAAAGGCATCCAGCGTTCACTAAGTTTTTGCGCAAAAACTGCACCGCCCCATTCCGCTATGCGTGTCTTAGCTTGGTCCGGGGCGAAGAAAAACGCCGTGGGGGCTGAGGGTTTGGGAGTCGGCTTGGAGGCTTCGTCCCAATGAGATAGGCCGACCTTACAGACATATTTCAGATTTTCCTCGAAATGATCTGATACTGTCGTAAGAACTTTCCCATTACCCGACATATCGACGACCACGGTTTTAATATCAGGATTAAGATCTGTAATTGTATCATAAGTCCTGACGTTGTCATAAAACCCGGTCCCTATGGTGAATTCTTTATTTACCTCAGACGTCAGGCCCGACACTTTGATTACGCCGCGTTGTTTCGCGCAAAAGGCTGTACCGAGGGCAGTTTTGGACGAGGCCGAGAGGATGAGGATTTGCTCCGCTTCAAAGTAGTTTTTCTCGGCGAGGAAATCATCAATCAGAAAGCTCGTCGTAAAGAGGGGGCGTAATATGGGTTGTAAATCCCCGTGTTTTGCGAAGGATGGATCGGCATCCGTAAATATATATTGATTGTAAATACTGTGGAGTTTCATGCGGTGATGATTCCCGTCTTGAAACCCCATAGGCGAGACGTCGACAGGTTTGATATCGAATTTATCTATTATAGGGAAAAACCCGTAAATCTTTTGCCCGACTTTTACGCCCTCGCATTGGCTTTGCACGACCTCGGCAAAGCCCCACACCGGCATTCGGCCATGACTTTGAATATCAATGCCATAGGCGTCAGGTCGGAAATAATTCCAATATCCGATACGCTCGCCCGTCACCATATAAGTTACATTATTCGCGGTCAGAGCCCAGGGTCCAACTTGGCATCGAATGAAATCGTCTGCGAGGGGGGCATCGTCTTTCGCAATGATGGAGACGTCACCAAAATTGGATTTATTTACCAGAAGAGTTTGTGTCATATCGGGTCTTTTAAAATATGTTTTCTTCATCACAGCGAATTAAGAGCTGCCCGGCAAGGCCGGCTTTACGGTGATAATGAAATTTTCGGTAAGCCGCAGAGCTGACGGTTTCGAACATGGCTTTAGCATCGGGATAGCGGACAATGGCAACAGAGTCCCATTCACCTTCACCGTCGCCAATTAGAAAGTTATGAGCGCGGCCACTGTAAACAGTCTCGACACCTTCAAGGTTAAGATCAGATAACATAGCAGAAAAAGCTTTGGCATATCTGCCGTAAGCTGTGGCGCCGGACACATCTTCTCCGTCTCTATAGGTCGCTTTATCTTTAAACTTCAAAAGATTGAGCATGAAAACAGGTTCGCCTTCAGCGCTGTCTCCATGAAAGGCTTTAATCTGTTCAGGTGTTGGGTCGATTGCGTTTAAAGTGGCCATAATTAATCTTTATACCCCGGATGTTGCATCACATTGGATTTGGATTTTGCCAAGAACGCATCCGGGACGAAAAAGTCAGCTGCGAGCGGCCCGTCATATCCGGCTTGGTTATAAATGTTAAAATCTTCTACGCCGTTTTCAGCCAGGATAAACTCATCAATGACAAAGTTACCTGTGAAGTTTTTTGCGGATTTATTCAGCAGTATGTAGGCCGCGTCTGCCATAATCTGCGGTAGACGGCTCATTTTGGCCATGCTGTCTCCGCCGAGGACATTTCGAACGGCGGCCGTATCAATTGACGTCATGGGCCAGAGGGAGTTGACGGCAATACCGTCAGGTCTAAATTCTTCACTCATGCCCAGCGTGCATAGACTCATCCCGTATTTCGCCATGGTGTAAGCGACATGGTTTTTAAACCACTTTGCTTCCATATCCAAGGGCGGCGCAATATTGAGGATGTGAGGGTTTTCAGCGTCTTTGAGGTAAGGAAGGCATGTCTGAGACACCAGAAAAGTTCCCCGCGCATTGACTTGATTCATTAAGTCATAATGTTTCATGGATGTATTCGGCGTCGGCGTCAGAGAAATGGCGCTCGCATTATTGATACAGATATCAATTCCGCCGAATTTATCCGCGCAGGCTTTTACCGCGTCGCGGACGCCGTCTTCATCTCGTATATCGCAAACAATAGGCAGGGCTTGTCCCCCGGCGTCCTCAATCTCTTTCGCGGCTGTGTAAATTGTACCGTCAAGTTTAGGGTGAGGTTTGGCCGTTTTGGCGGCAATGGCAATATTGGCTCCGTCCTCGGCAAATTTTTTGGCCATAGCCAAACCAATGCCACGAGAGCCTCCTGACATAAAAATTGTTTTACCGGCTAGTGACATAATTTCCCTCTTTATAATTTTGATAAAAAGGTAACAGGAATGGCTAAGGCGGCAAGCGATATCAGCAATGGTTTATCCCTCAGAATTGTATGAAGGCTGAGTGGAATCGAACAAACATGCTTAGCATATCCTTAACGCTGTGCTCACTGAAATTTAAATATCTTCTGTCACAAACCTCCCAGCTTAAGAATTTGACGACTTAAAAACTGGGATTTATGAAATGCGATATTCTTTGAAACTTATTCCGGCGTTTTTGCTGATACCCGCTGTGTCAGCTTGTAGTTATGGCCCGCAAAATCAGGAATTTGGCTATAATGGAGCGTCGAACACCCATTATAACGGCAGTTATCAGGCGACAGCCGTATCCAGCCAAGGCGATTTAATCTGCAGTTCTGCCGGATGCGCGCCGAGCGCGACATATTCAGTCAATAATAAACCGAGCCATAATTATGGGCACGCACCATATCAGCCTTCATATGACGCATACGGGACTCAAGTTGAAAAGAGCCACGGCAATGCAGGGTACGGCCATAGCCCTCAATTGCGCGGAGCCTACGGCAACCCGGGGCGCTCAGGCTATCGTTACGGAAATTTAGGTGTCGTAAATTATGATAAGGATTCAAATGTCTACGGGCTACAAGGGCGGCTAGGTTATCAATCCTCAGGCATTCTTGGAGCTGAGGTTGAAGGCTCATTTGGCGTTTCAGATGATAAAGAAACGGTTGGTGCGATAACCGCTCAAGCCGGAATTGATTATTCCGTTGGTGCCTTTGCTCTCGCTAAAGTTCCTATTGTCAACGGTTTATCAGTTCATGGCCGCGGCGGCTATCATATAACAGAGGCTTCAATTGAAATTGACGACGGCGTTGATGTCGTAAAGGCTTCGGACGATGCAGACGGATTTGCTTACGGGGTCGGAGCTGAATATGCGTTTTCCCCTCGCAGTGCGATCCGGCTTGATTATACCCGATATGAAGGGGAAGGGGATGATCTTGAGGCAATTTCTCTCGGATATTCACGTAAATTCTAAGCGTCTTCTTGCTGCGCCCAGAGCGCAGCATATAAACCATTTTTAGAGAGTAGAGCAGGGTGGGTGCCCTGCTCTTTTATTTTTCCGTTTTCCATGACAAGAATGTTGTCCGCTTTCACGATGGTGGACAGGCGATGGGCAATGACCAGAGTTGTGCGGCCTGTTGTAGCTCGGTCGAGAGCTGTTTGAATTTCGCGTTCCGTGGCGCTGTCCAAGGCAGAGGTAGCCTCATCAAGTATCAAAATGGCCGGGTCTTTTAAAAGAGTGCGGGCAATCGCGACGCGTTGTTTTTCTCCACCCGACAATTTCAATCCGCGTTCTCCGACAACCGTTTCATATCCTTTCGGAAGCGTCATAATGAAATCATGAATTTGAGCATCTTTGGCTGCGCGTTTAATGTTATCTTGGCTGGCCTCCGGATTGGCATAAGCGATATTATAACCAATCGTCTCATTAAACAGAACCGTGTCTTGCGGAACAATACCGATAGCCTGACGCAAACTGTCTTGAGTAAAGCGTCGAATATCGACGCCATCAATTTTCACCTGTCCAGCACTGATATCGTAAAAGCGGAACAGGATACGCGATAAAGTAGATTTCCCTGCGCCCGTCGGACCGACAACCGCCAGAGTTTCACCGGGCGGTAAATTAAAAGAAATATCTTCCAGAATGTTTCGGTCTTCATCATAATGAAAACTGACGTGATCAAATTCAATGTGACCATTCAGGCGTCCCACGGGGAGGGCATCATGTTGATCAATGATTTCGGGTTCCAGATCCATCAAAATAAACATTTTTTCAAGATCTGTCAGAGCTTGTTTTATTTCGCGATAAGCAAAGCCGAGGATGTTAAGTGGGCGATAGAGCTGCGTCATGACGAGCATGACTGCGGTCATATCTCCAATGCTCATATCGCCTGAAATAATATTATATGCCGCTAATGATATGATCGCGATCAATCCGCCATTCATAATCAGGGATTGTCCGATATTGACGGTGGCAAGGGAGGTTCGAGAGCGTATAGCGGCTTCCTGATAACCTTCCATAGCTTTGTCGTAACGGTTAATTTCAAAGGGCTCAGCGGAAAAATACTTAACCGTTTCATAGTTCAATAGACTGTCTACGGCTTTTCCGGCGGCTTCTGTATCACGCTTATTCATTTCTCGTCTGAATTTAAGGCGCCACTCGGTCGTCATAACGGTAAAAATTATATAGCCGACAACGACGACTACTGCGATGATTGCGAACCCGCCATTATAAGCAAGCCAAAAAGCGATGGCGGCAATTATTAATTCCAGCAGGGTCGGGCCGATATTAAAGAGCAAAAAGCGGAAAAGGAAATCAATGGCCCGAACCCCGCGTTCCATAATGCGCGTTAGGCCACCCGTACGTTTTTCCAGATGAAATCGTAAAGACAGACGATGCATATGTTTAAATGTGCCTGTCGCGATACTGCGCTGAGCGAATTGGGCAACCGGAGCGAATATATACTCACGTCCTTCTGTCAGCATGACGGAGAAAAGCCTTAAGGCCCCATATCCAAGAATGAACCCTATCACCCCTACCCCAATAGCTGTCCATTCATCCCCGGCTTTTTTCGCTTCGCTCACGGCGTCTACAGCATAGCCAAAGACAAACGGAGCCCCTACGAGTACAAATTTACCGGCAATCGTCAGAAGAATTGCAAGAATTGATCTGAATTTGAAGGCCCGGTTTCCCTCCGGCCAGAGGTAAGGCTTCAGACGCAAAAGGCTTTTTAATTGCTCCCCAATAGGCCTTTCCTTCATTGCCTCTATACGTTGGTCAAAACCAATCGGGAGAGGGGCCGCGATTTCGGCTTCGGTTGTGTGGGAGGGAGGAGGGGTTTTCGACATTCCGTTCATGTGGGGGTCAGACGCACACTTGTAAACCCAATCCTAACTCTCTTTTGGTAAACACATGGAATTAAAATGCGAAGAAAGTCAGGACGTGATGGGCGCGACAAAACATATTGTACCTCCTGTGCCGCGTGGGGGAAATAGAAGACTGCAAAATCGCGAGGGGCATGTGGACTGGCGAATTAATCAACGATCCTATGATTTCATTGGCGCGACCTTCGATCCTTTAACGCCTGTGCAAGCACTGTCCCGGGCCAAATGGATGACGGTAAATCACGGTTTTCGGTTTATTGTGACCCCTAATGTGGATCACCTTGTTCGCCTCGCCAAAGAGCCGGAGGTATTTAAGCCGCTCTATGATGCTTCTTGGTTGTCAGTTTGCGACTCCCGCATACTGGAATTATTAGCGGCAATTTCCGGTATTCCTCTCAAGGCTGTTCCAGGGTCGGATTTGACGCAACAGCTTTTCGATAATGTTATTACGTCTGAGGATACAATTAATATTATCGGGGCGGATGAAGAAATTGTCTCAATCGTTAAATCGACTTACGGACTGGAGAAAGTTAATATTCATCAGCCGCCTATGGGAATGCGTCACAAACCAAACGCCATAGCCGCTGCGGCAGAGTTTGTTGCAAACCATCCCGCCCGATACACCTTTATTTGTGTTGGCTCCCCGCAACAGGAGATGGTGGCGAAGGCCTGTCTAGAACGCGGCGACTGCGTCGGATTAGGGTTGTGTGTTGGCGCGTCACTAGATTTCCTGAGCGGGCGCACGAAACGAGCGCCGGAATGGATGCAAAAGCTGCGTCTAGAGTGGCTCTTCCGTTTGGCAAGCGAGCCAAAACGACTCTGGAAAAGATATTTACTTGAAGCGCCCAAAATATTTTACCTTTGGATAAAATGGGTTTTCCAACGCAAAAAGGCTTGATTTTAAGTCAGCAAGTTTTGTTCAAATGCCCGGCATTCCCCAGTAAAGGGAAAAGGGAATTTAAATTTCCCTTATTTAGCGGAAACATCACGAATTTGTGTCCGAAATTTAAGAGTATAAAACACAATTACTACTGGAATTTGCCTTAAAGTGATTTAAGTCAAAACCGTTAACGTTCGTATCGTTAATGATTTCAGGTTGGCTTTGGTCGGCCTTCCGTTTTTTTCTATGAGGATGAAAGAACGGTGTTGGCGACTGTGAAAAAGGTACAGTCGCATTAAATTTAATTACGGGACTTAAAATGACCAATCCAAGAAACCCAAATCATATCGACCAACATATTGGCCGATATCTCCGGCAATTGAGAAAAGATGAGTCTATGACACAGACTGATTTAGCGGACGCCCTCGGAGTGACGTTTCAGCAAATTCAAAAATATGAACGCGGAACAAACCGCATTTCCGCTAGTCGCCTATACGCGATTTGCCAAGTCTTTGATAAAATGCCGAATGACTTTTTTAATATTGAGGAGACATCTAAAGTTGCCTGATTTAAGTTTCGCTACCGCGCATCAAATTTGTTTTTGCGCCTGACGCCCATAATTAAACGGGCTTCCAGCCGTTTTCTAAGAGCGCGATAATAGGCATTTAAAAAATCACCATCATTTTCTAGAGCCGATTTTTCCCACTTTATTTTCTTCCGAATTCGATCCGCAACCTCTTTCAAGGTAGCGGCTTTGTTCTTACGCAAGACGGATTCAAGAACATGAAGTTCATGGATCCCATAAGCTTCGATCTGTTCCGTAGAAAATGAAAAAATTTGAACTTTCCTGCCGTCCTGTTTCGCCAGATCACGACCTAAAAAGGGTCTGGGGGAGCGGACCACCCACGTGCCGGCGATCAAGTCTCCGGCTCGTAGGCGATCTTTATTGAATAAAGGGAAAAGCAAAAATATTCCACTCCAGATCAAGCCCATCAGACCTATAAGTCCGTCAACATTTTCGGAATTAGACGCAAGAAAAGAAAGCGGTAAGAAAATTTCAATTTCACGTAAGGCATTTCGAGCAAATACGGCATTGGCAGACAGACGGGCCTGTCCAATAGCTGTATTGCGGGCGGCCACTCTGATTTTCATCAGCCGCTTACCGGGAGTAGCTGCTTTGGGTCCCATTTCGAAGGCAAGAAAATAGAAGCTCCGTAGAAACAGGGCAAAAACAATATAGAGACTGATAGCAACTTCTGGATTTACTGTCATACCTGCCAGAACAAAGACAAGAAAACCAAGAAACAAAGCGAGATTGATGATAATCAGATCAATGACAATCGCGCCTATCCGAGCTCCCACATCGGCGAGCTGTATTTGAAGATCTATCCCCTCCGGGGTGATTAAACTCCGCCGGTCTGTTGATTTAATTTGGGCAGTATGTTGAATCCTATCGCTCATCGCGCCGTCAATCCTTTAGGGCGGCGAGGAATATACAAATAAATCATCCAAAGAATGAACAGGCCGATGCCGAGACTATATCGGAGAAAATCCCCCGTTATAATTTGCCGGGCATAGCCCTCGAGCAATCCGGCGCACAATAGCATAAGAATGACACCAACCATTAAAAGGCCCGAGGTTCGTCCGGCCAAAGCAGCTGACTGCGTCCGCGAAAGCGACCCCGGAAAGGCAATCGCCCGGCCGATATGAAGACCCGCCCCGCCGGCTAGAATAATCGCAAAAATTTCGGTCGATCCGTGGATAATCAACCAGCCGCCAACTTCGTAGCCTAAATCTCGAGAGGCGAACAATCCGATAAATCCGCCAAGCATAAACCCTGTGCTCAGCATGAAAAAAATGGTTGGAAGACCAAAGGCAAACCCCAAGGCAAAGGCGAAAATCGCGACACGGGAATTATTGGAAAAAAGATAACTGGCGAATATTCCAAGCCCTGTTTTATCCTCTGGCCTAGTATAAAGAGTGTTTCGTAAGGCTTCGGTCGAGGCCGCAGGGGTGCGGTCGCCGGCAAGGCCCGCATCGACAAAACTATAAAACCAATCAGGATGACTTTGAACGAGTAAATAGGCTGCGATCGTCGAAATAAGAATGAGGAGGGCGGCTATTGCGGTATCTTTCCAGAGCCGCTGTGCTGCTAGGGGCCAATCCTGATTTAAAAAACTCATTATGCGTTTGCCAAGTCCGGACTGAGTTCCGTAGAGGCGGTAATAAGCGCGGGTACATAGACTTTCCAAATAGGCGATGACATTTTGATCGAGTGAAGTGGCCCTAGCCACAGACAGAGCAGACAAAGCGCCTCGATAAAGTTTTGGCAGGTTTAGTATTTCTTGTGTGTCAAGACTACGGATGCCGCGCTTGTCCATTCGGTTTAGCAGCTCTTCCAGCTCAGACCATTGCGCCATACGCAGTTCTCTAAAACGTTCAGACTTTAAGGCCTGATCGGCAAGGCCCATTTCAGCCAGAGAGGTTTTGATGGGGCTGAAGACTGTCATCAAATCGCGCCTCTGCGTTTTAAATCGAGATAACGGTTCACTACATCCGCGTTTAGCGTGTTAGGGTCGACGTCAATTACATCCACCCCCATACGGTAAAGCTTGGTCAAAACAACGTCTCGTTCCGACAATAGACTTTGGGCTATAACCGCCCGGCTAATATCATCCGCCGTGTGCGGCTCCAGCTGGGTCAGGGCGTTGAGGGGTTGATTGCGAAAGGCCACAAATAGAACGAGATGTTTTTTCACGAGGCGCGCTACCGTTTCGATCATTAATTCAGATTGAGTTGTATCAATAAAGTCGGTGAAAACGACAACAAGACTACGCCGTTTTAATTTCTGAGCCAGATAAGATAATCCAAAGGCATAATTGGTTTCTTCGTGCGAATAATCAATTTTTGACGTCTCACTTTGCAGCCTTGAAAATAGGGAGGTTCCGGAAACGGGCGGGGAAAACAGGGTGGGAGATTTGTTAAAACTATAAATGCCGACACGATCTCCCAGCTTCAAACTGACATAGCCCATTACGAGCGCCGCTGAGATAGCGCGGTCCAGCTTGGTCAAGCTCAGGCCCTTTTCATCGAGCATATCCTCACACATTAAATATCCGCTATCGAGAGCAAAGATGATATTATGATTGCGCTCCGTTCTGTATTCCCGCGCAAGCAAAGTATTATGCCGCGCGGAATGTTTCCAGTCGATGGCGCGCTTATCCATTCCGGGGAGAAACTCCGATAAAGCGTCGAATTCAGACCCTTCTCCGCGTAGGTTTTGAATTTTTTGCCCAAAGACTGCGTCTCGGGAGAAAAGGTCTATCGCAGCGTCCTTGACCAATTGCGTGTTCGGGACGATGGCAATTGAATACTCTAACGGGTCACACCTTTGCATCCATATTAGTCTCAAGGGCCCTTGCCATCGGGACCAAAGCCGCTTGAGAATAGCCTCGCCCCTTCGTTTAGCGTGCGTTTTAAATAAAATTTGGGGCGCACCTTCATTGGCGCTAAAAGAGGCGGTCTCGGGTGTCACTTCCAAGCGGTCGTTCGAGGTTAGTTTAAACTCTGCCTTTCGCGGCAAGCGGCCTTTGAAGTCTGTGAATTCAAAAATTGCCATTTCATCTGAACCGATAAATTGGCGAGGGGAAGCTTTTAAGACCGGCTGCATAAACTTACTGGAAACTGCCAAGGTCGCGTCTAAAAGTACCAATCCCAATATGGCGGCGGCCCAGGCAGCCCCAATAGCCCACAGCTCAGGGAAAATAACTGCAATGAGTAAGGCGAAAGGCAATCCTAACGCCATAAGCCACACCGCACGCGATGTAGGATAGAGCGCGAAACGCGGCAAATTGGACTGTGTCCTCAAGTGACTAACGCGGGGCTTCGGTCTGTTCAATAACGGCGGTAATCACCGCGTCTGCGCTGCGCCCTTCAATTTCTGCTGTCGGGGAAAGGATAGCGCGATGGCGCAAAGCTGGGAGCGCGATGGCTTTTACATCATCGGGAATAACGAAATCACGCCCATTTAGCGCAGCTTGCGCCCTTGACGCTATCGCAATCATGGCGGCGGCTCGAGGTGAAGCCCCTGTTTCAAACAATGGATTGGTGCGCGTGCCGCGAACCAAATCAACAATGTAATGCGTAATGTCTTCGCCAAGCCTGATCTCGGGTATAACCGCTTTGGCCGCTTTAATGGAAGCAGCTGTGGCAATAGGTTTTACGCCGAGTGAGTTGAGATCCGGTGTTCCGCTCCGTGATCCGTGGCGCTGAATAATTTCTATTTCTTCGTCCCTATTCGGGTAGTCGAGAACATGTTTGAAAAGAAATCGGTCGAGCTGCGCTTCAGGGAGAGGGTAGGTTCCTTGCTGCTCAATCGGGTTTTGCGTGGCGATTACCATGAAATTCTTCCCAAGCGTATGGGCTGTGCCGTCTATTGTGACTTGGTGTTCCTGCATGGCCTCCAAAAGAGCGGCCTGTGTTTTGGGCGGCGTCCGGTTGATTTCATCCGCTAAAAGCAGGTCGCAAAATATCGGGCCTTTAATGAGTGAAAATTCTGATGTCTGGAAATTAAATAAATTTGTTCCGATAAGGTCGCCGGGTAATAAATCTGGCGTGAATTGAATGCGGCCAAAATCAAGTTTCATCGCATAAGAAAACACTTGGGCCAGAAAAGTCTTAGCCGTCCCGGGGACGCCCTCCAGAAGAATATGCCCCCCCGATAAAAGGGAAACCAACATCAAATCAATTGTTTCTTTTTGTCCGATAATGGCTTTGGAAATTTGTGCGCGGAGCTTTTCAGCCAAGTTTTCCACGGCGTCTAACTTGATATCACTCATGAAATAATTTCCCTTTTCCAATCCTGTAAGGCTGTCGCCACTTTCAGCATATCATGTCGAGTTGTGACGGATTTCGCCTGTTTGTTAAGCTCAGCAAATGTGGGGCTCAGAGCTTTCTTGGTTTCGCGTCTATTCAAAGCTTCTTGGTGACGCGTCCCTTCATTTCCGGGGAGATGAAGGCTTTTTATAGCTTGTTGCCTGATAAGCATTGCGTAATCTCTGCTCACTCTTGTCTCGCGTCGAGCTATAGCTAAGAAGTCAGCGGTGGTACGTGTTAGGGACTGGGGGCCCATTTGAAAGTCCTCGCCAAAATCCTCGGCGTGGCCGCGCTTAGCATCTCCAAAACGAAGAAACGCCTGCCAAGCGATTAACCCCGACATTACAATTATCAAAAATGTAACGCCCAAAAAAGGAGGTTGAGTAAAAACTTTAATCATATTCCGGCGTCCGCCTATTCCGTGAAGGGCGAGGTCGAAAACGAAATTATCCGTCTGTTCGCGCTCGGATAGATAGGAGAGTGTATCATAAGCAAACCGCGCGCCGGAACGCGTTTTCAAACCGGAAGTATTTAATAGGTCAGGGTCAGACAAAATATAACTTTGTGACTTTTTAAGCTTAGCCAAGAGGACATCACCGGACTCTGTGGTAATGACGGCCTCTAATTCTGAGCCAGAGACTGTCTGGAGCCTAGGAATCCGATTGGTATAGATAGCGCCTGTTTCTGCCAATGTTAGGCGATAGGATTTTGCAAGAGTTTCGTCCTGTTCGTCTGCTTGGAAGATATTTATGTTTCCTGCAAAGGCTTCCAGATTAGAGGAGAGATTGTCGGGGCTTAGGACTTCGCTGTAAGGGGCCTTTCGGACCCAGCCTGTCATTTTTGGAACAGCCGTTACATTCCATTTAGGTAGGATAATCAGCTTAGCTGAGTCAGGGTTCAATTCGTCAAGGATGTCGGTTTGGAATGCAGAAGTCAGGGTGTAAATCCGAAGGCTATTACGGCTAATGTGCGTAGCTTCATTTGGGTCAAGAGAGGTGGTCTGACCGGTCTCATCCAGTAAAGTTTTCAAGCCGGAAAATCCGATTGCCGAATTAGATATTGCATGGGCTTGGCCATTATTCTTATCGCGTATATCATCGGCATATCCCATTAAGCCCATAAGAGCCGTGAATGAAAACAGTCCAATCAGAACAAGGCCGATAATTAGGCCCGTACTCATTAATCCTGATTCACTTACCGTTTCACGTCTTTGTGGGTTTGCCGCAATCTTCATACTGCCGACCCCTCGACTATGCGAGGCATTTCACCCGATGGTTCCGGAACCGCAAATTGGGCGTAGGCTTCCCGACAACGTAAGAACGCCGCCTTACCCAATATGCGTCCCCCGAAATGCGACCTTTCCACTTCAGCAGCAATAAGAGAAAATGCAGTCCGGGTTTCCGGCGTCAATTCAGACAAACCGGCAATTTCCCGCGAGGTATAAGAACGGCGTATGACATTCGGCCTCGCAATAGTGATATCCTGAATAGATCGATAAAGAAGTTGATGAACCGCTTCGGCGTATTGACCTTTATCGGCTAAAGCATCGACAGAGGCTAATAAAATTTGCGCTCTGACTTCCGATGGGCGGTAGAGGGAAGAGGTCGCCTTGCTTTTCTTTTCACGGTTAAGCCTATAGCGACGAAATCCCCAAACGGCCTTTCCTATGATGAACAAAAGAAGGCTAATTCCAAGGGTAATAAAGACCCAAAACAAGATTTTAAAAACCGGGAGTAGCTTTCCTAGAAATTTGAAGATGGGTTCCAAAAACCTTTCTAACCAATCCAGTTTTGGCTCAGGCGGCGCCTCTGCCAACTCAAATTGGAGCTGATCTTGGGATTTAAGTTTGCGGAAGGCTTTGTCAAACCGTCTGTCCGAAACATTTGGCGTTTCAGTAACCGCCTCTGATTGAAAATGCGTCATTTCGGAGGGCGCCGTTTGGCCCATAACAGCCCCTGCCATGACTAATGCCGCGCAGAGCGAGATAAAACCTATCAACCCCCGGGCCGTCAAACTTGGCTATATCCATTTCATGATACGGAAAATTAAGAGTTGCACAGCCCCGATGCCCAAGACAATAGCCGTTACATACCAAAATCCCATATCGGTCTCGACCCAGGGCATACCTCCGACATTTATGCCCATCATCCCTGAAACTAGCCCTAGAGGCAGAAAGATCGCTGCCACTACGGAAAGGATCATCATATTGCGATTCATTTCCTCGGCCCGCATATCCGTCAATTGGTCTTTTACAATAGCGCATCGTTCTCTGACGGCTTCGAGCTCTTCAGTTATTCGCGTCGCCTGATCTGCAGCGTCCCGCAACCGCAATTGATCATCAGAAGAAATCCAATGTAAGGATTGGGCTGATAAGACATTCAAAGCATCCCGTTGCGGGGCCAGATAGCGGCGTAGAATTATAGCTTGTCTTCGTATCTCTGAAACCTGAGTGGCGGCGTCCTCATCTCTGTCTGCATCTAACATTTCCTCGAGTGTATCTATCTGTTCGTTTAAATCCGTGATGGTCGGGGCCATTCTGTCAGATAGGGCTAAGGCGTAACCTGCTATAAAGCCTCCGGGAGTCGGAGAGACTTTTTGATTTTGCAACTGCCGAACCCGATCTTCCGTTGCTTTCAAAACACGCCCGCAGACGGTGATAACCCGATTGTCTTGGGCGAAAAACCGAAGAGGTATCATGTCTTCAGGTTCTGCACCGGGGTTTAAATTTATACCCCTTAGATTGATAAGGGCGTCGGTGCCCCGAATAATGGTTCGGGGCCGGCTGTCTTCGGCGAGGAGGGTGCGGGTGGCGACATCATCCACCATTTTATCGTCATTAAGACACTGCCGGGTTTGAGGGTTTCTACGGTCAAAATGCAACCAGATGAAACCGCCGCCCTCTTCGGGGGCTGGGGGAATTTTATCTACAGGTAGCTGAGTAGCCTGACCCGTTTTATCAATGTGAAATGCGTAGAGGAGGCAATCCATAAATTCGTTCCTTTCTTGCACTTTAGGCGGGTAATAAACCTCGTCAAGCAATGTTAACGGGGTACATCATTAATTAACTTTGCCGACATTAATCCCCTTAATGAATTTCCGACAAACAGCTGTTGGGATGATATAAGACGCGCGAGAGAAATTGTCTCTTCAATGGCTTTCCCTTGAGTTATTAACTCTGCGCGTAATATTCCAGGTAATACTCCTGGTAAGGGGGGCGTAATTAATTTGTCATTTTCTTGAATAAATAATGAAGTAAAGCTGCCCTCCCTCAGTTTGTTTTCCTTATCAAGGAAAAGAACTTCATCACATCCGGTTAAAGTCTGTAATCTTTTCCTTTCCCCGTCATAGAAATTTCGGGAGTCGATCTTGTGATTTGTAACTTGGCGCTGCGGGGTGAGAGCATATTGCGATAAGGATAGTTTTAGCGGTTGGATTAAATCGTGCAGGGGAGCTGCAACAACATTAATACCAGACGAATGATTATAGGAAAGCCTGACGCGGTGTGGCGTCTGGCTTCCTTCAAAGTCCTGACTTTCCAGCACGCGGTCTATTTCGGCCGAAGATAGCTGAACATGGAACGCTTCCGCGGCTTTTAGAAACCTTTTCCTATGCTCCTCTAATCGACAATAGCCGGACACGGGGTCCCAACGAAAAGTTTCGAAAAATCCATTTTGAGGGGGGGTGAGGATGCGCGCCTTAAGGAGGCATTCTTGATATTCATCTGTCGCTTTACTATCCAAAACGATGCCGCTTCCCACGCCATATTGAATTTTGTTTCCTGACTTTTGCAAGGTTCGGATAGACACGTTGAAACATGCGTCCCCATTGGGAGAAATATACCCAATAGACCCGCAATAGGGGCCACGAGCTTTACCCTCCAATTCCTGAATTATTTCCATGGCCCGTATTTTAGGAGCGCCCGTAATAGAGCCGCAAGGAAATAGCCCTGTGAAAATCTCTCGCCAGTTTTTGACTTCCGCGAGAAGGCCTTCAATTTGTGACGTCATTTGATGAAGGGTTGGGTAAGTCTCCAAAGTGAAGAGTTCCGGGACGGTCACGCTTCCCGGCTCGCAGAGACGGGAAAGGTCATTGCGCAATAAATCCACAATCATCAGGTTTTCCGCCTGTGACTTCGGCTCCGCTCGCATTTCCTGTAGCAGAGCAAGATCGGATGTCGCATCGACTAATCTGGGCCTTGTGCCTTTCATGGGGCGCATTCGCATAAGTTGGTCATTTTTTTCGAAAAATAACTCAGGAGAGAAGCTTATAATTTCCGCGCCGCCTAAACTCACAATCCCGCCATATCGGCCGGGCTGAGAGCGGCGAAAGGCTGCATAAAGGTCGGGCGCTGAAGCCTTGCTTTTACCTGCCATTGGAAATGTAAGATTGACCTGATAAACATCACCATCCTTTAGATATTTCTGAATTTTATCAAAGTGCTGTGTATATTCTTCGAGTGACCATAGTGGAGACAAAGCAAGGTCTGGAGGGTGAGCGGTGTAAAGGTAGTCACCGGGGGCTTCAGAGGGAGAACCGCCAAAAACGCCTAGCGTGAGAAGCGGCATATTTTCATCCTGCCACAAAGACCGTAAGCTAGGCTCTAAAATATACCCAAGTTCATATGACAAAAACCCCGCAAGATAATGGCCTGCTTTTTGATATTTATCTATGGCTTGAAACGCGGCGTCGAGTTCATCCGGATGGTTTGCTTGAATAATATCAATAGGATCAGAAAAAAAACGTGTAACTCCGGTTATTTGATCGTCCAGCAGGACATAGGGGGTCTGGGAATCAAATGTCATGGCGTATGGGAAAGCCCTAAAATCTAAAACCTGGCATAAGGCCTTCATAAAAGGCGTTCCGCCCGCGCAAAATGACGGGGGCGTCTTCTGGAGAACAACGCCTGAAACTGACGGGGGAGCTCGGAGCGATTTGGCCTAGAAGCCAGAGGTCTGCGGTAATAACCTGCAAAGCCCGGGGGTACCCTCCTGTGCAATGGCCGTCGATTAAAGCCAAAATGGGCTGTCCACTAGGCGGAATTTGCAATGTACCCGGCAAAATTGGGCTGCTAACCATGTCTTTTTTCTCGGCTAAATCGATTTTATCGCCTCTAAGCCGGGCCCCCATACGGTCTGTGTCGGATGTGGCGTGAAAGGGAGACGTGTAAATATAGCGTTGCGCCGCCGGGCTCAGCCAATCCCATTCCGTGACAGAACGGGCGCGAAGGACAATGTGACGCGACAGACGGGGGGCGTAGCCGAAAGGGAGGGTATTAGCTCCGGAAGAATCCAGCTCTGCCGAATAGATTTCATCTCCTGCGCGGTAGGCTCGGCCCTCTAACCCCCCAAATCCTGCTGGGATATAAGTTGAGACAGATCCCATAAAGCTCTCGCCTTTTAAGCCGCCTTCGACGGAGATATAGGCGCGGCAACCAATCCGGCCAAAGCTGAACGTCAATATGTCTCCGGGCTCCACAGGAACGCAGCGATTCATTCCGAGGTTCATCCCATTTATTTGTGCTTTCATATCTGCGCCGGAGATCGCAATCCGCGTTTGTTTGAGAAAGCGGATATGCAAGCCGCCCAATGTGCATTCCAGGGCTGGAGCGTCCCAGGGATTGCCGACGAGATAATTGGATAGAGCAAAAGACAGCCGATCTGCGGCGCCGCTTTTAGGAATGCCTAAATGACGATGACCGGGACGCCCCGCATCTTGCAAGGTTGTTTGCGTGCCGCCTTTGAGAATTTTCAGAACCGCGCCGCTCATGACGGGTCTCCTTGAGGAACAAAGCGGATCATATCGCCTGCTTTCAAAGCAAAAGGATTTTTACGTTTTGAATCGAAAATGGATAAAGGGGTCCGGCCAATTATTTGCCAGCCGCCGGGGCTTTCGAGTCCGTAAATTCCGGTTTGCCAGTTCGCAATACCGATTGAACCGGGAGAGACAAGACCACGAGGCGTTTCATGACGTGGATGGTGCAATTTCTTATCTGTCTCAGATAAAAATGCAAAGCCCGGAATAAATCCCATCAGGCAGACGCGGTAAGTGATTTTACTATGGCGTTTAATAACCTGATCTTCAGAAAGCTTTGAGGACTTGCAAATATTTTGCATATCCGGCCCGTTTTGCCCGCCGTAATAAACGGGAACTTCAATAATTTTTGATTTTGACTTGGGTAATCGCTTTGAGATTTTTTCATAGGCCGCCTCTACATTATGTAGAGCAGAGTCGGCTTTCGTCATCATAGGGTTAAAAGTGACCATTAAGCTGTCATAAGCGGGGATCACATTAGTCCAAATATCCTCCTGAGTTCGCAAAATATCACCAAGGGCGTGAACGGTTTTGCAGGCTGTTTCAGAATAGCCTTTCACATCATAGCTTATCAAAATGCCATTATCGCCAAAGGGTCGAATTCGAGGAATTAATTTAGAGGCCATTCAATACTCTCATCATTATCTTTTATGGCCCTGCTTGGGACATGAAAGGTTGAATTATTATCCCCGCTTGTTCAAGGGCGGCCCGTGCTTTTTGGGCGGTTTGAACCGCGCCATGGCTATCGCCGTGCAGGCAGAGGGAGCCTGCATTTACCTCTAACCTATTGCCGCTATTTGTGGTGACTTGCTGCTTAGTCGCCAAACTTAATGCTTGTGCTATCCGCGCCTCATCTGTGGCCAATACTGCACCTTCCTCGGTGCGGTTTAGCAAGTGTCCCTCATTTGTGTAGCGCCGGTCAATGAATCCTTCAGCGACAAAGTCCAAGTTATATTTTTCTGCTGCCTTCTTCATCTCGGAATTTGGGCCGCCGAGAAGGGTAAATTTAGCGTCGATTTTAGATGCAACCTTGGCAATTATTTCGGCCTTTCGAGTGTCTTTGACTGAGTCGTTGTATAGCGCCCCATGTGGCTTGACATAGGAAACGCCCATACCATCCTCTCTGGCAATTCTGATTAATTGCAGGATTTGTTGTTCCAACGCCGCCTCTAATTCCGCGACTGAAATGTCTGTTCCCAATTCCAGAGACCGTCGTCCAAAATTTTCTTTATCTGGATAGGCTGGATGCGCGCCGATAACGATTCCATTGGCTTTGGCCGCTTTGACCGTTTTACGCATACTCGCCTCATCTCCCGCATGGCCTCCACAGGCGATATTGGCCGAGGTCACATAGCGCAGGATTTCCGCTTCGGCGGCGGCCCAGTCGGGCGTATCGGCTTCTCCGACATCGGCGTTTAAATCTATCACTTTCATAAGGGGAGTCATAACGTGTGAATAAGCAATAGACTATGGGAAATTCAGTTGCGATGAGGGCATATGATTGAGTCTCCTTTATTTTGGGCAGCGGCTGTCTTTGCAACACTCATTACGGGTATTTCCAAAGGGGGGTTTGGTGGGCTGGCCTTATTTGCGGTGCCGATTATGGCGCTGTTTATCTCTCCGATACAGGCAGCAGGTATTCTTTTGCCTATTTTAATCGTTATGGACTGGGTCAGTGTCTGGTCCTATCGAAAGACATGGAATATGGCGCTTTTGAAAATCACCATACCCGGGGCCATAGTGGGCATAGCCGTGGGCGGTCTTTTGGCGGGCTATGTCGATGAGCGTGTTGTGCGTCTTTGCGTCGGAGTGGTGGCAATTTTATTTCCAATTTATGCGGTGGGATCTTCTGTGTTTAAATGGACGCCCGGGGCAGGAGTCAGAGGGAATAAACCGCTTGGGGCCTTTGCCGGAGCCGTCGCCGGATTTACCAGTTTTATCGCCCATGCCGGCGGGCCGCCTTTCCAGGCCTATGCTATTCCGCAAGGCTTGGAGAAACGGGTTTATGCCGGCACGGCGGTGATGTTCTTCTTCGTCGTGAATTTCGTCAAACTCATTCCCTATGCGGCGTTGGGACAGTTCGATGCGACCAATCTTAAGATATCTGCCATTCTCATTCCGCTTGGCCCAATCGGGGTGCTGTTAGGTGTATGGCTTGTGAAGCGGATAGACCAAAAGATTTTCTATCGGATAATCTATGCACTGATTTTTTTGACAGGGTGTAAGCTCCTTTCTGATGGATTGATTTAAATCGCTTCGGCGCAGGCTATTCCGCTGGCCCAGGCCCATTGGAAATTATGCCCGCCAAGGTGACCGGTCACATCCACAACTTCGCCGATAAAATAAAGGCCCGGCACGGATTTTACTTCCATCGTTTTGGACGACAGGACTTTCGTGTCTACGCCCCCTTTGGTCACTTCGGCCTTGCGAAAGCCTTCTGAGCCGCCGGGGCGGACATGCCAGTGATTGACCATAAGGGCGAGATTATTCAACGCCGCATCTGACATATCGGCAAGGCGGATTTGTTTAATTTGTGCGGCAAAATAGGCGGCTAGACGGTTCGGAAGATATTGCCCAAGCCAGTTTTCCGGACTAATTCTTGGCGTTTCTGTTCGCGCGGATTTCAGCTTGGCGAGTATATCTGTTTCAGGGGCGAGGTTTATATCTATCGCGTCGCCTGGCGACCAATAGGATGAAATTTGCAAAATGGCCGGGCCGGAAAGCCCGCGATGGGTAAAAAGCAGCGCTTCTTCAAAAACATGGTCGGGGTGGGTGACGCGGCAATTCACTGACACGCCGGAAAGCGACGCCATCATCTCTTTGAGCTGATCTGTAAATGTTAGCGGGACAAGGGCGGGGACAGGCTCAACCAGCGGCAATTCAAATCGTTTGGCGAGTTCATAGCCGAATCGACTCGCACCCATCTTCGGAATACTTGGGCCTCCGCACGCCACAACGACAGAGCGCGTCTCAAGACTTTGCCTATCCGTGGTGACAAGAAAGCCATGCTCGAATTTCTCCACGCCCAGAACTTGGGTCGAAAGCCGGATGTCCGCTGCCTTCGCCTCTTCCAGTAACAAGTCGATAATCTGCTGGCTTGACCCGTCACAGAAAAGTTGCCCCTTTGTCTTTTCATGCCACTCAATGCCGTAGCGATTGACCAGATCAATAAAATCCTGCGGCGTATAGCGGGCGAGGGCAGAGCGCGCGAAATGCGGATTTTGCGAGATGAAATTTTTCGGCCCGGAGTGGAGATTGGTAAAATTACACCGGCCCCCGCCGGAAATGCGGATCTTCTCGCCCGGCCTTTCGGCGTGATCTAGAACTAATACAGATAGCCCGCGCTGCGCCGCCCGCCCCGCGCAGAGAAGACCGGCTGCCCCGGCCCCGATAATAATGGTGTCATAGGATTGCGACATGAGGGGCCTCTAGAACAGTGCTTCGTCGCCCGCAAGCTTAGTTGAAATGCTCAGGATTTTGTTTAACCGCTTCTTCAATTGTATTAGAGAGAACACCGCTGCCATGGCCTTTGGATTTTAAATAAATATATCCTGCCGACGCGCCGATTGCAGAGCCAACTACATCCACAATTAAATCATACATTGTGTCAACTAATCCGCTTTTTTGCATATTGGTCCCTATAAATTGATCCATTCCAAATTCAAATATTTCCCAAATTGTACCGATAGAGACCGCAAAACTGAATGCCATGAGAACCAGCATAAAAGCCGGATGAGTACGAATCCGGTCGCCGCGAATTAAGAATAAAACAATGAGCATTCCCATTATGGAAATACCAATCGCGGAAAATGTATGCAGGGCGGCGTCCCACCACCAAAATCTTTCATAAAAATTTCCAGCTTCTCCGAGCAATATCGTGGCGACCATAAAAAACACGATGGCCCCCACTAATCCGCGAGGGAGTTTAAATTTGGAAAAGGACTGAAATAGAAACGGCAACAAGGTAAGCGCAAAAACAATGACAGATAGAAAGGCTGTATCCCAGTTCTGGGTGTAGAGACTGAAAACTGCTGTGGCCGCCAAAAGGGCCCAAGAGAGGTAAGTCACGATACTGTGCCGATCTTGAACTAATTCTTTTGTCCGATCAAGTTTCTGTCCAAGTGTATCTATCTTTTGAGACACGGCGCCCCTCCCTTATTTCTGCATATAACGATGTTTCATCTATTTTAACTGACGGTTAGACCTTTCGTTCCCCGACTGTGGGGCATGGTTTGATTGCTTACAGTTTTTATGGCCAATCCTCCTCGAATTGCAGAAGCCAGTTGAAATAGGCTTGCTTGGCTTGGGCTTTTTCCTCATTTTCTTCGGCCATCAAATTGCCGACCATATTATCCAGCCGTTCGAGGAATCTTTCGCGCTCCTCTGGGTTAGGCGGCGGAAGGTCTTCATAGGCTGTATATTGAGGTTGTCGCCCGGCGGAGCGATTTGGCTTTTTCTTGTTTTTCCGGGTCTTTTGAAACCGCTCTTTTTCTCTGGCGAGGTCATCTTTTTTGGCTTGAAGCTTTTTCGCGACGATGTCTTCTTGAAATTTATCAAGGTAGATAGTGGGGATATTATGTCGGGACATGAGGTTCCTTTGCATGAAGTGAGGGTGAGAAAAGGGCAGGGGAAAATATCAACCGGCGATCGGGCGCGCGGCGAGGGATTGGCCCTGATAAAAAGGACAGCCCGTGGGGCCGGCCCCCTTACCGGAGACCGTATAGTTTTTATGTTTCGTAAGGCGGCAAACCCCACGGCAGCGGTTGGAACCGAAGCGGCCTCTTACACGTCTCCCACAGTCACGCCGGTACGAAGCCGTTTGCAGCTTCTGGGCGCGGTAGGCAGGCTAACCCACTTTCGGTGACCCGGCACAGGCTTGCTGTCACACAAGCTGCTCAGTCCCGCTGTCCCCTGAACCAGAACCTGACGCGTTCCTGTCCGTGTCCAAGAGAACGAGGTTGAATATAGGGGCAAAATACAAAGTCAGGATCATTCTCTCTATAATTTTGTAAGCGGTTGAGAGGGTTATGGTTTTTAGACGGATAAGCGCGGATTAACCCCCCCCCCAAAAAAAATCGGGGAAGTATATAAGAGAATCCCAACCTTGCACTCGACTTCCCAGGCCTTTCATTATGAGAGACGAAAGAATGACGTGGCTGACCCTATGAATTTAGGTTTTTATTTGAACAGAAGCGCGTAATCCCGCTACCCCTTCATCTCGTTGATAAACGCGTCTGCCGCCGCGATGGATTGTTCCATATCGGCGATAAGTCTTGCGACATCTGTTTCCAGCTCTGATGTTTCTGTGCCGAGGGCAGCTATGGCGCGGGCGTTAAGGTTATGTTTTAAATACAGGACGCGGTCATTAAAAACGGTCAGTACCGGATCCATTGAGGCGGTAGCGGCGTCCATTTTACGGACCATGACCTCATATCTTTGTTGAGTATCGCGCAATTGGCGTTCTGAGTTGCGGCGTAGCGCGGCGTCTGAATATTCGGCTAATTCCTCTTCCCATTCAGCGAATAAATCGCGGGCGACGGATTTGACGGAATCGACGCGGTTGCGGGCTTGGTCGGCTTGGCTTTCGGCGCGGTCATAGGCACGGCTCATTTCGTCATAAGTGTCTTCCAGTTCTCCGGCATCCACTGTTACAACAGCGCGGAAGGCGGTGAGGGCATCGACAAACTCTTCTTTTGCCTCGGTTTGGGACTCGGCGGCGCTTTCGACGCGGCTTACCAATATGTCCCGCTTTTCAATGCCAAAGCGCTCCTGAATATTATAAGCGGCGCTGGCGCAACTGGCGAGGATCATCGGCGCAACCACAAAGACCCCAATGAACTTAGCCAAATGGGTAAAGGGAGTATTACGGGCGGTCATGGCAGGCTCTCTGGATTGGAAGGATAACGGGATGTGTTTCAAAACTTTTAATAACGGTATCAGAAAGAAATGGCCAGCCAAGAAGAGAAAGACCGATCCGACTGATCTTTTATGCCCGCTATTAAAGTTGTATTTTTTTCGGATTTAATCTGATGTTTTGTCGGTAATATAATAATCAATGGGTTTGTAATCAAAATTATTTGATTGCCCTGCGGAGCACGCGGTCAGCGCGACAATCATATCCATTTCGGCTCTAAAGCGAGTGAACTGTCCCATTTTGCTTTTTGGAGGCCTCACTTCGATCTCTCCTGTATCGCCGTCAATATGGACATGCATGAAAATGTTAAAGGCGGTGGGGACTTGATCCGGGCCGATACCGTAAGGGGCGACCGCTTCGGCTAAATTACCAAAACATCCGCGATGAGGCTCGGTGTCGTTATAAAGCTTGCGAAACATTTCAGCGGAGCAAGGGGTTAGAGTAAAATCGTGCCGCCCAACCTGATCTTCGCCAATAGTCCACATCGGGGTGCTCCGATTGGAGTAAAGAATATCGTCTGTCGTCAAAAAAAGCCGACTTGCGTAATCAATACTGCGTCCGGAAGATAAATATTCACGCGGATCTTCGGCATTGTAACTTATCATATCCGACACTTGTTCACCTTCGGGGTCAATAACCGTTAAGTATTGCCCTTTCTGAATTTTAAATCCGACCCCCGAACGGGGCGGTATGCGGTGAGTTTTTGGCGTTGTCATGAATTGTTTTCTTTCTTTCCGGCCGAGGGGTCGAACGGGCATTTCCAGTTGTCCGATAATTTCCGGCCAGAATATTGGCGGGCCTCGGAAGAGCGGCCAAAGTCATCCAACATGGGATTTATCGATCCGTTGATCTCAAGCTCTTTTCTTCGAATAATTGCCTTGAGCTTGTCATATCTCCCATCTTCTTTCAGCCGATTAAACTGTAGGTTCGAATTAAATACCAAAACCGGAAAAGGTGTCCGGCGCGCCGAACGTGACGCATTCGGATGCATACCGACTATGAAAAACGGGTGGCCGGCAACGCTCATTGAAAAATGGGGGTTTTCAGGATCAGACGAAACCTCGGAGTTCCACCCAATGGACAGAGAGTCGCTCTCGCCAACCAAATGTTTTAATTGGTCAAAAAGGCCCGCCTCAAACTCGGCTTCGCTATCAAAGCTGTTGCGTTTAAATATGGCGGCGAAGGACTGGACGCGAGGATCGTCGGGATTGAGCGTTGACACATATTCCATCAAATCAAAAAGCAAGCTTGCAGAGCCGGCCTTGTCTCCGAGGCTCTCATAAACCCGGAAGGAGACGGCGCCCTGTGATAGAGCCGCTTTTGCTCCAACGCAGGGGAAATCAGGGGCTTTTATATAATCACGGATTTGCGAAATAATCGTCAAATCCGACATATCGTAAAAGGCCGCAGGCGAAAGCGTAGAGCTAAAAGAATGCTGAGATTTTCGCATGGCAGACTAACCGCGGTCTTGGCTTTTTTTCGGCCGGGACTTGGGCAGATCTTTCTCGTCCAGTTTCGAAAGATCATCTGGCGTCTTGCTGTCTTTCGTTTTCGTTAAAGCGTCATCATTCAATGCCGGCGAAGCGGTTTCAAGATTGGTTGAATTTGCTTTGTCCCGGCTCTCTTCCCATTTCTTCTTTTCGTCAGATTTCGTGTCGTCACCTGTTTTTGACTCTGTCATTATTTCTATCCGTTATGATTATGTCGATTCTAACGTGAGCAAAAAGTCTTGGTTCCCTTTCGAGGTATGCCAGGCGAGCGTTTTAAGCAGAAAGTTTACTTAGGCTAACGTGTCGTGATCAAGAGGCGGCCTTATCGCCGCCCCGGACGGAATTTAGGAGGCGTTTTTCGAAAACAGTTTCGGAATCTTCGGAGTGTAGGACGGACATATCCCCTGTTGTTTCCAACACAACGGCCCTTACCTGAGAAAAATTCAGCACGTTCGCTTCTCGCAATTTGGCAATTAAATCACTTTCCGTCACATTGGCCTTTTTAAGCTCCGAATAAAATATCTCGCCGTCCCGCATCAAGAGTCGCGGCTGGTTATCTATGATGTTTGAAAACCAATTAGATTTTTTTCGTAAATAAGCGACGAGCGATTGTAGACCGAAAAGGGCTCCCAGCCCCAAAGTGCCTTCTATCAAAGAGGGACTCCCCGTTAAAATGACGCTTGCCAAAATGGAACCGACAGCGATTGTCATGGCAAAATCAAATGCACTCATCTTAGAAAAGCTTCTGAGACCAGATAGACGCGTAAACAAAATCAGAACCGCGAAAATAAAGGCTGCGCTTAAGATTATTTGCAAGCCGGTCTTAGGGGTCGTTGTTATCCAGTCCATAGTCTGAAACTTTCTTCAAGGGAAAATAGGCGTTAGATAGGGCGGGATGAGAGATAAATGACTTCTCTTACCTACCGTAATTGGCTGTCTTTACTGCCGCGTCGGTTAATCCCGATATTCACGTGCTGCCCGTCGCGTTCGGCCTGACATAGCACACAGGTTTTGACCCCGGGCAGGGCGTCTCTTCGGGCTTTGGGGATTTCGTCTCCACATTCGACACATTCTTTGGCGCTGTCGCCTTTTGGCATACGTTTGCGCGCGGCCTTCACCGCGTCAGAGACTGTGTCGTCGATTTGATCGTGTATTGCGCCGTCGCGCGTCCATCCGCCTGCCATAAGCTCTTTCCCGTTATAAATGAGGGGGTTCATCTTCTTAAACGGAAGGAAGGCAGGGATTGTTCCGCTCTGCCTGATACGCAGTCTGTAAACGCCCACAGCAATCCCCATTCCGCCCTACCAATCCGCCTTCAAACCCCCTATATATAATGAGATAAATCCCGTGATTCGGCGCAGATTTTCGCGACGTTCAAACGGGAAGAGGGATGATTATGGCCGAACCTGCTGAAAACCTACCAAATGCCGAATATGGCGCCGAATCCATTAAGGTCCTGAAAGGTCTTGATGCGGTCCGCAAGCGCCCCGGCATGTATATTGGCGATACGGATGATGGCTCCGGGCTTCATCACATGGTCTATGAGGTCGTGGATAATTCCATTGATGAGAGCCTCGCCGGTCACGCTGACCGCGTTGAAGTTACGCTCCATCCTGATGGCTCCGTTTCTGTACGCGATAATGGCCGCGGCATTCCCGTCGCCATTCACGAAGAAGAAGGCGTTTCCGCCGCCGAGGTGATTATGACGCAGCTTCATGCCGGCGGAAAGTTTGACCAGAACAGCTATAAGGTTTCGGGCGGTCTTCACGGTGTGGGCGTATCTGTTGTGAACGCGCTCTCTGTAAAGCTGGAGCTGTCTATTTGGCGCGACGGCAAAGAACATTACATGGAGTTTTCTCACGGCGAGACGGTGTCTCCGCTCAAGATTGTCGGCGACGCACCGATGGATGACCGCCGGGACGGCTCGCAGAAAGTCCTCACCGGGACACGGGTGCGGTTTTTGCCCTCCGAAGAGACCTTTACCATGGTCGAATTTGATCGGGACACGCTGGAGCGCCGCCTCCGCGAACTCGCCTTTTTGAACTCCGGTGTGATGATTATCCTCACCGACGAACGGCCGGAAGAAGACATCGTCACCCCGCTTTATTACGAGGGCGGGATCGAAGCTTTTGTTCGGCATCTTGATACAAATAAAATCGGCCTGCTGGAACAGCCGATTTCCGTCACACGTGAAAGTGAAGGCATCACCGTCGAGGCCGCTATGTGGTGGAATGACGGCTATCATGAAAATGTCCGCTGCTTTACCAACAATATTCCGCAACGCGATGGCGGGACACATTTGGCGGGCTTTCGCGGCGCCCTTACCCGCACTATAAATAAATATGCTGCCAGCTCCGGTACGGCAAAAAAAGAGAAAGTCTCGATTTCCGGTGATGACGCGCGTGAAGGACTGACCTGTGTATTGTCGGTAAAAGTGCCTGATCCGAAATTTTCCTCCCAAACCAAAGACAAGCTGGTCTCGTCTGAAGTGCGTCCGGTCGTCGAATCCGCCATGAATGAAGCGTTGAGCGAATGGTTCGAAGAGCATCCGGCAGAAGCCAAGCAGATCATCCAAAAAGTCGCCGAAGCCGCTGCCGCCCGCGAAGCGGCGCGTAAGGCCCGCGATTTGACCCGTCGCAAATCCGCGTTGGATATTGCCTCTCTCCCCGGAAAGCTCGCCGACTGTCAGGAACGCGACGCGTCCAAAGCTGAAATCTTCCTGGTGGAGGGGGATTCTGCGGGGGGATCTGCTAAACAGGCCCGTGACCGTCAGAACCAAGCCATCCTGCCGCTCAAGGGTAAGATTTTGAACGTCGAACGTGCGCGGTTTGACCGTATGCTCGGCTCTCAGGAAATCGGCACGATGATTACCGCGCTCGGCACCGGGATTGGCCGTGAAGATTTCAATATCGATAAAATCCGTTACCACAAAGTCGTTATCATGACCGATGCCGACGTGGATGGTGCGCATATCCGCACGCTCCTGCTCACTTTCTTTTATCGGCAAATGCCGGAACTGATTGAGCGCGGCTATCTCTATATTGCCCAGCCGCCGCTCTATAAGGTCGAGCGCGGCAAAAGCACTCAATATCTGAAAGACCAGGCGCAGCTTGAAGAATACCTCATTGACGGCGGCGTCAAAGACGCGACGCTGACCCTTGAAGACGGCTCGGTTGTCTCCGGCGAAGATCTGAAACGGGTCGCCAAAGAAGCGCTTCAGGTACAAAGTCTGCTGACGCGGATGAAACATCGTGCCCCGAATTCAGCCATCGCCCAACTTGCCATAGCCGGTGTGCTGGACGTCGAGGAATATCCCGACTTGCTCGACACCGCCGCCAAACGGCTCGACCTCACAGCGGATGAAGGCGAAGACGGATGGGCCGGGCGTTATGACGATGACGGCGCGCTGGTTTTTGAACGTGACGTGCGCGGCGTAACCGACCGCGTTATCCTGCGCCCTGGTTTTCGGGATAGTTCAGACGCTCGCCGCCTGCATAAATTGGCTCCGGCTCTGGCTGAAACTTATATCGGGCGGGCGCAATTCCGCCGCGGCGATGATGACCCGATCTCTATTTCCGGCCCGGCGAAACTACTCGAAGTTATTTTCGAAGGCGGACGTAAAGGATTCAAAATCCAACGCTATAAGGGCCTGGGCGAAATGAACCCGGATCAGCTTTGGGAAACCACATTGGATTCCAATGCGCGCTCCCTTTTGCAGGTTAAGATCGAAGCCGCAGACGCCACAGACGATTTGTTCACCAAGCTGATGGGCGATGTGGTAGAACCACGCCGCGATTTCATTATTTCCAACGCGCTTGACGCCGAGGTAGATAGTTAAGTTCCAAAAGGGCAGACATGGCGGACGCGTCGGAAAAATCCAACGGGAAAACGGGTCTTGCCGAGGACCGGACGGATTTGGCTGAAGACCGTACGCTCATGGCGAATGAACGGACATTTACCGGTTGGATGCGCACGGGTCTGGCCTGCCTCGGCTTGGCCCTCGGTTTTCAAGCCGTATTCGGCAAGATAGAGCCCGTCTGGCTCCCTAAGCTCGTCGCTTCGGGTTTTGCTGCGATTGCGATATTAATTTTCTTTTCCGCCTATCGCCAAGCGCGTCTCGTCTTCCACCGCATGAATAGCCACCAATTCGAAACTACCTCCCGAAATCACATGCGCCTCCTCTGCGCCGTGATGATAATAGGCGCCGCCGCCGTCGGCTTTGGCGTTTGGTATTTCGACTGGTCGGGATAGGGACGGGGTAGGCGCTTTTTGAGTCGATTTACAAAAAGGGCTATAGAGCTGTAAAATCTGATAAAAAGTCGTCGTGATCTGCATCTCAGGAACTCAAAAACCTCAATAAGGTTTTTGTAAAACGTGTAACCAAATTATGCCTGTGTGCAGTGATGTTTAACGTAAGAAACGTCAAAAAAGGAAAAGCCTATGCCCAAAAATTATAAGATTGCTATTATCGTGGGAAGTCTGCGAAAGGACTCCGTTAATCGTAAGTCCGCCGAAGCGCTGGTCCGTCTTGCGCCTTCAAATCTCGATTTTGATTTCATCGAAATCGGCGATCTACCGTTTTTTGATGAAGATGTCGAAGACTCCAGGACCCCTGCGCCTTGGACACGTTTACGGGAGGAAATTTCGGGCGTGGATGCCGTATTGTTTGTCACTCCCGAATATAATCGTTCGGTTCCCGGCGTCCTCAAAAATGCTATCGATGTGGGCTCACGCCCTTCTGGCAAAAGCGTCTGGGCAAAGAAGCCTGCCGCTGTGGTGAGCGTTTCCCCAAGTGGAGTAGGCGGGTTTGGGGCCAACCATCATTTACGCCAGTCGCTCGTCTTTCTCGATATGCCCGTCTTGCAACAACCCGAAGCCTATATTGGCGGTGCTTACGATTTGTTCGATGACCAGGGCGAACTCAAGAGCGACGATACTCGCGATTTCTTCAAAACTATTATTGAGGCGTTCAGCAATTGGATTGAACGCACAATTTAATTATTTCTAAGGATAACGCCTTCGAACGCATTTTTTTATTTTTGCGCCCAGACCTTTCATCTAAAAAGGAATCATTCTCTTTAGCCGGAACATTTTTCAGAGTTAGTCCAACTTGTCTTATCTTTAGAGAGAAGTGCAATTTCGATTGCTCGGCGTAGGAAGGTCGTTGATTTTTCTGATCATTTTCCAAAACCATCTTCAGAGCGGGGTTCTAAAAATAATCGCCAGGCGGCGATCAAGACAGCTGTGACCAGTAAAAGCCCTAACAAACGTTCATAGGCTCCGTCGATTGAGGTTGGAACAATAAAAAATATCGGGGCCACGAATAGCCAAATAATGGCTGTGCCTTTCGCCAATGTTGTCATTTCCCCCCGTCGCGCCGGTAAAACTGATGTGCCGAACCATAAAATTATAGGCACTGTTGGATATAAGACGAAAACGAGGTAATTATGGATAACAAATCCCCCGCTCTCTCCATCTCCAACGCGCTCGACGCCGAGGTGGACAGCTAGCGCCGTAAAAAGACTAACAAAAGGTCTCGCAATATGGCGGACGCGTCGGAAAAACCAACGGGACAACCGGCCTCGCCGAGGACCGAACGGATTTGGCTGTAGACCGCACCCTTATGGCGAATGAACGGGCCTTCGCCGGATGGATGCGCACAGGCTTGGTTTTCTAGGACAGCCTCTTATTTAAATATCTGCTGAGAACCATAATCACCAATATTTCAGGCAACACCCTAAAGATCGTCGGAAATTCCCACATCGTTCGCCTGTCGGGCTGTTAGATCTTCGAGCCTAGCGACATATCTGGCTTCTCTATCCATGAGCTGTTCCCCGATAGCAAGAAAACTCCCGTTAAGTGAAATGCGGAGCTCGTTAGGTTCTATTTTAATGTTCAATACACTGTTTCCAGCTCGCCTTGCTTTTCCCCAAACACCATCCAGAGAGTAGTTGCCTAATAGTACCATGTATTGCTGTTGAGCTTGAGCTGGTGCACTCAGGAGGGTTTCGCATGAGGCAGATCTCTGTGCCGGAAAATTATCGATTTCCGATTTGAGGCAAGTGAAGCGAGTTTCCATAACCTGTCTTTGGCTAGCGGTTTGATGGGGCCCTCTTGTATCTTGAGATTCTGGAACAAATCCGGCCGGCATTGGCATTTGAACATGATACCAAAGATGCTTGCCCCTAAAATCTGATGTGTCGGAGGGTGTGCCGTATCGTTCAACCATATCCTTCGCAATATTCTCTGGATCGATAGCTGGGTCGTAAGCCCGTTTGTAATCCATCGCATACAGCTTTTGGTTCAGGTCGCGATCAATATAGAAAAGAGGGATCAACTTCTCCTCATCATTCTCCCCTCGCGTCCACTCTAGCGCACCTGCCTGTATAAACCCAACGGTCTGGCACGGATCATTTTCTGCATCGTCGTTGCATTCTATCGCAAATGGGCTGTAACGGACAAATGCTTGGCCTTCTGTGGGTTTAGGCTTCTTGAAGTCTCTCGAAGTTATTGCTGCATTTACTTCTTCAGGCGTCATTCCAATCTTCACGCCAAACAAGGTCAACTGTTCGAGGTCATTCTCATCAAGGGTGGGTTTGTCAAATGTGAGTGGAGCAGATACTGATTCAGAGCTAACGTTTTTTGCCTGTTCTGAGGGGATAGTTGAGTTTTCATCCATTTCAGCCGTTGGCCGCTTCGCGTCGTCGTCAGATACCTCAGAACTACAAGCACTGATCAAGAAAAGGCAAGAGAAAGTAAGTGCAAATGTGCTGTGAAATAATCGCATTGTTTAGCCCTGTAGCATCATGGTAATTATCAAAATCAATAAAATTACATAATGATATGTCAAGATATTTAAATTATTGACCAAGAAAATCCAGAAATCTGCTTAGTAAAATCTTTGATTTAGGCTTGCGAGATAACAAAGAATTCTAATAAAGATAAACTGAATTGAGACAAGATGCCCACCAAGTTTATTAGTTAACTTGCTGAGCCTTATTTAATTCAAGCTGTTCAAATAGGGGGGAACAATGAATAGAAGAGGATTTATATCGACAACGATAGGAGGTGTTGCATGCTTGATTGTGGCGCCAGATGCGTTTGGACAGAAGGAGAGCGCAGAACCGACACCTATAGATGCCATACTCAATAGTTCGTTCTATTTTGCAGATGGGCCCGCAAATGATCGCTTTGTTTATGTTTTCTTCCACGCCGATCATCCACAATCGAAAGAAGTTTATCTAAACAGCCGGGCAAATGAGTCTTCTCTGCAGCTCAGATGGGTTCTAGGACTTAATACCATGAACGGAATGGCAAATTTCCACAATCATGAGGGGATGAGTACTGAGTCCTACATAAAGGGAATGCGTGCAATGGTGCAGTTGAACCGATCTGCATTGTCAGATTGCTTTGAGAAACTTCCAAAGCTTGTGAATGATTTCGATTTTGGCCGAACTAAGATGGTGAAGCGACATAATTTCTGGGCGCGTCGAATGCTCAATAGTGCCTATAAAGCTCAGGGCATTTCAACTAGAGCCATACCTGAATTTCTGTGGTCGGACAATGAAGGGCTTCAGCGAACACGTGAGACATCTTTTGAAATGAACGGAGACATTCGGACTCAGATTTTAGAACGGGCCCTTCCGAAGTCTCTGCCTGACTATAGTACGGACATGTCTTTCGCGAGTGATTTTTACTATTCTGAGTTCGATTGGGGCGTAAGAGGGGGCCATAGGAGAATTAATAAAGTGACCAAAAGGGCCTATGCCAAAAAAGAGCTCTTTTTAAAATCCCTTCCACATGACTATGGATTGCCGGTGCATAAACTGGTGAAAGAAGAGGGATTGCCTATTAAGTATTGGGTAAAAGATAATGCTGGCGATGTGTGGTTTGAACTGCATGTACTCGATGATTCGAAGTATTTTGGTGCCTTCGTAAGAGAAGATGATATGTACCCTGTTGGACAGTCCCCGCTTGGTTTGCGTTAATAAATGAATTGGTCGGTAAGTTTTGTTGGACAAACATTTTATTCACACTTCCGGCCCTAACAGGAACCTTCCCGCAAACCTTGACGTTCCTTTTTCATGACCCAACCCAATTCGCCTGACCTCTGGAAAGACTGCCTGCCGCGTCCCTCGATGGACTCGCATAAATATGACCGAGGGTTTTGCGGAATTATTGCGGCGCCGGAGCTAACGGGGGCGACGCGGCTCGCGGCCGAGGCGGCGCTCCGGTCCGGGGTCGGGCTTGTGAAAGTGATTGCGGAAGTGCGGGATGATATTTACCGCTCGACTTTGCCCGCCGATATTATGGTCGCGAATATGTTAGATCCGAAAGAGAAAAAGATAACAGCTTGGCTGGCCGGGCCGGGAGGAATCGCCATCTCTCATCATGAAGAGATAGACGCAATGGACGGCGCGGTGCGTATTCTTGATTCGTCAGCCCTCCCGACGCCAGATAAATTCCCGCTCAAAGGGCAGACAGTTTTGACGCCACATGGCGGAGAATTCAAAAAAATGTTCCCGAAGCTAGATTCCAAAAAAATCAACGACGTGTTAGAGGCTGCCAAAACAGCCAATGCGGTTATTGTGTCCAAAAACGAAGCCACCCTGATTGCGCATCCTGACGGACGAAGCGTTGAACATGACCGGCCCAACCCTGCTTTGGCACGAGGCGGAACAGGTGATGTCTTAGCGGGGCTAATTGCGGGACTAACAGCCCAAGGCATGTCTGGCTATGAGGCTGGTTGCGCCGCTGTCTGGATTCACAGCGAAGCCGCCAAAGAGGCAGGTCATAGCTTTACGGCGAGTGATCTGCTGAGAGAGCTAAACCAAATTATTGATAAAATGTTTTCTGAGTAAATTTAGGAAAACTCCCCACGCCCCGTTTGTTCGCCCAAGCGGATCAGTCAGCGCTGTGAATGTCGAGAAGCTAAGGCTTCCTATAATTAGATAAATAAACTTTATTTATTTTTGTGCTGGAAAAGTTTCCAATTCAACATAAAGGGTGGAGGCGCTCTACTGATTTGAGGCGGCGCGCTTAATTTCCTGTCCTATCCAGCGATTTATTTTTTTCTCAAGCAAGGTAAGCGGGACGCCGCCATCTTCTAGTACAGCGTCATGAAACCGGCGAATATCGAAATCAGCCCCGAGCGTGTCTTTGGCTTTCTGGCGCAATTCCAGAATTTTCATCTCGCCGATTTTATAGGCCAGAGCTTGACCCGGCCAACTTATATAACGGTCAACTTCGGTTTTAACATTATGAGCGGCGAGGGCGGAATTTTCCAAGAAACAGGCCTCGGCTTGATCCCGGCTCCAGCCCTTCCAGTGAAGGCCCGTATCGACGACCAAACGACAAGCCCGCCACATTTCATAGGTCAGCTGGCCGAAGCGTTCATAAGGCGTTTCGTAAATGCCCATTTCCCCAGCGAGCTTTTCTGAATAAAGCCCCCAGCCCTCGCCGAAAGCATTAGGGTAAAGCGACTGACGAAAACGCGGCACGTTGTCGAGTTCTTGCGCAATGGCAATCTGTTGATGATGTCCGGGAACGGCTTCATGTGCTGTCAATGCGGGAAGGTTATAGAGCGGACGCTGTTTCAGGTTATAAGTGTTGACCACGTAATTCCCTGCGCGGCCTTGTTCGGGACTGCCGCCCCAATAACGCCCCGTTGTATAAGTCGGCGCAATTTCCTTTGGCACTGGCATGACGCCATAGGATAGACGGGGTAATTTGCCAAAATATTCAGGCATTTTCCCGTCAATCTTCTTGGCGATATAAGAGGCCGCCATTAGCAATTCGCGTTCGGATTCGGCGTAGAATTTCGGGTTTGCTCTCAGTTCTGCAATGAATTCGGCAAAACTACCGTCGAACCTGACCTCTTCTATAATGGCGTCCATTTTTGCGCGGATACGGGCCACCTCAGCCAAGCCCTTTTGATGGATTTCATCAGGCGTCAAATCCAGCGTGGTGAAATAACGCACAAGGGCGCGATAATAATCGCGGGCTTCTTCGCTGTCTCCGATTCCCGAAGCTTGACGCGCTTTTGGGATATAGTCATCCGCGAAAAACTCGGCGAGATCTTTATAGGCCGGCAGGACAGCGCTTTCGATTGCGGCTTCTCCGAGTGCCTTCAACCGGGTTTGATCCGAGGCGGAAACCGTTTCGGGAAATGTGTTGAAAGGCTCATAGAGAGGATGCTCTGTCACCGGGCCTTGGGCCAGACTTTGAACTGTTTCCAAAATACCAGGCATGATTTCTGCTGCGGCGGTAAAACCGGTTTCCATACCGCGCCGCATATTCGTTTTATGCTGTGAGAAATAGCGAGGCAGGCGAGTGAGACGAGCCGCATAGGCTTCGTAATCTGAGACTTTTTCAAACCGGGTCTGACGGGCCAGATAAATGACATTGTTAAAAAAACCACTGTCATTGGTAAAAGGAAGGCGGGCTTCGTCAAATGGCGCCAGACGTTGTTTTTGTTTTAGGGCAAATCCAAGGAGGTCATAATTAAGCCGTTCCTCCTCGCCCATGGGACGTGTTGATAACTTGGCATGACGGGATAGAAATTCGGCGGTTTCAGCTTGTCTCTTGGTTTCTGCCTCAAGAGAGACATTCGGAAGGCTTCGCAAGGCTTGGGCGTTTCCCAGATCCCCCGCCGTGATCGGGTCGTGTTTAAGCTGGGCGTCTTCGTAATCCGCAATGAGGGCTTCAAGGCTGTCTTCAATATGGCATTCGGTTTGGCCATCGACCACGATGATTTGACCATTCGTACAAAAACCGGGCGCGACGCTGGGTGTTTGAGCAAGCGCGAGAGAACTCGTGCCGGAAAGAAAAAGGGCGAGACTTGCGCTAAAGAGATATTTCATCATTAAATTGTTAATCCCATAAGCTGACTGGACAAGTGTCTTCCCCTACGCCTTACGGCGTTAAATTCAAGGGGTGATGCAAGGAGGCGACAAAGTAAGACTAGAGTGACACATAATAGCAAAGCCAGAGCTTTGTCTATTTGGCAGCCTTTTCCATCGCCTCTGCAAGCTTAATATCTTTTTCCGTAACACCGCCCGCGTCATGAGTCGTAAGCGTCACATCCACGCGGTTATAGACATTATACCATTCCGGGTGGTGATCCATAGTGTTCGCAATGACAGCTATTTGAGCCATAAAGCCAAAGGCTTCGGCAAAGTCTTCAAATTTGAAAACTTTCGTGATAAAATCGTCTCCGCCCGTCCAGCCGGTTAAATCTTCGGCGACGTCTTTGGGATTTAAAATTTCCATGATTTAAGTCTCTCTGTTTTAAGTCTCTCTAGGATAAATATTGAAGCCACGTAAGGCCATTTAAAAAACCTTACCCCTATCTCAATAAGACCTAGAGAAGTCTCGACTTGTTCTCATGTAATTCTTATGGACAGGAACTGTTCCATTAAGAGGCAAGCCTTTCTCATAAACTTGCCCGAATAATTACAGAAAAGAGAGTTTTTCGGACGTGATTCCGCCATAAGTTATGTCTAAGAGCGATTGCGATGAATGATCTTACACCCACGGAAAGCTTGGAAATGAAGCACAATTCGGCCGTGACTTGGGGCTGGCGGCTCTTATTTCTGGCCGCGCTTATAAACATTACATGGCAGTCCCTCAAACCCGGTACAGGCCTTATTGGACCTCCCTATACAGATAAAATCTTGCACTTTTTTGCTTATTTGACCTTGTCTGGGATTGCGCTTTTATCACGTTTCAGTCTTAAAAATTCAGCCCTGCTGGCCATAATTTTGACTTTTAGTATCCTTATGGAGATTTTGCAGGGACTGATGAATATGGGCCGAACGGCGTCTTTGGCTGACATAGCGGCGAATTTAGGGGGGATATTGACCGCTTGGGGTCTGTGGTGCGGGGCGAAAAATTTGAAGCGTTAAAAGGGGCTGTTGGAAAAAAGAGCTGAATTGAGAGAGTTAGCACGAAATTTGCAGGGGTGTGCGGATAAAACCTTAGTAACTTAACCTTTTGAGGATTACCCAAGATGTCAACACAGCTTCATATCGGACTGATGGCCTCTGTCGCCACAGCGCTTTTCGCCGGAACCGCTTTTGCCGGAAACCCTTCCGCGCCAGCTTACACACCCGATCTTCTGCCCGCTCATCCAAATGCCGGCGAGTGTTACGCACGGGTCGAAATCCCGGCGCAATATGAACATGGCTCCGAAGCTGTTCTGACGGAAGAGGGCTATCAAACACTTCAAGTTTTGCCGCCAGAACTCACGACGCGTCAGCAAGACGTCCTCGTGAAAGAAGCCTCTGTGCGCTATCAAGTGCGTCAGCCGACCTATAAATCCGTGAGTGAGCAGCTTTTGGTGCGTCCTTCCTATGACAAACTGACCGTATCGGCACCGCAATTTTCGACGGTTACAGAAACGATACAAACCTCAGCCCCCCAACTGGTTTGGAAACGGGGAAATCCCGGAAAATTACGGGCGCAAGGCTATATCATTCACTCCACCGCCGATAGCGGGCCTCAAGGTCAAGGCTATAGCTCTACGACCCAATATGGCACACAAGGCGGCGCACAATGCGGCGAGATGTGCGAAATTTGGTGCTTGGTCGAAGAACCTGGACAGAGCGTCTCTTATCAACGCAAGGTAATGACGAATCCCGGGGGTGTGCAGCGCGTGTCTGTGCCGGCAAAATATCAAACCATTACCAAACAGGTTGTCGCCGATCCGGGCGGCGTGACAGAAATTCCAGTGCCTGCTGAATATCGCAGCTATACAGTCGAAGACGTGGTGAGCGAAGCCAGTGGTCAATATGTCGAGGTTCCGGCAAAATGGGGACAGGTGCAAACGAAAACCCTTGTGGCTCCGTCGCGTTATGAATGGCGCCGCGTCTTATGCGCGCCGGGCAGCGGAGCAATCCGTCCGTCTGCGAGCTATAGTCAGAGCGAAGGTTCGAGGACGTACTCTTCAACACCGCATCATGACGGGGTCATGGCCGGTGATGACGGAGTCATGGCCGGTGGGGTGACATCTCATCAAGGAAGTTATTCCTCCCACCACCAATCCCGGGTCTATTCCGGACCAGTCGGAAATACGAGTTATACTCAACAAGGCTATAAGGCGCCGCATTATGGACCGAAACGGTCTCGGGACTAATTTTGACCCGTTGATCCGAAGCCGCCTGCACCGCGGGCGGTTTCAGACAAAATATCGACTTTGACAAATTCGGGCTGGGTAATCGGGGCAATCACCATTTGCGCGATCCGTTCGCCGCGGTGGATAGTAAAAGTTTCCTGTCCCAGATTGATAAGCAGGACTTTGATCTCTCCGCGATAATCCGCATCAATCGTCCCGGGGGTATTGAGGCAGGTAACGCCGTGTTTATAGGCCAGGCCAGAGCGCGGACGGATTTGCGCCTCATATCCTGCCGGAAGCGCCATAGAGAGCCCGGTTGGCACCAGAGCCCGCTCGCCCGGTGAAAGGGTCATAGGAACGCTGTCACGTACGGCGGCACGTAAGTCAGCTCCGGCGGCGAGCACAGTCTCATAAGCGGGTAATTTAAGACCCTCGAAATGGTCTAGCGTTTTAAATTCGACTCGGATCATGCTGTCCCTCTCTAGGCGTCTGGGCCATAAATTATGAGACAGGTTTAAGGGACGGGCGCTTGAATCGCCAGTCGCTTTGCAATTTCAGCCGTGGACAAAATCCACCTCAAAGTAAGACGTAAATTCTCTCCTAAAGAGTGAAGAAATCTATTTTATCTGATCCGCTTTCATTTTGTCATAGGCGGCGAGGCGTTTCTCCAACAGGGTCGCCCCTTCTTCGCTCAGGCCCGGGCCTTTATAGATTTTTTGAAAGGATCCATTTTTGTAATAAACGGTAACAAGGTCGGAATCGCGGCTTTCGAAACTTTGAGACAGGCTCAACGGGATACCTGTTGCCACTATTGAATAGTCGTTCTTGGTCGGGATAACATCAAGACGTTTGCAAATTACAGCGGAAATGGGTCGGTCTTTGACCTCTAACATCGTCGGTGTGCCTTCTTCATACACAGAGATTAAGAAGTCTTCCGCAGGCAGGTAAGTTGCACCTAAACCGCGCGCTTTCCCGGTTTCATCTTGAATAGGGTTTGTCAGCACGATTTCGCAATTCGCATTATTGGGCGCCGCCGTTTCTGCTGCTCCGGCGATTGCCGGTGTAAAGGCGAGTAAGCCCAATGCGGCGCAGGAAGAAATTACACGTCCCGTAAAAGCAGAAGGCGTTGAAATAAAAGGTGTCAGAGTAGATGTTGTCATCAATTAGTGTCCCGTGAGGGCCTCCGAAATTTTTGCGGCCAGTTTTCTGGCGGCCGCTAGTTTGTCCAGTCGAGGCCATTCGGTCTCAGTCTCCGATGTGACGACTATCATCACATTGTGATCGCCCCCCATAACGTCTCCTGAGACATCATTGGCGACAATCCAGTCACATTTTTTACGCAAGCGTTTGGCGCGGGCATTCTCGACCACATCATTTGTTTCCGCTGCGAACCCTATAACGAGTTCCGGTCTGCCTTGTTCCATATGCGACACAGTCTTCAGAATATCAGGGTTTTCAATCAGCATAAGCGGCGGGGGGCCGTCTGCCTGTTTATCTTTCTTCACCTTGAAACCTGCACACTCTGCCGGACGCCAGTCAGCGACGGCGGCGACGCTGATAAAGACATCTGATGGTAAAGCGTTTTTCACGGCGCTCATCATCTCCTCGGCAGTCACTATATCAATGCGTTTAACCCCTATAGGGCAGGGCAGATGAACAGGGCCTGAAATGAGCGTTACCTCTGCGCCAAGCTCTGCCAAAGCTCCGGCAATGGCATATCCCTGTTTTCCAGAGGAATGGTTGGATAAATAACGCACGGGGTCTATTGCCTCTCGTGTTGGCCCGGCGGTAATGAGGGCTTTTTTTCCTTTCAGAGGCAGGGCTTTTCTCTTTCCGTCAATATGAGTGATGCCCTTTAGTGCGTCTTCTACGGCGTCGGCTATGATTTCGGGCTCAGCCATACGGCCATCGCCAAACTCGCCGCAGGCCATGGCACCACTATCCGGGCCGACGAAGAGTTGGCCGTCATTTCGAAGAGTCTGAATATTGCGTTGGGTCGTCGGGTGCTCCCACATGCGGACATTCATGGCCGGGGCAAAGAGAACGAGTTTATCTGTCGCGAGCAAAGTCGTGGTCGCCAAATCTCCCGCGAGACCATGCGCGGCTTGGGCTAAAAGATTAGCTGTGGCGGGTGCGACAACGACCAAATCTGCAGATCGGGACAGCTCTATATGCCCCATTTCGGCTTCGTCGGTTAAGTCCCAAAGGTCGGAATAAACCTTATCGCCGGATAAGGCTCCGGCAGATAAAGGCGTAACAAATTCCGCCCCGCCGCGCGTTAGAATAACCCGTGTTTCAATTCCGCGATTCGCCAAAACGCGAATAAGAAAAAGCGATTTATAAGCCGCAATCCCGCCGCCGATAATAAGGAGAACTCTTTTGGTCATGAAAGGAGTTTAAAGGGTGGGGACAGGCGAGGGAAGGGAGAATGACGAGTGAATGAGGCTTTAAAAATGTGCCGCCCTAAATCTGCTCAATATTAGAGCGGCCCTATTTAGATTAGGTCGTGCCCCGTCGACCTTTATCGTCTTAGGTTTATTTCTTAGGTTTAGGTTGCGAACCCTTATGGTCTGGACCTTTTTTAGGGTTTGTTTCTGAAGGAGCCGTTTTTGTAGGTTTGCCGGCTGTTTTGAATTTATCTGCCATGACAATCGCTTTCGTCAAAGGGGAAAACACCCCGTTTCGGGACGAGATGTCCCGCAACACAAAAATACTCTCTTGGTAAATTTTGGCAAGATGGATTCTATTCCGCACGCCTCAAATGGAGTTAAATTTTAGAGAGCTGAGAGACATTTTCTGGTGTTACAAAATGTACGTCCTGTTATCGCCGGTCTTTTTTCCGAGTGCTTTTTCGTTGCCCTTTTTTCACCCCATTAGATTTGGCTTTAAGAGCCGCTGCGCGGGCGAGCTTTTTTTTATGAGGCTTTTTGGGCTTTTCGCCGGAGTCAGAAGACGGGTTTGAAGCGGCGGGGGAACCTTCTTTTTTCACACGGGACTTCCGTTTGAAGCTGCCTTCTTCATAGAAAGACTTATTGGTAGGTTTACCCTTGTAGTTGCTCTTTGGCTTTTCGTTTTTTGGCGCGTCTTTTCGGTCTTTGGCGGCGCTGGATTTGCGTTTGGGTCTTTCTGTCTTCCGGTCATTCTTAGGTCGATCATTATTAGGCGAATGGCCGGGCGTTCTGAAATCGGGCAGTCCTTCCAACCGGGTCGCTGTAATCGCTTTTTCGATTTTTCCGTCCGGGCCGATGGTTTCGATAAATTGATCTACGGCTCCGCTTTCCAGCTCTATGAATGTTTGGGTCTCTGTGATTTTGATCGCGCCGATTTCCGGCTTTTTTAGCCCGCCGGATTTGAGCAGCATAGGGAGAATCCATTTCGGTTCTGCCTTTTGCTTCCGTCCCAAATTCAGGGCGAACCAGACACCGTCTGCAAAATCATTTCGTATCTTGGATTTTGCTCCGCCGCGATCGTCTTTGCCGGGAGTATAGGCTGCGTTGGATAATTCTTCGGGGGCAGATTGGCCCTCACGGGTTTTCCGTATGAAGGCCGCCGCGATATGTTCTGGCGAATGTGCTTTCAAAAGCCGCTTTACCATCGTCCGCTCTTCTTCGGTGACTTCGGTCTCCAGCGTCATATTATCAAGAAGGCGTTCATTGTCGCGCTTGATGATTTCTTCGGCGCCGGGCGGCACGCCCCAATCGGCGGTTATATTGGCGTCGCGAAGCAGTCGTTCCGCGTTGCGGCGACGATTAGGCGTGACGATAAGGGCGGACACGCCTTTGCGGCCCGCCCGCCCTGTTCGGCCTGAGCGGTGAAGCAAAGCTTCGCGGTTTTTGGGGACGTCGGCATGAATGACAAGTTCCAGATCCGGAAGGTCCAAGCCCCGCGCGGCCACGTCTGTCGCAATACAAACTTGGGCGCGGCCGTCCCGCAAGGCTTGTAGGGCTTGGCTGCGCTCGGCCTGGGAAAGCTCACCGGAAAGGGCAACAACAGAAAATCCGCGATTATTAAATCGCTGGGTCATGCGGTTGACGGCAATCCGTGTGTCGCCAAAGACGATGGCGTTCTTGGCATTGTAATACCGCAATACATTGATAATGGCGTTTTCGCGGTCATCAGAGGCGACCGTCATGACGCGGTATTCAATGTCCAAATGCTGCTTGGCTTCGGCGGCGGTGTTTACGCGCACAGCATTGCGTTGATATTTCTTGGTCATGCCCAAAATCGTTTTGGGAACCGTTGCCGAGAACATGAGGGTACGGCGGTCTTCTGGGGCGGCGCCGAGAATTAGTTCCAGCTCTTCGCGGAAGCCCATTTTCAGCATCTCGTCGGCCTCGTCCAGAACGATGGCTTTAAGCTGGGTCATATCCAGCGATCCGCGCTTTATGTGGTCGCAGAGCCGTCCGGGCGTTCCGACCACAATATGCGCGCCTTGCGACAAGGCCCGGCGCTCGTCCCGCATATCCATTCCGCCGACACAGCTCGCGGTCTTGGCGCCGGCTTGTTTATAAAGCCAGTCCAGTTCGCGTTTGACCTGAAGTGCGAGTTCCCGTGTCGGGGCAATCGCCAAGGCCAAAGGGGCTTCGGCATGGGAGAAACTATCCTCATCTCCGAGCAAAGTAGAGGCCATGGCCAAGCCAAAGGCGACCGTCTTCCCGGATCCCGTCTGGGCGGAGACAAGGACGTCTTGGTCTAGTAATTTCGGGTCAAGCACCGCGTCTTGAACGGGCGTCAAAGCGCTATAGCCTTTTTTCGCTAAAGCCTCAGCGAGCGCCGGATGCGCGTGGGTGATATTGGACATTCAATGGTCTTTCTGTCCGCGCGGAAGAGGCGGAACCTACGCCGCGCCCTCTATGGGGTTTAAGCGCATTTGCATAGAGTGGAGTTCAGTAGGGGGGCGGTGGTCTTGTTGGCTCAAGACTGGCGCGCTCAGAATGAGGATTTAAAACATCGATAAAATTCTGAGAATCAGGAATACCTCAATATACCCTTTATCTCGTCATTGCAGGAAGGAGCTCTTGCAATAACAAGGGGCAAGTTCAAAAATGAATTTTCAAATTAGTTAAAACCAGACCATTGATAATAGATATTGGTGCTTAGAACTTTTCGCCACTAACTTCATATACTTGGCGAGATAATGATCGGCATTTTCATGGTGATTTATAAGATCTTCTAAAGGTCCTGCGGCGAGCAAAACTAATACTTGTTCATCATCGGTGAGTTCCGCAATTTTCAGTACAATATCATAGGCAAGATCTGGGGTGGAATATTTTAAATCCCATAAAACATCGAATGGACTTTCTTCGTAGGGCCAAACATCGCCATGAATACTTAAGCTCTGTTTGTAGTCTGGTTCAGGTAAATTGTTATCCAATATATAGTGTGTTTCTGGATCGGATTGAAACCGAACCCAGCTTCTCGCGATTAAGTCTTTTTCTTTATCGGAAAAATCAGTGATCACGAGAATAAGTTGCCTTTCCGAGATTAGGTAATTCTAAAACTGCCCCGCTGCCCAGGCGCTGCCGAGCGCTATCACCGCGCCCGCTCCCAGATAGGCGACAGGTTTCATGACGCTTCGTTTTTGCACAATTTGGTCTTTTTGCGGCGACAGGTCTATGTCTCCGTCGGCCCAGGCTTGGGCGAGCCGCGCGATATTGTCTGTGGTATCGGGCAGGGTTCGCAGGGTTTTTCCTGTGCGTTCCAGACCGTCTAGGAGGTCATTGATATAGCGTTCAGGGCCGAGTTCTCGGCGGACGGCTTTTTCGACGATGGGGCGGGCCGCGTCCCACATGTCAAAATTCGGATCGAGGCGGCGGGCGACGCCTTCGGCCTGCATCATGGTTTTTTGCAAAAGAATTAATTGCGGCTGCATTTCCATGTCGAAGATTTCGGTTATTTCCAAGAGCTGCATCAGCACTTTCGCCATGGAGACGTCTTCGGCTTTTTTACCGAATATAGGTTCGCCTACGGCGCGCAGAGCGCTGGCAAATTCTTCGATGGAATGATGCGGCGGAACATAGCCGATATCAAAATGCACTTTGGCGATTTTATAATAATCGCGCTGTAAAAAACCATAAAGCGTATCAATTTCGAACCGGATTTCCTCTTCGCCCAGACGACCCAAAATTCCGAAGTCGAGCAGAACGAGATTGCCGTCCTTGTCGACGATCAAATTGCCTTCATGCATGTCAGCATGAAACACCCCGAAATTAAATGTCGATGCGAGAAAGCTTTGAATGACTTTTCGGGCGAGGGCTTTGCGGTCAATATCCGGATTGGTCAGCATTTCAGGCGAGGAGAAATACACCCCGTCTATCCATTCGCTGACGAGAACATTCTTCCCGACAAGATCCCAGTAGAGCTTCGGCACCCGGAACAGCCCGGTTTCTTCGGACACTTCGGTAAGTTCGGACTGGGCGGCCGCCTCTAATCGCAGGTCAAGTTCCAACATAACAGCACGGCGGGCTTCACGCACGAAATCCTTTGGCCTTAGGCGGCGAAGTGACGGGACGGCCTTGTGCGCCAAATGGGCGACGAGCTGTATCACATCCATATCGCGGGTCATGCGACGGACAATATTTGGGCGCAGGACTTTAACGGCAACGGTTTCGCCGCTATGCAGCACGCCTTTATGGACTTGCGCAACCGACGCCGCCGCGATGGGCTCGCTGAGGCTTTTCAGATGAGTTGTCCAAGGCGCGCCCCATTCTTGGGCCATCATCGCTTCAGCTTTTTCCATGGGGAAGGGCGGGACTTTGTCTTTCAGGCGGGAGAGGCCCTCGGCAAATTCCGGATCAAACATATCGCCTCGTGTGGAGAGGATCTGTCCGAACTTGATATAGGCGGGGCCGAGATCTTCAAGGGCATTGGCGAATCGCTCACCAGCATTGCCCTTGCGGTTTCCGATAGAGAATATGCGCGAGAGGCCACCGACAATCCGGACGGGCCATGGCACGAGAGGGGCATACTCCACCGGCACAAGCGAATCATGACGGATAAGCACCCATCCTGTCCGAAAGAGCCGGAAAAATGTCGCAACAGATTTTATCATGAAACGCCTTTGAACATAAGGCGCTTATATGACAGCTACAGCGCGGCGTATATGGACAAATCCGCCCAAAATCTTCGCGCCGCAGTTTAGGCCCAAGAGGGCAAAATTTAATGCACAGGTTCATCCCTTTTGGCCCACAAGAAAATTCAGGGTAAAATCAGGGCGTTATTGCGAGAGCGAAGATTTACGTCCACTTTGTGATTGATTCAAGAGGCGCCCTATATATGGTGTGTCATGTTGAAAATCTGTCAAGATATTGCATTTTGATGGGAAGTGGCCCCGGATGGGCCAAGAGCTGGCGGTAGGGAGCAAAGCGATGGGCAAAATGGAATTTTTGAAAGATCCGAAATCAGGTTTGTTGACGCCAAGTCACAGCTATAAGCCGTTCCGCTATCCTTGGGCCTATGATTTTTGGCAAAAACAGCAACAGGTCCACTGGATGCCTGAAGAGGTGCCTTTGGGCGAAGATCTGAAAGACTGGTCTACAAATCTGACCGATGTCGAGCGCAACTTACTAACGCAGATTTTCCGTTTCTTTACGCAATCCGATGTCGAGGTCGGCGCGAACTATATGGAAAATTATATGCCATTGTTCAAGCCAGTGGAAGTGCGGATGATGCTCGCGTCTTTTTCCAATATGGAAACCATCCATATTGCGGCTTACGCGCTTCTGCTTGAAACCATTGGCATGCCCGATTCTGAATTTTCTGCCTTTATGGAATATGAGGAAATGGCCGCTAAGCATGATTACCTTGGCAAATTCGGCGTAGACACGGAAAAAGATATTCTGACCTCTATGGCGGTCTTTGGCGGCTTTACAGAAGGGCTACAGCTCTTTGCGTCTTTTGCCATGCTGATGAATTTCCCGCGCCTAAACAAGATGAAGGGCATGGGCCAGATTGTAACCTGGTCAATCCGGGATGAAAGCTTGCATTGCGAAGGCATGATTAAACTCTTTCATACATTCGCGAAGGAAACCGGCGCGCTGACGCCGTCTGTCGCGGATGACATCGCTGATTGCTGCCAGACAGTGGTCAAACTAGAGGATAAATTTATCGATCTTGCCTTTGAAATGGGACCCGTTGAGGGCATGACCTCAGAGGATATTAAGTCTTACATCCGCTATATCGCGGATTGGCGCATGAACCAGCTCGGCCTGCCCAAAATCTACGGCACAAAAGTCCATCCGCTTCCTTGGTTGACGGAAATTACGAATGGCGTGGAACATGCCAATTTCTTTGAAGCTCGCTCAACCGAATATTCCAAGGGCGCAACTGGCGGACAATGGCACGGCGATGACGGCGTGTGGGGAAAGTTCGAAACTATGCGTGCTAAAAAAGCCGTTGAGGACGCTGTTTAAGCCCCGTTCAATATTGGGTTTTTTTAAAGCCCGGTCTGTGACTGCACAGGCCGGGTCTTTTCTTTTGTGAAAGCGGTTTAAGCCTGCTACTCCAAGCGCATGGAAGACCGCGTCAAACCCTTTAAAACCATTCATAATTTTCGGGATTTCGGACATTATGAAACGATTGACGGGTCAAAAGTCGTCCGCGATAAACTTTTCAGGTCAGCGCATCTTAACAACCTTGATGATTCCGAACTCAACCTGATTGGGGAAATGGACATTGGTCTTGTTGTTGATCTGCGCCATAAACCCGAACGGGTCCGGCAACCCTCGCGTTATCCCGTCGAAGACGAAGCGCGGGTTATCGTTTATATTGATCCACCTGAATATGAGTCGGCCAAAGTTGCTCCGCATGAAGCCTTTATGGAACAGGAGCTAAATACGTCCGAAGACGCTCATAATTACATGATGAAGTCTTATTCTTTGCGAGCAGGTGATAAAGGTTTTCAGGATATTTTTCGTGATACGCTGCATCATATGGCAGAAACCGGCGACGCTATCTTGGTGCATTGCGCGGCAGGCAAAGACAGAACCGGGACATTAGTGGCCTTGATTTTGGGGCTTTTAGGCGTTCCTGCCGAAGATATTGAAAAAGATTATTTGCTGACGAATGAAGCCGTCGACATTGAAAGCTTTTTAGAGCCTGCCTCCAAGGCATTTGAGAAACGTTATGGCCGGACAATTCCTCCGGACGCATTGCGTCCCATGTTCGGCGTAAAGGCTGACTATCTCGTTTCAGCATTAGAGCAAATGGGTGATCTTCGCGAATATGCAAAAGAGGTTTTGGGACTTAGTGATGAGCAGATCACCAAAATCCGCGACCATTATCTGGAGTAGGCCAGGCGACGCAAAAGCTTGCTAAGAACAGGAAATTGTATGCCCCGTGCCAGTGCAGGTATATTTCTTTCCATCTGTGGACCCGAACGTAATAACATTTGAACGCCGGGGCTTAAGAACGAATGTATCTGACAGGGTGATATCTCGCTTCATATATAAGAGTTTTAACGGAGAGTAGTTATACGCTACCCGGGCCACCAAAATTCCGGCATTTTCATTTAGCAGAGAGTTATCAATCGTTGCCGGGTCAAAACTCGGGAGCGCCGCCGAGCCACTATTCATCACTGCCGAGCCGACGAGCTTATTCTTGCCGCCTGAATCGCGCGACCAACTATCTAATTGAATGGTGACCTTTGAGGCTTCCCGAATGTCCATAATCCGCAAAGTCGCCGAGAGAACATCTTCAAGGTCGGCTTTGTTGACATTAGAGGTTTGCGAGGCCAAATCGCCAATTACGTTAGTGGCATGTGAGACAGATCTGTCGGTTGAAACAGCCGTCGCGACTTCTGCGAGCCCTAAATACATGGCAACCAGCAAAGGCGCCAAAATAGCAAATTCGATCGCCGCAAGACCGTCTTCATTTTTCTGGATATTGATGCAGCGGTTTTTGACCAAGCTAACTTTGGAGACGCCTTGACGAAGGCACCTTTTAAAGGCTTTGGTTCTAAGTCTCTTATGCATTTTTATGTCTTTCCAGCAGGGCAGGAGCCGGGAACGGAAAAAGGTTCATTGCGAAAGGCCGTCGATGAGACGAGTTCGCGAATCCCTGTTCCTTTTTCAGTCTCTAGCCGGGTCAGTTGGGCCGGAAGGGCTAAAGAGTAGTAATAAACTGCCCGCGCGACGACCGGGTCGCCGCCCTTGGTGTTATCAACGGTTCCATTCGGCACACCGTTTTCAGTATCTTCCGCATCCGGAGGTTCCGGCAGGACAATGCTATGGAAGTTAGGGCCGGTTTTCACATCGACTGTCAGGCGCTCTGAGCATTTTCCCAATCCTGACATATTACTGCAAACAAGCTCCTTGAATTTATCTGCCGGACTGCCGCCGCAGGCCTGAAAATTCCCAACGCGGATTTGACGTCCCGCTTCCCCAACGGAGTGGGTCATGCTGGCATTTAAAAAAAGGATTACGGCTAATTCTAGAATTCCGAAAATCAACATGAAAAACGGAATCGCCAAAAGGCCAAATTCAAGCGCAGTCGCCCCGTCCCTATTTCCGAGATAGGTTTTGGCCCGGGCCTGTAAGCGCCGGAGCGTGTTATGGACAGGCAAATTCATTATCAACCCCACAGACATTCATCGCAAGACTAGAAGAAAGAGCTTAAAATTCGTCCAAGGAACAGGCTTAACAGAGATTGAACATTAGAAGGCCGGACAGGGATACCCTGACGAACTTAGAGCTTTTCAAACGCAAGGCGTCAAAAACCGGATCTCTCAGACATTTGACCTTCAGGCCCATTATTCGGCCCGCCCATTACAGGCCCGGAAGGCATTTCCGGGGAGGACAGGGTGCTTCCCCGACTAAAATTCTGAGCGCCAACGGACTGCGCCCCCAAGGCTTCGGATGAGATTATGGTGCGCTCTGTTGACGTAAAGTCTCCGATGAAGTCTGGGGAATCTCCTAAGACCGGTGCTGGCTGACAGCTTGGCGCACAATTAAAGCTTTGTCTGCTGCCTCGGTTAAAAACCCGTACGCTTTGCGACGACGTGGATTGCGACACTTGAATGTCGGCATCCATTAAGGTGCGCCCCTGCTGATCCAAAACGATAAGATTGGTTTCGCCATATCCGCGCCCGACAACAAATAAAGTGTCGGCGGCGTGAACGGACACATCGGCAATGGAAGGATTGCCAATGACAACTGCGCTGGCGGCCGCGGGCAATCGCAGAATTTCGGTTTTATTTAAGTCAACAGAATAAGCTTGCCCTTGCGTGACATATTGCCCTGCCAAGGCGAGCGAGGGGAGGGACAAGACGGTTAAAGCCGCCGCTGTCGTTAAGGTAAGAGATTTCAATATGCGCATAAAAGCCTCCGGCGTTCCCAGCCTCTCTACAGCCATGTGGTGAATGAAGCGTTTACAAATCAGGACGCCGGGTACAATTAGAGGCTTTTTTCGCCTATACATTATTATAGTCGGCAAAAATCAGGAAACTGAGGATGTAAAAATCGATGAAATTTCAAGTTTTTTAGCTGATATAGCCAAATAAGACGGAATTAATTACAAATTTACCACGTCTCCTAACCGGGCCGTAATCCATCTCCCCTATAAGTCATCACATCAGGGAAAGCCCTGTGAATTGGGATTGTCCCTTTTAAATTGACTAGCATACGTGGGAGTAAGTTATGCAAAAATTAGTAAACCGTTTTATTCAAGACGAATCTGGTGCAACAGCTATTGAATATGGTCTGATCGCAGCCCTTATCGCTGTCGCCCTTATCGGCGGCGCGACTGCACTTGGCGATTCTATCAATGATAAGTTCAATAGTGTTGCTGGTGAACTTGATTCAGCCGTTGATGATAACGTGTAAGAAGTATTCTTCTTCTAAATGATTTCGAGCAGGCCACTTTTGTGTGGCCTGTTTTTTTTAGAAAGATATGTTTTGTAAAACCCGTTGAAACAACATTCAGTAATGATCGTGTGAGGCTAAAATGTTTATAGAATTTTTAAACGACGAGTCTGGTGCAACGGCTGTGGAATATGGATTAATCGCGGCACTGATCGCCGCGACCCTAGTGGCTGGAGCTGGCCTGATGGGAGAGTCTATTAATAACTTCTTTCTTGAAACGGGTGATAAACTCGACGAGTCGTAAATGACTTTCTTGGGATTGATATAAATCGTCAGAAACCCAATATTAAGACTGTTTCCTTATACCGACTGACAAATAGTTAGACGGTAGCTCAAATGATATTTCCTTTTATTATATTTTTTGCTTTTTCACTCTGCATGATCATGGCGGCCATTAAAGACGCCGCTATCATGAAAATCCCGAATTGGATCAGCCTGCTGACTGCGGCTTTGTTTTTTGCCATGGTGCCTTTCGCGTGGGACGGGTTTGCCGTTTTGGGCGAGCATGTCTTGGTGGGATTAACCGTTTTTATAGCCGGCTTTGTTATGTTTGCCCTCGGGTGGCTCGGAGGCGGCGATGCAAAACTTTTGGCCGCTACATCCCTCTGGTGGACCTGGAGCGATGTCGTACTTTACATAGGTTATACGGGTATTTTGGGCGGCGCATTGGCGTTAATCTTGCTGATTGGGCGCAAATACGCTCCGGTTTGGCTTTCAACCTCGTCTTGGGGATATGGATTATTCAAAGAAGAAAAAGCCATGCCCTACGGTTTGGCTTTGGCTGGCGGCGCGCTTTTAACCCTGCCGCAAAGCGAAATCTTTAAGGTCGCATTAGGGTATTAGAGTGGGGTATTAGAAAGCCTGTCCGCCGTTGAAATTTTCGTGTTCATTGCGGATGTGTTCTTTTTAATCAGGGAAAATTGGCCTTAAGTGGCTTCAAAACCTAACGCGAGAATAACTTCAACCTTGAAAATTCCCAAAATTTCAGTGTTCTCCTCTCGGCGTTAACCAATTTTTTGCCGTCCCTTTTTACATCTTAACCATACTTTATCGATTCTCTGTCTAAGAGAGGCGTAATGGAAAGTGACCATTCCGGTCATGTGAGGGGTTATGGACAGCTCAAAACTTATAAAAGTGGCGATTCTGGGCGGAGCGGCGTTAGTGCTCTGGTTCACTATTCAAAAATTTGCGGCTCCGAATACTCCGGTGGCTACTGATACACAGCCCGTCGTTCAACAGGTCGAATATGTAGAAGTCCTGACGGCTAATGCAAATGTTCCTCTTGGCACGCGGATAACCGCCGACCACCTGGCTTGGAAACCCTGGCCAAAAGAAAGCGTCCAACCCAATTTAATTACCAATGATGAAAGTGACCGCCCCGAAGCGATGCAGGAATTAGAAGGGTCTATCGTCAAAGCAGAAATTTATGAAGGCGAGCCAATTAACGAAGCCAAGCTTGTCCGCGCTGGAAATGCTGGTGTGATGGCTGCCATGCTGGAGCCTGGTATGCGCGCGGTGACAACTCGGATTTCAGTCGAAACAGCGGCCGGCGGATTTATTCAACCCGGCGATCGCGTGGATATTCTCCTGACAGAGAAATTCAATCTCCAAACCTCCAATACCGGGGGGCAACGCACAAGCGGGATTATTCGCGATGAAGTGAATGTCTCGAATATCTTGTTCGAAAATGTACAGGTTCTTGCCATTGATCAAACCTTTGCCACTGACCCGGAGGGGGATGCCTATGTTATCGGCTCGACGGCGACGTTTGAACTGAGCCCGTCTGATGCAACCTTGCTGCAAGAGGCGCAGTCTTCCGGGGAAATTAGTTTGGCGCTTCGCGGTTTGAATAGCTCGCGCTCATCAGCTCCGAGTGCCGCCAAACGTGCCATATACCAAGAAGAGACGCCGCCTTCTGACCTCGTCGTTTATCGTTCGGGTGAGCCGCAACGCGTTGCGATAAGGGGTCAATAAATGACGAAAATTCGCCATACTCTAAGCCATGTTATTCGCCGTTCTTCCTTAGGAAAAAAGGGAGCTGTCAAAAATGCGGCCCTATGCAGCGCCGGTCTGGCGGCTGCCACTCTTATGGCGCTTTCGGCAGAAGCCAATACGCGCTCTTACGCTGACATAGGGTCTGTAAACGCTGCGCCGATGAGCCTTCAGAGCGCAGATACAAATGAACGCAATATTGTACTGCCTTACGGAAAATCGAAAGTTATCGAGTTGCCGCAAGGAATTCAGGACGTCATCGTTTCTAATCCTGATGTTGTCGAAGCCGTTGTCCATACTTCAACCCGCACAGTTTTGATCGGGAAACAGGCCGGTCAGACAAATGCCTATTTTTACGGTCAGAATGATCAAGAGCTTCTAAATCTGAATATCAGAGTCGAACGGGATATTTCCGAGCTTGCGCGCCTGATCAGAAAAAATGTCGGGGACGCAGAAGTTGAGGTTCAGGCGATTCACAATAATATTCTCCTGACAGGCTCCGTGCAAAATGCGGCGTCGGCAGACAGAATTGAAAAGCTCGCCAAGCTTTGGCTAAACGAAATAGCGAGAGGCACTTATGATCCCGGCGAGGTTGTCAATCTTATGGCGATCGAAGGACGTGATCAAGTCATGTTGAAAGTGCGTATTGTAGAGATGCAGCGCTCGGTCACAAAACAACTCGGCTTTAATATTGGTGCGGTTGCGCAGCTTGGAGAATCTACTGTCTCGCTGGTCAGTAATAACGGCCTTGATTCCTTGGCAGGACTGACCGGAGATGCAACTATCCGTCCAAGCGGCGGCGATATTACATCGCTCACCGGGGCCATTCAGGCATTGGAGCGGGTCGGGCTTATCCGTACGCTAGCGGAACCAAGCTTAACGGCCATTTCTGGCGAAACAGCTAATACCCTTATAGGCGGTGAATTTCCGCTGCTGACAAATGTCTTTCTGGATGAATTTGGACGTACGCAACGCGAATTTGAGTTTAAACCCTATGGCGTATCTCTTGGTTTTACGCCGGTTGTCCTAAGCGAGGGCCTGATTTCTCTCAATATTTCGACTGAAGTTTCAGAGCCTACCACCGAAGGCTCTTTCGAGACCGGCGGATTGTCATCTGACATTTTAGGGTTGCGTGTCAGACGCGCGAATACAGTCGTTGAAATGCCGGCGGGCGGAAGCCTCGTCATTGCCGGTCTTATCCGTGAAGAAAGCCGTAGCTCTAGTGATGGAACGCCCGGTGCCAAGGATATTCCCGGCCTCGGCGCGCTATTTCGTAATAGCGACACGACGAATACGCAAACCGAACTTGTGGTGATTGTCACTCCTTATTTGGTCGATGCGACCCACCCTGACAAATTGCAGACACCGCTGGACGGGTTTGTCTCTCCGACAGATACAGATTCAATCCTGCTGGGACGTCTCAACAAAGTTTATTCCGATGATGGTCAGCCGAGAATTTCTCAGCCTGCCTTGGGCGGTCCGTTTGGGCATGTGGTCGATTAGGAGATAATGATGAGACAAACCTCCAAGAATATCCGGCATTTCGTTTTGGCCTCTGTCGGGGCGGGCATTTTGTCTGCCTGCGCGACGCCCATGCCGTCCCATCCTCCAACGACGCTTCGTAATCAAATTAAGGTCGCCGAATCTATCGAGCGGCTGGAATTATACGCCCGTCCGGAAGGACTCGAGCTGTCGGCTCGTGACCAGTTTGCGGTCGGTCAGTTTTTGGAAAGTTATCGCGTCAGCGGAGACGGCCCACTTTATATTAATATGCCTGTCGGAACGATGTCCGGGCTTGGCGTTCAGCAAGCCAATAGTTTGGTGCGGACTTTGGTGGCGCAGGCAGGTGTGAACCCTGCCGCGCTTCAAACCGGTGAATATCAGAGCGAGCCGGAAGCGCCCGCTCCCGTTGTCGTGTCTTACCGCACTTTACGCGCAATTCCGGCGGATTGCCGATTTATGGATGATCTGACACTGACATATAATAACCAGCCCAATCAGTCTTTCGGGTGTTCGGCAAATGCCAATTTGGCTGCCATGGTGGCTGACCCACGTCAATTCCTGGAACCCTATGCAGGGACTGCGCCGAATTCGCAGCGCCGCACGGTTGTGTATGATAAATATATCCAAGGCGAGTCTACTGCGGCCGAGAGGCCTCCTGAACAGTCAGTGAAATTCGACGCAGAATAATGACACTCAATTTGGCCCCATATCACTCTGATGGCCCCCTTAATCAGGGCCGGACGGAAATGACCGGATGCATTCTATGACCCAAAGCCCAACATCGCCTTTACAGCCGGCCCCTTTGCATCAAATGCCGACACCGCAACCGATGACCATGCCGCAAGGACAGATGCCGCAAAGCAATATGCCGCGCGGTCAAATGCCGATTCCGCAGCCGATTGCCTCTCCGCAGAATACTTCAGCTCCACAGCAGGCGCCTCAGCAGCCAGCACTGGCCCCTCTCGCTCCGGCTCCAATGGCACAGCCTAATCCGGGCCATCCCCCCCGTCCAATGCCACCCCAAAATTCTGTTCCGCAGGCCGCGCCGCAACAGTCTTTTCAGGCAATTCCTGAACAGGCAGTTCCTCAACAGGCGGCGCCTCTCGGCCAAATGCCGCAGGCGGAAACACAAATGCCGCCGCCTGCTGATATGGGAATGCCTACCGATATGATGGAAGAAGAGGCTGCGCGCGAAGGAGGCGAAAAAGCCCTACCGCAAATTTCCATTCATGCCTTTTGTGATCGTCAGGAATCAGCAAGCGTCATTAATTCCACAACACGAGACTGGCGCATGAAACGCGTCAATATGAAGATTTATATGGGGGGGCTCCCATCGGCGATTGAATATTATCGTAAGGAAAGTACACCGAGCCTCGTTTTAATTGAAACGGGGATGCGCGGACCGGAGCTGTTTTCCCAGCTGGAACAACTCGCCTCTGTTTGCGATGAGGGAACGAAAGTGGTCATTATCGGGGCCGCAAATGACATCCGTCTTTACCGCCAGTTGATGGATAAGGGCGTTTCAGATTATATCGTTCCACCACTTATGCCTCTGAATTTAATTCGCTCTCTGGGCGATCTTTATGCAGATCCGGAAGCGCCTTTTATTGGTCGTGTCACAGCGTTTTTTGGCGCGAAGGGCGGAGTTGGATCTTCGACTTTGGCGCATAATATGGCTTGGTGCCTGTCAGAGATCTTGGGCCAGGAAACAGCTTTGGTAGATCTAGATAGTTCTTTTGGAACGACCGGCCTGGATTTTGCTTATGACAATTCACAAGGGTTGGAAGAGGCCCTTGGTCAGCCGGATCGTTTGGATGAAACCCTGCTTGACCGGATCATGATCCGCCATACATCAAAACTTTCTATCTTGCCGGCGGCCAGCTCTTTGAACAGTAAACCCGTTCTCGATAGCGACGCTTATGAAGCAGTAGTCAATGGTGTACGTTCCATCAGCCCGCTAACGCTTCTTGATATGCCGCATTACTGGTCGGACTGGACGACTGGAGTTCTAACTAGCGTCGATGATGTAGTTATCACAGCAACGCCGGATCTTGCCAATCTTCGAAATACAAAAAATCTGGTCGATTTTTTACGGACACAGCGTCCAAATGATCCAGATCCCATTCTGATTCTGAATAAAACGGGGATGAGCAAAACGGCCGAAATTCCTGTGAAAGAATTTGCGTCTGCCGTAGGCCTCGAACCCAGCCTTGTTATCAGCTTTGATCCGGAAAGCTTTTTCGAAGCGGCCAATGAAGGCAAAATGCTTGATCAGGTTAAAGCCGCCGAGCGGACAGTGTCCGGACTGAATTATGTCGCTAACCGTTTGAAAACCGGCCGTTTTGATACTGCCCAGCAAAATGAAGGCGGAAAGAGAAAGTTCAAATTGCCGAAAAAAAGCAGCAGCGGCGGCGGCGAAAAAGGCAAATCAATCTTTTCATTCCTGAAAAAAGGAAAGTAAGCGAACATGTTCGGTAAACGTTCAGAAGCTACAGCGCTTAAAGCGCCTGTGACCGAGAAAAAGACGGTCGCGCCCCCGGCGGAATCAGCCCCAAAGCCCGTGACGGAGGCCTCTAATACCTCTCGCAGCGTTGATCCTTCGGATGAATATTACGAAACCAAGGCGACGATCTTTAACGCCTTGTTTGAAACCATTGATGTTACAGCTCTGGCTGGAATGCAGATGGATAAGGCGCGGGAGGAAATCCGCACGATTGTCGATGAAATTATCGCGATCCGGAATGTGCGCCTCTCAGTGGCCGAACAAAATCAGCTTATTACAGAAATTTGCGACGATATTCTCGGCTATGGTCCGCTAGAGCCTTTGCTCGCCCGCGACGATATTGCGGATATTATGGTCAATGGTGCGAAACACGTTTTCATCGAAGCAAATGGCAAGATGATAAAAACAAATATCCGTTTCCGCGACAATACGCAGTTGATGAATATCTGTCAGCGCATTGTGAGCCAAGTTGGTCGCCGCGTAGACGAAGCCAGCCCGATTTGTGACGCCCGCTTATTGGACGGGTCGCGTGTCAATGTGATCGCGCCGCCACTCTCAATCGATGGTCCTTCATTGACAATACGGAAATTTAAAAAGGACAAGCTCCAGCTCAAAGATCTGGTTAATTTTAAATCCATATCTCCGGCAGGGGCGCGGGTTCTCGAAATTATTGGCGCATGTCAGTGTAATATTGTGATTTCCGGCGGTACTGGTTCCGGTAAGACGACTCTCCTGAACTGCCTAACTGGCTTTATTCATCCGGATGAGCGGATCATTACCTGCGAAGACGCCGCCGAATTACAACTGCAACAGCCGCATGTTGTGCGTCTAGAAACGCGTCCGCCAAACCTTGAGGGCAAAGGTAAGGTGACAATGGCGGATTTGGTGAAAAACTGTCTGCGGATGCGTCCTGAACGGATCATTGTAGGCGAGGTGCGGGGTCCTGAGGCCTTTGACCTTCTACAAGCGATGAACACGGGCCATGACGGCTCTATGGGAACGCTCCATGCTAACTCTCCGCGTGAGGCTCTCTCAAGGCTTGAGTCGATGATTACGATGGGCGGATTTTCTCTTCCAGCCAAAACGATTCGAGAAATGATTGTCGGGTCCGTTGACGTGATTGTGCAGGCGGCCCGTTTGCGCGATGGCTCACGCCGTATCACGAAAATTACAGAAGTCATTGGAATGGAAGGCGACGTGATCGTCACTCAGGACCTTATTGTCTATGAGATGGACGGCGAAGATGCACAGGGAAATATTGTCGGGGAACATAAATCAACCGGCATCGCCCGCCCGGCCTTTTGGGATCGCGCGCGTTACTTTAATCTTGAAAAAGAACTGGCTCAGGCTCTTGATGAGGCTGGGAGCTAGTCATGGATCAGGCCACGCTCATTGGAATAATTACGGTCGGCTTTGTATTCGTCGCTGGCTATATTCTTATAGGCGATGGCGGCGGGAAGAAGGCTGAACGCCTAAAGGTTATTTCCGGGAAACAAAAACAAAAAGAAAGCTTTCTCGGCAAGTTGAAAGTGGAAGATCAGGGGGCTCGCCGAAAGCAAATTGAAGAGACCTTGTCAAAAATCGAAGAGAAGCAGAAGAAGAAAAAGAAAAAAGCAAAGTCTCTGGAAATGCGTCTAATTCAGGCTGATTGGTCGGCCACCCCACAAAAATTCCTTATTATCTCTGCTGGTTTAGCTGTCATGGCCGGGGCTCCCGCTTTTCTTTTGGGCGTGAATCCTTTAATATCTTTGGGGCTCGCATTTGTTGTCGGATTTGGCTTGCCGCGATTTTTTCTCAACAGCGCGATTGCCCGTCGGCAGAAAAAATTCACCGCTCATTTCGCCGATGCAATGGATATCATCGTTCGAGGAGTCCGGACGGGCCTGCCGCTAAATGATTGTCTTAAGATTATAGCGCATGAGAGCCCGAACCCTCTTGGTTCGGAATTTCGCCGCGTTGTGGAGGGGGAGAGTGTCGGGATTCCTATCGAAGTGTGCCTTGAACAACTTTATGAGCGTATGCCCATTTCAGAAGTCAATTTCTTTGCAACCGTTTTGAATATTCAAAAATCCACGGGCGGTAATTTAGGAGAAAGTCTGGCGAACTTGTCTGCTGTTTTGCGGGGCCGAAAAATACTTCGCGAGAAGATTAAAGCTTTATCCGCCGAAGCTAAAATGAGCGCGATAATCATCGCGGCTCTGCCGATTGTGGTGATGCTTCTCGTCACCATTATGTCTCCGGATTATATGAACGAGCTATATTTCACGCCGACGGGGCAGCGTAATATGATGGTTGGCGCGGGAATGATGTTCATGGGTACCTTCATGATGCGCAAAATGATTAACTTCAAATTTTAAGGGGAGACTCTCATGACAGCTGAATCCCTTTCTCTTCTTCAAAACTTTGGTTTTTTGATTATTTCGCTTCTCACGGTCGCGACGCTTTACGTTATTTTTGCGCCAATCTTTGAGGGTGACAACCTTAAAAAACGGATGGATTCCGTGGCAAATGCCCGGGAAGGCCTAAAACAAAACCGAATGGCTGAATTAAATTCAGGCCAAAAAGGGTTACGAACCGAAAATAAAGGTGCCGTTAAAAATCTCGTCGACCGTTTTTCTTTGGAGAAATTATTTGAAGCCTCTGACTTGAAAGATAAATTGTCTCAGGCCGGAATGCGCGGACAAAAACCTATTTACACCTTTTACATGTTTCGCCTTATCGCTCCGGTAGTCTTGCTATTTCTGGGGCTGATCTTCTTCGTCGGTCTCAATATCCGCGAATGGTCGCTTATGCAGAATCTTTTTGTGACGATTTCTCTGACCCTGTTTGGATTTTACCTGCCTGCCATCTATGTGAAAAATGCGGCCGGGAAACGCCTGGCCAATATCGTTCCTGTCTTTCCCGATGCGTTGGATTTGCTTCTTATCTGCGTGGAATCCGGTATGTCCGTTGAGTTGGCATTTGGGCGAGTGGCAGATGAAATGGCAGAAAGTTCTGTTGAGCTGGCCGAAGAGTTTTCTCTCACGACCGCAGAGCTGTCTTATCTCAGCAGCCGCCGCGTGGCTTATGAAAACTTGGCGCGGCGCAATAACCATCCGGGCATCCGCGCCGTAGCAACCGCGCTTATTCAGGCCGAACGTTATGGTACGCCTCTGGGAGATACGCTGCGCACTATGGCCAATGAGAACCGCCAGATGCGGGTCATGCAAGCAGAGAAAAAGGCGGCGTCCCTTCCGGCAAAATTGACCGTGCCGATGATTCTCTTTTTCCTTCCGGTTCTCTTTATTGTCATCTTGACACCAGCGGCTATGCGCTTGGGGTCAGCTCTCGGCTAAGTTGGAAAATCATTCTGAGTAATAAAAAAAGCCGCTGATTTCTCAGCGGCTTTTTTACTTTACGATTATAAAAGGACTTTAGCGTCTATCCCGAGAGGCCCCGCGGCGTTCTGGCGTTTGAGGGGGATAGGGCTGGCCTCCGGTTTGCGGCGTTCCGTAAGTCTGAGGGGGCTGACTTTGATATTGTGAGCGGGGTTGAGCTTGAGTTGGAGTCTGTCTTGGATCGGCGCGGCCCGGATAATAAGGCGCGGATTGCTCGGCTTGTTTTTGAGTCTGATATTGAGGTTTGGACTGGACTCGGCGGAGAGCGGGATTAGCCGGTTTTGCCCCGACATTCCCCGCGAGCCGGTCTAATATGTCCTGTTGGGCTTGTTGTTGCTGAGGCGTGACAACGTCTCGCTGAGGGCGCTGACCGGACTGTTCGGCGGCAATCCGCGCGGCGTCACTGGCAGAGCGTGTCTGGGCTACCCGGGAGTTTTGCAAGCCGGGTTGAAGCGAGGAGTAAGACCTTGGATCCGCTTGGCTAGAATCTTGGGCTATAGGGGCGCCTGCCGAAGGGGAATTCTGAACCGTTACTTTCGGCGGCGGCGCCGCGAATCCTCCGCGCTGATAGCTTGGTGTGTTCGTATTCTGATTGGATGTAGCTCCGCGAAGTGTTTGGGCAGGCTGGGCATTCAACTCCGGTAACTTCGCTGAATATTGGCTTTGTGCCAACCGGGCCATCTTTTCTGCTTCATCGTTTTTACCTTGAATTTGCAACACCAGTGCCAGATTTTGCCTCGCGCTTTGTGAAGCGCCTGGAATAGCAACCGCGCGGCGCAGCCAGCTCTCCGCTGTAACAGGGTCGCCTGATAAGGCATATGATAGTCCCAGATTAGACATCACGCTGGGATCATTCGGAGTGATTTCCAAGGCGCGGGCATAATGTTTACGCGCCAGCTCATAGTTTTCTTGTTGATCCAAAGCGGCGCCTTTTAATGACCATAAGCGTCCGTAACCGGGGGCATATGCCAAGGCCTCGTCAAGCGGCTCCATTGCATCGACAGATCGCTCAGACGCAATGAGCGAGGCCGCATATTCCGCCGCTAAATAAGGGTCGCGCGGATAGAGCGCTCTTGTGGTTTGAGTGATTTCTACGGCCCGTTGGGGGTTGCCAACTCTACGAATAGCGGCCGAGAGCTTGATGGCGGCTTCCAAATCTCCGGGGTTCAGGTCATATTCACGCATCCAAAAGGCGGCCTGCGCTAATTTATCCTGAGTTTCAATTCCGTCGCGTAAAGCGCGGTTTGCGGGTTGAAAGCTGTCCTTACCCATTGTGTTGGAGAGTTCGCGTTCTGTGTCCGTATATTGAGGCGCGGCGGCGCAGCCAATGAGACCGCCTATAGCGCTTAAAGATATTAACCCAGTCCCCAGTAAAAAACGTAATTTCTGCAATGCCATATTCTGTCTAGCCTCCTGCCCTATAGAGCGTTCCGCGTCCTGCGATGTGCGTTCCGGTCTCGCGACTCAGCTTGCACCTGCCTATAATTGCGTTAACAAACGTAAACAGAGACGGTTAACGCTTCGTTAGTCTCCTCCAATGTTCACTGTGGAAATCTGATCGGTTTGCGATATATAGATTGGCAAACGGAAAGAAGAGAAAACTATGTCCGATCCCCAAAAAGAAACCCCGATTTTTGTAAAAGCCTCCGAGCTGAGTGATAAGGAAACAACATCTATTATTCCTATATATTGCGTGCGTCCTGACGGTTGGGCGAATGTCAAAGCCGCTCTTGATAGTGTGGGCCAAAATTACGCAGCGGCGCGAGGCTTTGCAGCGGAAGCGGGACAAAGAGTGCGGGTTCCTAAATCTGACGGAGAGGTCGCTCTTGTTCTTTATGGATTAGGCCCGGTTGAAGATGATGACCTCGGCCCAATTCGGGTTGGCGGATTGTCTTCTGCTCTACCAGCCGGATTTTATAAACTCGCTTCTTTTCCCAAAGACTGGAAACGTAACCTTGCTGAAACAGGATGGGGCTTGGGTGCTTATAAATTCGAAACTTATCTTAAGGACGAAACCCACTTTCCGACTTTGGTTGTAGAAGATGACAGCCCTTTGACCGAGACGCAATCCTTGGCTGATGCAACGGCGCTTTGCCGTGACCTTATTAATATACCGGCAAGTGATATGGGGCCCATTGCACTGCATAAGGCCGCAACGGATCTTGCCAAGCAATACGGCGCAACCGTGACGGAAACTGTCGGAGAAGATTTGCTCGCGCAAAACCTGCCAATGATTCACGCTGTGGGCCGCGCGGCACATGAAGAGCCGCGTTTAGTCGAATTCGAATGGGGCGATCCGTCCCATCCAAGGCTCGCTTTGGTCGGGAAGGGGATAACTTTTGATACAGGCGGCGTGAATATAAAAGGCGCGGCAAGCGCGCGTCTGATGAAAAAAGATATGGGCGGGGCAGCGCATGTCTTGGCCTTGTCTAAACTAATCATGGAAAACAACCTTCCAATTCGGCTGCATTGTTTAGTCGCGGTAGCCGAAAATGCGGTCTCTGCCGGCGCTTACCGTCCGGGCGATATTCTTCGCTCTCGCGAAGGGCTGACCGTTGAAATTGACAATACAGATGCGGAAGGGCGTCTTGTTTTGGGCGACAGTTTGACTAAAGCTGCAGAAAGCGAACCCGCCCTTATCATAGATTTTGCCACTTTGACCGGTGCCGCCCGGGTTGCCATGGGGCCGCAAGTGCCGCCGTTTTTCTCTAATCGCGAAAAGCCGGTAGCCGATGTGTTGGCTCAAGGCGAAAAGCAGGTCGATCCGGTTTGGCGCTTGCCTTTGTGGAAGCCCTATTATTCGCTTCTCAGCTCTCCAATTGCCGACATGAAAAATTCCGGGGGAAGCTTTGCCGGCTGCATTACGGCGGCTTTATTTCTGCAGCGCTTTGTCAAAGACCGTCCGTGGATGCACCTTGATACCTATGGCTGGAACCCTAGTCCCCGCGCCGGACACCCCAAGGGCGGAGACATGTATGGCGTGCGGGCTTTGTATTTTTGGCTGAAAGCGGGCGGGTTGAACTCTGACCTCTCCAAATAGTTAACAAGCTCTTAAAAAAATATAGAGTCCTTTTAAGGCCTTAGCCAAATCTGGGGACTCGCCCATAGTTTGTGCCTTGACCAAAGAATCCTGCCTATGCGATTCCTTGATTCGGATACAAATCAGGGACAAGATAAATATGGCGGATGGAGCGGATAATACGGTGGTTTTTCTTGCGCCGGTCCCAAATGCGCCGCGTCATCAAAGCCCGCAGACACAAGCTTCGCGTCCTTTAAATAAGGCACCATCAGCCCTTTCACGGCCAAAAATAAATTTATCTGAAGGTTTGGACCTATGGCAGCGTGTGACAGTCGAATCTGTTCGCGCTAGCGAGCCGGATTTATCAACTCGGCAAATGGCCGTTCTTATGACTATCTATCTGTCCGAAGGGCCCCATACGGTACGCTCGCTCGCCAAACACCTGCACGTTACCAAAGCGGTTATCTCTCGCGCCATAGACCGGCTCACTCATCATGGATATGTCGAGCGCGCCCCGGATCATCGGGATAAACGCTCTGTTGTGATGTGCCGGACATCAGGCGGAATACATTATTTGCGTAACTTTGCGCGGGTGATTCAATCTGAATTCGCTTCTTGATACATGGCTGATCCCCGTACCAGCCTACCGGAGGCGCAGGCGCCGCTTCTCTCTACCGCTCACGTCATCAGCTCTTCTGCGCCGTTGCGGGATAATCGTGGCTGGCGAAAAGGGTTGCAAACAGAACTTCTTCACGGACAAGGATTTAATATTTACGGCGAAGGTCGGGGGTGGGTCTTTGGCCAATCAATACCGCTTGTCGCGGGGAGTGAACGCCCCGGCTATGTCGGTTATATTCCGAAAAAGTCTATTTCCGGTGACGTTTTCGAAGCGAGCCATGCAGTTTCTGCGCTAAGAGCTCCGGTCTTTAATGATCCAGATATAAAATCCCATATTACGCAATCCCTCCCGCTCAACGCGCAAGTTCAAAGCCGAAAAGAGGAGGGAGATTTTGTAAAGGTCGGCGTCGGCGCCTATATTCATAACCGTCATTTACTCAAGCTATCAAGTTTACCCTCTGGGCAGGATTATGTTAATTATGCCGAGATGTATCTGGGCGCGCCCTATATTTGGGGCGGCACAGGAGATATGGGGTTGGATTGTTCCGGGCTTTTACAAATGGCGCTGTGTGCTGTTGGCCAAGATGCCCCACGGGATGCGGATTTACAGGAACAAGATTTAGGTGACCGTCTCAAAACCACAGGCGAAACGGATGAGCTGCGGCGCGGCGACCTTATTTTCTGGCCGGGTCATGTCGGAATTATGTCGGATGCGCAGACATTGCTACATGCCAACGCTTTTCACATGGTGACGGCAAAAGAGCCTTACAGCGAAGCGGTAGAGCGTATAGGCACGCCCCGAACAATTAAGCGCTTTTGATTATTGAAGCACGTACAGGCTCAGCCTACTGAGGTTCAGTTTCGTCTTCCGTAGGATTCGTTTCGGTTCCTTCTTCCGCAGCAGTTTCGGCTGCCCCGTCATCGCTCGCAGTCTCTTCTGAATTTGACGCGTCTTCTGAAGTTTCTACTGCTTCACCTTCAGTCGCGGCATCTTCATCCTGATTAGCGGTATCAGTCGGATCGGCGGTTGGATTTTCAACATTCGCTTCGACGACGTCTCCGTCCTCATTGACCACTGGCGCCTCTTCTCCTTCAGCCATTTCTGTAGGTTCTTCTGGAGCCGGGGCCGCTTTGGCTTCGGGTCTATCCAGCGGGCTGTCCGCATTGACACGCAAATATTCAATTACGGCGGCGCGGTCTTCTTCTTTTTTCAATCCGATAAAAGACATATTGGTGCCGCTCAGATGGGCCGCAGGTCGAGTCAGGAAGCTGTTCAGTTGTTCATATGTCCAATTATAACCTGCGGAGTTCATAGCGGAGGAATAGTTGAAGTCAGATTTGTGCGCTGTCGGGCCGCCGACAACGCCGTAAAGGTTTGGCCCCGTGCCATTGGGTCCACCGGGTTCAACATTGTGACAAGACTGGCATTTTTTAAAGACGTTTGCGCCTTCGTCAGCGTCCATGGCATCGACAAAGCTCTGCTGCGGAAATGGCAGGTCTAAAGCTTCTTCTTCGCCCGCCCCCAATTCAATGGCTCCGACGGAGTAAACCGGAACTTCAGGTGCATCTGTGTGCATAAAGAAGTGCGGCACTTCGCGCAAAACCATGACACCTAAAGCAGTCGCCAAAATGGCACCGGCGATTTTGTTGAAACCAAGCTCATCCATGGGACGATTTCCTTCGTAATCTTATTCTTAGACGGCCGAGCATAGCCCATCCCGTTTGTTTCGTGGTCTTAATATAAACATATCACGCGAAAGCAAATGGAAAACCACTTGCGGCACACAGTCGCAAAGGGTTTAAGCCCTGTTTGAGACGTATTTTTCAAGATTGAGACCAATATGAGCGATGTGATTGTTTATCAGGGGGAATCCGGGGCCTATTCCCATTTGGCTTGTCAGGCCTATTTCCCGGATCATACCCCGATGCCTTGCGCGAGTTTTGCCAGCGCTTTTGCCCGGGTTCGGGAGGGAGAGGCGCAGCTTGCCATGATCCCTGTCGAAAACACTGTGGCAGGGCGTGTGTCGGATATTTACCACCTGTTGCCAGAAGGCGGGCTACATATTGTCGGAGAGCGATATCTAGCGGTTCACCATCAACTTTTAGGTGTCAAAGGTGCAAAGAAAGAAGATATCAAGACCGCCCGATCCCATCCTATGGCTCTGGGACAGGTCAGAAAAAAACTGGTCGAGTGGAATATACGCTCGGTTGCGGATGTAGACACGGCCGGGGCGGCGCGCAAAGTTGCCGAGGAAGGCGATAAAACTGTTGCGGCGGTCGCCTCAAAACTTTCCGCAGAAACCTATGGCCTGGACATTCTGGCAGAAAATATTGAAGACGAATCTCATAACACAACCCGGTTTCTTATCTTGTCACCAAATCCGGTTATGCCGGTTCAGACAGACGGCCCTGTTGTTACAAGTTTTGTCTTTAAAGTCCGAAGTGTCGCTTCTGCACTTTATAAGGCGCTTGGTGGGTTCGCGACAAATGGCATCAATATGACAAAGCTCGAAAGTTATATGGTGGGTGGATCCTTTAACGCGGCGCAATTCTACGCCGATGTCGAGGGGCATCCCGACAGCCCGGCAATGCGTCATGCCTTGGAAGAGCTTGCCTTTTTCTCGGAAAACTTGACGATTCTAGGGACATATCCGGCTGACTCCAGCCGAAATTTGGGATAGCCATCACGTCAATTTGAACGCATAGGGCTACACCTGCGATAGAGGACGCCTTATATGAAGGCTATGAAAACAGTTAGTTTCATCATGACAGCCGCGATTCTCGGCTTTTCAACGCTGACACCGCTGAGCGCTCATGCGGGGCACGATGTAATCTACACGTCTTGGCGGAATAACGCTGCCCTTGGCGGGTATGACGCTGTCAGCTTTTACTCCGGCAATCCGCAAAGAGGAGAAAGGGAGTTCTCGACTGTTTATAAAAGCGCAAAATGGTATTTTCAGACCGAAGCCAATCGAGATTTGTTCCTTGCGAACCCCACTGCATTTGAACCGCAATATGGGGGCTATTGCGCTTGGGCGGTGGCAAAGGGCAAACTTGCCAAAGGCAGCCCGAAACACTGGTATGTTGAGGACGGAAAGCTCTATCTGAATTTCAGTGGCCGAATCCGAGATCGCTGGCTGGCAGACAAAAATGATTATATCTCAAGAGCCAATTCAAGATGGCCGGATATTCTGAAATAAAAACCTTTAACCTTGCTCCACCCAATATTTCATCATCTGGTGGGCAATGGTGATACGGGGTAGTCTTGAAAAGGCATTGCCGGTCTTATCCAGCACAGCTTTTACCTCTTCTCGGGTAAACCAGCGGCAGTCTTCCAGCTCATCTTTATTGATTTCTATATCTGAGTTAATGGCGTCGCTTATGACCCCGAGCATAAGCTGGCTTGGGAATGGCCAGGGCTGACTCGCGATATAGCGGTGGTTTTTCGTCTTGATCCCACTTTCTTCTTCGACTTCGCGGGCGACGGCTTCTTCCATTGTCTCGCCGGGGGAAATGAAACCTGCCAATGCTGACATTGTTCCTTCCGGCCAGCCAATCCCGCGCCCCAAGAGGAGTTTATCCTCATGTATAACCAACATAATCACAACTGGATTAACGCGCGGAAAATGTTCCGCCGCGCAACTTTCCCGCGAACAAATTCTCTTATTGCCGCCCTCGCCGGGATTTGTCGGAGCAGAACATTTTGCACAGAACGGATGCTCGAAATGCCAATCGAGAATGGATTTGGCCCGTCCGGCCAGAGCAAGCTCTTCGTCGCTCAATTGTCCGCCGACGGTTCGCAAGCTCTGGAAGTCCTTTTCCAGTGTGATAGCGTCGTTTTTCTGTAAATTGCCAACAAATATAGGCCGGTCCCCTTCCAAGCCTAAGAAAATTACGTGTGGGTCTATCAGGTTTTGGCCAATAAGTTCCGTTGGGTGCAGTCGAATGAGTTTTCCTTCCGCATCAATTGCAGGTTGACCTTTATAAAATAAAATAGCGCGCGCGGCGGGTTTGGCCATGAAAGCCTGAAGCTCCTCCGGAGAGCGCTGAGTTTCACAAAAGTCGATAGGGCTGCCAGCGAATGGCATAAGGTCAGTATAGGTCATGCGGCTCTATAACGTTATCAGATAAAAAAGACATGGCTGAAAGCACAATGTCAGAACTTTGCCATAACAGCCCGTTTCGATCTTTAATTACCTCGAATTTAGAAACAGTGGCAAAATTACAACGACTCCACCGGGCTGCAGATTCCGGGGGAACGAACCGTTCGCTATGAGCATATCCTTCTCCGTGATTCATCACGAAAGGAAAATACAATGAGAAAACTAACAACTTCCGCCCTTGCGGGTTCAATGGCGCTTTCCATGGCATTCTTTGCGGGAACAGGTGTCGCTCAGGCCCAGGATTCTGGTGCTTATGGTACACTTGGTGCCAGCACTTATGAATTTGATACTTATAACGCGACAGGGCGCTTAGGATATAATTTCAACGAGTATTTTGGTGTTGAAGGTGAAGGTTCTGTTGGAATCAGCGGCGAAGAACAAAATGGTGTAGATGTTAAAACAGACTGGGATCTAGGCGCCTATGCTGTCGGCCGCCTACCTATTACGGAACGAGTCGAAGCTTTTGCGCGTGCGGGTTATACTGTCGTTAGCCTTAAAGCAGAAAGCGGCGGTGTGAGCATACAAGACGAAGCAGACGGCTATGCTGTCGGCGGCGGACTTCAGTATAATTTGGATGCCCGAAACGGAATCCGAGCCGGCTATACCTATAAGGAAGGCGAAATTGAAGGTGTCGATATCGATGCCGATGTTTGGGATGTTTCCTATGTACGGAAGTTCTAGCCCTTCCCCGCAGTAATAAGAGGTACAAACCCTCTCTCCAGAGCCCCGGCCAGTTTTCTGGTCGGGTTTTTTATGGGCTTAGGACTTGCCCCGTCCCCGCCTATTGTCCATATAGCCGCCCGGAAGGTTGGCTTTGGACGAGAATCCGCGCCAACCCGGTCAGGTCGGGAACGAAGCAGCCGTAACGTGGCTTTTTCGGGTCAGGGTTCAGCCTTCCACTTTTTAACTCCAGCCTTACGCAGCTTCGGTCTTTTCTTTATCGTCTTCCTCAGATTCATCTATACCCGTATCTGCCATCCAGCGGTTGGACAGACTTCCGTGAACCAAGGCGGAGACCAATATTGTGAAGCTAACGATACACCAAATTCTTTCCGGGTCGGCAAAATCAACCTGATTAAGGCCGAAAGCAACGTAAAAAATAGAGCCCATTCCGCGGATGCCGAAAAAAGCGATCTTTGCCCGGTCTGCCTTTGACATCTCATGTCCAATTAAAGCAAGCCACCCGGTTAGCGGTCTTATAACAAATACAATTGCCACTGCGATGGCGACATCTTGCCAAATCCAGACATGCCAAAGCGATCCGCCGATAAATGTCCCGAACCAGAGCAGAATAATGGCGAGTAAAATCGCTTCTAATTGGTCGGCCGATTTATGAGTTTTATTCTCATAAGGCTCGGCTTTGGTGTCTTTTGTAAACGCTCTAGCGGCCCGTGCCGCGATAAATACGGATAAAAAGCCATAGCCATGGACCAATTCTGCCAGGCCATAAGATATAAATGTGGCTGCCAACAACACCAAAGCCGCATTTGATCGATTATTAGTGGCATCCCCGATGGAAGAAAATAAAACTTGGGTCAATGCCCAACCGACGCCTAATCCGACCAAAACACCTGTTGTAATCCGGTATACAACATCGTCAAGAACCCAACCGCTCCAAGAAAAGTCGCCACTGGTGGTGGCGAGTCCGACGGCCAGCCAAATAAACGGAAAAGCCAAGCCATCATTCAGCCCCGCTTCTGATGTGAGGGCCGTTTTGGTCCCATCTTGCTCGCTATGCGGGGACCCCACGGAAACTGATCGGGCCAAAACAGGATCTGTCGGCGCCATGGCCCCTGCCAACAAAATGGCCCCCGCGAGGGATAGGCCGCCTAGATTCATCCCTAGCCAAGCCACACATAAAACAGATAAGGGCATGGATATTGCCAAGAGCCGCCAAGTCGGCTGCCAAGTGCCCCAGCGAGCTTTCAGATCTATTGAGAGGCCGGCCCCGGCAAGGGATATGATAACAATCATTTCCGAGGCGTGCTCTACGATTTTAGATTCAATTTCACTCCCCATAGGATTTATCACGGGGAGGCCTATTAGAGCGCCAATAATGCCGACAAGGATGTATATGATAGGAATATTATATAAAACTTTGTTGCGAAATGCGGGCTGAAACGTCAGCCCCATAAACGCCGCCCCGATTAAGCTGTAATAAAAGGCAATTTGGTTTTGCATTATAAAGTCAGTCATTCTTTTCCATACGCATAGGGAACCGTTTTGTCTCCAGCCATTGCCATACGCATGGGGAACCGTTTTCTCCTCCGTTCGTTTTGTTGAAAAGGAAAATTTATGCCCGATAATGAGCAAGCCAGAACAGACGAGATGGCAGAAACTCCAAAACCGCCTCATAAACGACTAAGTACATTTGTTATTTTGGCTATTTTTGCAGGCGTGATCGCCGTAATTGTTTTCTCCTAATCTCCTAGCCCCTTTGGTGCAAAAACTAGAAGGAGGACGGAGCTGAGGGATAAACTGTGGACGCGGGAGAGCCATCTCTCCTTGTGCCCTTTCCCCGAGCTGTCTTTCTGCCTATATATTTTAGGATGAATACGACACCGCAACAATCCTATCAGGTTTTGGCCCGGAAATACCGGCCTTACACCTTTGAAGACATGATCGGTCAGGACGCGATGGTGACAACTCTCACCAATGCGTTTGAGGCCGGTCGGGTCGCCCATGCTTTTATGATGACAGGGGTGCGCGGAATCGGGAAAACCACGACAGCGCGGCTTCTCGCTCGGGCCTTAAATTACGAGACAGATGAGGTAGACCATCCGTCAACAGATCTCTCCAAACCCGGTAAACATTGCGAACTTATCATGGCAAGCTCTCATATGGATGTGCTGGAAATGGATGCCGCCTCCCGGACGGGTGTCGAGAATATGCGCGAAATGCTGGACGGGGTACGATACGCGCCCGCCACGGCGCGTTATAAAGTCTATATTATTGATGAGGTGCATATGCTCTCAGCGGGGGCCTTTAATGCGCTCCTGAAAACTCTCGAAGAACCGCCCGATCATGCGAAGTTTATTTTCGCGACAACCGAAATTCGCAAAGTGCCAATCACCGTGTTGTCCCGCTGTCAGCGATTTGATCTAAGACGGGTCGAAGCCGGGGCGCTTTCTAAACATTTGCGCGGTATATGCGAAAAAGAAAATGTCAAAGTTTCTGAGGAAGGGCTGGCTTTGATTGCCCGGGCTGCTGAGGGCTCGGTGCGCGACTCACTTTCTTTGCTGGATCAAGCTATTGTGCAGGCGGGATTAAAAGGCGACGAAGTGAGTTTCGAGCAGGTGCGATCCATGTTGGGCTTGGCTGACCGGGTGCGGGTTCTGGATTTATTTGGAATGGCGGCGCTTGGCGATGGTAAAGGCGCGATCACTGAAATGCGGGCCCAGTATGATGACGGGGCAGATCCCGCCGTTGTTATGCGTGACCTCATGGATATTTGCCATGAAATAAGCCGAGCGAAGACCTTAGGCGAGGAGGCGGAGTTCGATGCGGCGCCAGATCAAATTGAACGCATCCAAAAATTAGCAGAGCAGCTCTCCATGGGACAGCTCACCCGGCTTTGGCAAATTTTAACGCAATCTCACAATGAAGTCCGCATGGCGCCAGCGCCCTTGGCGGCGGCTGAAATGGCTATGCTTAAACTTGCGGTGTCGGGACAAATGCCGCCGCCCGAACTCGCAGCGCAAATTATTGAGCGCGCGCAAAAGTCAATTAAAGACGGGGGGGAGGGCCTACCTGTCCTGCCGAATTCTGCTCCGGCGTCACAGGCGACAAGTCCGACCTCAAATGCCTCCCCTGTGCGTAAAGATAATATTGAAGCCAGTGGGCCTTCGACAGCTACGGCGCAGCTTCAAGCGCCCAAACCCGTATCTGTGGAGCCGCCGCCTATTGAATTGAAAAACCTTCAAGACCTTGTGGATGCCCTGCCGGAAACCCAAATTAAATTACGCTCGGATATAGAACGCTATGTGCGCCCAATTCGGTTTCGACGCGGTAGTCTCACGATTGAATTAATTAGCACCGCCCCGCCTGCTATGATTGGGAAAATGGTAAGTGCTATTAAGGGTATAACGGGCGAGCTGTGGATTATTTCGACGGAGAAGAGCGGCGGCGGACCGACGCTTGCGGAACTCCGGCAAAAGGCGAAAAAAGATCAAGCGGAGAAAGATCGTGCACATCCTGCCTTTTCTCACTCGCTTCTAAAAAATGCCCAATTACTAGCTATTACAGAAATAGAAAATCACAACGTCATTCAAGGTGATTTCGGGACAGACCCGAGGCCTTCGGACGCCGAAGATGAAGAGGACTAAATCATGAAAGATTTGATGGGCCTGATGAAACAGGCAAAAGACATGCAAAAGAAAATGGAACAGGCGCAGGCCGAAGTTGCCGACCTAGTGGTCGAAGGCAAGTCAGGCGGCGGTCTGGTCACAGTTACTTTGACAGGCGGCGGCAATATGAAAGGGTTGAAAATTGACCCAAGCCTGATTTCAGATGAGGAAGCCGAAATTCTCGAAGATTTGATTGTAGCGGCCTTTCAGGACGCCAAAGCCAAGCTTGATACCGCGCAAGGCGAAACCATGAAAAACGCCATGGGTGACGTGCAGCTACCGCCCGGTATGAAAATGCCGTTCTAGCGAATTTTGCTGTTTTCGATAGCGGCTTTGGTTCTGTATTTTTATCGAATAAAGTTGACTGCTTTTCGGTGGCGTCTTCGCGCGGCCATCAGGTCCGGAGCCAGTTATATTTATCTAACACTCTCTAAGTGAAAACACTTTTAAATTTGAAAGTGGCAGCTCTGTCTTTTATTTTTAATCTGTTCCCTTTGCCAATTTTAGATATTTTTCGATAAGACTGAACTTCTTCAGAGCTGTTGTGGAACGACTTCTGCCTTCTTGCTTTATATTAAAGCCTATATAGGGGACGAAATCTTGTTTTTAATAAAATATCTACTGTTTATTTTGATGGCGATCGGCGTGGCCGGCGCGATTATCCCCATATTTAATTTTCAAATCTGGTGGTTAAGAGCTTGGACATATACACGTATTCAGCTTTTATATCTCGCTGCTATTTTATACGCAGTCTACCACGCCATTTTCGGATTCAATGAACTCATGTTTCTTGGGTTAATTGTTATTGTCGGCTTTTGCCTCAAAGATATTTTTGCGTTCACAGTTTTCGGACGTAAATTGACGAAAGACGCCGATCCTAACTCTTCCGCTCCGCGTATCAAACTTCTTGCTGCCAATGTTTTAATGGAAAATGATGAGGCTCGCGGGCTGCTAACATCTATAAAAGACAAGGATCCCGACCTTATATTGATGGTTGAAACGGATGAGAAATGGCGCGGATTTATGTCAGATGTAGAAGCCCGCTATCCTTATAACTTTCTTCTGCCTTTACCGGATCACAACGGAATGTTGTTTTATTCTAAATTTCCGATTTTAAATGTTGAGGACAGGCGGTTAATACAGGATCATATTCCTTCTCTTAAAATTGATCTTGAACTGGAGGAGGGACATAACTTCCGGCTTTACGGCGTTCACCCCCGCCCCCCTCGGCCGCAGGACGATACGGAAGATATGGATCATGAACTTTTGATTGTTGCAAAAGAGGTCAGAGAAACAAGTGGACCGACTCTAGTCATGGGGGATTTGAACGATGTTGGATGGTCGCCCACAACGAAGCGGTTCCTAGCGATTAGCGAGATGCAGGATCCACGTCGTGGCAGAGGGCTATATAATACATTTAATGCCAAAAATATTCTGGAGCGCTGGCCGCTGGACCATATTTTTCATACCTCTCACTTTAAGCTAGTCAAAATGGAACGCCTCCCGAAATTCGGCTCCGATCATTTTCCGATGTTTATCGAATTTACTCTGGAAAGCATGGAAGACTAATATCAGGCTCTTATCCTTAGCTTTTTCCCTGCTAAGCTAAGTTCGAATCAAAAGGGTATTTATGTCAGGGTTAAATGTCAGTCCGGAAATAGAGCGCTTGATTGCGCTTTTGGCTAAATTACCGGGTCTCGGTCCGAGATCTGCCCGCCGCGCAGCGCTTGATCTCTTGAAAAAACCGGATGCGCTCATGCGCCCCTTGTCTCAAGCAATGGGGGAAGCGGCAGAGCGCATCTCCACTTGCCGGATTTGCGGTAATGTTGATTCCCGAAATCCCTGCCATATCTGCACGGCCCCCGGACGAGATAAATCTATCATCTGCGTCGTACAGGACGTAGCCGATCTTTGGGCAATGGAGCGCGCAAGTGCTTTTAAAGGCCAGTATCATATTCTCGGCGGAACTTTGTCGGCTCTGGACGGCATTCGCCCGGATGATTTAAATATTGCAGCTTTAATAGAACGGGCCTCTGACCCAGAGCTAAAGGAAGTTATCTTAGCCATGAATGCGACGGTCGATGGGCAAACGACGGCGCATTACATCACAGATCATCTTTCCGGAACAGGGGTTTCGGTTTCCCGCTTGGCGCATGGCGTTCCAGTCGGGGGGGAGCTTGATTATCTGGATGACGGGACGATATCCGCCGCAATGAAAAGCCGACGACCCTTTTAAAACTCTTCCAAGATAGACGTGCCGGAGCTCTGATCCGGACTGGTCCACTGCCAAGTCTCATGCAGCCGCAATTTACCTGACGGAAGGGTTTCGGGAACGGTATGGCATTTTCCGGTCATGAGCACACCCATTTTGCTCCGATGATGGTAACGCATATCCAAAGACCCGTCGCGCTGGATTACGCCCATTAATTGTCCATAGGCGATATCTCCGCCGGAATATGTGGCTGTAACCAAATCATGATCTTGCTGATAAATAAAAATAGTCTCGGAAGTGGTTTCGGAATCCCCTTTTATTTCAACAGGCCGGAAAATTCTTCCGCCGTAATAGATTGGGTTCTTTGGTCGGGTAGTCATTCTTTTGTTTTGGGAAACTGGGCGATATTATCAGATGATTTTTCTCGTTCCTGTAAGTCCAAGCTTTCAATTTTGTCAGCGCGCCCAGTGATTTTCTCCGTCGAGATACGGATTTGCCGCATGTCTTCTGTGCTTTGATTGAAGTGACTTTGCAGTTTTGCGACCCGCTCATCCAGACGGGTCACGTCTTTTGACATTTTTCCGACTTCACTTTGAATAATGTGGGCTTGCTCTCGCATGGCCGCATCACGCATCACGGCCCGCATGGTGTGAAGCGTCGCCATAAAGGTTGTCGGGGAGACAATCATAACTTTTTTGGTAAAGCCATGCTCTACAACCTGCGGAAAATGGGTGTGGAGTTCCGCATACACAGCTTCGCTCGGCAAGAAGAGCATGGCGATGTCGTGAGTCTCGCCGAAAATCAGATATTTAGATGCGATGTCATTTATATGGCGCGTCACGTCGGCGGCAAAGCCGCGCTTGGCGACGGCGTTTTGTTCTGTATTATCGGTTTCCGTCAGGCGCCGCCAGGCCTCCATCGGAAATTTGGAATCAATCGCCACATCGCCTTGCTCGCCGGGCAGGTGGATAAGCGCGTCCACGCGTTTGCCGTTAGAAAGCGTGTGCTGAAAGCTAAAAGCGTTTGGCGGTAGGTAAGTCTCAATGAGGTCCTGCATTTGTTTTTCGCCAAACGCGCCGCGCGCCTGTTTGTTGGAAAGGAGTGATTGCAGTCCGGATACTTCGCCGGACAGAGTTTCGATATTTTTCTGTGCCCGATCAATCAGTGCCAACCGTTCATGAAGCTGTTTGAGGTTGGCTGAGTTTCGCTCCTGCGTATCGACGATAGATTTTCCGACTCGTTCTGAGACTTTAGACAGGCGTTCATCCAAACTCTGGCGAAACATGGTGTCGCGCTGGGCGCTGTCTTCGGCAAACTGAGAAAGGCGGCCTTGCAGCGCGCCTTGCTGGGCCTGCATTTCGGAGAGCTTCTCTCGCATTTGTGCCGCGAGCATAGCGGCTTCCGGATCCTTGCGGTTGCCTGTCACCAAAAAGGCGATGATCGCTCCAATCAGAGCGAAAGCCAAAAGCAAAATAATTTCGACCAGAGTGAGTTCTAGCCCGCCAAAAGAAAGGAGAGGTTCCATATTTGTTCTAATGACACGGAACGGAGAGTTGGGAAAGGGGGATTAAAAATTTACCCCCGCAGCCGTCCCCCCACTTTCATCACGCCTTCAATAATTTTGTCGCTTACCGCGTCAATTTCTTTATCTGTGAGCGTGGCATCTGTCGGTGCAAGTGTCACTTCTATGGCCAGAGACTTATGACCCTCTTCGACGCCTTTGCCTTGATAGATGTCAAACAGAGTGACATTGGAGATGAGTTTTTTGTCGGCTCCTTGAGCGGCCCGTAAAACATCATTCGCGGCAGTGGCGTCTGGCACAATAAAAGCGAAATCACGTGTCACCGGCATGAAGTCTGATAAAGTTAAGGCGCCTTTGGATTTAGACGCGTTTTTCTTTCGCGGCGCAGGCAGGGCTTCCGGCCAGATTTCAAAGGCGACAACTCGTCCCTCAATCCCCATAGCTTTCAAGACGCGCGGGTGGAGCTCGCCAAAGTTGGCCAAAACCTTTTTCGGCCCCATACGAAGCGAGCCTGAGCGGCCCGGATGCCAATAGTCTCCGATAGCTTCCATAAGCATCAGGTTGTCAGCGGAAACGCCCATGGCGTCTAAAGCCTCTAGAGTGTCCGCTTTGGCAGTCAGAGCCGAAATGTCTTCCATTCCGGACCAATCACGTACGCTTTCAACGCGGCGCATTCCGGCGAGTGAAAGACTCTGATCGTTGGGCGCCTGTCCATCAAAGACGGGGCCAAGCTCGAACAGAGCCGCGCCCGGATAGCCCTTATCTGCATTGCGTTGTCCGGCGAGCAAAAGGTGAATCAGCGCGCTAGGGCGCATGGTATTCAAATCATTCGAAATCGGATTATCGACGCGCAGGGCAGGGTTGTCGCCGCCGAAAAGCGCTGCGTGTTCGTCCAGCGCAAAAGACCAAGTGACAGATTCGGACAGGCCGCGCAAAGCCAACGCCCGGCGCGCAAGACGCGTTCGGTTCTGGGTCAAGGTCGCGGTCGGTTCGCGGCGTCCCGGCAAAGGCGGAAGGCTGACGGCTTCCAGATTATGATAGCCGTGAATTCGGGCGATTTCTTCGACCAGATCCGCGTCTTCGGTGCAGTCACGGCGGAAACTCGGCACAGTTACTTTCCAAATTGGACCGTGTTTGACGGTAAAGCCGAGCTTGGTCAGGATTGTGTTCATCTCCTCATCTGACAAGCTGAGGCTTGTCAATTTGTTGACCTGCATGGGATCAAATTTGATGGGGTCAGGGTCAGCGGGAATTTCTCCGCCGATCACGATATCGCTGGCTTCGCCGCCGCAAATTTCCAGAACAAGCTGAGTTGCGAGTTCGCACCCCTCTATCAGTCCGCCAGTATCTACTCCGCGCTCGAACCGGTATTTCGCATCGGAATTGACGCCAAGCCGTTTGGCGGAGCGGCGAATGGTCAGCGGATCGAAATAGGCGCTTTCGATTAAAATGTCCGTTGTGTTTTCATCACAGCTAGAGCTTTCTCCGCCCACGATACCACCAAGGCCGAGTATGCCGCTCTCGTCGGCGATAACAACATCGTCTTCGGTTGCTGTGTAAGTGCGGTCGTCCAGCGCTTCAAACTTTTCACCTTCGCCCCGACGCACAATGATCGAGCCCGTCAGTTTCGAGACATCATAGAAATGCAAAGGCCGCGCGCGGTCATAGGTGATGTAATTCGTAATATCGACAAGGGCTGAAATCGGGCGCAGGCCGATGGCTTTTAATTGATCTTGCAACCATTTTGGCGACGGCCCGTTTTTGACGCCGCGAATATGGCGGCCAACAAAAGCCGGACAGCCTTCAGTATCCTCAACGCGGATTTTTTGATCTGTCTCGAACTTTGGCGGGGTCAGATTGGTCGGCGGCGTAATTAATTTACCTAACCCGACCGCGGCCAAATCGCGCGCTATCGAATTCACGCCAAGCCAGTCCGGGCGGTTGGGCGTCACTTCGAAATCAATAACGGGGTCATTCATATTCAGGGCGTCGGCCAGTGGCGTGCCCATTTCGAGGGTCTGCGGCAGGTCGAGAATCCCATCTGCGTCTTCATCGACCTCCAACTCCTTGCCGGAACACATCATGCCCGAGGACTCGATGCCGCGAATTTTACGGGGCTTTTTATCGAGGCTGAAATCCAGACCCGGAATGTAAGCGCCAAGCGGGGCATAGGCGACGGTCATATCGGCGCGCGCATTCGGGGCGCCGCAAACAATGGTCTTCGTGCCGTCGCGGGTCTCCACTGTACAGACCTTGAGCTTATCCGCGTCAGGATGCTTTTCCGCCGTGAGAACTTTGCCGATAGAAAACTCGGATAGTTTCTCTGCCGGATTTTCAACGTCTTCGACTTCGAGACCGGCGAGCGTCATCGCTTCGACAACCTCGTCGATTGTCGCCTCTGTCTCGAGATGCCTTTTCAGCCATGAGAGTGTGAATTTCATTATTACACCAGTGCTTTAAATGGAATGATCAAAAAGTTTGCGAATCCGAAAAGCAGGCAAATCCAAATTACGATGTAAAACCAAGTTGGAAATTTCCTTAAAACCCAAAAATTTACTTTTTTGCCGGCTTTTTCTTTGCATTTTACCGATAATATATTTCCGAGCTGTTTATTGATAAATATTCCGTCTAATACGATCAATTCTTTAGGCGCTACATAAGGCAACGTGACAACATACAAACCGTCTGGATTCGTAGATGTTTTATAATCTCTACTAGGAAATATTAGTAGTTTGGTTGGAGCGGATTGGTATATTATTTCGACACTTGAGGCGGGTGCTCTTCCTAAATTTTGAACAAAGTTTTTTTCGGCAATTACATGTGCAGTGTTTTCTTCAATCGGAATAGGATGCCAACTGTGGTTTGCTTGACCCCAAATAAGCGAAACTTTTGGACGAAGGAAATTAAGTAGAATTGCTACCATCACGGCAAGAAAGGCGGATACTATTTCGGATGAATATCCCTGCCAAATTTCGTTTAAAAACTCTTGACCCATCAACTTAGACCCGTCGCGAGGTTAGCTTGTAGGAGGGGGTCGAAGCCATAATGGCCGAGCCAGCGTGTGTCTGCGGCGAACATGTCGCGCAGGTCCGGCATGCCGTATTTGAGCATGGCGAGGCGGTCGACGCCCATGCCAAAGGCAAAGCCTTGATATTCTTCGGGATCTAGGTCGCAGGCGCGCAGCACATTGGGGTGGACCATGCCGCAACCGAGAATTTCCATCCAACTCTCCCCTTGGCCGATTTTAATCGCTGCGCCGTCGCGTTGATAGCGTACATCCATTTCGGCGGAGGGTTCGGTGAACGGGAAATGATGGGGACGGAACTGCACATCGACATCTGTTTCGAAAAACGCGCTGACAAAATCCATCAGAACGCCTTTGAGGTGGCCCATATGGATGCCTTTGTCGATGACCAAGCCTTCGACTTGATGAAACATTGGCGTATGGGTTTGGTCGGAGTCAGATCGGTATGTCCGGCCCGGCGCGATAATGCGGATGGGCGGCTTTTGTGAAATCATCGTGCGGATTTGCACTGGCGAGGTGTGAGTCCGTAAAACCTTTTTTTCTTCGTCACCCACAGGGGACATGAAAAATGTATCGTGAATATCTCTCGCCGGATGTCCGGGCGGGAAATTCAGCGCGGTGAAATTATGAAAATCATCTTCAATATCCGGGCCTTCGGCGACCGAGAATCCCATATCGGAAAAAATGACGGCCATTTCTTCCATAACTTGCGGAACCGGATGAAGCGTGCCCTTGCGGCGCGTAATCGGCAAAGACATATCCATGGTTTCCGAGGCGAGGGCCGCGTCGAGAGCTCTGTTTTCAAGCTCTGTTTTCTTTTGCTCGACCAAAGCGTTGAGGTCGTTTTTCAACCCGTTAAGCGCCGGTCCCATAACCTTTTTCTCTTCAACGCTCATCTTTCCGAGCTCGCGCATCATTAGGGAGACTTCGCCTTTTTTGCCTAGAGCGGCGACGCGAACCTCGTCCAGTGTCTGGAGATCAGAGGCGGCCTTAATCTGGGCGGCGATTTTGGTTTTGACAGAGTCGATATCGGCCATGGTGGCAGGTCTTTCGGCATAACTTGAGGGCGGACATGTGTCCGCTTTATATGAGCCGCGTTTTGACGTTTTGCGCATCGCCCGTCAACCTAAAGCCTGCGCTGGTCTGCGATTGCGCTTATCCGGACTTGGTCATTTTTGTTTTTATAAAAGTCGTTCGCCCATTTGATTTTATGGCGGCCGGATCATCAAGAGGGTCTAAATCCTCGGCAATCTCTTCTCGCTTACGGTAAAGACAGCGTATGTCATCGACGGGGTCAAAACCGAAATTTATCTGTTTTAAGGATTCCTGGCTGCCGAGTAAGAGGTAGCCATAGGGAAGAACCAAGGAGGAAAGACCGCGCAATACCCGTAGTTTCGCCGGGCCGGAATAATGCGGTAAGGCCCCCCGAAACAAAACCCCATGAAATTTTGGAAGGTTTCCAAGGCTTGATAGAAGATGCACGTCTTTAAACTGCACTACAGATTTCAATGAGTCTTTGACCACCCAATCGCTACTGTTGGGCTCTGCGACCGGATCGAAAAACTTTATAAGGTCGCGAGCTGGCAGACCGCGCTGTACCTCGAAATGGGTATAGCGCCCGGATTTGGCCCGGTCCAAGGCGGTGGAGGGGTAGTCCACACCGATGATCTCTATATTCAGTCCGGGGAATTGGTCTTTGACCCGCTCAAACGCCATCGCCATGCCGTAAGCTTCCTGACCTGCGGCACAGCCAAAGGAAAGGAGCCTTACCTGACCTCCACCGCGCACGGCAAACAGGTCGGGAAGGATTTTATCCGCGAAAAGAGAAAAACTTTTGGGGTCTTTGTTGAAATGACTGTCCCGTTCCAGCAGGGTTGAGACGACCTGGACCGCAAGCCGGCTTTCCCCGGTTCCAAACAGTTCATCTACGAGGGCATCAAGGGATTGAAACCCCTCTTTCCGGGCCAAGGCGGAAAGCCGCGTTTCCACCAAAAAGGCATGATCAGAGCCTAGATTGACCCCGGCCAACTCTAAGGTAAGCCGTTTTAGCGCCTCGTAATATGAAGGGTTTAAGCTGAGCGCCCCCGCCATGGTTAGATCAATCCTGCAAGCTGGAATTTGGATTCGATGATGTCAGAATCAAAAGGCTTCATAATATATTCGTCGGCCCCGTTATTCAGGGCTTCTGTAATGCGCTCAACGCTCCGTTCGGCTGTGCAGAAAACGACAATGGGAGCGTCGCCATCGGGCAGCTTACGCAACGCCTGCAAGAACCCAAATCCGTCAAGCACCGGCATTCTCCAATCCAGTAATACGGCGTCGGGCATGCTTAATTTACACAGGTCAAGCGCTTCTTTTCCGTTGCTTGCTTCGGAAACGTCAAAATTCATATCTTTAAGGATTCGTGTCGCGACGCGGCGGATCATTTTAGAGTCATCGACAATCAGGCAGTGTTTTAAATTGCTCATGAAATAGCTCCGACTCTAAATTCATCAGGCGAAAATCCGTCAGCCAAAGGGGTGTCGAGCAAGGCTTCTAGTCGGGAGCTTATCCCTTCTTCAACAGGCATTTTGGGCGTAGACCTTGTTTCTGAGACCGCATATTTCAAGATGAGTTTAAGAGACTTGCTCGCCGGGTTATGCTCGATCGTGACCAAATCGGCATGGCCGCATTTCTTCACCCATGCCTCACTGAGGGGGGCAGAAATTGTTGTAAAAGTCATGGCTTTGGATGTCGCGCTTATATCAATTTGGCAAAGAGATTCGGGTTTTGTTGTCGCCGCCAAATGCCGAATGAGGCAAGAGATCCACGTTTCGGCTCTCTGTTTCAAAAGGTTGGCTTTTGATTCCGGAAGCGTGACCCCTCCCATGTCATAGGAGAGACTGAGGGTGAGGGATGATTGCCGGGCAACGGAGAGACTGTTTTGCACTATATCGCGAATGAAAGCTTCGAGCGCGACTTTGGGCTCTTGAAACGTAGCTTCATCCGTCGGAGTGTCGGCCGGTTCAATAGACTCTGTAAAAGTTTCGAATTGAAGGGCTTCTGTACCGGATTGTTCGGGAGCGGTATTTTCCTGACTGAGCGGTGATGTCGATAGTGACAAAAGCGACTCAAAAGCCGGCTTTTGCGCTGCGTCCACGAGGGGCAGGGCAGATTGCATGGCTTCAATGGCGCGAGCCTGACGGGCCGTTTCGGAAAAGTCGACAGGAATAATATCAGCGCTCTCTTGCGGCTCTAAATCTGAAGGAACCTCATCATCATTTTTTTCCATTTCTGCCACACCGGTTTCGTACAGCGCTACCACATTGGAGAGGGTGTGAAGCCGTAAAGGCAGTCGGTGCTTATCATCTAGAGCTTCCAGAGCGTCTTGTGCGGCGCGGTAAATGGCGCGGGCGTGGTTTAATTTTGCCCCGCTTTGGATTTCCGCCAAAACATCCGTCATATCCTGCGCGCAGGCCACATTTGCCCGATTCAGGGCAGTGTGACAGCACTGCACGAAGGTGCGGGCCTGTTTTATGCAATCACCCATATGGTCTGATCATCCAAACTGTTTCACCAAGCGATGTTCGCGGATCATCCACGACACCTTGTGTAAATCATGACCAAAAAGGGTTAAGACGGACTAAAGCGCCTTCACAATTTGCAGTTTGAAGCTTATAAAAACAACAAAATTTGGCTTGTAGGAATTTTATAATTTAAATCAGGCGAAATTAGCTGTCAGCGTAACAGACTCTTCGTCGGCGTCATGGGTAAGAGATCCGCCCAATTCGCGCGCTATCATCCCAGTGTAAAAGGGTTGGATTGAGCGGCCATCAAACCCGTCCTCAGGTGTTTTTCCGTTTAAGGCTTTTTCTATTTCGGGCTTGAGAGCGGCGCGGCGTCCCGTGGCCACGAGTTTCAATTGGGACTCATCACCAGAAATGACGACCTCTCCCCCTCTCGGAATAGAATTTACCGAGATCATGACCATATTCATCAAAAGTCTCGCTTTGGACTTTTCGAGCCCGTTTACGGAAAGCTGCCAATTGAGAGTGGCTTTGCTGTCGGCGTACATATCCATTGTCTTTTTTTGAAGGTCTTCAAGCGGAAAAATTCCGGGGGCAGACCCTGCCGCGCCGAAAGCGTCGCGTAGAAAGTTCAGCTTGGCATTGGCTTGCCGCGAGGCATTGCGAATGAGATCAATCGCATCGGGGTGCATATCGACATTGTTCTCATCATCCAAGACTTCGAGTCCCGTATTCACCATGCCGACAGGATTGATTAGGTCGTGGCAGACCCGCGAACATAATAAGGCCGCGAGGCTAGAGGGGGTAAGTTTGATGACATTAGCACTCATGAGTCGCACTCCGATGGTATCTATATTTTAGTTCTGAGCTGATTTGCCCGTCACAACAAACAAAAAACCCCGGCGCAAGGCCGGGGTTCCAATTTTTAGTTTTGCCAAGGGTTATGGCAAGTCTTCCTGATCAACCAAACCGTCTTTCGCGGTTTTCTCTTTGTCGAAATATTCTTTCGCCAATTTGAACACGACCGGGGACAGCAAGATGATACCAATCAGGTTTGGTGCAGCCATGAGGCCTGTCAAAGTATCTGCCATTAACCAGAACAGGTTGACGATATTCCCAATTTGATCTTGTAGCGCAATTGCGGCCGCAGACGCGAATACAACTAATACCCAAAGGATACGATAAACCGGTATGGATTTTTCGGTGAACAAGAAAGCCGAGCAACGCTCTCCATAATAGCTCCAACCGAGAATGGTCGTGAACGCAAAAACGGTCAGGCCAATGGCCACAATGTGCCCCCCCCATCCAAAGAGGCTGGCGTCAAAGGCTGAGGCTGTCAGCGGGGCACCCGTATCACATCCTGGAGGCTGCAGACCTGTCATAAGGGTTTGTAGATTTTCAGGGCTGGCAATACATTCTGTTGGAATGACGCCGGAGGTTAGAATAACCAAAGCTGTGATTGTGCAAACAATCAACGTATCAATAATAGTGCCCAGCATCGCGATAATGCCTTGATTAACCGGATCATTGTTTCTCGCGGCGGCGTGAGCAATAGGCGCGGAACCTTGTCCGGCTTCGTTCGAGAAAATACCCCGGGCCACACCCTTTTGCATCGCCAATACCAATAGTCCGACAGAGATACCTGTCCCGGCTGTTTGCAGACCAAACGCGCCAGCGAAAATCCGGCCAAAGGCCTCAGGAATAGCCTCTGCGTGGAGAAGGATAACGGTGATACCGGCCAACAGGTACAGACCTGCCATGATCGGCACGACGGAAGAGGCGACAATGCCAATTCGTTTAATTCCGCCGATGATTACCGCGGCGGCCCCGCCTGCGATAAAGACCGCCGTGATCCAAGGGCTGAGACCATATGTGCTCTTAAGAGCATCTGCTACGGAGTTGGACTGAATTGAGGCCCCTGTTCCAAGCGCGGCGAAGAAACCGAAAAAGGCAAATGTATAAGCGAGCCATTTCCATTTCGGCCCCAAACCGTTCTTAATATAATACATCGGGCCGCCGACTCGGTTTCCTTTGGAGTCAATCTCGCGGTAACGCACCGCCAAAACGCCTTCAGAAAATTTAGTCGCTGTCCCGACAATGGCGGTCATCCACATCCAGAAGACAGCACCCGGGCCGCCAATGGCAATGGCGGCGGCCACGCCTGCAATGTTCCCGGTTCCGATGGTGGAAGATAGCGCCGTCATCAACGCCGCAAAAGGAGACACATCCCCCTCATCTTCGTTCCCAGTTCTTTTCTTGAAAAGCTGTTTGAAGGCGTAGGGGATACGCACCACGGACAGAAGGCGAAGGCCAAATGTCAAATAGAGACCTGTTAAGAGCAATAGACCCAACATGGGCCATCCCCAAACCTGTGAATTAACGAAGTTTAGAATCTCTTCAAATGACATTTTATCTCCCAGCCCTCTTGAGGGGTCCTTCAAATTTTAACGACCATAGGCGAGGGAATTGACCCATGCCAAATAAAAAAGCGTGATTTCTGGGAGTAAACTGCGCTTTGTACGCTTTAAAAATCTTCGGGCCCTGATATAGCCCTGATGAAAGTAGTGACGCCTTAATCTTCAGCAAGTCGGAAAACAAAATGTTTGAATATCTCGTACCTCGTCCGCCGGACGCTATTATTGCTCTGATGGAGGCCTGCAAAGCCGACACGAATCCCGATAAAATCGATTTGGGTGTTGGAGTATATAAAGATGATGCCGGAGAGACTCGGGTCATGAAAGCTGTCAAAGAGGCTGAAAAGCTCTGGTGGAAAGAAGAAACTACTAAATCGTATGTTTCCACTGTGGGTCGTTCAGATTTTTGTCAGGCTATGGTCGAGATGATGTTTGGCGAGAAAAGCCCTGTCATCACGGAAAATCGACTCGCGACGTCGCAAGCCGCAGGCGGATCAGGGGCCTTGCGGATTGGGGCGGAAGTCATCAAATCTGCCGCGCCCGATACAACTGTCTGGGTCAGTACGCCGACCTGGGCCAATCATATTCCGCTCATCAGCTCCGCCGGACTGAAGATCGACTATTACCCTTATTATAACCGGGAAACCTTAGGCGTTGATTTCCATGATATGCTCGATCATTTGCGCGAAAAAGCCAAGCCGGGCGATGTGGTGCTTTTGCATGGCTGTTGTCATAATCCGACTGGCGCCGACCTGACACAGGCGCAGTGGGATATTCTCGCAGATTTCTTGAATAACGAGTCCCTTATTCCTTATGTGGACCTCGCTTATTTTGGTCTGGGGCGTGGTATGGAAGACGATGTTTACGGTCTTCGTAAGATTTTGGAAATTTGCCCGGAAAGCTTGGTGGCGGCGAGTTGTTCGAAAAACTTTGGTCTCTACCGCGAACGTGTAGGGCTTATCGCGGTGATCACTAAGGATGCCGAAACCGCTAAAATTGCTCAAAGCCAACTTGGCTCTATTCAGCGTAAAATTATCTCTATGCCGCCTGATCACGGCGCCGCTTTGGTCGCGCGTATTTTAGGAGATAAAGCCTTACGCAAGATGTGGATAGATGAACTCGACGAGATGCGTATGCGGATGATTGATTTGCGCCGCCAGCTCTCAGAAGCGCTTTCCGTTCAGGGGGCCGAGACGATGGCGGCTGCCGTTAAAAACCAGAACGGAATGTTCTCGACCTTGCCTGTTTCGCCTGAACAAGCCGAAGCGTTGCGAGAGAAGTTTTCTATCTACATGACAAATTCGGGCCGGATAAACATTGCCGGCGCCAATAAAAATAACATTCCGAAATTGGCCGAAGCCCTATTGGACGTTTTATAGTAGAAAGCTCTAAAATTGGATATATCTAATAATAAGGCCGCATCCGAGCGGCCTTTTTTATGGGTTTAAACCAGTTTAGGGGGTTAAGCCAGCTTTGGCTCAAAAGCATATCCGGCCGATCGGACAGTTCGGATAGGGTCCGGCTTTTTCGGGGCGCCAAGGGCTTTTCTCAATCGCCCAATATGGACATCAACCGTGCGGGCTTCGACATAGACGTCCCGGCCCCAAACGGCATCCAAGAGCTGCTCCCGCGAAAAGACGCGGCCCGGATTTTTAATGAAATGTTCCAACAGGCGGAATTCCGTTGGGCCCAGATGCACTGTATTGTCTCCGCGTTTGACGCGGAAAGCCTGCATATCCACTTCGATATCGCCTTGCTTTATAATGTCCTGCAATAAAGACGGCTGGGCACGCCGCAAGAGGGATCGTGTCCGGGCAAAAAGTTCTGGCATCGAAAACGGTTTTACGAGGTAATCATCTGCGCCGTAATCCAGACCCGTAACTTTATCCGTTTCATCACCGCGCGCGGTGAGCATGATGATTGGGGTGCTGACGGTTTCCTTGCGGCGGCGAAGGCGGCGGCAGACTTCCACACCAGAGAGTTTCGGAAGCATCCAATCCAACAATATTAAATCCGGCGAGCGTTCTTCGGCAATCAAAAGGGCTTCTTCTCCATCCTCGGCAATCGCCGTATCATATCCTTCTTTGGAAAAGTTATATTCAAGAAGCGTTGACAGGGCGTCTTCGTCTTCGACAATCAGGACAAATGGTTTCATAGAGATGGGCTAGGGAAATTACTTTCCCCCCTTTCTGGCTTTAATGACACGCGGGTCTGAAATCAATTGTGAGCCATTCACTGTAAAATAAATAGCTTCGCAGATGTTATTGGCATGGTCGCCGATACGCTCAAGATTTTTTGCAACAAATAACAGAGAGGCGCAGGCGGAAATAGTTCTCGGATCCCCCATCATATATGTCAGCAATTCTCGAAAGATGGAGTTGTACATCTCGTCAACATCATCATCAGCGAGCCAAACTTGAACAGCTAGGTCGGCATCTTCGCGGAGCAGGGCGTCGAGGGCTTGAGAAAGCTGGGCTTTGACCATTTTGCCCATACGCGCCACGCCTTTGGCATGGCTGATACGGTCAACTTCGTTCAGGGAAAGGGTGCGTTTGGCAACCCCTTCAGACAGATCGCCGACACGTTCCAGATCATTTGCAACTCTTACGGCCCCTATTACGCGCCGAAGGTCAGACGCCATAGGATGGCGCAGGGCCATAATCCGCATTGAATTTTCATCGACTTCTCTTTGGAGTCGATTGACTTGGCTATCCTGTTCAATAACGGATTCAGCAAGTTCATTGTCGCGTTTTTTGAGCGAGCGAATAACGTCGGATAACATAGTCTCAGTAATGCTGCCCATTTCAGAAATTTGCGCATTGAGGGCGTTAAGGTCTGCGTCGTATCCGCTAACAATGTGATCGGCCATAGCTGCCATATCCTCTTCTCTTGGAGGTTGCTCTATGTCGATTTTGTAGCAGATTTATGACGGCGTGGCGACATGTCTGTGACAAAGAAATTTGCCCTGCTTTTCTTTGAAGGAATTTTAGCTATCGTCTTCTTGAGGCTCGCTATTGGGGAAAACGACAGTAAATTCTGTTCCTTTCCCGCGAGCGCTGCGAATATATAACCCGGCACGGTGCCGGATAACGATATGTTTAACGATTGCCAATCCAAGACCCGTACCTTTTTCTTTGGAAGATAGGTCTCCCGCGATACGATAAAATCGTTCGCCAATTCGCGGTAAATGCTCTCTTGCAAATCCCGGGCCGCGATCTCTTACTTGAACCTGCCAAGCCCCCTGAGTTCCGATGGGTTTCGTCATTTCAGAAATGCGGCGACTGGGGGAGGAGGCGCTAAGTTTACTATCGCGAAAGGCGAGGGCAGATGACCAGTCAGGCACGAAGCGTAATTTGATTTTCACTGACTTTCCCGAGGGGGTGAATTTTACAGCATTGTCAATCAAGTTTAAAAATAACTGTACGGACTCATCCGAATTGGCCCGGGTGACGGCGGGGCCGGGGCTGCTGAAAGAGAGCGTCACGCCGCGCTTATCTGCGAGCGGTTTAACGGCTTCCATTGCAGCGGTAATGGATTGGTTCAAATTCGCTGTTTCTTCCGGGGCGATATGTTCGGTTTGCTCAATTTTCCGTAATGATAAAAGGTCATCAATCAACCGGACCATACGTTCGGCTTGAGATTGCATAATACCGAGAAATTTTTCCTGCGCCGCCGGATCGTCTTTGGCATGGTGGCGGAGGGTTTCAATATAACCCATCAAAGAAGCGACCGGTGTTTTCAACTCGTGTGACGCGTTGGCAAGAAAGTCCGCTTTTTGCATTTGGCGGAGCCGATCTTCAGTGATGTCATGAAATACAGCCATGAGATAGCTTTGGCCGGTACTGGGACGGATCAAGCTGGCTTTTGTCAACTTTATCCTCAGAAAGCGCTCTGTAGGCGTCAACTTATGTATCTCTACCGCATCTGTTGAATAGCCCGCTTGCGCTTTCGTGAGAGCTTGCGAAACGGAAGGGCCGCGAAGATAGCTGGTTAAAGGAAGGCCAAATTTATCAATCGTGGCTAATTCTTGCGCTAATTTATTGGCGTGAACCACGCGTTTGTCACTGTCGATAAGAGCGCAGGCGACGGGCAGGGCGTCGATGACCGTGACCCAACTATCAATATGACGTTGAGTGCGGCGCCCCCCTCCATAAAGCTTATCTGCCCGCTCTCGCTTCAAATTGCTAACCTTGTTTAAAACTAAAGCGATAAGAATGAAGGCGGCAACCAGTAGGAGTGTTGTTGAAATCGGAGCGTTAATTAAGGCTCCAAGCACGAGGAGCGCGATGATTCCGATGCAGGTAAGAAGGCCGTATTCTGGGTAAGACGTCATCTGATAAAGGCCCCTGAAGCGATCCTGATGTTTCCCCATTCAAATTTAAAAATTCAAGGGTATGGCCTTTAATCAGGCTCTGCTCCTCACGTCAATTATGACGAATTATTAGCCTTTAATCAAAGCTTTGTAGATTGCTTGTCTGGCGGCGGGTTGCTACAGGGCGCTCACTCTGAAGAAAATTCTGAAAATTATTGTTTTTCGATAATACTTCATTGACTTTCGACATGATATACGCCAATGACAGGTTGAGGAGTTACTATGCCGTCATTCAAAAAACACATGAAAGTCAGCGATTGGTCGCGGGGTTTATTGATCGGCGCGGCTGTTATCACTTTGCCTGCCTGTCAGACATTAGGCGGTTTAGGGCCGGACCCGACGGTTGTAGAGGCAAAGTCCACAGTTCCGGTTGAGCCGGATTGGATTGAGCCCGCGCCGGACGCATTACCTAACGCGGATTGGGTTGCGAGTTTTCAGAATCAAAGATTGGTTGATCTGGTGAACGAAGCGTTATCAGAAAATCCGACGATCGGGCGGAGCAGGGCGCAATTGGATGTCGTGTTATCACGTATAAAAACGAGCCGGTCCGAATTATATCCGACCTTAGGTTTAAGTTCATCGGTCTCTCGAAGCGAGGGCGGGACAAGTTTTCTCACGGGCCAAACCAGTTATGAGTTTGGACTGAACGCCAGTTGGGAGGCAGACCTGTTTGGCCGGATTAGAGATCAGGTCAGTTCAGCAGAAGCTGCTGCTGCGGCGAGCTCGGCAGATCTTGCCGGGGTGCGTGTTTCAATTGCGGGCCAAGTGACTCAGCTTTGGTTTAATATCATCCAGAGTAATTTATTGGTGGATTTGTCAGAGCGGGATATTGAAACTCAGGAACGCGCTCAACGATTAACTATGAGACGGTTTGAAAGCGGGATCACCGGTTCCTCTGATGTACGTCTGGCCCGGTCTGCCGTAGCGAACGCGCAAGCTTTGCAGGCGACCCGCCTCCAAAACCGAGACGCCCAGATCCGAAATTTGAAAATTCTTTTGCGTGACTATCCGGATGCGAACCTCCTTATCCCAGACGATTTACCTGTACTTCCAATTCTTCAGGGCCTGTCGGATCCGGAGTATTTATTAAATCGCCGACCAGATGTCCTGGCAGCCGAGCGCCGGATTACGGAAGCGGGACTTAACGTCGATGTAGCGAAGAAAAATCTTTATCCGAGTTTGAGCCTTTCTGGAGGGGCATCGGAGCAAGCCTTGAATCTGGCAGATACATTTGATTTATCAGATATTGCTTTTCGTTTGACGGCCCAGCTTACAGCGCCAATATTTCAAGGTGGCCGCATAAGAGCGCAAATAGAGGGGCAAGAAGCGCAGCTCCGCTCTCAGGTTGAGACTTATGTCGAAACTGTGTTGCAGGCTTACAGCGAAGTTGAAAACGCGATAGATGCTGAGCAGCGTTTAGGCGAACGTGAGGCTGCCCTACGTATATCGGTCGAAGAAGCGCAGAAAGCCGAAGATAGGCTTGAATCGCGATATATTGAGGGATTAGCAACAATATTGCAGCTTTTAGACGCTCAATCACGCCGTTTGTCGGCGGAAGGTCAATTGATTAGTGCACGGGCCGAACGGTTGAATAATCGCGTAAGAATGCATGTTGCCATGGGCGGCGGTCTTTACGGTTTGGAAGCTAGTTTTGTCCAAACAGCCCAAAACGAAAATTAGGATAAGAAATGACACAGCCACAGACTGTCGGGGCCACTGAGCAAGACGAGAAATACCCTAAGTTCCGGGCATTTGTCTTTTCAGTTCTGGTTTTAATCGCGATTGGAGTTGCGACTTTTGTATGGATCAAAGCCACTTCCAAACCTGAAGAAAAAGAACGGACGTTTAATACTTTGGCCGTCATGGGCGCACGCGCCACTAGAAAAGATGTAACCCTGACAGTCGAGACACAGGGAGAAGTTCGTCCCCAAACCGAAATCGACTTGGTGCCTGAAGTCGGCGGTAAAATCGTTTATGTCGCCCCGAATTTTATTGAAGGCGGATTTTTCAAAAAGGGTGAAACTCTCATTCGAATTGACGACAGTAATTTTAAAATTTCAAAAGTTCGCGCTCAAGCGACCATTGCTCAAGCTGAACAGGTCTTGGCCCGCGAAATCGCTGAAGGCGAGATTGCTAAAGCAGACTTTGAGGAACTAGGTCGAGGTGAGCCGAGCGCGCTGGCAATGCGCCTTCCCCAGAGACAGGAAGCTGAAGCGTCATTACTTGCCGCAAAAGCCGATTTGGAGTCTGCGAATTTGCAACTAAGTCGGACAAATGTCCGGGCCCCTTTTGATGGTCGCGTCAGATCCAAGTCTTCGGATATTGGTCAATTTGTATCCCCCGGCTCACCACTCGGTAGAATCTTTTCAACGAATATTGTCGAAGTTCGGCTTCCGCTAACCGATGCAGATTTGGCTAAGGTTGATTTGCCTATTGCTTTCAATGCTGCAAGCCGGGAGGCCGCGCCAAAAGTCAAACTAACAACAAATATTGGCAATGAACCTCAGGAATGGACTGGATATATCATGCGTACGGAATCGACTTATGATGTTCAGTCTCGTGCTCTTTTTGCGATTGTTGAAGTATTCGATCCCTACGGCAAAGGTAAGTCTCAAAACGGTGTGCCATTGGCGCCGGGTCTATTCGTTGACGCGGTTATTGATGGAAAAAAACTCGAAGGCGTCATCGTCTTGTCACGCGATGGCCTGCGTCCGCAAAACGAAGTTTACGTTGTCGACGATGAGGGGAAGGCTGAAATACGGACGGCAACTGTTGCAGATAGCAATGCAGAGCGAGCTGTGATTACGTCAGGGGTGGAGGCTGGCGACTTGGTCGTTGTTTCGCCATTGGAACGCTCTCGGATCGCCACGCCGCTAAAGGTGCTGGATATAAATGATCCTAAAACCGTTATCGTGGATCCGCCTCAGCCGGAATGGATGAAAAAATCAGAGGCAGACGCCAAAGACAAAAATAGTCAGAAAAAAACGCCGGCCAATGAGGAGACGACACAAGAGCGTGAGAAGACAGCAGGGGGAAGCTCTGATAAAACGTCTTCTACGTCCGAAAGCTCCGGAGATCCTGAATGAGACCTTTAGTTGCTTGGTTCGCCCGCAATCCTATTGCGGCGAACCTCATGATGATTGTGATGTTCGTGGCCGGGGCTTACGGCTATTTCTCCTTAGAGCGCGAGTTCATTCCGCAGACCACAGTAAACGGCATGACCGTGAGCGTCTCTTGGCCAGGGGCCAGTCCGCGAGATGTGGAACAGCAACTTGTCACACGCTTAGAAGAAGCAATCGATGGCCTTGACGGTATTGATTATATGGAAAGCACAGCCCGAGAAGGCAGCGGTAGCATTAATGTGCGCACAAAGCTCAATATCGATTACGAAAAAATGCTCGACCAGGTAAAAGGCCGCGTTGATGCTGTACAAAATCTCCCCCCCGATGCCTTTCGGCCTCAAATTGTCAGATGGGACGCCCGGGCGGACATCATGTATCTTGTTTTATATGGTGACGTGGACCGTCTAACCTTACAAAGAGAGGCGACTGAACTTCGTCAGCAATTGACTAAACTGCCAGGGTTGCAGCTTACGACACAAGTTTCCAAAATTCCTGAGCAAGTTACAATTGAAGTCTCAGAAGACGCGCTACTCCGTTATAATCTGACGTTTTCACAGGTAGCTCAAGCTATTTCCGGATCGTCTGTTAATCTGTCGGCCGGGACAGTAGAGACAACTGGCGGGAATTTGCAATTACGAGCGAGAAGCCTCGCTAATACGCAGTCAGAATTTGATAATATTATTGTTCGTCAAACGGCTCAGGGCGGAACTGTAAGAGTTCGGGATATTGCGAATGTCATTGACGGGTTTGAGAATCAAAAATTCGATGCGCGATTCAAAGGACAAAACACGGCAATTTACCAAGTTTCGTCTCCAGACACGATGAACATTACGGAGTCCGGTGAGGCTATACGCCAATTTGAAAAAGACGTTCTGAATAAACTTCCTCCGAACCTACATTTTGAAATTCATTTTGACGGATCGACTATGTTCGACAGCCGTATGAATTTGATCGGTGCCAATGCGATTTCGGGCATGATCTTGGTTTTAATTGTTTTGATGCTTTTCCTACGCCCGGCTGTTGCGCTTTGGGTAACTGTTGGAATTGCCGCATCCTTTGCAGGAGCCATAGCTATCGCTCCGTCGCTTGGCATTACACTCAATATGATCAGCTTGTTCGCTTTCCTTCTGGTGATCGGGATTGTGGTTGATGACGCGATTGTGGTGGGCGAGTCCGTTCACTTTCATGTGGAAAATGGCATTCCCGCAGAACGAGGCGCCATCGCGGGAGCTAACATGGTTATCAAACCCGTCTTTTTTGCCGTTATCACGACTATAATGATGTTTGTGCCTTTTATGCTCTTTACCGGGCCGATCCGAGCCATAACGGGACAGATCAGTCTCGTGGTTATCGCGGTTCTAACTTTTTCATTAATAGAATCCTTTTTCATTCTCCCGGCTCATTTACGTCATATGAAACATGTAGAGCCGAGCCAGAATCGACTGCTTAGATTTCAGACGAAAATCGCTGATAGTCTCAATACATTTGCTGTCAAAATATTTCGTCCGATTATCGCGCAACTGATCCATTGGCGCTATGTCACCGTATCCGCCTTTATCGGCCTGTTTTGCATGGCGATGGCTCTGCTATTCACCGGGGTTGCACCCGTTGCTTTCCTGCCGGAAGTCGAAGCAGATATGATCCAATTCTCCGCCCGATTCCCTGAGGGCACGACGTTTAAGCGCCTCAATCAAGTCCGTAACCAATTGGATAGCGGTATTGCTGAGGTAAATGAAAAAGCAAAGTCAGATTTTGAAATTGACTGGGATCTCATCACTAAGCCAGCCACGATTGCAGAAGGTAATCGGGTTGAAGGGTATCTCGGAATAAACCCTGATCGGCCTGGTATTTCTACAAAAATGATTGCGGATAAACTTGAGGAATATGTAGGGCCTATCCCCGATGCTTACCGCGTGAATTATGGTACGACCGAAGGCGGCGGAGATGGCGGCGGCGGTCTATATTACGGCGTGGCATCTGCCGACCCGGAAGCCTTGGAAATTGCCATCAAGGAGATCAAAGAACAGATAGAAAGTTATGCTCAAGTGCCTAGAGCTTGGGATGGTCTGGAAAGTTCCGCCCGGGAAATTCAATTCACGTTGAAACCAGGAGCCGAAACGCTCGGTATTACTTTGCAAGATGTTACCCGTCAGGTGCGCGAAGCTTTCTTTGGGCGCGAAGTCCAGCGTCTGCCTCGAAATGGTGAAGATGTCCGCGTCATGGTAAGGTATCCTGAAGACGCTAGAGAAAGTATAGATAGCCTGCAGTCTCTTCGGATACGGGCTGCAAATGGCGTGGAAGTCCCTCTCTTTTCAGTGGCTGATGTGACCTTTGCTGACGGCATCGGGCGTATTCAGCGCCGGGATCGAAAGCAGGTGACTTATACCGGTGGCCGCGTTCGAGGCGAGCAGACTGAGGTCGCTGAGATTAAAAAAGATATGAATGAGAATTTTTTCCCGCAATGGGAACTGCGAAATAATCGTGTGACGCGTATTAATGTCGGCGATGATGAGGTGCAATCCAATCTCGTCAGTGAGCTCAAAACTTCTGGGCTTGTCATTCTCTTTTTGATGTATGTGTTGTTGGCGATTGCTTTCCGCTCTTATGCGCAGCCTCTGTTGATTATGGTGGCGCTCCCCTTCGCATTGGTCGGTATGATTTTCGGCAATATCATAACGGGTGTTCCTTTTGGGATGTTCTCGCTATTTGGTCTTTTTGCCGCTGGGGGCGTGGCGGTCAATGACAACTTGGTACTGATTGATTATGTCAATAGACTGAGAGAGAAAGGCGTCGGGGCCTATCAGGCGATGCTGGATGCCTGTGTGGCGCGGTTCCGTCCAATTCTATTAACATCCGTTACGACGTTTGTCGGGATAACGCCCATTCTTTTCGAAACTTCGAGTCAGGCCGAATTCCTTAAACCGATGGTCGTGGCGCTTGCCTTCGGCGTTTTGTTCGACTTTTTCCTGACTCTGATGTTGGTGCCTGCCATGTATGGTATCGGTGTCGACATCACGCGCACATTCCGCGGTTTATGGAGAGGTGAAAAACAAGCTGGTTTCGGTTCGACTTACGACCCCGAAATGATCTTGGCTTTGGAAGATATGGATATCGTTACGGAGGTGCCTTCTCAGCCATCTTCGGGAGGGATTCCCGCTCAAGCAGAATAACTTATCCAAGTTTTGAGAGCGTCAGAGTAGTTGAAAAAGGATATCGAGCCCCCAAATATAAACCCACGCATAAAAGTTTGGCCCGCCTAATAGGCCATTTATAAAAATGAAAACAACTGAGGACAAATAAAATGAAATCTTTGAAATTAATTATTCCGAGCCTGATGGTCATTGGTCTGGTGGCCTGCGGCGGCAACTCAGACGAGCCAGAAGTAACAGATACTCAGGCAGAAGTCACCGAAACCGTGCCAGCTTCTCCTAAGTTAGGCGAGTTTGGTGTTGCGATGGAATATGTTGATGAAACTGTCGATCCCGGAGATAATTTCTTTCAATATGTGAACGGCAAGTGGCTGGAACAAACACAAATCCCAGCAGACAAATCTTCTTATGGCAGTTTCAACATCCTGCGTGATGAGTCTCAAGCTCACGTCCGTGAAATTATCGAAGAAGCGGCGGCGACAGATGCAGCGCCCGGATCTGATGAACAAAAAATTGGTGATTTCTACGCCGCCTTTATGGATACCGAAGCTATCGAAGCCGCTGGACTAGAGCCAATACAAGCCGATATTGATCGAATTCAAAGCGCTGAAAGCAAAGATGACGTCGCCGCCCTTATGGGTGATCCGGCTTTGGGTATTCGTGCCCCGATGGTGCCATATGTTGGCGTCGATCTGAAAAATCCGGAAGCATACATTGTTTATATGACCCAGTCTGGCCTGGGCTTGCCGAACCGTGATTATTATTTTGATGAGGGCGAAAAATCCGATGCGATCCGCGCCGGTTATATTGATTATTTGACGACACTTATGACCGAACTCAGCATGGAAAATCCAGAAGAGCGAGCTCAAAATATCTTTGAATTTGAAAAGACATTGGCCGAACCGCAATGGAAGCCTGAAAAGCGTCGTGACCGCAGCCTGACTTATAATAAAATGACTCTGGATGAGCTCAAATCTTATGCTGAAGGTTTTCCTTTCGATCCGATGCTGGACGCCGCAAGTCTGTCGGGACAAACAGAGTTTGTTATTCGAGAAAAAGATGCGTTTAAAGGCATGGCCAAGGCGTTTGCCGAGGCGGACCTAGACGTGTTGAAAGATTATATGGCCGCGGGTTATGTCAGCGGAAAGTCTGCATATCTTCCCAAACGAATTGATGACGCGAATTTTGCTTTTTACGGCACAACATTACGTGGAACACCGGAACAGCAAGTTCGCTGGAAACGTGCCGTCGATCAAATCGATGGGCGTATGGGTGAAATCGTTGGTAAAGTATATGTTGAGAAACATTTCCCGGAAGAATCCAAAGAAAAAATGGATGCTTTGATCGAGAACCTACGGGGAGCCTTTAAAGAAGGCATCACCAATCTAGAGTGGATGGGCGAGGAAACAAAAGTTGAAGCCCAAGACAAGCTTGCCAAATTTAATCCTAAAATTGGGTATCCAGACAAATGGACGGATTACAGCACATTGGAAGTCGATCGCAATGATCTGATCGGCACAGCTAAATCCGCCAGTGCTTGGGAGTGGAAAAAAGACATTGATAAGCTCGGCGGGCCAATCGATAGAGACGAGTGGGGCATGAACCCTCAAACGGTTAATGCCTATTACAACGCATCTTTAAACGAGATTGTATTCCCGGCTGCTATTTTACAAGCGCCTTTCTTTGACCCGAATGCGGATGCCGCTGTCAATTACGGCGGTATCGGAGCCGTTATTGGTCATGAGATGGGTCACGGTTTTGATGACCAAGGGCGTAAAACTGACGGAACTGGCCTTCAACGCGACTGGTGGACCGAAGAAGACGGCGAAGCCTTCTCCGAGAGATCAGATGCTCTTGTGGCTCAATATGCTGCGTTTGAACCTCTCCCCGGCGAAAACATCAATGGGAGCCTCACTCTGGGTGAAAACATTGGCGATCTGACGGGCGTTCAAATGGCTTATAACGCTTATAAACGGTCTCTGAATGGTGAAGAAGCGCCGGTTATTAATGGCCTTACAGGCGATCAAAGGTTCTTCCTCGCTTGGGCGCAGGTCTGGCAGATCAAATTCCGTGATGAAGCCCTCAGCAACCGTTTGAAAACAGACCCGCATAGCCCGGGTGAATACCGTGCTAACGGTATTGTACGTAATTTCGACGCTTGGTATGACGCTTTTAATGTTACGCCGGAAAACGATCTTTATCTTCCGCCGGAAGAGCGGGTCAAAATCTGGTAGTCTCTTCGGATATAGTTTCATAAACCCGCCATCTGGCGGGTTTTTTTATGTCTATATCTTGAGCAATGCGATGGTCTCTGCCAAGTCGGTTAAATGGAGAATGATATGAGCAAAGATTGGGTGTTAGGGATTTTGGGAGGGTCAGGCCTGTATGATATTGACGGGTTGGAAAACCGTCAATGGATTGAAATTGAAACGCCTTGGGGCCCGCCATCCGATCAGATACTATTTGCCGAGCTGGACGGAATTCAGCTCCGCTTCTTGCCGCGCCACGGCCGGGCCCATGCTCTGTCGCCATCGGATGTGAACTACCGCGCAAATATCGATGCGTTAAAACGCGCAGGATGTACCGATCTACTCTCACTTTCTGCCGTTGGGTCTTTGCAAGAGCAATACCCACCTGGAGATTTTGTCGTGGTCGATCAATTTATCGACCGCACGTTTAAACGCGAAACGTCTTTCTTTGGAGAAGGATGTGTGGCTCATGCTAGCCTGGCTGACCCGGTTTGCGCGCGGCTCGCGGATATGGCGGCCAAGGCGGCCACAACGGCGGGCGTTACCGTTCACCGAGGCGGAACATATCTAGCGATTGAAGGCCCTCAATTCTCTACTCGCGCAGAGAGCCAACTTTACCGCCAATGGGGCTGCGATATTATCGGTATGACCAATATGCCCGAGGCTAAACTCGCCCGCGAAGCAGAGCTCCCCTATGCTACAATAGGCATGGTTACAGATTATGACTGTTGGCAAGAGGCGCATGGAAATGTTGATGTGGCGGCGGTCATCGAGGTTTTGTTGAAAAATGCGGATAAGGCGAGAGAAACTGTACGAATTCTGGTTAATGCCCTCTCAGGAACGCAAAGGGAAAATGGCTCAGAGGGAATAGAGACCAATTTGGATGTGGCTTTGATAACCGCACCGGAAAACCGAGATCCGAAACTTTTAGCCAAGTTAGATGCCGTCGCGGGACGGGCTCTGAACAAGTAAGGCTTGAATCTTACTGAGGTCGCTTTTTGAAAAGACGGCCCCAAATGATGGCAAGCAGGCTTGTGCTAATCGCTAGGGTAGAAATCATATCCACCCATCCTGTTTCCACTAATGCCAATATTAGGCCAAATAATCCCAATGCAAAAAGGGCAACAGGAATTAAAAATATCTGCCGGAGTGTTTTGCGAGGTTTCTTTTTTAGGGGTAGATGAGAGTTCATGGAAAAACCGCTTTACGTCCGCGACGGCTGACCCAGAGATAGACGCCCGAAATTAAGACAATAATCGTAATCAGATCTAAAATAGCCCAGAGGATTTTTAAAAATAGCCCGCCATAATCTCCAAAATGAAGAGGGCGGGAGAGAGAAAGCGCTTTGGAATACCACGGCATTTCTCTTAGGCCGACAAACTCGCCGCTAATGGCGTCCACCAGAACGGGCGTAATCAAATGCTCTGTCAGAGGCGTGTTTCCGTGGAGAAAAATAGCGTAATGGGATTGTGTTGAATAGGAACTTCCGGGAAACGCAACGAATTGTAAGACTTTATCCGGACTCGTCGCAACGGCTTTCTCCACAGCCGCGTCGAGAGAAGCTTGCGGCGTCACAACCTCTCCGGTCTGATGGGCGGCGATGAGGTCTTTTAGGTCATTTGCTTTCCATGTTTCGACTATGGGGTCCTCAAGCGTATTGATAATACCGGTTATGCCGACGACCAAAACCCAGGCCACTGTCACCACCCCTAACAAATTATGGTAATCAAGCCATTTTAGCCGTGTCGATTGTTTCGTCCTAACGGTGCCAAAATCCAGTTTCCGCATAAAAGGCGCGTAAAGGACGACGCCAGACACAACCGCCACAACAAATAAAAAGCCCATAAAGCCTAAGAATAACATGCCTGGCAGCCCAAGAAACAAATCAGTATGAAGCTGTAAAATAAAGTCCATGATTTTCCCGCCCTTATCGGCAGGTGGCACTAGGTCGCCGCTGGTTAAATCGAATGAATTGAAGAGGAATTGAGATCCTGAAACGTTTGGATCTGCCTTTGTCGTCACATTTATGACTGGGCGATCTGTATCAAAGCTCATAAAGAGCGGTATCGCCCCATCGGCTTTCATCAATGCCACATCCAATAGTTCATCCAGACTTAAAGGCTCTCCATCGGGGTTGGCAGCCTGCCAATCAGTTGGATTGAGGGCGTTATCTATTTCAGAGTGAAATATTAGAGGTAGTCCTGTCAGGCACAACATGAGCAGAAATAATGTGCAGACTAGGCTGCTCCACTTGTGAATCCCGCTCCATGTCCTGACAGTGGACGTTTTTATACCTTTCCTGTTTTTGATATTCAGGCCTCACTTAAAAATCGACAGAAGCCGATAGGGATAGCGTTCTCGGATTACCTAGAATTAGATAATTGGCTCCGGGGAAACCGCCGACCGACGCCCAATAGTCATTGTCAGTCACATTCTCAAGTCGCGCTCGCAAGGTTACGGGGTTTTCTCCCGTATCAAGCGTATATCGCACGCCTAAATCCAAGCGTGTCCAAGCCTCTACTGATGTTGAATTTGCGGCATCCGTGAATTGCTTTCCGGTTCGGACCAGCCGCCCGTCTACAGTCAGACCGGGGAGGGCGGCAAGGTCATATTCCAGATTGATATTGCCCTGAAATTCAGGTGTTCCTATTGACGTATTGCCTTCATTTACACCGTCCTGTGTTTTCTCAAGTTGATTGTCTAAGAGTGTGGCGCCGCCTAAAATGCGGAAGCCTTTTATCGGTTCGCCAAAGACCGAAAGTTCAATGCCTTTATTTCTCTGCTCACCGTCAGCGGAAAAAACTTGGTTTTCAACAATTCCGTTTGGGCGGTTTACAGAAAACACGCTAAAGGAACCGCCGAAATTTCCGCCATCATATTTCAAACCGGCTTCTAATTGTTCGCCTGTAAAGGGATCTAAAATTTCACCGCCATTTGTGACTGGGACGCCCCCGCTAACATTAGGAGCTGTCGCCCCCGGCTGCAGGTTTTCTGCATAATTTCCGTAGACCGAGATTTTTGGCGAAGCCTTCCAAACCAATCCGACAGAGGGGGTGACTTTGCCTGCGTCATACCCAGACGTCAAAGTGCCCGTCGTCGCGTCAAAAGCCTCCGTTTTGATGTTCTGATAACGAAGCCCTACTGTTGCAAGCAATCGGCCCTGCGCAAATGCGAGCGTATTCGCAATCGCAAAACTGGCATTTTCAGAAGTTTCCGTGACCAATGGGTTGTCGAGGTCTCCGCCGATAAATGCGTCTGGTTGAGGCGGAATAACCGCAAGGGGTGTCTCTAAAGTCCCAGCAGAAAATCCTCCGAAATCTGAGAAGGCAAAGGCATTCTTAGATTTCAGGTCGACAAAAGTCGCAGAGGTGACAAGGCTGTGATCAATCGATCCTGTTTCAAAGTTGGCTTTCAGGCCTGCATCAATTGACCGCACAGAATCTTCGCGAGTATTGACAAAACGATAGGCTGAGGCGCTGCCGTCTGCGGCAACTCTTGGGTTGGCCAAATCATTTACTTCTTCCCCTTCGCGGAAACCACCTCCGACCCAAGCTGTAATTGTCTCCGTTAGATCGTACTCACCGCGCGCGGCCGCGAATACTTGCTGTTCATCCGAAAAAGTAAAGGGCTGGGCGTAATTCTTGCTCGGATTTGGAGCCTCAGGGATAGCCCCGAGGGGCGTGATTTGGGGCCTTGGCGCATCAATGTGATTGTCCTGATACCCAATATCGGCTGAAAAACGAAAATCGGTGCCCGCGTAGTCTGTCCCAAGAGACAGAACGGATAGGCTGGTGTCCTGCCCCTCAATAGCGCCTTCACCATCGCGGAGAACACCGTTCGCTCGGACGCCCCACTCTTCGGATTTACCGAAGCGCTGGCCTAAATCGATGGCTCCGGAGTATTGGTTATCACCTTCAAACCCAAGCGTGACCCGGCGGATACCTTCTGCCGGAGCGCGTTTAGATACCAGATTAATTGTGCCGCCTGCGCCGCTTCCACCTGGCGCGGCGCCATTGATAAAAGCGTTGGCTCCGCGAAAAACTTCTACACGTTCCAGTAATTCCGCTGCCACAAATTGGCGGGGTAATATGCCATACACACCGTTCAGCGTAATATCATCGGAATATACCGGGAAACCACGGAGAATGTAAACTTCCTGAAAATTGCCAAAGCCCTTGGCCACTCGCACGACCGGGTCATTTTGCAGGACGTCGCCAACGCTTTCAGATTGTTGGGCAATAACCAAATCAGAAGTATAAGCTGTTCCTGAAAATGGGGCGTCGAGAAAATCCAGATTACCTAATAATCCGGCTCGCCCGCCGCGTGCTACTTGGTCCCCGGCATATTCATTTGTAAGCTCAACTTGTGATGCTTGTCCCGTAACAATGATTTCGTCCACCTCTTCCCCAGATGAAGTTTGTGCATAAGCGCTCTGGCACAAAGCGCATAGAGCGACGCCCGTGAAAAGCGTGTGCGAAAATTTCGGTGTCATGATATATCCTGTTTGAATTTCAAACGACCGTTAATGCAAGTCATTCTTATCAACAAGAGAAAGTAACAGCTATTACGTTGGGGGCGGGCTATTTTAATGGTGTAAAGGTGAATATTAGCAGAAGAATCTAAAATAATCAGAGGGCCTCGGATAAAAGACGACCCAGTGATAAATATTATAAATTGGGATCTTTGTGATACTTTCAACAAATATAGAGGTGATCATGGTAAGGACGCTTCCAATAAATATGACATTTAACGTAAATGTCTCATCTATGGTTAGGGAATGACCTAATTATAAGTTTTGAGCGCCCCAAAGCTGCCGGTCAGAAATCCAGCCCTTAAGACCATTTCTGGATTTCACGAAGCACCAGCCATTTTCATTGCAGTTTTCAAGTTTAAACAACGCCCCTGTTTCGCTTCGCGCAATAGGGCGGGCATCTGCTTCGGGTTTGGCTAAAACCAAGGCGTCTTCCGTGGTCATTACAAACCTCTCTCCGGAAAGAGCCGGTTTTCTTACCCAGGCTTCATCTCCGTTTATGTCCCTAACTTTTCGCCACATTTCTGTCTCTGCGACAATGACGAGCGGCAAATCCCGCCGGCGATACTGCCAAGCAATAGAGTGATTCCGACTTGGCCCTGTACGGCCATTTACCTTGCCAAATTTCAGGCTGACATAGCGGGGAACTTCGAACCCTGACGGTGTCTGACTGGCTGCTTTACGGAAAAATCCGTTAGAAGGGGTTTCGGGAACGGGATTAACAACGATGCGCCGCGCTGACGTTTCTGCCGGCGATACTAACTTTTTTTGCGCGTCTGCTGAGGACGGGTTTAGTTGTGCCTCCGCCGAACTTGCGATAAGAAAAACTGAAAACAGTCCCGCCAGATAGGGGCGGCTAAAATGAAATTTGCCCATAACGCGACCTGACCTGATTTGGGTTAATCAGGCGTTAAAACCATGGGGTTTGAATGCACTTTACAAGGTCTTGTAAGTCTTGGAGGGGCTGAAAACACCAAATTTTTGCGGATTATACACCGCTTCAGACTTGAGTTTTGCGTTGTAAAAGCGCTCAATTGGCTCATAAGGACACTCTATGCAAAAACGCCCAATTGTTCACGTCACCCGTCGCCTACCAGATAGTATTGAGGATCGTATGCGCGACCTCTTTAAGGCGCGCTTGCGTTCGGACGATACGCCGATGAACGAATCGGACCTTAAATCCGCGATTGCTGATTGCGACGTATTTGTACCGACCGTAACTGACAATATTACAAAAGAAGTGATAGAAGCGGCGTCTGGCAAACTTAAACTTATCGCTAATTTTGGCGCGGGAACGAACCATATTGATGTTGCCGCCGCTTATGCCAAAGGCATCACGGTGAGCAATACACCCGGAGTTCTGACCGAAGATACGGCGGACCTTACCATGGCGCTTATACTGGCCGTGCCCCGACGATTGGTTGAAGGAGACCGTCACATGCGGGCCGGGAAGTTTAAAGGATGGGCTCCAACTCATATGCTCGGCCACCGTGTACGCGGCAAAGCGCTAGGCATAATCGGGATGGGGCGTATCGGACAAGCAGTTGCTCGCCGCGCCCATGCTTTTGGTTTGTCAGTGCATTATCATAACCGCCACCGCGTCCCTAAAGGGATTGAAGATAGTCTTTGCGCGAAATATTGGGATGACCTCGATAGCATGTTGGCGGCGGTCGATATCGTTTCGGTTAACTGTCCCTCTACGCCTGACACATACCATTTGATGAATGAAGACCGTTTGAAATTGATGGGACGTGAGAGCTATATCGTGAATACGTCACGCGGAGAAATAATTGACGAGGCGGCTTTGGCGCAGGCGCTCTCAAACGGGCTTATCGCCGGGGTAGGGCTAGATGTTTATGAAAACGAACCTGCGCCGCACCCGTCTTTGCTCGATTTGCCAAACGTCATACTGGCCCCGCATATCGGATCGGCCACCTTTGAAAGTCGTCAGGAAATGGGCGAAAAAGTCCTGATCAATATTCGCGCCATGATGGATAATCATGCCTGCCCTGATCGCGTATTGCCTCCTGGGTCTCGAATCTCATTGGCGTCCTAAGGAGAAGACGGTGACAAAATTAATCACAACGAGTTTTTTTGCCATCACACTGGCTTTAACCGCGACGACTTCTATCCAAGCTCATGAGAGCCACCAAGAGGCGGGTAAGAATGACATGACTAACACCATGTCTGCTCCGGACATAGCTTCGGAAATGATTGCTGAAAACTTCTACATATTGACAGGTCCAGGCGGGAATGTCGGCGTGAGCGCCGGAGAGGACGGCCTATACGTCATTGATGACAAATTCTCACGCTTTGCAGACCAAATCTTGTTTCGGATTCGTGAAATTTCTGATGAGCCTGTTCGGTTTGTTTTAAATACCCACCTTCACGGAGATCATAGTGGGGGCAACGCCGAAATGAAAGAAACCGGTGCGACCGTTTTTGCGCATGATAATGTCCGTTCGCGCATGGTGTCCAATTTTGAAAAAAATACCCCTGACACAGAACGTCCGGCTCCGGGCGATGAGGTCTGGCCGAGTCTGACATTTTCGGAAACGGCCACGCTGCATTTTAACGGGCAAACCGCCACAGCCCATCATGTACCAAACGCCCACACCGATGGCGACAGCTTGGTAGTCTTCATGCCAGCTAATATCGTCCATATGGGAGATAATTATTTCAACGGTTTGTTTCCTTTCGTTGATATCGACTCTGGCGGAAATCTAGAAGGTATGATTGCGGCGCAGGACAAAGTGCTGTCCATGGTGGATGACGAGACAAAGATTATTCCTGGTCACGGTCCAATGGCGACAAAAGCAGACCTACAGAAAAGTCGTGATATTTTATCTGATATTCTAGCTCAGGTTCGGACTGCAAAAGATAGCGGAATGTCCGTCGAGGAGGTGTTGGCGGCCGTAACTTTGAACGAGTATAAGGAGCTATCTGCCTTTATCGACCAAAAAGGCATGGTTCGACAAGCCTACCGGTCCTTAGAGAAATAATCGGCAATAGGTATTCGGGCGCAGATGTAAAACGGTCGCCTTTCTCGCCTCTCACTTGCAAAGCGTGGAAATGGTTAACAGAGTGTGAAAGCAAGCTCCTGATAGGAGTTTTGTATGAAAATCACCATTTTGATTCTTGCCGTCTCTGCCATATTGTTTCCGATACAGTCTATGGCAGCTTGCGGCACAGTCAGCGGCCCTTATTCGGTTAGTTGTGAGCAGGGCGTTCAGGTTTACCGTCACAACACTAAATCCGTAACACCCCGCACAAGTCAGGCGGCGTACAGTCAGCGTAACGCCGTAGAAGTCGCCCGTCAGCAGGCTCTGATCAATACGCAGCTTCAATCCCGTCTTATAAATGTGGAAGAGCGTGAGCAACTCGCCTTGGAACGGGACCTTATTCGCCGCCGTAGCCAAACTTTAGTGGGCTCTCGATTTTCGACTTATAACGGATATGGGTTTAACCGTTTCGGAACCGGATATGACCGTGCGAAATTACGGACCGAAGCGAGACGCCACTACGATAGAAACTAATTCTGCCTGCCAAGTCTAGGGGGCACTGCTACAGGCAGGACAGGCCGGATCCTTACGTAAAGTAAGGGTTCGGCTTTGGCTTTTTAAACCGTCAAATAGATAGAGACGCCCCGTCAAATTTTGTCCGGCGTCAGTGATGACTTTAATAGCTTCCAATCCCATCTGCGCCCCAATTATTCCAGCGAGGGCACCAACAATTCCGACTTGCGCGCAGGTTTCGGCATCTGGCGGAATTTCCGGAACCAGACATCTATAACAGGGGGCGTTCGATGTTTCATTAAAAAAGCTGATTTGTCCGTCAAAGCGTCCCAGAGCGCCAGAGATAAGCGGAATTTTTAGCTCCAAACTGGCCGCATTCACGGCAAAACGGGTTTTAAAGTCATCTACGCCGTCGAGGATGAGGTCATGATCTTGTAAAAGCGTCATCGCATTTTCAGGGGTTAATTTCTCGCATACGGGTCGTATGAAGACATCCTGATTGAGACGGGACAGCCGCTTGGCGAGACTATCCACTTTAGAGTTTTCAACATCATCTTGGGAAAACTGAATTTGCCTTTGTAAATTAGATAAATCGACCGCATCATCATCTATAAGTGTAATATGCCCTACCCCGGCTGCCGCCAGATAAAGACCCGCTGGGCCGCCAAGACCCCCTGCGCCAACAATCGCGACTTTTGCGCCCAATAAGGCGGCTTGGCCCGGCCCCCCGATTTCTTTCAAAACCAGATGCCGGGCATAGCGATTAATTTGATCCGGCCGCATATTTAGGGCGCGTTAGATTTTTGGCCTTCAGCCGGCGGCACGTCGTCATCAAATAGCGGCGTTGAAAGATAGCGTTCGGCAAAGCTTGGGATAATTGTCACGATGCGTTTACCTTTCATTTCGGGACGTGCGCCGACCTTTAGCGCCGCAGCAATAGCCGCTCCGGAGGATATTCCCACGGGAACACCGTCTTCCGCGGCGACATGTTTCGCTGTTCCAAAAGCTGTGTCATTTTCAATTAGAACCACATCATCAATTAAACTTTTATCCAGAACCTCCGGTATGAACCCTGCCCCAATCCCCTGAATTTTATGGGGACCCTTTTCGCCCTTGGAAATCACGGGAGAGTCCGTCGGCTCAATGGCAATAATCTGGCAATCAGGATTTTTCTCTTTAAGAAAACGACCTGCGCCAGTTAGTGTTCCGCCTGTGCCGACACCGGCGATAAAAGCATCGACCTTGCCGTCGCAATCCGTCCAGATTTCTGGACCTGTGGTGGCGTAGTGAATAGCAGGGTTGGCAGGATTGGTAAATTGCCCGGCTTTGACGGCGCCGGGCATATTTTTGACGAGTTCCTCCGCTTTCTCTATGGCGCCGGGGATGCCGCCGGATGCTTCCGTCAGCACCAGTTCCGCGCCGAGTAATTTCATCATCTTTCGGCGTTCAATCGACATGCTCTCCGGCATAACGAGAATTGCTTTATATCCTTTTGCGGCGGCGGCAAAAGCAATCGCGATACCTGTATTGCCGCTGGTAGGCTCAATAATTGTGCCGCCGGGTTTAAGTTTTCCGGATGTTTCCAAATCTTCAATCATCGCAATTCCGATCCGGTCTTTGACGGACGCTATCGGATTAAAAAATTCGAGTTTGAAAACAAGATCAGCCTCAATGCCCTCGGTAATACGAGGCAAGCGGATAATCGGTGTTCCGCCCATTGTTTCCATAATATTGTCGTAAATTTTTCCACGAGCGGCTGAAGGCATAATAGTTTCTCCTGCTTGAATTGTATCAACTATATGGGAAAGCTGCGCCAAAGTGAAAGGTATATGGATAAATTGAAAGACCCGCTTATATAAGACCCGTGATGGATGACCTTTATAATAGTGATATTTTGACTTTGTCTTCGAGCCTTCGAAATGAACGTTTAGATGATCCCGACGGCACGTCTCGCAAAGTTTCCAAACTTTGCGGATCTTGGTTGGAGATTGACGTCAATATGGCCGGCGAGAAAGTGAGCGAGGCGGCTTTGCGCGTACAGGCCTGCGCTTTAGGTCAGGCAAGCGCCGCGATTTTGAAAGAAAAAGTTATCGGTGCGACTTTGCTGGAGTTGGTGGACGCGCGGGACGCATTAAAAACCATTTTAAAGTCGGGCGGCAATCCTCCCGAGGGTCGTTTCTCCCGACTCGAATTGCTAAAAGGCGTTTCTGCCTATCCGGCCCGTCACACGTCAACTCTATTGGCGTTCGAGGCGGCTGTTGAAGCGGTCAGTAAGGCTCTTGGAAAATAGTTGTTTTCTCCGCAAGCGGTTATGCGGCTTGCCCATATTTATGCTCTAATATAAAATAGGATTGGTATAGGAACGGTTCGTGCCTTGGCTCGTTAATCTAGAGTTCGACCTCTAGAAAGAAAGCCCCCATGACTGATAAGAAAACGCCTCCCACCACGACAGATGCCGGTATTCCTGTCGCAAGCGATGAACACTCTTTGACTGTTGGCCGTGATGGCCCCATCGTCTTAAACGACCATTATCTGATTGAACAAATGGCAAATTTCAATCGTGAACGTATTCCTGAGCGCCAGCCACATGCCAAAGGTAGCGGCGCTTTCGGACATTTTGAAGTCACCGAAGATGTTAGTCAGTATACCAGAGCCGCTGTATTTCAGCCCGGAACCAAGACTGATACATTGATGCGGTTTTCGACTGTAGCAGGCGAGCGCGGCAGTCCAGATACATGGCGTGACCCGCGTGGATTCTCGATCAAGTTTTATACCTCCGAAGGCAATTACGATATGGTCGGCAACAATACGCCGGTCTTCTTTATTCGCGATCCCTTGAAGTTCCAACATTTCATTCGCTCGCAAAAACGCCGGGCTGATAATGGACTGCGCGATCATGACATGCAGTGGGACTTTTGGAGCTTATCTCCGGAATCCGCACATCAGGTCACTTGGCTGATGGGCGATCGGGGAATCCCTAAATCATATCGTCACATGGACGGCTTTTCCAGCCACACTTATATGTGGATCAATGCTCAGGGTAAAAAGTTTTGGGTGAAATATCATTTTGAAACGGATCAGGGTAATGACTTCCTGACTCAAGAAGAGGCTGATAAACTGGCGGGTGAAGATAGCGATTATCACCGACGCGACTTATTCAACTCAATCAAAAACGGCGATCATCCAAGTTGGACATTGTCCATGCAAATTATGAAATTTGAAGAGGCCAAAACCTATCGATTAAACCCGTTTGACCTTACCAAAGTTTGGCCGCATGACGATTACCCCCTGATCAAAGTGGGCAAGTTAACGCTAACCCGAAATCCGACTGATTTTCATACTGAGATTGAACAGGCTGCGTTTGAGCCTAATAATTTGGTTCCTGGGATAGGGTTAAGTCCTGATAAAATGTTGCTAGGACGCGGCTTTGCCTATGCCGATGCGCACCGCGCTAGGTTAGGTGTGAATTACAAGCAAATCCCGGTCAACAAACCGAAGGTGCCCGTTCATAGCTATAGTAAAGATGGAGCCGGGCGGACGGAAAATGTCACAGACCCCGTTTATGCGCCTAATTCCAAGGGCGGACCTTCGGCGGATCCATCTTTAACAGATGACGGTGGTTTATGGCACGCAGACGGTGATATGGTCCGACAGGCTTATACGCTGCGCGAAGATGACGATGATTGGACTCAAGCGGGCATATTGGTGCGAGACGTAATGGATGATGCCGCCCGGGAGCGCCTCGTCAATAATATTGCAGGACACCTAAAGGCGGGCGTCTCAGAGCCTGTCCTGAAACGGGCGCTGGAATATTGGCACAATGTCGATGCCGATTTAGGGGATCGCGTTGCAAAAGCGATGAAATCCTAAGAATAGTTTCATAAGACCATAAAGGGCAGGCATCGTCTGCCCTTTATATTAAAATAAAAAATTCAAAATAGGGTCGCGGGGCACTCCCTCTGACCAACCCCCTTGCTATTGTTTGGACACCCGCCTATACGCCCCTCGATTTCTCCGGCTTTTCCAAAGGCCGACAGACATCAGCGCGAAACTGGCGGCTTTTCCCTCCCTTTCACGTTTTCATTGACGCCCGGATTGGCCGGGCTAGACCGCGGGTGTATCCCGTCGGCAGGACCTTATTTTGGAGTTCCACTCATGAGCGAAGCTCAATCCATGAATCCATCCACCGATGATTTTGCCTCTATGTTTGAAGCGTCTTTCGAGACAAATTCAATGGAAGAGGGCACAGTTGTCAAAGGTGTCGTGACCGCTATCGAAAAAGATGCGGCGATAATCGACATTGGCCTTAAAACTGAAGGCCGCGTTGACCTACGTGAGTTTTATACTCCGGGCGATGACAAAAAAATCGCCGTTGGCGACGAAGTTGATATTTATCTTGAGCGTATTGAAAATGCTCTGGGCCAAGCTGTTCTGTCGCGCGACAAAGCGCGCCGCGAAGAAAGCTGGATCAAGATGGCGAAATTCTTTGAGGCCGAAGAGCCTGTCAAAGGCGCTATTGTTGGCCGCGTCAAAGGCGGTTTCACCGTCGATCTCGGCGGCATTAATGCCTTCTTGCCGGGTTCACAAGTCGATATCCGCCCTGTGCGCGATGTTGGCCCTCTGATGAACGAAGACCAACCTTTTATGATCTTGAAAATGGATCGCTCTCGCGGAAACATTGTTGTCTCCCGCCGTGCTATCCTTGAGGAAAGCCGCGCTGAGCAACGTGCAGAGCTTGTTGGTCAATTGGCCGAAGGCGAAACACGTGAAGGTGTTGTCAAGAATATCACCGATTACGGTGCGTTCGTTGACCTCGGCGGAATTGACGGATTGCTTCATGTCACTGATATGAGCTGGCGCCGCGTCAGCCACCCCTCTCAGGTTCTGAATGTTGGCGATACGGTTAAAGTCAAAATCATCCGTATCAACCCAGAGACACAACGTATCTCCCTTGGCATGAAACAATTGCAGGAAGATCCTTGGAATGCAGCCTCTGCAAAATATGTTGTGGGAACCCGTCATATGGGCAAAGTGACAAATATTGCGGATTACGGCGCATTTATTGAGCTGGAAGAAGGCGTTGAAGGCCTCGTCCATGTTTCTGAAATGTCTTGGACCAAGAAAAACGTCCATCCTGGTAAAATTGTCTCTACCTCTCAGGAAATCGAAGTTGAAGTCCTTGAAGTTGACCAGGAAAAGCGCCGTATCTCTCTTGGTATTAAGCAGGTTCAAGAGAACCCTTGGGACAGCTTTACAGACCGCTTCCCGGTTGGCTCCACAATCAACGGCGAAGTTCGCTCTGTTACTGAGTTCGGCCTGTTTATCGGACTCGACGGCGACATCGACGGAATGGCTCATTTGTCAGACCTCTCTTGGGAGAAGTCAGGCGAAGAAGCCCTTCAGGATTATAAAAAAGGCGACATGGTTGAAGCCAAAATCCTTGAAGTCGATATCGAGAAAGAGCGTATCTCATTGGGTGTTAAACAACTCGTCAAAGATACAATGCCAGCTGGTGCAGGCGGCGCAAATCGCGGCGCAACAGTCACCTGTACTGTGAAAGAAGTGAACTCCGGTGGTATTGAAGTGACCTTTGGCGAAGACGACGCTGAAACAACAGCCTTTATCCGTAAAGGTGACTTGTCTCGTGAGCGTTCTGAGCAACGTCCTGAGCGCTTCGCTGTAGGTGACAAGGTTGATGCCTTGATCACACGCGTTGACCGTAAAACACGAAGCTACACACTTTCTATCAAGGCGCTCGAAATCGCTGAAGAGAAAGAGGCTGTATCGCAATATGGTTCCGCTGATTCAGGTGCGTCACTCGGGGATATTCTCGGCGCCGCGCTGAAAGGCGACAACTAAGCCTCACTCAGGTCTTATTACGAATGATAAACCCGCTCTTTGTTTAAGGGCGGGTTTTTTATTGGCTAATCACGATGGTTTTTAGGAATCTTCTTGACGGGTAGCGGGGCGATAGCGTTATAAGGCCGCTATGCTTCGTTCCGAATTGATTGACAAACTCCACGACGAAAACCCGCATTTGACCCGGAATGATATGGAGCGAGTTGTTGCGGTCGTATTGGAATCAATTACACAAACGCTAGAACGCGGTGCACGTGTTGAACTCCGCGGTTTTGGCGCTTTTTCTGTTCGTCACCGCAAAGCCCGCGCCGGACGCAATCCGCGCACGGGTGAGGATGTTTTTGTCCCCGAAAAGCATGTACCATTTTTCCGAACTGGTAAGGACCTACGCGAAAACATTGACGCGTCAAAAGACAAATAGACAGCTAGTTTTCGCCTCTTTAAAAAATTACTATATTGACGCTCTTTCGCACTTTGTGCAGTAATAAGCAGGGCGTTGCTTAGCGCTGTGTTACTTTAAATAGAGGGGAATGCCATGGGAATGGTTTCAGAATTCAAAGAATTTGCTGTCAAAGGCAACCTTGTCGATATGGCCGTCGGTTTCGTAATGGGAACAGCCTTCGCCACAGTGACTAAAGACTTTATTGATGGTGTTTTCATGCCATTGCTTCAACCTGTCATGGGTGGGATTGATCTGTCCGAGTGGAACTGGGTGATAGAAGCCCCTGTCGTTGCCGCAGATGGCACTGTCACAGATCCAGGATGGGTCATTAATGTGGGTGTATTTTTAACCTCTCTTATTACCTTCATCATAGTTGCTTTCGTGATGTTTCTCATCATTAAAGGCATGAATAATTTGAAGAAGAAAGAAGAGGCTGCGCCGTCTGCGCCTCCGGCTAATGAGGTTTTACTCGCGGAAATCCGTGATCTGCTCGCGCGGCAAAATTCCAAATCCTAGGTTCTCAGCCTCTAAAAACTGAGTATTAGAAATAAAAAACCCGCCTTCGAAAGGGGGCGGGTTTTTTTGCGTCCAAATTCAAATATATAGTTCGAATGTTAGTTTGGATTTAAACTCTCAAAAGCTTCTTCAATAGAAGCAGCGCTGTACGGTTTTTGCACAACCGGAGCGTGAGGAAAGCTTTCGGATAATTTCGTTTCCTCATGACCAGTGGCAAACAGAAAGGGCGTATCCGTTTCTGCCAAATACTTTGCAACAGCCTCACTGGTTTCCGTTCCGAGATTTACGTCCAATATGGCGAAATCAACGGTATTGTTTGAGAGATAATTTAAGGCTTCCTCTACGGAAGAGCAGGTGATGACCGACTCAGCGCCGAGTTCTGTGAGCATTTCTTCGCAATCCATGGCGATAATAGCGTTATCTTCCACTAATAAAGATCGATTGATGTTTAAACCCATAAATATATCTACCAATGCCTAAGCGTATTTCTCGCCGAGATATACGCGGCGCACATCCTTGTTCGCGCGAATTTCATCCGGCGTCCCTTCAAATAGGGCTTCGCCCTGAAACAAGATAGAAGCGCGGTCCACAATATCCAAAGTTTCACGAACGCGGTGATCGGTAATTAAGATGCCAATGCCGCGTTTTTTCAAATAGAGGACGAGTTCTGAAATATCCGCAATGGCAATGGGGTCAATACCCGTAAAAGGCTCATCCAAAAGCATAAAGCTGGGACGAGAAGCAAGAGCGCGGGCAATCTCAACGCGGCGTCGTTCCCCGCCTGACAGAGCAAGGGCGGGACTATCCTTGATGTGGCCGATATTCAGTTCGTCGAGTAAAGCGTCGACTGTATCGGCCCATTTAGACTTATCTTTCTCGGTGAGTTGAACGACGGCGCGAATATTCTCCTCTACCGTCAATCCTCGGAAAATACTTTGCTCCTGCGGGAGGTAGCCTACACCGAGCCGGGCCCGCTGATACATGGGCAGGGAGGTAATATCCTGGCCGTCCAAAGTAATCATGCCGCGATCTGCCTCAATAAGCCCCATAATCATATAAAAGCTGGTGGTCTTACCGGCGCCATTTGGGCCCATAAGAGCCACGACTTCGCCGCGTTGCACAGTTAAAGTAATATCTTTAACGACCACACGACCACGATAGGCCTTGCCGATATTATTGGCGGCTAACCCTGTGGCGGGGGGCGTTATCGTTGATGTTGGTGTTTCAGTCATATGACTTCTTTGAGACTTGCTTTGATTGACGTGTTTTAAAACGGACGAGTTAAGACGCCGGATCTTCCGTAGTGCCTGTACTTTTGATGAGTACGCGGACGCGTTGTTTATTTCCGCATTTCCGGCCTTGGCATTCGCTGACAACACGGGCTTCTTCCGTATCGAGATTGTAAATGAGCTTATCGCCAGTTACGACGCTGTCGTCCTGTAAAAGGATGACATCGCCCGTGACGGTGAAATTATTATCGGCTTGGGTATATACCCCCTGACTGCCGCGTACCTCTTGTGTCGGAGTAATATAATAAAAGTTCCCGACAGCCACAATTTTTTCGATGTCGCCCATGGCAGAATTGATACCGGAACCACCATTTTGGCGACCTGTAATGGTCATTTTGTCAGTTAAGATACGAACGTCTCCCTGACGGGCATCCACTTGTCCTGAGAAAATGGCAAGCCCACCTTCGAGTCGGCTATCATCGGCATCAATTGTGATAGGGGCACCTGAATTGCCTGCAAATTGCGCCATAGCTGGCGAGGAGAAGAGTGCACTGGTGGCCATGGCCGCAGCGAAAATCAATTTTATCTTGCGCATAGTCATCTTACTCACTTTGCCTATTCCTAATTCCCGTTTTGCAATACGACGCGGGTCCGCCCACCACTTCCGCATTCCCGGCCCTGACAATCTCCGGAAAACCGGATGGTTTCCGTGATTGTATTAAAGGTCAGCTTATCGGTTTTCGCCGTATTGCCGCCGGGTTGCTTAACAAGAACGTCCCCTGTGACCGTGATAAGGTTTTTATCCCGCTCGTAAACACCCCGATTGCCCGTCACATCATTTTCCGCTGTTTTATAGCGGAAATTATCCGTAGCGATAATTTTATTCACCTCTCCGAGCTGTAGGGATCCATCTGCTGAGGACGTGGCCTCACGCCGAAATATGTCCATTTTATCAGAGTAGAGGGTCGCGCCGTCCTGAACAACGACCACATTGTCAAACAGTTCGGTTTTCCCTCCGACGTAAATCGCACGTTCTGCGGTTATATTGATCGGGCCGTCTCCACCAAAGGCAAATTCTGAGGGTGCGCCGTCAGAGCTTCCTCCGTCAGCCGTTCCCTTTTTTTGGGCAGGATCTTGTTTGATAATCGCGTCCATTCCGTCTTTAAAAACAAATTGAGTATAATTATCATTAATTTCATAGGCGCGGCCATTTACTGTCCCAAAACTCCCGACGCACGATATGGGTTCATCGCCTTCAATCCTTTTGTCGCGAGCAAAAATGCGGGCGTGGACGGTATCACAAATATAGCCGTCATCCGTTTCAAGGTTCACATCCGAGCGTAAGTTGAGAATCTTATCCATATCATCATAGGTGCCGGTCTTGGCCAAGACGAATGAGGAGGCGGCTTCTTCCGCGCGGATGAATTCCAAAACCGGTTTGATAAGGGCAACTTCGCTTCGCTTCTCCATCGTGCGGGTCGCGGTATCCGCCGTCAGGTAGAAAGGCAGTCCATCAGATGTGCGGCCGCTATATCGGGGGTTGACCATTTTGACTGACTCAGTTGGATTAGGGTCGTTAAAAGTGTTCGTTCCGCTCCCCACAAATTGGAAAATCAGAAACAACACGAGTAGTCCGGCCAGACCCATCAAGATTTTACGCAGCAGTTGAATTCGCTGTGTATGACGGCGCGCCGCTTCGAGCGTTAGAGTCCGCTTTGGTTCCCATAGACCAAGCGCGTCCGCTACGCTGTTTTCGCGTGGAGAGGAGGACGGAGATGAACTGACTGCATTCATGGTTTTACGCTATAGGGGAGAGCAAACACAAAGTGTAGGAGGAAATCCTGCAAATGACGACTTGTTAAGGCAGTTACTGATGCCAAAAATTCTTCATTTCTTATGGTCTTAGTTCAAGGTCGGGATTAGGGCTTTAATCCGCTCGGCGCATTCTATGAGAGAATATATCCACGTCATGCCAACCGCCCAAATCCAATGCCGCACGGGTTGGAAGAAAGTCAAAACAGGCTTTGGCCATATCATAGCGTTTCTCACGTAAGAGGCGTGCTGATAAAATTGTCTTGAGTTGGTGCAGGTAAAGAACGTCTGAAGCGGCATAATTTAGCTGGGCTTCTGACAACTCGTCTGATGCCCAGTCGGAGCTTTGCTGCTGTTTGGATAGATCTACATTCAATAGCTCTTTGCAAATGTCTTTGAGCCCGTGGCGATCCGTATAGGTTCGCACGAGGCCGGAGGCGATTTTCGTGCAAAAAATCGGACCGACATCAATATCCAAGTCGCGCTTCAGAATGGCAACATCAAACCGGGCGAAATGATAGAGCGTTTCAACTTCCGGATTGGATAAGATTTTTTTCAAATTCGGGGCGTCATAAGTCTCGCGGTTCATCTGAACGATATGGGCGTCTCCGTCTCCGCTTGATAACTGCACGAGGCAGAGCTTGTCGCGCACAAGAGATAAACCCTGTGTTTCTGTATCCACAGCAATGGTTTTACCCAGATCGACATCAGCGGGGAGGTCCCCTTTATGAAAATGGACAGTCATATAATTTCCCTGTGATTTGTAAGGGGCGGAGTGTTCAAGGGCGGGGGTATTCAATTCAACTCGCAAAAACAATGGGTAATCACAAATTCAGCGCAAATGACAGCATCCCGTGCTTCTCTCATAGCCATATTGTGTTCCGATAAGGCAACGCAACCTATCGTTAATTCCGGCTCTCTTTACTAGCTTGTTTAATTGAGGTGCCCCGGAAAAAATTAGATAAAGCAGTGAAGAAATCTTTTTCTTTGTGCGTGAATGCAAAGGTTTTAGAGGCTATGAAGCAGTCATCAGAGGATAAGTTGCGGTCTGTAAATGGGCAGGCAGAATTTATTCTGCGCGCAGCCCTCAGAGAACACAGACGCCTTTAACAATACAAAAAGGGAACAGAAAATGAGTGACCGTTGGGAATATAAAATTGTCCAGCCAGAAAAAGGCGGAGGTATCACCGGAACTGACATCCGCGCAAATAATGCCGAATTTCTTAATAAATATGGGCGTGAAGGATGGGAATGTTATCACGTCAAAACGGATGACCACCCTTCAGTTTTTTATCTTAAACGAATGTTATAGGGGCTGAGCGTGCGCGAAAAGAAATGGGAGTACAAGGTTGAACGGGTAAAGCCTGTCGTCTTTGGGACGACGGACAGACAAAATGCTCAAATTGAAGAGCGATTAAACCGGTTGGGTCTCGAAGGGTGGGAATTGGTTAATGTAGTGCTCTATGGTCAGCAACGTCACTTATATTTGAAACGTTAGTTAAAGCTTCCTAAGTTTTAGGGACAGATTTACCGCGCAAAATTCTCCAAATTCGTCGTAATGTACGTTTGGAGAGATGGTAAGGACTACTTGCTAACCTTGCGAGCCGCCGTACGCGTCGCCAGCGCTTTCTCGATACTGGTGTGTATTCAGGCGTTAGATAATTATAAAAGACTTCAGAGACGGCTTCCCAACTATATTTCTGGGCATGGGCCACGCAAGCATGTCGGGACATTTGCAAAGCTTCCAGACACGCTGTCTTTAAATCCTCATTGATGGACCCCGCTCTGGAACCGGGGATAATATCGATGGGGCCAGAAACTGGATATCCGGCAACGGGCGTACCAGATGCCATGGATTCGATTATAACGAGCCCGAAAGTGTCGGTCTTGGACGGAAAAACAAAAACATCGGCATCCGCAAAATAACGCGCGAGTTCTTCATTGAACTTCGTGCCGGGAAAGGTGACCTTAGGGTATTTTTTCTTAAGCTGCTCCAGTTGCGGGCCGTCGCCAACAACCACTTTTGAGCCCGGTAGATCTAGCGACAGAAAGGCTTCGATATTTTTTTCAACGGCGATTCGGCCCACATTGATCCAAATAGGGCGCGCTAGGCCTTTGAAAATATCATCAGGGGCGAAACGGCGGCCAGGATTGAAAATTTCCATGTCCACACCCCGCGCCCAAGGCGCGAGCTTTGTAAAGCCCCGCTCGCGCAGAAACTCTACCATGGACGGGGTTGTCACCATGGTTCTTCCGCCGGAATTGTGAAACTCGCGAACAAATTTATACGGCCAGCGTAATGGAATAAACGGAAAGCGGGCCTTGATATATTCTGGAAATTTAGTGTGATAGCTGGTTGTAAAAGGCATTCCCCATCGCAGGCAAAGAGACCGGGCCATCTGCCCTAGCGGGCCTTCAGTTGCGATATGAACGGCCTCCGGTCCAAATTCTGTAATTCGGTCTTTAACGCTGCTAAATGCAAACGGGGCGAGCCGTATATCCGGATAGGTTGGAAGCGGCATTGTAAAATAACCGTCTGAAGGCGCTATGACTTCAACCATGTGTCCTTTATCCCGCAAAGCCTCAACCGTCTGCGTGAGGGTTCTAACCACACCATTGATCTGTGGATGCCAAGCATCAGTAATAATCAGAATTTTCATTCCGCTAAACTTCCGAGAGAGGACCTTAAATCGTTAAGTGTATCGCCGTATTTTTTCCAACGGCCAATGGAGCCCGAATAAAGGGGCTGTCTAACTTGTACTGAGCTGGCTGTTGCGACAGGGGATCTATTCTCGTGAAAGCGCATACATCTCTCATCCCATTCTAATCCGCAAAAATCTAATAAACGACGTGTTTCGGTTTCCTGATTGAAAACGATGTTTTCGTAATGAACCTCTGTAAATCTATCAGTCGGGATCGCTGATCGCCAATAAGCCATGAGGCTATCAAACTCCCTATAGAACCGAGCTATATCGTTGAGGTCGTACGTATAATTATAATAGGAGTAAGTTGTCGAAAACAGCTGTCGAAAATTGGAGAGGCAACTGTCCATCGCGCCCCGACGCAAAGCAATTATACGAGCATTGGGAAAGGTTTTGTGAATTAATCCGGCATAAAAGAAATTTAACGGCATCTTATCCGTCATTCGGGCGGCGTTTCTTCTTAAGGGGCTCGTCTCTGTCCAATATTTGTGTCCAATAGACGCAAGATTGATATTGACCGATTCGGTAAGGGTTCGGACATCCAAGACAAAGTTCGAAGATGTCTTTGTTGCGTTTTTAATTAAGCCTGCCATTAAATTTAATTCGCCACACGATTGGACCATAGGGTGGCTAGATAAGATTCTATCCACCAATGTCGTTCCTGTGCGCGGAAGACCAACGATGAAAATTGGAGATTGCTGAGACGGCTCGGCAATGGACCCTATTTTCTCAAACCCCTCACGGGCGGCTTTAAATATCTCCAGATAACTTTCAAAATCATATGAGAGCTCTGATTTTTTTTCCTTTTTTGCGCGCTTCAACCACGTCAGGCTCTGCTCATATTGTCCCATATCTTCAAGAGTTTTCGCGATAGCGTGTCCAATATGCAGAGCTTGCTCTGCACTATCCTGATGGGTCTCAAAAAGACCGAAAAGCTCTTGTAACTCGTTTGTTTCAGGAGTCTGTTTTTTTAGAGCCACCAAAGAGGAATACGCTTTTACATGGTTCGGATTGCGGTCTATCGTTTCGCGATAAGCCTGTTCGGCCCCTTCAAACTCCCCTAAAAATTGCAAGGATGATCCCAAATTATAATAAAAATTATCCGGATTTGGATTTAATTTTATGGCAAGTTTGAAAAATGGAATTGCCTTTTCGTGAAGTCCAGTTCGGCTGAAGATTACGCCGACAGTGTCTGCGACATGAGCGTCCGTGATAGGAAGGCATGCGGCTTTTTCATTTATATCCCGCGCTAAGGAAGTGTTGCTTCGAAGCGACAGTATCTTTGCGTAAGCGGATAAATATCTAGCGCTTTCAGGGGAAAGGTCTGCTGCTTTGCTGAAAAGCTCTTCCGCCTTCGCTGTATTGCCATGATTTGCAGCTAGTTCGGCCAGTAAATAATACGGAGCCGGATCCTGTTTGTCCTCAAAAATCCGTTCCATCGCAATTCTGTGTAACGCCCTGTAATCATGCTCTGCCAAAGCTTTTAGCCCTGCATTTAAGCAATTTATGGATTGTTGCGAGGATGACATAAATTGCCAACTATCAAATTTGTAGCGTTGTACCGTCATTGGCATACCCGCCTTATCAAAGGCAAGAGACAACTCGTCTGCGGGGGTAAGACAGTTATTTCAGCCTTATTTTAACGAAGGTCTTTTTGGGGGCTTCATATTTCTGTGAAGGGGAATATTGTGTTTAGGACGACTATTACCAGAAAAAGTATATCCGGTCTGGTTTCAACAACAAGCTTGATTGCATTATGCGGAGCAGGAGCTTTCACTGCGATGCCGGCATTTGCTCAATCTACGGCAGATGACGAAATTATCGTAACAGCCACACGCCGGGCAAAAACCGTTCAGGAAATTCCATTTAATATCTCTGCGGTCTCAGCTGCGGAACTCGAAGAGATTGGGATTACCGATCTCGCAGAGCTTTCGGCCTGGGTGCCGGGTTTTCATATCATTAACGGGGGTGGCCGCGAAGAGGACGGTATTGTCATTCGCGGCTTGAATGCAGATGGATTAGGGGCTGCAAACAATAATGGCACAGTGGCAACTTACATTGGCGAAATTCCACTATTTGTTGATTTAAAATTAAATGACATGAAACAGGTTGAGGTTCTCCTCGGACCCCAAGGGACACTTTATGGAGCCGGAACTATGGGGGGCGCCGTTCGCTATATCCCCAATAGGCCTGAATTTGGGGAAGAGCTGTTTGAAATCAGAGCCGATGCTTATGCCTATTCAAAAGGCAATGGAATCTCCAGCGATGTAGGATTTACAGCGAATGTCCCCGTTGGGGATAATTTTGCCCTACGGGCATCGTTGGATTACCTGAAAGACGATGGCTATATTGACTATGTAAATGTCGTGAACCAAATTGGTTTTTCCAATCCTGATAATCCAAATGACGTCCGCACTGTAAAAGATGCCAATAAGGAAGACACTTTTTCAATGCGTTTTGCAGCGCGTTGGGCGCCGACCGAATCTATTGATGCAAACCTTACATATTATGGTCAGTTTCAAGACGTAGAGGCGCGTTCTCACAATGGCTATGTCAATGGGCGGGACGCAAACAACACCGTTATCACGGGGCCTTATGAATCCGGGACGCGGGTGCTTGAACCAAATGAGCGTGATGATCAATTAGTTGCCTTGGAACTTACCCTAGATCTAGGCTTTGCGGAGCTTACGTCTGCATCAGGTTATGGGGAATATGATGAACTTGGCAATCGTGACCAAACGGACTTGCTGGTTGGCCTTCAATATAGCTATGAGAGCTTCCCAAGTTTTACAGCCATCACAGAGGAGGCTGTCCAGAGCAAGTTTATCAATCAGGAAGTGCGCCTCGTCTCGAAAGGCGACAAGCGCTATAACTGGATTATAGGCGCTTTTTATAACGAAAGCGATACGCAGTCCTACTCTCATGAATTCACCCCGAACCATCCATTTTCAAATCGGGCTGACGATTTGGAATATGATGCCTTTAGTAATTCTAATAGCAAAGAAATGGCTGTTTTTGGAGAAGTCGGGTTTGATATTACGCAGGCGTGGCAGTTGACAGTTGGCGGTCGTTATTTTGAATATGATTTGAAATCTGTAAGTAACGCCGTTGTCCCATTCTTTGCAGATCCGAGTTACGCCCAAAGTACTTTAGCCGATATTGAGGATCTTGAGTTTGATCCGCTCAATGATGCCAAGGATGACGGGACTCTTTTCAAAGTGAACACGTCCTATGCGGTGAATGATGATATCAACCTTTACGCTACTATATCAGAAGGCTTTAGGTTGGGGGGGTCAAACGGTATTGCGCCCTGTCCGGATGTGCTACCTGATACGCAAACTTTGTGTGCCCTGCCGGACGAACAAAATTATGGACCCGACACTACGACAAATTATGAAGTGGGTATCAAGTCTTCCTTGATGGATGGGCGCTTAACTTTAAACGGCGCTGTCTACTTGCTCGACTGGGAAGGTATTTTGCTGGCGGGCGCTACTGTAAATGGTAGTCTTCCTTATTTACAAAATGGCGGCAAAGCCCAGTCAAAAGGTGTAGAAATTAGTTTTGATTATGCGCCCATAGATGCGCTTAATATTCGAGGGAATTACGCTTACACTAACGCTGAGCTGACAAGTGATGCGCCGGGCCTCTATTCTCCGAACGGATTTTATAACGTGGATGCAAATGACACAGGGGGCGTCGATGGCGACCGCTTACCCGGCTCTCCCGAGCATCAATTCAGCTTATTTGCAGACTACACGCAAGACTTGGGGGAAGGTCAGGATTTAGTCTACCGCGCCGGGCTTACCTATACAGGAGATATTTTGCAGCGCGTTGGTTCTATCGCGAACGGGGAAACCCTTGATAGTTACGTCTTGGCAAACGCGTCGATTTCCTACCAGCAAGAAAATTGGGGGCTAACGCTCTATGCCAATAATCTGTTTGATGAATATGCAGAAGCCACGATAACGGGAACCAGCGCGTCCGTGCAGACTTTCCAAGACGGATTCGGTAGCGGAGGAACTCATGTGTTCCGAGGTTTCCGCCCCACCCCGATTCCCCCTCGCGTAATCGGATTAAGGGGAACGTATCGGTTCAAATAATTGGTAAGGGACGGGTATGGCTTCGGGTAACTTGCCGACTCAGAGAAATTCCATACAAAATCTATACACAGAATCAGGGCTATCAGGCCCTGTTTTTATATGTGGAAACCTCTATCCGTGAGGTTCCACGGGATGAAAATTAGGGCGGTTTGTCTTAGTTTAAATCACGTTGGATAAGAGCTCAAAAAGGGTGTGACAGTTTTATAAAAAATTCGGCGTATTTCCAAAGGCTTAACCATTCATAAACCTTTTTCGACCCATTTCTGTACTACTAAGTATTGACGTGAAAGCCGAATTACACACAATATGTAGTCGAAGCCATTCGGTTTCTTGTATTCGGTAGACTTAAGGGGAACAGTCCTAACGGGGCCTGTTTTTGAGTCCGCCAAAGACTTGAAAAATGGCGTTGAAATTAACATCTTGGGAGGGTTGGAGGATCATGACAGAGAATAACGAAAGCGAATTTAACGCGATGAGTGAAACCGACATAGATCTGATGGAGCCAGCAGGGCCAACAGGGGCGACTGTGGAGCCAAAAGTACAGACGCAAAAGCAGAAAACGGCTCAACCGCTCAATTCAGATGTGGAGCGTCCTCAGACGGTTCGGGCGCGTGATGCTCTCTTGACGGATTTCGGAAAGAAAACACTGGTTGATCGCTACCTGCTTCCTGAAGAGACCTATCAGGATATGTTTGCCCGCGTTTCCCGGGCCTATGCGGATGACACGGATCACGCGCAGCGCCTTTATAACTATATGTCCAAGCTTTGGTTCATGCCGGCGACTCCTGTTCTATCTAATGGCGGCGCGGACCGGGGCCTGCCGATTTCCTGTTTTCTGAACTCTGTCGATGACAGTCTTGATTCGATTGTTGATATTTGGAACGAAAATGTCTGGCTCGCCTCTAATGGCGGGGGCATCGGGACATATTGGGGCAATGTTCGCTCTATTGGAGAGAAAATTGGTCGCGCTGGTAAAACGTCGGGAATTATTCCGTTCATTCGTGTGATGGACTCGCTGACTTTGGCGATTTCCCAAGGCTCGCTCCGCCGGGGCTCCGCTGCTGTTTATCTCGATGTTCACCATCCTGAAATTGAAGAATTTCTAGAAATCCGCAAACCGTCCGGCGATTTCAACCGCAAATCTTTAAACCTTCATCATGGTTTGAACATTACAGATGAATTTATGGAAGCCGTTGCGTCAGGGGCAGAGTTTGGCCTGCGCAGTCCGCACACGAATCAAGTTATCAAAACCGTTAATGCTCGTAAGATCTGGCAGAAAATTCTCGAAATGCGTCTGCAAACGGGCGAGCCTTACATGGTGTTCTCTGATACGGTGAACAATGCGCTGGCTAAACATCAACGCGATGCAGGCATGAAAGTGCAACAATCCAATCTCTGCGCCGAAATCATGCTCGCCACTGGACGTGACAAATATGACAAAGAGCGGACAGCGGTTTGTTGTCTCTCTTCTCTGAATGCGGAGCGTTGGGATGAATGGAAGGACCAAGATGGCTTCATCGAAGACATCATGCGTTTTCTGGATAATGTGTTGGAGAGCTTTATTCGGAATGCACCGGATAAGATGGCCGAAGCCAAATATTCCGCCATGCGGGAACGCTCTGTCGGTCTTGGTTTGATGGGGTTTCATTCGCTCTTGCAATCTAAGAACATCCCGTTTGAAAGCGCGATGGCCAAAAGCTTCAATAACCGTATGTTTTCTTTCATCCGCAAGGAAGCTGATAAGGCGTCAAATACTTTGGCGGCTGAGCGCGGGGCTTGCCCTGACGCGCTGGATATGGGCGTCACTGACGAGCGTTTTAGCCATAAAATGGCCGTCGCGCCGACAGCTTCTATCTCTATTATTTGTGGCGGAACATCTGCGGGTATCGAGCCTATTCCGGCGAATATCTACACGCACAAGACCCTCTCCGGATCGTTCACTGTTCGGAATAAATTCTTGGAAGCTTTGCTCGAAGAAAAAGGGCTTAACACGGATGGTATCTGGGCAACTATCTTAGAGAATGAAGGGTCTGTTCAACACCTTGACGATCTGGATGAACATGAGAAAGCTGTCTTCCGCACGGCGTTTGAAATTGACCAACGCTGGGTGATTGAACATGCTGCAGACCGCGCCCCGCATATTTGCCAAGCGCAGTCTCTTAATATTTTTATCCCAGGAGATGTCGATAAATGGGATCTCCACATGCTGCATTGGCAGGCTTGGGAAAAAGGTGTGAAGTCATTGTATTATTGCCGGTCAAAATCCATCGCTCGGGCTGGCTTCGCAGGTTCTGAAAATAAATCAGAAATAGAACAGGCTATGGAAGCTGCGGCCCCCACAGACTATGAAGAATGTCTCGCTTGTCAGTAAGACCTATAAGAAATTTTAAGTTACCTTAATTATAAATTTAAGTGATTTAAAAATATGAGAGGCTCAGTCCCTAGACTGGGCCTTTTTTGTGGCTTTAGGGTCACATTAAGAAAAAATTTACTCTAAATTTAAAACATATCTACCCAATCGGCACAATACTGTCATATTGATATGGCAGAGGGCTCATAATAAAGTTATATACATCCTCTAGTGGTGGTTTCAGGGCTAAACATATTAGTCATCGATAAAAGAAGTAGGAAAAGGCACAAACCCGTGTTGAAATCTAAACAGCACATTTTGTTGAAATATTTCAGCGTGACAGCGCTTTTTACCAGTGCCCTATTCTCTTTTACAGTTTCCGCATCAGCTCAAGACATGCCCGCTAGCTCCAAAGGCTCTACTGACGGTCTCAATTTAAATCTTGGGTCGACGATAAATCCTGAATATGCGGCCGGATTTGAAACTCAAAACGGACTTATTGATCTGCCCGCAAACAGTGTAGGCTCAACGGTTTTCAAACTAGATATATCTGATCCAAAATGCCTGACAGGGACAGGAAATTGTCTGCAACGGGATGAGCGGGTTAATTTAGGCGCTGCGAAACAGTTCACAAGCGGATTTACAAAAGGTCTGGATTTGTCCTTAACTCCCCGCGCTTCCATGCGGGTGAATGACAGTGAATCCTCCACATTAGTCGGCGCCGTCGTGGAAATTGGTAAGAACCTTCGCGAAGGCTCCGAATTCGAAAGCAATACTTGGTACGTTTTTGCCGGGGCTGATGCTGAAGCGCTGACTTATGCGCCAAACTCGATAGACCGCCTCACAAGTGGACAGTTTAACTTACAAGATCGTATTATAGTGGGGGATGCTCAAGCCGGGGTTGGCTACAGACTTGGAGATGCAGATGTTTCTCTGTCATATATGCGACGCGAGGCGACCGCTCAGGATTTCAGCTACTCCGAAGACGCCGCAGCACTTTCTTTCACTTGGAAACGCTAGGCCATTTCAGACCCTTGATATTTCGGCCTTAAGTAAAAAGCGCCCTAAGGCGCTTTAAATCAAACGTGTAAATTTTCATCCTTTTAAGAAGTCGAGTAAGTCATCGACGAGCTGATCCTTATGCGTTGCGGTAAGTCCATGCGGCGCTCCTTTATAGATCTTGAATTCGCTATCCTTGATCATATCGGCGGCTGCTTGGCCACTAGTCTCAATTGGCACTGTTTTATCACCCGATCCGTGGACAATTAGAGTGGGTACATCAAAAGCATCCATGTCCGGCCGAAAGTCTGTTTTGCCAAAAGCGTCAACGCAGTCCAAAGTGGCCTTGGGGGAGCCTTGCAAAGCCATTGACATAGACCAGTTAATTATTTCGTCACTCACGCCCCCTGCGTCAGTCCCATTACCGTAAAAATCACCAAAGAATTCTTTCAAAAAACCGGGTCTATCCTCTCGCAGTCCACTTTTTATATCTTTGAAGACTTTTTCTTCTACGCCTTCCGGATTATCCGGCGTTTTCAACATGAACGGGGCGACGGATGAAATAAGGCCAGCCTGTTTAACACCTTTCCCTTCATGACGGGACATATAGCGGGACACTTCTCCGCCTCCCATAGAAAAACCAATAATAGCGGCATCTTTAAGGTCAAGTTGCGTCATGACAGACGCTAGATCATCGGCCAGTGTGTTATAGTCATATCCGTCCCAAGTTTGAACAGAACGTCCAAAGCCTCTTCGGTCATAAGCTATAACCCGATATCCGTTTTCCGCCAGACGAACAGCCTGATATTCCCAGCTATCGGAATTGAGCGGCCAGCCATGAATAAGAACGACCGGGCGGCCTTCGCCCCAATCTTTACAGTATAATTTTGTGCCATTGGCATCCTTGATATATTTCATCGAAATTCTCCTTATAAAGGTAATCAACGAAATAAGGATTTAAGATGTTCCCGGAAGGCTCTCTCAATCCTGGAGCCATGCCTTCTTGACGCTCCTTATCAATGCGCCTAACTCCCGCCCATGACCCAAGAAATTTACATGACATCCAAAGCTTGGCCTTTTGAGCAGGCCCGAATGATTCTAAAGCGTTTGGACATTGAAAAACGTCGGGGAATTGATCGCGGTGGCCGGCCTGTCGTTTTTGAAACAGGATATGGACCATCAGGTCTTCCTCATATCGGGACGTTTGGCGAGGTGGTTCGGACCACAATGGTTCGCAATGCTTTCATCGCCCTGACAGAAGGCAAAATCGAAACTAAACTCATCTGCGTGTCAGACGATTTGGACGGTATGAGAAAAGTGCCGTCAACTGTTCCCCATCCGGAAAGACTTGAAACCTATTTACAAAAGCCGCTCACAGATGTGCCGGATCCGTTTGAGACCCACGAGAGTTACGGCGCGCATATGAATGCACGCCTGCGGGCCTTTCTGGACAGTTTCGGGTTTGATTACGAGTTTTTATCTGCGACAGACCTTTATCGCACAGGTCGATATGATGAGTATTTATTGCGAGCTTTAGAGAAGTTCGATGAAATCATGGCAGTCATGCTCCCGACTCTTGGCGACGAACGACGTGCAACTTATTCTCCGTTTTTACCTATCTCACCTAGTACGGGACGGGTACTTTATGTGCCCATGAAATCCGTAGATGCGAAAGCCGGAACCATCACTTTCGACGATGAGGACGGCACTGAGGTGACGATTTCAGTCACAGGCGGACAAGTCAAACTACAATGGAAGCCGGATTTTGGTATGCGCTGGGCGGCTCTCGGTGTTGATTTTGAAATGTTCGGCAAGGACCATCAGGATAACGCGCCGATTTATTCTCGCATTTGTAAAATACTGGGCGGTGAGCCTCCCGTTCAATATGTTTACGAGTTATTTCTGGATGAAAAAGGCGAAAAAATTTCCAAGTCCAAAGGGAACGGCATATCTGTCGAAGACTGGCTCGCCTATGCTCCGCAAGAGAGCCTGTCTCTCTTCAACTTTGCCAAACCCCGAGCGGCAAAAAAACTATATTTCGATGTAATCCCGAAGACAGTGGATGAGTATTTTCAGCATCTGGCCGGGTATCATAAGCAAGATGAAAAAGCGCAGGCGAACAACCCTGTTTGGCATATCCACAATGGAAATCCACCAGAACATATTCCGCCGGTAACATTTGCGCTTCTTTTAAATCTTGTGAGTGCGGCGAACGCATCGGATCGTGATATTCTTTGGGGCTTCATCGAGCGGTATGAGCCGGAGGCAACGCCCGAGACCAATCCGGTCTTGGATCAGCTTGCAGATTTTGCGGTTCGTTATTACCAGGACTTTGTCAAACCTAACAAATCTTACCGCGCCCCAAGCGATCAAGAGCGATCTGCTTTGACCGATCTTGCCGCTCGCTTGCGAGAGGTGGAAGAGGCAGAGAAAACGGATGGAGAGGCGCTCCAAACGCTCATTTTTTCTGTCGGGAAAGAACATGAGTTCGAAAACTTACGGGATTGGTTCAAGGCCATCTACGAAGTTTGTTTAGGACAGAGCCAAGGCCCGAGATTCGGATCGTTCGTGGCGATATACGGCCCGGATGAAACAGCGGATCTAATTGAAAATGCACTTGCAGGTAAGCTCAGCTAATCTCTTTCTCTTTTTAGCTCGAAAGAAAGCAGACGAAGCGAGCATCCTTATTCTGGGCGTTTCGTATAAAATTGTCCGCTATAATCGCTGATTTGAGATGCGAGTTTAATTTGTCCAACCGACATTTCGGTTTTCATCAAAGTGGAATCACCATTTGTCAGCGTGACAGGCACGGATAATTTCATAATGGCGTCGTCGGGCGATTGTCGCAGAAAGCTGTAAACTGTGTCTTCTGAGTTAGCTGCGGGCCGGAAACCTCCATTAAGATTATAGGGAAATAATACAATTTTACCATTGGGAAGCTGCATTGTTGCCGCTTTTGTGGAGGTTGCGTGGTCAATTTTAAAAGCCTTGCGAATTTCTCTCCGAGGGGCGTTTAACGTGAACACAATGTTCCCCGGCGTTCCTTCATCGTAATAGGTTGAAATTCTAATCATACTCATCGGGTCAGGAAACGCATCACAGCGATATTTATTAGAGGGTCCCGTGCATTTTGCGACCACATGTTGGCTTGACCGAGAGGCGGGGTCGATATCCAAAGTGTCAGGATAGGCTCGCGCTGTGACATCGTCAAAACCATGGGTAAGGGTTATGGGGACGTTACCAACCAAAACTCTCTCAACAATGTAACGGCGTATATTTCCATTCTCTTTGTCCTTCACGCAGACAGTCTCCGCCGTTCGGGTCGATTTCTCAGGGTAGAGCGGATAACCGTCAAACTCCCGGCTACCAGTATCAGTTGATCTGACATTATCCAGATATACCCTGCTATCGCACTGAACGGCGAAAGCGGAGCCGTTTAGAAACGATAAAAGGGTGTAAGCTATCGCGGCATAAGCAAAGGAGAGGTAGATTTTATTGCGCATAGTCCAAGATTAAGCGTGAATAAGCTGACCGCAAGTCACAAATACCGTTACTCCAAATTGACGTATTAAATTTGCTAGGTTTAAAACGGTGATAATGTTAGCAAAAACTATGGTCTGGTTGCGATACCTTACATTTTCCCTACTGCTCTGTTTGATCAGTCTTATCCCGACAGCTGTATCGGCGCAGGCGGTATCGGATATTCAATCCTATATTGAATCCGGACAATATCAGGAGGCGTTCGAGCTCGGAAGCAGGTTGAAAACTCCGGATTCTCTTTCCCTGGCTTCCGAAGCTTTGGCGCGGCAAATCATGTTAGGGGAAACGAACACGCCTCACTTAAAGGCGAAACAAGCCAGAGATCTTGCGCAGAGAGCGCTAAAACTGAATCCGGGTCACCAAAATGCCCGACTTCAATTTGTAGTCACCGACGGGTTTGTTGCCCGGTTCACGGGGGATGTAACGGCATGGTTTAAAAAACTTCCTCAAAAAAGCTTGGAATACATTCAAGCTTACCGAACGGACTTCCCACAGGAGGCGAGGGGGGATGCTTTAATGGGGGCTTGGCACCTGGAAATTGCGCGCAAGGCCGGGGCCGAAAGCGCAGAGAAGTGGTTCGGCGCACGTATAGACTATGGAAAAGGTTTTTTCGAACAGGCCCTCCAACGGGATCCTGCGGATATGATTATGCGTGTCAACTATGCCTTTGCTTTGATCGCTTTATCTAATGAAGAGGCGGTGAGTGAGAGCGATTTAATGAGAGCCAAATCAATTTTGACAGATTTGGAATTGCAAGAGACTCCAGATGACTTCAGCCAAAAAATGTTTGAAAAAGCTAAAATAGCGCTGAGTTTATTTGAAGATCAAGAGGCCTTGGAAGACTATATAAACGCCTATTTAGAAAGTGATCCGACCTAAGATAAAGTCTGATTTGTGTTGTTATTTTTTAATTATTGCGAGACCCAGACGATGCGGGCGATCCATTGTATATCGCGTCTGGCAAAATCTCTATCGTCATAATCGGGATTAAGCGAAACGAGCTCTATTCGGGTTTCATTTATCAAGCGGAGTTCTTTCGCCATAATCTCCCCCTCATTTGTTTTGACAACCACACGGTCACCGCGCCTTACCGTCTCGTTCGGGGCGACGAGAACTTTATCCCCTGCGCGCAGGACTGGCGACATAGAGTCACCGGCGATTTGCAGGCAATAAACATTTTCATCTCTGAGCCCAGGCACCCGAACATCTTCCCATCCTTCCCCAACGGGAAAACCGGCATCATCGAAAAAACCTTGGCTACCCGCTTGAGCAAGACCAATAACAGGGATGGACGGCCCGTGAGCGCCAGCTTGGTCAGCAAAACGCGCAAAATCTTCAAAACTCATGCCGACCGTGCCGAGGACTTTCGAAAGGCTTTCCGTGGAGGGCCAGCGATTTTTACCAGAGCTAGATTGGCGTTTCGACTTATTAAAAGTCGTCGGGTCGAGACCGGCTTGACGCGCTAAGCCGGAGGGGCTCGTCGATAAAGATTGAGACAATCGATCAAGCGCATTCCAAATATCGGTATGGGAAAACATGGGAGTCTATCTAGGAAAAAAAGCCTAAGCGGTCAAATGGAAACCGGGCCAAAAGTCGGGAGAGGAGAAAAGAGATTTACGCATAAAAAACCCCGGCACTGTTTAATAAAACAGGCCGGGGAAGGTATTCGCACCGCTAACTTTAGCAAAGCGCGAGGGGAAAGTTGGGTTTGGTGAAGCGCAGAATTTATACTGCGCTTCACCGAATTCTTTAAGAGGCCACAAACTCAGGATAGCTTGGGACGCCAATCTCGGCTTGGTCCAGTCCGATATATTCGTCTTCTTCGCTGACCCGCAGACCGATAGTCAGTTTTAAAGCAAACCAGACAATGGATGAGGCAACACAGACAAAGACGGCTGTGGCGAGGACACCGATAAGCTGCGGCATGAAGGTCACATCAGGGTTAGTGAAAGCGACAGCCAATGTTCCGAAGATACCTGCAACCAGGTGAACCGGCACGGCACCGACTACATCGTCGATTTTAAGTTTATCAAGCAAAGGCACTGTCAAACAGGCGAGCAAGGAGCCGATACCGCCGACGAGCAAGGCAACCGGAACGCTCGGTGTAAGGGGCTCAGCTGTAATCGCGACCAAGCCGGCCAAAGCACCATTCAAAGCCATAGTTAGGTCAATCTTACCGTAACGGATTTGGGTGTAGAGGATGGCAATGATAACGCCCGCGACTGCCGCCATATTTGTGTTTACAAAGATTTTCGCAATAGAGTCTGCATCAGCAATAGTGCCAAGCGCTAGCTGTGACGCTCCGTTAAAACCAAACCAACCGAGCCACAAGATAAATACACCCAGTGTTGCGAGAGGCATAGAAGAGCCAGGGATAGCGTTCACTTTTCCATCGACATACTTGCCTTTACGTGCGCCGAGAATGATGGCCCCTATTAGAGCGGCCCAGCCGCCAGTGGAGTGAACCAATGTAGAGCCAGCGAAGTCAGAGAAACCCATACGATCAAGGAAGCCTGTTCCCCATTCCCACGAGCCAACAACCGGATAGATAAAGCCAGTCAGAACTATAACAAAAATGATGAAGGGCCAAAATTTAATACGTTCAGCAACTGTGCCTGAAACAATTGAAGCCGTCGTGGCACAAAAGACCATCTGGAAAAACCAGTCTGAATACCCTGAGTAGCCTGTATCTGTGCTTGGGTCGCCAAAACTCATAATGCCGGGCATTCCGAAGAGCCCCGCACCGTCACCGGACACATTATACATAAGTTGGTAGCCTATGACCCAAAACATAAGGCCAGCCACAGAGTATAAGCTGATATTCTTCAAACATTGCATGGAGACATTTTTAGTGCGGACAAAGCCTGCCTCCAGCATGGCAAAGCCTGCGGCCATCCACATGACAAGGAAGCCACCGATCAAAAAGAGTAATGTGTTAAATACAAAGGCGTCATTTGCCGCCAGACTCTCGAGGGACGGGGCGTCTTGCGCCACCGCCATTGCGGGCAGAGCACTAAGTATAGCGGCTCCCCCCAATATTTTCGCAAAATTGCGTTTAGACATAACGGATTCCCTTCCAGTTTTCTTGTGTCTCCTCTTTGGCGGTGATTTTGTGTGCATGAAATGGATTCACGTGTCGGATTTGGGGACTTACGCGACAGAGTCATTATCTGTGCGCTGATAATTCGTTTATGCCCTGTTCTTGTGCAACGAGGTTGTTTATAAACTAATTATGTCAGAAATTAAGATTGCTTATAAGATATTGACCCAAGCCGAATGGGGTGAATTTATTCAGGAAATGGTCTTTGAGGGAAGTGAAGTGGATCTGGAGGACGGATTTATTCACTTGTCTGCGGAAGATCAGGTTCAGGAAACGCTTCATAAACATTACACAGGCGGAGGAACGATTGTTATCGTTAAAATTTCTCTGGAGAGGGCGGGCCTAAAGCTAAAATGGGAAGAGTCTCGTAATGGAGAGAAATTTCCACACGCCTATTCAGACCTTACCATGGATGATGTGTTGTCCTATCGGAAACTTCTACCCGACCGGAACGGACGCTATGTATTCGGGACGGAGTAATGAGTTTGTTTTATAAAGTTGGGACGTCCGTTCTGCGCAGGCTTCCAGCGGAGCGCGCCCATACGGCCACGGTAAAAGCTTTGCGGGCAGGGTTTGGTCCCAAGGCGAGCGCAAAGAAGTTTCCTGAACTTGCCACAGAAATTGGGGGCTTAAACTTGCCAAATCCTGTCGGGTTAGCGGCGGGATTTGATAAGGATTGTGACGTTCCTAATGCCATGTTGGATTCAGGGTTTGGATTTGTCGAATGCGGGACGGTGACGCCAAAGCCCCAGACCGGAAACCCGAAGCCCCGTTTGTTTCGACTGACGGAGGATGAAGCTGTCATCAATCGCATGGGCTTTAATAATAAAGGTCTTGATCATTTTTCAGCACGTCTTCGAGCGCGACACGAAAATGGCGGCATTATAGGGGCCAATCTCGGCGCAAATAAAGACAGTGACGACCGTATAGCCGATTATGTCACAGGCTTAGCCCGGCTCTGGGGGATGTGCGATTACTTTACTATCAACATCAGCTCGCCCAATACGCCCGGCCTGCGTAATCTTCAGGGCAGCACAGAGATGGAAGATTTGCTCGGACGACTCTCCGAAACTCGGTCGAAACTGTCAGGGGATTCGCCGAGCTATCCCATGTTTTTGAAAGTTGCTCCGGACCTGAATTTTTCAGAAGTCGAACGGGTGGTAGAACAAGCCCGAACTTACGGTCTTAACGCGATTATTGTCAGCAATACAACGATTGAGCGTCCCGATAATTTAGCCAGTTCTCATCGCGGGGAAGGGGGTGGTTTGTCAGGTCAGCCGCTCTTTGAAAAATCTACGGCGCTTCTGCAGGAGTTTTCTGATGCAGCCGGAGGACGGATTGATTTAATCGGCGTCGGCGGTATCGGCAGCGGGGCACAGGCTTATGCCAAGATCAGAGCCGGGGCCAAGGCCGTGCAGCTTTATTCCGCGCTTGTTTATAATGGCCCGCAACTTGTCCAGGAAATATGTACGGATTTGTCAGCGCGATTGAAGGCGGATGGGTTTGCGACCCTTATTGAGGCGGTTGGCACCGCATAATTAAGGCTTACATCTTACCTTCTAAATGCCGCGTAATAGCGGGGTAGGCTATAGCGAGTGTCACCGCCCGCATGACATAATAAACTAAAAAGGCTATCCAAATACCGACGGCCCCAAGCTCCGGGTAAAGCAAGTAATGCGCGCCAATATAAATAATGACAGAGACGATTCCAGCATTGCGCATCGCTGCCGTTCTCGTCGTGCCGATGAAAACGCCGTCCAGCTGATACGCCATGAAGCCGAGGACCGGGGCAAGGGCGCAATAGGCCAAATAGGCTTGGGCGCTGGCCCGAACATCCGGATCCGTAGTTAGCAGATTGATAATAAAAGGTCCGCCAAACCAAATTAATGCTCCGCAAACACAGGCAAAAAGCGCCGAAAATTCTGTCGTGAGCCGAACGGCCCTATCGAATCTGGATTTGTTTTTCGCGCCATAGGCCGCCCCGGTGACGGCTTCTGCCGTATGAGCAAACCCATCTAGGACAAGGGCAGACATTGTGATGAACTGCATCAATACATGATAGCCCGCTAAGAATGTTTCCCCTTCGGCCGCCGCAGCGTTGCCGAAAAAGTTAAATCCAATCGTTAGTGACAAAGTGCGGATAAAAATATTGGAATTGGTCACGCCAAGTTTTGAGAGAGCTTCTTTGGCTAACAAGGTTTTCTTGCTGATAGCTTCCCATCGAAAGCCGCCGCGGCGTCTAATCTCGCGGTAAGCCAGCCAAAGGCCCGCGGCTAATCCAACCCATTCGGCAATAGAAGAGGCAAGAGCGACACCATACAGGCCCGCACCGAAGCCGAGAACAAATAAGGGGGAGAGGATTAAGTTTGTCAGGTTTAAGACAATCTGCATTCCAAGCGCTAATCCGGATCGGCTTATTCCGACAAACCACCCCATGAGGGCAATACTGGCAAGCGTTGCAGGCAATCCCCAAAGCCGAGCTTGTATATAGAGTGTGGCCGACGCCTCAATATCGGGATGGGCCGTGTAGATTTTAAAAGCAAGCGGCAGGAGCCAGCCCTGTAACAGCAGGATGAAAAGTCCGATGCAAAGTCCAATGGGAAGAGCGCGAAGAATGTGGGACTGGACATCTGCTTCCGCCCCTTGGCCGTCACTTTGGGCGACGAGGCCTGCCGTACTCATGCGAAGAAAGCCAAATCCCCAATAAAAAATGCCGTAAATAACAGCTCCAAGGCCGATTCCGGCCAGAGCACTTGTCCCGACAAAACGGCCAATAACAAAGGTATCCACCAAACCCACGATTGGGGCCGCACCATTAGCGAGCATGATGGGCCAGCTTTGATTGAAAATCTTTTTCCGGCTTAGCCTGCCTTGTATGACTGTCTCGTTTGGCACAAAGGGGCGCTACAGAATCGCGCTACCTTTGTCATTCTTTAAATAATGCTTCTATGTACCGAGGATATTTTTCATGGCCTCTAGATAATTAATCCAAGCCTGTCGTCCGTGTTTCGTAAGGTGAACCAGAGTTTGTGGACGTTTGCCCTTAAACCCTTTCTCCTGCCGGACAAAACCAGCGTTTTCAAGTTTGGTTAGGTGAGTGGAAAGATTACCGTTACTCGTGCCTGTTTTCTCCAACAGCTCCGGAAAGCTCGCGGGATTGACGGCAGAGAGGTAAGCCATGATTCCCATCCGGAGACGTCCGTGAATGATGTCGTTCACAGCGTCCAGATCGAGACCTATTTCCGTATCACCTGCGTCACTGGACATTTTCTTCTCCGGGAACATCTGTCCCTCCCGCCTTTTTCATCAAAAGCAGAGAGGGGAGGATGACCGTAAAAATAGTGGCGATAGACCCGATGAGATAAACGACTGTCTGACCGTAAAATGAAAAGCATACCGCAGATGCTGTAAAGCCTATAAAAGAGGCAAAATGAAGCATACGTATTTTACTCATTTTCGCGACTACGCCGTAAGCAAGCCCTTGTCCGGCAAATCCGACAATCATAACAAGATCAAACAGTTTATATGTGCCGTCCGCAAACACCATATTGATGATAATGCCGACAAAAAGCGTCGCTAACATGCCCGAAAACATCGTCCAGACATAGCTTTCGACTCGATTCGCGGCAGAGTTTGATCCGGCTTTCTTGTTGATTTTGCGTCCCATAACTGCGCTCCCCAGGCCGCCAATGACGCCAAAAGCGATCCAGGCGAGGGCGAGAGTGCTTTCCGGTAGACCGATGGTTCCTGATAATATTCCCCATTGATAAAAGAATATAGAGGTGAGCAAGACGCCCCACATCAGACCTATAGGGCCGCCCAGAAGAGGGGTCTCAGCCCCTTCCTTGGCAAGGCGGCTAGCGTAATCCAAATCCGAAAGCAGGTTTTCTTTTGACATAATCGTCTCCTTATCAATCAATAAACTACTTTATCTTAAAAATATGTTTGCGTTACAAACTACACTATGTCAAGTTTGAAATACAAACTAATTTGAAAGGAGGCTATTGTGTTTGTTAAGTTAAAAAAATTGAGCGTTTCTACTGGAGGCGCCATCTGTGCGCTCTACGCTCTCAGTGCGTTAGGAGTTAGCCCTGCTTGGGCGAATGAAGTAACGGACTGGAAGATTATAGACGGCACCATCCCTGTGACCGTCACGCTTAAGGGCGTGTCTAAAACCGAGGGGCCAATATATGTCTCAATCCAGACGCGAGAGAACTATCGCTCTATGAAAGGGTTTGGCGGCGTTTTAGGTGAGCCTACTCTTGGAGATATTACTCAGATATTTAATGTTGATTCGCCCGGAGACTATGCAGTGTCTGTGTGGCATGATCTGGATGATGACGGACGGTTCTCAATGACTGAGGATTACAAAATCCTAGACGGTTGGGGCGCGTCCGGAGACGCGCCAGAAGATCGCGAGCCTACATTCGACGATGTTAAAATTAAGGTCGACGAGTCTGGCGCAAATGTGCCTGTCGAAATAAGATATCCGGGCTAATTAGTCTTTTGACATTGTATCAAATAAAAAAAGCCACCGATTTTCATCGGTGGCTTAATTCGTTTTAAAATCTCTAACTGACTATTTCTGGACCCAGCTGCCAGAAGACATGAGAACATATTCGCCAGCGCTGGCTTTGGCGACCTGCTTTTCACCTGTTAGGGCGGCGACGACTTCCGTCTTCACATTTTGGTCATTGGCTAGACGCGTATAGAGAGATTTGCGAGCAATATTAATTTCTTTCATGGCCGCTTTAGTGGCTGCATCCAAGGACTGGTTATTGACGGCATCCAGATATCCGGCTGCGGTTTCTCCGATCTTGCCGGCCGATTTCGCCCTATCAACAGTAGCCTTTGCAGAGGCGGATTGTGCCTGCGCAGTGTTTAGGCCTTGTATATTCAATGCGCCTGCGCCTGCGCCTAAAATTGCGCCGGCTACAGTTAAGGCGATAATTTTTGATACGATTTTCATATGAACCTCCTAAAACAAGTCTGGGTTGTCGGCGATAAGTTCTTCCACATCTTTGTCGAGGCGCACGCGAACTTCCTGATCAATTTTGACGTTCAGATCAATTTTGATCGGTTTATCGGATGGCTCGATCTTCACCGTGGGGGTGCAGGCCGATAACCCGCCTCCCAAAGAAGTGAAAAAAGCTGCGCTGAGCAACACGGATTTCAAACCTGAATTTTTCATGATTGACCTTATACCTAATTCCGGCTGAACCTGGCATTAACAAACCTGCCTTGCAATCAGATTTTAATGTTGAGGGCCCACAGGCGAGATTTTCTTGAAAGCCTGCGAATCGCCCGCTAATGAATAAAAAAACGCCTGATAATATTATCAAGGGCGAAACCTTTATCGGAGGCCCATTTGGCTGAATATCTAACCCTCGAAGCTTTATTTACGCTTTTTATGCTGATTTTGCTTCAAGCCGTGCTCGGCTTTGACAACCTGCTTTATATTGCTATCGAGAGTAACAAGGTCGGCGACCCGAAGGACGCTAAGAAAGTCCGAAAATGGGGGATTGGGATCGCCGTTGTATTCCGGATTATTCTTCTCTTTATAATTGTTGGTTTGTTCGGGGCCATGGCGGCGCCTCTCTTCTCAATTCCCTTTGCCGGAATTCTAGAGGGTGAGTTTACCTTGCAGAGCCTTGTTACGCTCGGGGGCGGGGGGTTCATTATATATACTGCGATAAAAGAGATACATCACCTCTTATCTGTCGACCATATTGAACATTCCGAGGGCTCTGGAAAACGGTCAGTCGCAAAAGCGATTGCACTTATTGTTATAATGAACCTGGTTTTTTCTTTCGACTCAATTCTCTCTGCAATGGCGATCGCAAGTATAGATGCGGCAAATATCGTCGATAGTGCAGGCGCTACACTCGGGGTTTTCCAGGGAAGTATCGTAGATTGTAAAGCGGCCCTCATTGCTGACCCGATAGCCGGCGCGGTCGGCTGTGAGCCGACCAAGTCTTACCAAGTTCCGCTCATGGTGATCGCTATCGTATTATCAGGTCTTGCCATGATCTTTATGGCGGACGCTGTCACGAATTTTCTTAAAAAGAATCGTATGTATGAAGTCCTCGGATTATTTATCCTGTTTTTGGTGGGCGTTCTATTGGTCACAGAAGGTGCTCATCTGGCCCATCTTGAAATATTTGGTTTTGCGATTGACGCGATGAGCAAGTCTAGCTTCTATTTGGTCGTTGGCGTATTGATTGTCACGGACGTCCTCTCCAATGGATATCAAAAGCGGCTTTGGGCACAGAAAGAGGCCGAAATGCGCGGCCCTGATTCTGCCGCAGCCGGGTTGGCGGCGGTCGATGCCCATAAGGCAAAGAAGAAAAAGTCAGCTCAATAGCGGGTGACGCTTGGTGGTGACGATCTCTCACTGTGAATCCCGTTATTGCCTGAAAAAACCGCATATCTGCTGTTGACGGAACCCATCTCCCCTCGTATATGGCGCCCCACGCTGATGAACATGCTGTCTGAGGGTCACCTTAGAAACCTTGTTTAAAGCAAAATTGGAATAACTTAGTCATCCCGGTTGCGGAGTTTTCGCGGCAAGGGTTGGTCTTTTGCAGACATCCGGCACTCAGGCATGGGGCTTGAATGCGGGGCTGTTTGCATTTTGTGCAGGAAATACGGCCCATGCCAACAATTCAGCAGCTCATTCGCAAGCCGCGCAAAGACAAGCGTAAACGGAATAAGGTTCCGGCTCTTGAGGCGTGTCCTCAGAAGCGTGGCGTTTGTACACGTGTTTATACAACCACTCCAAAGAAGCCTAACTCAGCGCTTCGTAAAGTGGCTAAAGTGCGCCTAACGAATGGATTTGAAGTTTTGTCTTATATCCCGGGTGAGGGACATAACCTGCAAGAGCATAGTGTTGTGCTTATCCGTGGCGGTCGTGTGAAAGACTTGCCGGGTGTGCGCTATCACGTCCTTCGCGGCGTTCTGGATACTCAGGGCGTTAAAGATCGTAAGCAACGTCGTTCGAAATACGGCGCGAAGCGTCCTAAGTAAGGTAGTCAGTCATGTCACGTCGTCACCGCGCAGAAAAACGGGTTATTCTTCCCGATGCAAAATTTAATGATTTGGTTCTCGCCAAGTTCATGAACGCCATCATGTTGGACGGAAAAAAGTCTACGGCTGAAAAAATCGTCTATGGCGCGATGGATATCGTCGAAGATAAGGCGAAAACAGAATCAATCCGCATCTTCCACGATGCTCTCGAAAACATTAAGCCGGCCGTAGAGGTTCGCTCCCGCCGCGTGGGGGGTGCGACTTATCAGGTACCTGTCGAAGTGCGTCCTGAACGCCGTCAGGCTTTGGCTATTCGTTGGTTGGTAAACGCCTCGCGTTCACGCAACGAAAATACAATGCGCGAGCGCCTTGCGGGTGAATTACTCGACGCGTCAAACAATCGTGGCACTGCCGTGAAGAAGCGTGAAGATACGCACCGCATGGCTGAAGCTAACCGCGCCTTCTCACATTACCGCTGGTAGACCGAAAGAGCTAAGAGACCAATCATGGCACGCGACTACGAACTTAAAGATTACCGTAACTTCGGCATCATGGCTCACATCGATGCGGGTAAAACAACCTGCACGGAGCGGATTCTGTATTACACAGGTAAGAACCATAAAATTGCTGAGGTTCATGACGGCGCGGCCACTATGGATTGGATGGCGCAAGAGCAAGAGCGCGGAATTACGATTACATCCGCTGCGACGACTTGTTTCTGGGCTGGTAAGCGTTTGAATATTATTGACACGCCGGGTCACGTTGACTTCACAATTGAAGTTGAGCGGTCTTTGCGTGTTCTTGACGGGGCTGTTGCGCTGCTTGACGCCAATGCCGGTGTTGAGCCGCAAACTGAAACAGTTTGGCGTCAGGCTGATAAATACAAAGTGCCTCGCATGATCTTCATCAATAAGATGGATAAGCTTGGTGCCGATTTTTACGCCTCTGTTCAGTCTGTAAAAGACCGTTTGGGCGGAAATGCGTTGGAAATGCAGCTTCCAATCGGATCTGAAGACAATTTTAAAGGCGTCGTCGATCTTGTTAAAAATGTCGCTTATATGTGGGAAAAAGAAGCTGATTTGGGCGCCACATACGATATCGTCGATATTCCGGCTGATATGGTCGAAAAGGCGGCTGAATACCGTGAAAAACTCATCGAAGCCGTAGCTGATATGGATGATGAGGTCATGGAAGCTTATTTTGAAGGTACCATGCCGTCTGCCGAGACAATTCAAGGGCTCGTTCGTAAGGCAGCAATCGCCAACAAAGTTGTGCCGGTTTTCTGCGGAACAGCCTTTAAGAATAAAGGCGTGCAGCCTCTTCTTGATGCGGTTGTGGCCTACCTGCCAAGCCCGCTGGATATTGCGGCTATTAAAGGCATTGATGTTAAGACGGGTGAAGAAACAACTCGCCCGGCTTCTGATGATGAGCCGCTGTCAATGCTTGCTTTCAAAATCATGAATGACTCCTTCGTTGGGACTTTGACATTCTGTCGTCTTTATTCCGGCGTTCTCGAGGCGGGTTCGACAATTCTTAACTCAGTTAAGGAGAATAAAGAGCGTGTTGGCCGGATGATGATGATGCATTCTAACGACCGGGAAGATATTAAAGAAGCGTATGCCGGTGATATTATTGCTGTGGCCTCTTTGAAGCAGACAACAACAGGTGACACATTATGTGATCCGAAGCACCCTGTCATTCTTGAGCGTATGGAATTCCCTGATCCGGTTATCGAGATTGCGGTTGAGCCCAAGTCTAAAGCGGACCAAGAAAAATTGGGCGTTGGCTTGCAGCGTTTGGCAGCAGAAGATCCGTCTTTCCGCGTGACAACTGACATGGAGTCCGGCCAAACTATTATGGCGGGTATGGGCGAGCTTCACTTAGACATCCTTGTTGACCGTCTGAAGCGCGAATTTGGTGTGGAAGCGAATATTGGTCAGCCGCAAGTGGCTTACCGTGAATCACTCGGTGCGCCTGTTTCAATTGATTACACGCATAAAAAGCAATCAGGTGGGTCTGGTCAGTTTGGCCGCGTTAAAATCAATTTCACTCCGGGTGAGCCAGGTTCAGGTATTGAGTTCGAAAACTCAGTTGTGGGTGGTAATGTACCGAAAGAATACATTCCGGGTGTTGAAAAAGGTATCCGCACAATGGCCGAAACGGGTCTCTTGGCTGGGTTCCCTTTCATCGACTTTAAAGCCGAGCTTTATGACGGCGCATACCATGATGTTGACTCCTCTGTTATGGCTTTTGAAATCGCAGCGCGCGCCGCTTTCCGCGAGATCAAGAGCGAAGGCAGTATCGATCTTCTCGAGCCTATCATGAAGGTAGAGGTTGTGACGCCTGATGAGTATATGGGTGATGTAATCGGTGACTTAAACTCACGCCGCGGCATGATTGAGGGAACTGAGATGCGCGGAAACGCGAATGTCATCAACTCTATGGTGCCTTTGGCTAACATGTTTGGTTATGTGAATGATTTGCGTTCCAAAACGCAGGGCCGCGCGCAATTTACAATGACATTTGATCACTACGCTAAGACGCCTCAGGCAGTCGCGGATGAAGTGATTTCTAAGCAGGGCGGCAACTAAGCCGGTCTAAAAATAAGTATAATGGTTTTGACCTCCTAAGAAGAGAACGGAGAAAAAAATGGCAAAAGAGAAATTCGAGCGTAATAAGCCGCATGCCAATATTGGCACGATTG